>NZ_JBASTH010000052.1:0-11444 GCF_049274795.1 Aquabacterium sp.
GACTTCCCCACCGCCGGCATCATCTACGGCCTGAGCGGTGTGCGCGAGGGCTACCGCACCGGCCGTGGCCGCGTGGTCATGCGCGCCCGCGTGCACTTCGAAGACATCGGCAAGGGCGACCGCCAGGCGATCATCGTCGACGAGATCCCCTACCAGGTAAACAAGAAGAACCTGCTCGAGCGCATCGCCGAGCTGGTCAACGAGAAGAAGATCGAAGGCATCAGCCACATCCAGGACGAATCCGACAAGTCCGGCATGCGGGTGGTGATCGAGCTCAAGCGCGGCGAAGTGCCCGAGGTGGTGCTCAACAACCTGTACAAGCAGACGCAGCTGCAGGACACCTTCGGCATCAACATGGTGGCGCTGATCGACGGTCAGCCCAAGCTGTGCAACCTGCGTGACCTGGTGATCGTGTTCCTGGAGCACCGCCGCGAGGTGGTGACCCGCCGCACGGTGTTCGAGCTGCGCAAGGCGCGCGAGCGCGGCCACGTGCTGGAAGGCCTGGCCGTGGCGCTGGCCAACATCGACGAGTTCATCGAAACCATCAAGACCTCGCCCACGCCGCCGGTCGCCAAGACGGCGCTGATGAGCAAGAGCTGGGATTCGTCGATGGTGCGCGAGATGCTGGCCCGGGTCGACGGCGACGCGCAGCAGTACCGCCCCGAGAGCCTGCCGCTGAACTTCGGCCTGCAGCCCGATGGCCTGTACCGCCTGTCTGACGCACAAGCCAGCGAAATCCTGCAGATGCGCCTGCAACGCCTGACCGGGCTGGAGCAGGACAAGATCATCGGCGAATACCGCGATGTGATGGCCGAGATCGCCGACCTGCTGGACATCCTGTCCAAGCCGGAGCGCGTGTCCGCCATCATCGGCGAAGAGCTGGCCGCCATCCGCCAGGAGTTCGGCCAGACCAAGCTGGGCGCGCGCCGCTCGACCATCGAGCACAACGCGCAAGAACTCGGCACCGAAGACCTGATCACACCCACCGACATGGTGGTCACGATCAGCCACACGGGCTACATCAAGAGCCAGCCGCTCAGCGAGTACCGCGCCCAGAAGCGCGGCGGACGCGGCAAGCAGGCCACGGCGACGAAGGAAGACGACTGGATCGACCAGCTCTTCATCGCCAACACGCACGACTACATCCTGTGCTTCAGCAACCGGGGCCGCGTCTACTGGATCAAGGTCTGGGAAGTGCCGCAGGGCTCGCGCAACTCGCGCGGCAAGCCCATGGTCAACATGTTCCCGCTGGAGAAGGAAGAGAAGATCAACGTGGTGCTGCCGCTCACCGGCGAGTTCCGCAGCTTCCCCGAAGATCACTACGTGTTCATGGCCACGCGCCTGGGCACCGTCAAGAAGACGCCGCTCACCGACTTCAGCAACCCGCGCAAGGCCGGCATCATCGCCGTGGGCCTCGATGACGGCGACTACCTGGTCGGCGCCGCGCTGACCGACGGCAAGCACGACGTGATGCTGTTCTCTGATGGCGGCAAGGCCGTGCGCTTCGACGAAGAAGACGTGCGCCCGATGGGCCGCAGCGCCCGCGGCGTGCGCGGCATGATGCTGGAAGAGACGCAGAGCGTGATCGCCATGCTCGTGGCCGAAGACGAGACGCAAAGCGTGCTGACCGCCACCGAGAACGGCTACGGCAAGCGCACCAGCATCGTCGAGTACACCCGCCACGGCCGTGGCACCAAGGGCATGATCGCCATCCAGCAATCCGAGCGCAACGGCAAGGTGGTCGCGGCCACCCTGGTGCGTCCGGCCGACGAGATCATGCTGATCACCGACAAGGGCGTGCTGGTGCGCACCCGCGTGTCGGAGATCCGCGAGTTGGGCCGCGCCACGCAGGGCGTGACCCTGATCGCGCTGGATGAAGGCGCCAAGCTGATCGGCCTGCAGCGCATCGTCGAGAACGACGCCAATGCCGACGAGATCGCCGATGACGGCCCTGTCACCGACACGCCTGATACTTCCGCCGACAATGGTGGAACCGAAGACTGAGACCTGAACACCAAGCAACCAGATGCCCGTCGCGGACGGGCACTTTTTTCACAAGACAAGGACTCCTTATGAAGCTGACGAAAACTGTGTGGGCGACCGCGGTGGCCTCGACCCTGCTGGTGGCCTCGCTGAGCGCACATGCCCAGAGCAAGAAAGAACTGGTTCAAAAGCTGATCGACATGCAGCAATCCTCGCTGGAAAACACCGCGCGCGGATTGACCGAGAACCCCGCTCGCCAGCTGGTCGCAGCGGCCCAGCAGGTGATCGTGCAGGGCGTGCCCGAAGACAAGCGCGAAGCCACCGCCAAGCAGGTCGACGCCGAGATCAAGAAGTACCTGGACGCGGCCAACCCCATCGTGCGCGCCAGCACCATCAAGCAGAGCCAGGCCTCCGTGGCCCCGCTGCTGGAAGAGAAGTTCACGGATGACGAGCTCAAGCAACTGGTCACCATGCTGGATTCGCACGTGCTCAAGAAGTACCAGGGCCTGCTGCCCGAGATGAGCAAGGCCCTGGTCGACAAGGTCGTGGCCGATGCCCGCCCGCAGGTGGACCCCAAGCTGCAGGCCGCGCAGACCAACATCCGCACGATCCTGGACAAGGCCACCGGCGGCAAGCTGAGCCAGCAACAGCCTCAGCAGCAACCCGCTGCCGCCAAGCCCAAGGCCAAGTAAGTGAGGGTGTGAGGGTGGTTCCAGGCATGACGACGCGTCCCTTCAATTTCTCGGCCGGCCCGGCCGTCCTGCCCGAGGAGGTGTTGGCCCAGGCCGCCGCCGAGATGCTCGACTGGCAGGGCTCGGGCATGAGCGTGATGGAGATGAGCCACCGTGGCAAGGAGTTCATCTCCATCGCCACGAAGGCCGAGGCCGATCTGCGCGACATCCTGGCCATCCCGGCCAACTACAAGGTGCTCTTCATGCAGGGCGGGGCCATCGCTGAGAACGCGATCCTGCCCCTGAACCTGTCGCGCGGCGGCCGTGCGGATTACGTGGTCACGGGTTCGTGGTCCATCAAATCGCAGAAGGAAGCCCGCAAGTACTGCGATGTGAGCGTGATCGCCAGCAACGAGGCCGACAGGCACACCACGGTGCCCGCCCCGGCCTCCTGGAAGCTCAGCGACCAGGCAGCCTACGTGCACATCTGCAGCAACGAGACCATCAACGGCCTCGAGTTCCACGAACTGCCCGACCTCAAGGCCATGGGTAGCGATGCCCCGCTGGTGATCGACTGCTCCTCGCACATCGCCTCGCGCCCGATCGACTGGTCGCGCGTGGGTGTGGCCTACGGTGGCGCGCAGAAGAACATCGGCCCGGCCGGCCTGACCCTGGTCATCATCCGTGAAGACCTGCTGGGCCATGCCCTGCCGGCCACCCCCACCGCCTTCGACTACAAGGTGGTGGCCGACAACGAATCCATGTACAACACACCGCCCACCTACGCCATCTACATGGCGGGGCTGGTGTTCCAGTGGATCAAGCAGCAGCGTGAAACCACGGCACAGGGCGATCTGGTTGGCCTGGCCGCCATCGAGGCCCGCAACGTGGCCAAGGCCCGCCTGCTGTACGACTGTTTCGACGCGTCCGGCTTCTACGCCACCAAGGTGGTGCCGGCGGCGCGCTCGCGCATGAACGTGCCCTTCTTTTTGCCCAGCGACAGCCTGAACGATGCCTTCCTGGCCGGTGCCAAGGAACGGGGTTTGCTTCAACTCAAGGGGCACAAGAGCGTGGGCGGCATGCGCGCTTCGATCTACAACGCCATGCCGCTGGCCGGGGTGCAGACCCTGGTCGATTACCTCAACGATTTCGCGCGGCGCCATGGCTGATTCTTCCGATTCGAACGCTGCTCACCACGTGCCCGACGGGCGCCCGGTGGACGAGCAACTGGCCGACCTGCGCGTACGCATCGACAGCGTGGACCGCCAGTTGCTGTCCCTGTTGAACCAGCGTGCCCAACTGGCCCAGGCCGTGGGCGAGGTCAAGAAGATCGACGGCTCGCCCGTGTTCCGCCCGGACCGCGAGATCCAGGTGATCGACAAGCTCAAGGCTGCCAACCCTGGCCCGCTCAAGGCCGACAGCCTGGGTCCCATCTGGCGCGAGGTGATGTCCGCCTGCCGCGCCCTGGAATCGCGCCAGCGCGTGGCCTTCCTGGGCCCGGCCGGCACCTTCAGCGAGCAGGCCACGATCGGGCATTTCGGCTCGTCCATTGAGCTGCTGCCCTGCCCCAGCATCGACGAGGTGTTCCGCGCCACGGTGGCCGGCTCGGCCGATTTCGGCGTGGTGCCCGTTGAAAACTCCACCGAAGGCGTGGTGGCCCGCTCGCTCGACCTGCTGCTGCAATCGCCTCTGGTGATCACCAGCGAGACCAGCCTGCTGATCACGCACAACCTGCTGCGCAAGGAGCTGTCGCGCGAGGGCATCACCACCGTGGTGGCGCACCCCCAGGCCCTGGCCCAGTGCCACGGCTGGCTCAGCCAGAACATGCCCGATGCCGAGCGCCGCCCCGTGTCAAGCAACGCCGAAGGCGCCCGCCTGGCTGCGCTGGACCCGAGCCTGGCGGCGTTGGCCAGCGAGCGCGCCGCTTCGCAATACGGTCTGCACGTGGTGCAGGCCGCCGTGCAGGACGAGGCCCACAACCGCACGCTGTTCGCGGTGCTCACGCACCCGGATCGCCACACGCAGTCCGCGCCCACGGGCAACGACCGCACCAGCCTGATCGTGTCGGTGGACAACCGCCCCGGCGCCGTCCATGACCTGCTGGCCCCCTTCAAGGCGCACGGCGTGTCGATGACACGCTTCGAATCGCGCCCTGCCCGCTCGGGGCAATGGGAATACGTGTTCTTCGTCGATCTGTCGGGCCACCTGCAGGAGCCGGCCGTGGCGAAAGCGGTCGAAGAACTGCGTGGCATCTGCAGCTTCGTGAAGGTGCTGGGCTCGTTCCCGGTGGACAAGGATTGAGGAAGTAGGCCGATCGGTATGTTCAATCAACTCGGTCTGATCGGATGCGGCCTGATGGGCGGCTCCTTCGCTCTGGCCTTGAAAAAGGCCGGCCTGGTGCGCCGCGTGGTGGGCTACAGCAAGTCGCCCTCCACGGTCGAGAAGGCGCGCCGTCTGGGCGTGATCGATGTGGCCGCCGAATCGGCGCTGCTGGCCGTCTCGGGCTCGGACATCGTCATCATCGCCGTGCCGGTGGCCGCCACCGAGAGCACTTTCCGCGCCATCCGCCACCTGGTGGATCCGGGCGTGCTGTTCATGGACGTGGGCAGCACCAAGCGCGACGTGGTCGACGCGGCCCGCCGCGTGCTCAAAGAGCGCTTGCCTTCCTTCGTGCCCGCCCACCCCATCGCCGGGCGTGAAGTGGCGGGCATCGAGCACGCCGACGCGCAGCTTTATCAAGGCCGCAAGGTCATCCTGACACCGCTGCAGCAGACCGACCCGGTGCTGGTGCAAAAAGCCACTGATGTGTGGGCCGCCATCGGCTGCCAGGTGCTCAAGATGACGCCGGAGAACCACGACACGGCCTTCGCGGCGGTGAGCCACCTGCCGCATCTGGTGGCCTTCGCCTACATCAACGCGATGCAGCAGCAGCCTTCGGGCCGCGAGTTCCTGTCGCTGGCCGGCCCCGGTTTCCGCGATTTCACGCGCATCGCCGCGAGCGAGCCCACGGTGTGGCGCGACATCCTGCTGTCCAACCGCGAAGAGATCCTGAAGCAATCAGAGGCTTTCCGCGCCGCATTAGACGCCATGGAACGCAGCATGCGAGACTGGGACGGCGAGACGCTGTCGCAGCAGATCCAGTCTGCGGCCGAGTCGCGCAGCCAGTGGACGCTCAGCACACACACACCGCCCAGCGGGTCATCGTCTGGTGGGGGCAAGCCCTCGCGCTGATCCAGCAGCCAGACTACAGACACAGGCCCCTGACGCGATGTTCCGGGGCCTTCATTTTTCCGACCGCCGCCATGTACACGACCGCCTTCCTCGACCTGCCGCCCCTGCTCCAAGCCGAGGGCGCAGTGCGCCTGCCCGGCTCCAAGAGCATCTCCAACCGCGTGCTGCTGCTGGCCGGCCTGAGCGAAGGCACCACCCGCGTGCACGATCTGCTGGCCTCTGACGACACCCGCGTGATGCTGGACGCCCTGCGCACGCTGGGCTGCGACATCCGCCCCGAGGGCGAGGTTCTGGAGATCACAGGCCTGGGTGGCAAGCTGGGCGTGCCCGAGGCGCAGCTCTTTCTGGGCAATGCCGGCACCGCGATGCGCCCGCTCACGGCCGCACTGGCCCTGCTGTCGGCCACGCAGGGCGGCGTGTTCGAGCTGAGCGGCGTGCCGCGCATGCACGAGCGCCCCATCGGCGACCTGATCGATGCACTGCGCCCCCTGGGCTGCACCATCGAGTGCCTGGGCCAGGAGGGCTACCCGCCCCTGCGCCTGAACGGCGGCACCTTGAAGCTCGATGCCCCCATCAAGGTGCGCGGCGATGTGTCCAGCCAGTTCCTGACCGCGCTGCTGCTGGCCCTGCCGCTGGTCTCGCAGAACCAGGCCCTGACCATCGAGGTCGAAGGCGAGCTGATCTCCAAGCCCTACATCGAGATCACGCTGAACCTGCTGGCCCGCTTCGGCATCCAGGTGCAACGCCAGGGCTGGGAGCGCTTCATCATCCCGCAGGGCAGCCGCTACCAGTCACCCGGCGAGATCCACATCGAGGCCGATGCCTCGTCCGCCTCCTACTTCATCGCCGTGGGCGCCATCGCCGGCATCGACCAACCGGTACGCGTCGAAGGCGTGGGGCTCGATTCCATCCAGGGCGACATCCGCTTCGTCGAGGCCGCGCGCGCCATGGGTGCGCAGATCGACGGCGGCCCGAACTGGCTGGAGATCCAGCGCGGGGCATGGCCTTTGAAGGCCGTGTCCATGGACTGCAACCACATCCCCGACGCGGCCATGACGCTGGCGGTGATGGCGCTGTACGCCGATGGCACCACGCGCCTGAGCAACATCGCCAGCTGGCGCGTGAAGGAAACCGACCGCATCGCCGCCATGGCCACCGAGTTGCGCAAGCTGGGTGCCGTGGTCACCGAGGGCGAGGATTTCATCGAGGTGACGCCGCCCGCCCCCGGCTGCTGGACGCACGGCAGCATCCACACCTACGACGACCACCGCATGGCCATGTGCTTCTCGCTGGCCGCCTTCCACCCGCTGTCGCCCACGATTGGCGCCGGGCAGACGGTGTCGGTGCGCATTGAAGACCCGCGCTGCGTCGGCAAGACCTTCCCGGATTATTTCGAGACGCTTTTCCAAGTGGCGAAAACCGAGCCCCGGCTGATCCCCGTCATCACCATCGATGGCCCCACTGCCTCGGGCAAGGGCACCCTGGCCAGCGCCCTGGCCACCCGCCTGGGCTACCAGTTCCTGGATTCCGGCGCGCTGTACCGCGTGACCGCCCTGCTGGCCCTGCGCCGCGGCGTACCGGCCGACCACGAACCCGCCCTGGTAGGCCTGGCCAAGCAGTTGGGCGAAGACATCCCCCTGCGTTTCTCAGGGCATCAGGTCTGGCTGGACGGCCAGGAGGTCAGCGACGACCTGCGCCAGGAGGAAGTCGGCCAGACGGCCTCCAAGATCTCCGCCCTGCCCGGCGTGCGCCAGGCCCTGGTACGCCAGCAACTGGCCTTCCGCAAGTTGCCCGGCCTGGTGGCCGACGGCCGCGACATGGGCACCGTGATCTTCCCGAATGCGGGCCTCAAGGTGTTTTTGACGGCCACCGTGGCACAGCGGGCGGAACGCCGGTATAACCAATTGATTTCAAAAGGGATTTCTGTTACCCTTGACGAGATCTGCGCAGACCTAGAGGCGCGCGACCAGCGGGACAAGAACCGCGCGGTCGCCCCGATGGTGGCTGCGCACGATGCCCGTTTGCTCGACAACTCGGCATTGACCATCGACCAGTCGGTGGACACGGTGTTGGGTTGGTGGACAGACGGGTGGCCCCATGTGGTCGCGCCTCAGGCGTGATCAGGCAAGGCCAAATCAGGGCGTGACCTGTAAATCACGCACAGGGCGTGATGTGCCCTCCCCGCCGCCCGGCGGTGAGGCGAGGTTTGATCCTCGGCACGGCAGCAAAGCCAGGCCGCACATCGCTTCTTCAACTTAACCGCTTGTTCCGTTGCCTGTCGGTCCAAGCGTTACCGCCGGCCCCAAAGCTGGCACAGGAAATCTCATGTCTGAATCTTTTGCCGCCCTATTCGAAGAGTCGTTGCAGCGCGCCAATATGCGCACTGGCGAAGTCATCACCGCCGAGGTGGTGGCCGTTGACCACAACTTCGTGGTTGTCAACGCCGGCCTGAAGTCCGAGGCCTACGTGCCCATCGACGAGTTCCGCAACGACCAGGGCGAGGTCGAAGTCCAAGTGGGTGACTTCGTCTCGGTGGCCGTGGACGCCATCGAAAACGGTTACGGCGACACCATCCTGTCGCGCGACAAGGCCAAGCGCCTGGCCTCGTGGCTGTCGCTGGAAACCGCCCTGGAATCGGGCGATTTCGTGACCGGCACGGTCAACGGCAAGGTCAAGGGCGGTCTGACCGTCCTGGTCAACGGCATCCGCGCCTTCCTGCCTGGTTCGCTGCTCGATACGCGCCCTGTCAAGGACATGTCGCCGTTCGAAGGCAAGACCATGGAGTTCAAGGTCATCAAGCTGGACCGCAAGCGCAACAACGTCGTGCTGTCGCGTCGTGCCGTGGTCGAAGCCTCGATGGGCGAAGAGCGTGCCAAGCTGATGGAAACGCTGCGCGAAGGCGCGATCGTCCATGGCGTGGTCAAGAACATCACCGAATACGGCGCCTTCGTGGACCTGGGTGGTATCGACGGCCTGCTGCACATCACCGACATGGCATGGCGCCGCGTGCGTCACCCTTCGGAAGTGGTGACGGTTGGCCAAGAGCTGTCGGCCAAGGTCCTGAAGTTCGACGCCGAGAAGAACCGCGTCTCGCTGGGTCTGAAGCAGATGGGCGACGACCCCTGGGTTGGCGTGTCGCGCCGTTACCCCTCGGGCACCCGCCTGTTCGGCAAGGTCACCAACATCGCTGACTACGGTGCGTTCGTCGAGATCGAACCGGGCATCGAAGGCCTGGTGCACGTCTCCGAAATGGACTGGACCAACAAGAACGTGGCGCCCAACAAGATCGTCAACCTGGGCGACGAAGTGGAAGTCATGGTCCTGGAGATCGACGAAGACAAGCGTCGCATCTCGCTGGGCATGAAGCAGTGCAAGCCGAACCCCTGGGACGACTTCTCGCAGAACTTCAACCGTGGCGACCGCGTCAAGGGCCCCATCAAGTCGATCACCGACTTCGGCGTGTTCGTGGGCCTGGCTGCCGGCATCGACGGCCTGGTGCACCTGTCCGACCTGTCGTGGAACGAGCCGGGCGAATCCGCCGTTCGCAACTACAAGAAGGGCCAGGAAGTCGAAGCGATCGTGCTGGCCATCGACGTGGAACGCGAGCGCATCTCCCTGGGCATCAAGCAGCTGGATTCCGACCCCTTCACCAACTTCACGACCCTGAACGATCGCGGTGCCACCGTGACCGGCGTGGTTGCCACGGTTGATGCCAAGGGCGCTGAAATCAAGCTGGCCGATGACATCCTGGGCTACCTGCGCGCTTCCGAAATCAGCCGCGACCGCGTCGAAGACGCTCGCAACGTGCTGAAGGAAGGCGACGAAGTCACGGCCATCGTGATCAACGTGGACCGCAAGACCCGCAACATCCAGCTGTCGATCAAGGCCAAGGACAACGCAGAGCAACAAGAAGCCCTGCAATCCCTGCGCGCCGACACGACCAAGGAAGGCTCCGGCACCACCAGCCTGGGCGCCCTGCTCAAGGCCAAGCTGGACCAGAACAACGGCTGATCCTCAGCTGTTGACCGCCGGCAGGCCTTCGGGCTTGCCGGCAGCTCCCAGAGACCGTTCCGGCTCAAGCCCGCTACCCAGCGGGTTCTGGCCGGCTCGCCCTGGGGGCTGTGATGAGGCCTCCCGCGTGGCCTCATCACAGCCCCTGAATCAGTTGTGTTTCATCACCCATGACCCGATCCGACCTGGTGGCCAAGCTGGCCGAGCGCTTCGGCCAGCTCACGCAACGCGACGCCGAATTCGCCGTCAAGACCATTCTGGACGCCATGTCGGAGGCGCTGGCCAAGGGGCACCGCATCGAACTGCGCGGCTTCGGCAGCTTCTCGATCAACCGCCGCCCGCCCCGCATGGGCCGCAACCCCCGCTCCGGCGAGCAGGTGCTGATCCCCGAAAAGCTCGTGCCCCACTTCAAGCCGGGCAAGGCGCTTCGTGAAGCCGTCGACACCGATGTTCCCGAAACGCAACCCTCTGCTGCCGAGGCCGGCGCGATGGTGGACAATCAGCCTCAGCGCTGAGCAAAACCCCACCATCCCCAACTGAGCCAAGACGAGGGATCGACATCCATGCGTGCACTGACCTGGCTGTGGCGTGCCTTCCTGTTCTTCGTGCTGTTCGCTTTCGCCCTGAAGAACCAGCACGTGGTCGACGTGCGCGGCTTCTTCGGCTACAGCTGGCAGGCGCCCATGGTGTTCGTGATGCTGGGCGTGTTCGGCCTGGGTTGCGCCGCTGGCGTGGTGGCCATGGTGCCCAGTTGGTGGCGCCACCGGCGTGATGCCCGCAAGCGCCTGCACCTGATCGCCGAGCAGGCCCCGGCCGCCGAAGACACCCCCGCTGCCCCCGACACGAGCGGCGCACTGCCCTCGCAGCTGCCCCACCCGCCCGACATGCCGGCGCCGCGCAAGCAGGGCCGCTGACCTTTTTACCGCCCACCCGCGGTCACCACGATGGACTTCGATCTGCAATGGCTGCTGCTGGCCCTGCCCGGCGCCTTCCTGCTGGGCTGGTTGGCCTCGCGTCTCGATCTGCGCCAGATGCGCCGCGAAGAGAGCGCCACGCCCCAGGCCTACTTCAAGGGCCTGAACCTGCTGCTCAATGAACAGCAGGACAAGGCCATCGACGCCTTCATCGAGGCGGTGCAGCACGACCCGGACACCTCCGACCTGCACTTCGCTCTGGGCAACCTGTTCCGCCGCCGTGGCGAGTACGAGCGCGCTATTCGCGTGCACCAGCACCTGCTGGCCCGCGCCGACCTCAAGCGCGAAGAGCGCGAGAAGGCCCAGCACGCCCTGGCCCAGGATTTCATGAAGGCCGGCCTGTTCGACCGTGCCGAAGAAGCCTTCAAGGCCCTGGAAGGCACGGCATTCGGCACCGATGCGCGCCTGTCGCTGCTGACACTGTACGAACGCTCGCGCGACTGGCACCCCGCCATCGAGGTGGCCCGCCAGTTGGAGGCCGCCGGCACCGGCTCGTTCGCGCCGCGCATGGCCCACCACTGGTGCGAGATCGCGCTGGAGGCCGATGCGCGCGGCCGCACCGACGAGGCCGACC
>NZ_JBASTH010000053.1:0-11637 GCF_049274795.1 Aquabacterium sp.
GAACGGACCAAGCCGCACGTGAACGTGGGCACCATCGGTCACGTTGACCACGGCAAGACCACCCTGACGGCTGCCATCGCAACCGTGCTGTCCAAGAAGTTCGGCGGCGAAGCCAAGGCCTACGACCAGATCGACGCAGCGCCTGAAGAAAAGGCCCGCGGCATCACGATCAACACCGCGCACGTCGAGTACGAAACGGCCAACCGCCACTACGCTCACGTGGACTGCCCCGGTCACGCCGACTACGTCAAGAACATGATCACCGGCGCCGCCCAGATGGACGGCGCGATCCTGGTGTGCTCGGCCGCTGACGGCCCGATGCCCCAGACCCGCGAGCACATCCTGCTGTCGCGTCAGGTGGGCGTGCCCTACATCCTGGTGTTCCTGAACAAGGCCGACATGGTCGACGATGCCGAGTTGCTCGAGCTGGTCGAAATGGAAGTCCGTGAACTCCTGTCCAAGTACGACTTCCCCGGCGACGACACCCCGATCATCAAGGGTTCGGCCAAGCTGGCGCTGGAAGGCGACACGGGCGAGCTGGGCGAGCAAGCCATCATGAAGCTGGCCGAAGCCCTGGACACGTACATCCCTACGCCTGAGCGCGCTGTGGACGGCACGTTCCTGATGCCCGTGGAAGACGTGTTCTCGATCTCGGGTCGCGGCACCGTGGTGACCGGCCGTATCGAGCGCGGCATCATCAAGGTCGGCGAAGAAATCGAAATCGTCGGTATCGCTGCCACCCAGAAGACCACCTGCACCGGCGTGGAAATGTTCCGCAAGCTGCTGGACCAAGGTCAAGCTGGCGACAACGTCGGCATCCTGCTGCGCGGCACCAAGCGTGAAGACGTGCAGCGCGGCCAAGTGCTGTGCAAGCCCGGCTCGATCAAGCCGCACACGCACTTCACCGGCGAGATCTACGTGCTGTCCAAGGACGAAGGTGGTCGTCACACCCCGTTCTTCAACAACTACCGTCCTCAGTTCTACTTCCGTACGACGGACGTGACCGGTTCCATCGAGCTGCCCGCCGACAAGGAAATGGTCATGCCTGGTGACAACGTGTCGATCACCGTCAAGCTGATCGCCCCGATCGCCATGGAAGAAGGTCTGCGCTTCGCCATCCGTGAAGGCGGTCGTACCGTCGGCGCCGGCGTCGTGGCCAAGATCCTCGACTGATAACAACTTCATTCGTTCATTGTTCAGATTGGCCACAGGGGCATAGCTCAATTGGCAGAGCGTCGGTCTCCAAAACCGAAGGTTGGGGGTTCGATTCCCTCTGCCCCTGCCACCTAACTGAACACGATCGAGACATCACAGCTGGTCCACAGCAGCCCGCAAGGCCTTCACGGGTCCGCGGGCTTTGCTGCCTCAAGTCAAGTCATCCATGAGTTCCACCGCGCAAGTCGAAACCGTCACCACCGCTGCTGACAAGGCCAAGCTGGCCGCTGCCGGCCTGCTGGTGGTGGGCGCCGTCGCGGCCTTCTACCTGCTGGGTCAGCAAGACCTGTGGCTGCGCGTCGTCGCGCTGCTGCTGCTGGTGATCGCGGGCATCGCGGTGTTCTTCACCTCGGCCCCCGGCAAGGAACTCATCGCCTTCGGCCAGGATGCCGTCAAGGAAACCCGCAAGGTGGTGTGGCCCACCGGCTCCGAAGCGCGCCAGATGACGCTGTACGTCTTCGCCTTCGTGGTGGTGATGGCCCTGTTCCTGTGGTTGACCGACAAGTCCCTGGAGTGGCTGCTCTACAGCGTGCTGCTCGGCTGGAAACACTGATTTCTCCCATCCTCCCAACCAGGTTGACACACCCATGAGCGACGTTCAAGCCAGCCCCGCCTCCAACGCTGCCCCGCTGCGCTGGTACGTGGTCCATGCCTATTCGGGCATGGAAAAGGCCGTCGAGCGCAACCTGCGCGAGCGCATCGACCGCGCCGGCATGCAGGAGCAGTTCGGCCGCATTCTGGTGCCCACCGAAGAAGTCGTTGAAGTCAAGAACGGCAAGAAGTCCGTCACCGAGCGCCGTTTCTTCCCCGGCTACGTGCTGGTCGAGATGGTGATGAGCGACGACTCCTGGCACCTGGTCAAGAACACGTCCAAGGTCACCGGCTTCGTCGGTGGCGCCAAGAACCGTCCGGTGCCCATCTCGGAAGACGAGGTCATGAAGATCGTCAACCAGATGCAAGAAGGCATCGAGAAGCCCCGGCCCAAGGTCGAGTGGGAAAACGGCGAAGTGGTCCGCGTCAAGGAAGGCCCCTTCACCGACTTCAACGGCTCGATCGAAGACGTCAATTACGAAAAATCCAAGCTGCGCGTGTCTGTCACGATCTTTGGTCGTGCCACCCCGGTCGAGCTGGATTTCCATCAGGTCGAGAAGATCTGATTGCTCGCCAGGGCAGCGGATTGAAAGTCCGTTGGTCTGGCAGCCAAGAACACGGCCCCGGAGGATGGGGCCGGCCGATGGCAGCGCAAGCCGCCTGACGCCGATCACCTCCCGTGCCAGGCGCGAACGAGACCGCGTCAAGAGGAGCCAGGAGTTCATTTCGAATAAGCCTGGCGTTTGACTCAACCGACCTGACGTGGCCGTCGGGCGGTTCTAGGAGAAAGTTATGGCCAAGAAGATTATCGGCTTCATCAAGCTGCAAATCCCGGCAGGCAAGGCAAACCCTTCGCCTCCCATCGGTCCGGCGCTGGGTCAGCGCGGTCTGAACATCATGGAGTTCTGCAAGGCGTTCAACGCCCAGACGCAAGGCCTCGAGCCTGGTCTGGTGCTGCCGGTGGTGATCACCGCGTTCGCTGACAAGTCCTTCACCTTCATCCTCAAGACCCCGCCCGCGACGGTCCTGATCAAGAAGGCTGCCAAGCTGGACAAGGGTTCGCCCCGTCCGCACACCGACAAGGTTGGCAAGCTGACCCGCGCCCAGATCGAAGAGATCGCCAAGACCAAGCAGAAGGATCTCACCGCTGCTGACCTGGACGCCGCTGTGCGCACCATCGCTGGTTCTGCCCGCTCGATGGGCGTGATTGTGGAAGGAGTCTGATCATGGCAAAGCTCACCAAGCGTCAACAAGCGCTGCAAGGCAAGGTCGATTCGACCAAGCTGTACGCCATCGAAGAAGCCCTGACCATCATCAAGGACGCCGCCAACGCCAAGTTCGATGAGTCCATCGACGTGGCCGTGCAACTGGGCGTGGACGCCAAGAAGTCGGACCAGGTCGTTCGTGGCGCCGTCGTGCTGCCCAACGGCACCGGCAAGACCAAGCGCGTCGCCGTGTTCACGCAAGGCGCCAAGGCTGAAGAAGCCAAGGCCGCCGGCGCTGACGTGGTCGGCATGGAAGACCTGGCTGAACAGGTCAAGGCTGGCAACATCAACTTCGACGTGGTGATCGCCTCGCCGGACGCGATGCGCATCGTCGGTACCCTGGGTCAGATCCTGGGTCCCCGTGGCCTGATGCCCAACCCCAAGGTCGGCACCGTCACCCCCGACGTGGTCACCGCCGTCAAGAACGCCAAGGCTGGTCAAGTCCAGTTCCGTATCGACAAGGCCGGCATCGTGCACGGCACGATCGGTCGTCGTTCGTTCGACAGCGACAAGCTCAAGGGCAACCTGGCCGCGCTGCTGGATGCGCTGACCAAGGC
Organism: Aquabacterium sp.; assembly: GCF_049274795.1. Classification (GTDB taxonomy): domain Bacteria; phylum Pseudomonadota; class Gammaproteobacteria; order Burkholderiales; family Burkholderiaceae_C; genus Aquabacterium. The sequence continues at coordinate 3,629 of NZ_JBASTH010000053.1, forward strand.
CAAGCCCGCTTCGTCCAAGGGCGTCTACCTGCGCAAGGTGGCCGTGTCCTCGACGATGGGCCTGGGCGTTCGCGTCGACATCGGCTCGATCAACAACCCCGCCGCCTGATTGTTCAGGCCGGGCAGGTTGTGAACCTCCCATGACTGGCGGCCGCGCAAGCGGCCTGTTGGTCCGGGCCCCGCGCGAGTCTGGCGCGGTGGCCCGAAACGAATTGGTGGGCCGTGGTCCCTTCGCTTCGAGAGAAGCATCGGGGCTGCGGGCTATCAAAGACCGTAGGCGCTGCTCACCATGCTTGTACAGATGGTGCGTGGCTTAAACAGGGCTTTCAAGGTCCAGCCTACGCAGATGGCGTACCCGCTGTTGAAGGATCCGCTGCCTTGTCGTCCCCTGTGGATGGCAGGTGGTTCTTCCCTAGGCAGAAGGTCGCTGAATCCGGGTGTGCCCGGCAGGCTCGCCGCCCTATGGTGGTGGGCACGAAAGGCACGTTTTAAGGAGTAGACCTTGAGTCTCAATCGCAACGAGAAAGAAGCCGTCATCGCTGAAGTGGCTGCCCAGGCGGGCAAGGCACAGACGCTGGCACTGGCTGAATACCGCGGACTCACGGTGGCCCAACTCGACCAGCTGCGCAAGAACGCGCGTGCGCAAGGTGTGTATCTTCACGTGCTGAAGAACACGCTGGCCCGCCGCGCCGTGACCGGCACGCCGTTCGAAGTGGCTACCGAGAGCATGAGCGGTCCGCTGATCTACGGTTTTTCCGAAGACGCAGTGGCCGCCGCCAAGGTGATCGCCGACTTCGCAAAGTCCAACGACAAGCTGGTCCTGAAGGCTGGTGCGTACAACGGCAAGGCCCTGGATGCTGCTGGCATCAAGGCCCTGGCGTCCGTGCCGACGAAGGAAGTGCTGCTGGCCCAGATCGCCGCCCTGCTGCAGGCACCGGTCTCTGGTCTGGCCCGCGCCGTGGCCGCCGTGGCCGCCAAGCGTGGCGAAGGCGCCCCGGCTGCTGCTGAAGAAGCCGCACCTGCCGCTTGATCGATCACCGATCCGCATTCAATTTTTTACCGATTTAGGAAGAAACCATCATGGCATTCGATAAAGACGCATTCCTGACCTCCCTCGACAGCATGTCCGTTCTGGAACTGAACGAACTGGTCAAGGCCATTGAAGAGAAGTTCGGCGTGTCCGCCGCTGCTGTCGCCGCTCCCGCTGGCGGTGGCGCTGCTGGCGGTGGCGCTGCCGCTGCTGAAGAGAAGACCGAGTTCAACGTTGTCCTGACCGGCGCTGGCGCCAACAAGGTCGGCGTCATCAAGGCCGTGCGTGAAATCACCGGCCTGGGTCTGAAGGAAGCCAAGGACCTGGTCGACGGCGCTCCGAAGAACGTCAAGGAAGGCGTGGCCAAGGCTGACGCTGAAGCCGCCGTCAAGAAGCTGGTTGAAGCCGGCGCTACGGCCGAGCTGAAGTAATCCAGGCGCGGCTCTCAAGCCGCGTGACGGATGAGAGACGCTGCCCCCGGGCAGTGCACTCCGAGAAGGCTGCCCCACGGGGCGGCCTTTGGCGTCTGAGGGATTAAATCCTCGAGAGCAGCCGAAAAGCCATCCGGTAGTACACTGGAAGGCTTTTCGAGTGTTCTCTGAACCGACTGCAGAGAACCGGTTTGGTCGAGCCTGTGTCGCATCCCTGCGCACAGGTTGTCTGCCTAGCGGTTGGTAGTGGCCAACCACCAAGCCTCAGACATCTTCGTCTGAATGGCCAGTCGCCGAACAACGCCGCTGTCTTGGCCTGACGGTGGTGATATTCGAACCGAAACCAGCCGGTTTCGCAACGGAGAGTTTATGGCGCAAACAAACCCCTACAGCTACACCGAGCGCAAGCGTATTCGCAAGAGCTTCGGCAAGCGCGGCAGCGTGCTCAAGGTTCCTTATCTGCTGACGATGCAGAAGGAAGCCTACGTCGCCTTCCTCCAGAAGGACGGCGCACCGCAAAAACGCAAACCCGAAGGCCTGCAGGCCGCATTCCTGTCTGCGTTCCCCATTGTTTCGCACAATGGTTTCGTGGAGATGAAGTTCATCGAGTACAACATCGCCCGTCCGGCGTTCGATGAGCGCGAGTGTCAGCAACGGGGCCTTACCTTTGCCGCCGCCGTGCGCGCGAAGCTGCAGATGATCATCTACGACCGTGAGACGTCCACGTCCCAGTCCAAGGTGGTCAAGGAGATCAAGGAACAAGAGGTCTACATGGGCGAAGTGCCCCTGATGACCGACTACGGCTCCTTCATCATCAACGGTACCGAGCGCGTCATCGTGTCGCAGCTGCACCGTTCGCCTGGCGTGTTCTTCGAGCACGACAAGGGCAAGACCCACTCGTCCGGCAAGCTGTTGTTCAGCGCCCGGATCATTCCTTACCGCGGTTCGTGGCTCGATTTCGAGTTCGACCCGAAGGACCTGCTGTACTTCCGCGTGGACCGTCGCCGCAAGATGCCGGTGTCGACCCTGCTGAAGGCCATCGGCATGAACCCCGAGCAAATCCTGGCCACGTTCTTCGACAACGATCAGTTCAAGCTGATGGACTCGGGCGCCCAGATGGCGTACGTGTCCGAGCGCCTGAAGGGCGAAGTCGCTCGCTTCGACATCACCGACAAGTCGGGCAATGTCGTGGTCGAGAAGGACAAGCGCATCACCGCGCGCCACACCCGCCAGATCGAGCAATCGGGCACCACGCACATCAGCGTCCCCGAAGACTTCCTGCTGGGCCGCGTGCTGGCCAAGAACCAGATCGACCCGGACACCGGCGAGATCATCGCCAAGGCCAACGAAGAGCTGACCGAAGCGCTGCTCAAGAAGCTGCGCGCCGCCGGCATCCTGGACATCGAGTGCATTTTCACGAACGAACTCGACGAAGGCGCCTACATCTCGCAGACGCTGGCCACCGACGAAACGGCTGATGAACTCGCCGCCCGTGTCGCCATCTACCGCATGATGCGCCCCGGCGAGCCGCCCACGGAAGACGCCGTCCAAGCCCTGTTCCAGCGCCTGTTCTACAGCGAAGACACGTACGACCTGTCGCGCGTGGGCCGCATGAAGTTCAACGCCCGCGTGGGTCGCGACGAAGGCACCGGCCCCATGACCCTGATCAACGACGACATCCTGTCGGTCGTGAAGATCCTGGTCGAGCTGCGCAATGGCCGTGGCGAAGTCGATGACATCGATCACCTGGGCAACCGCCGCGTGCGTTGCGTGGGCGAGCTGGCCGAGAACCAATACCGTTCCGGTCTGGCCCGTATCGAGAAGGCCGTCAAGGAGCGTCTGGGCCAGGCCGAGACCGAAGCCCTGATGCCGCACGACCTGATCAACTCCAAGCCGATCTCTGCGGCCCTGAAGGAGTTCTTCGGTGCGTCGCAGCTGTCGCAGTTCATGGACCAGACCAACCCCCTGTCCGAGATCACGCACAAGCGGCGCGTGTCGGCCCTGGGCCCGGGTGGTCTGACCCGCGAACGCGCCGGCTTCGAAGTGCGCGACGTGCACCCGACCCACTACGGCCGTGTGTGCCCGATCGAAACGCCTGAAGGCCCGAACATCGGCCTGATCAACTCGCTGGCCCTGTACGCCCAACTGAACGAGTACGGCTTCATCGAGACGCCGTACCGTCGCGTGGTCGATGGCAAGACGACCGAGCAGATCGACTACCTGTCGGCCATCGAGGAAAGCAAGTACGTCATCGCCCAGGCCAACGCCGGCCTGGACGCTGAAGGCCGCCTGATCGACGAGCTGGTGTCGGCCCGTGAAAACGGTGAATCCGTGCTGCTGTCGCCCGAGCGCGTGCAGTACATGGACGTGTCGCCCTCGCAGATCGTGTCGGTGGCTGCCTCGCTCGTGCCTTTCCTGGAGCACGACGATGCGAACCGCGCGCTGATGGGCGCCAACATGCAACGTCAGGCCGTGCCCACCCTGCGCCCCGAGAAGGCCATGGTCGGTACCGGTGTCGAGCGCGTCGCTGCGGTCGACTCGGGCACCGTGGTGACCTCCAAGCGTGGCGGCATCGTGGACTACGTCGACACCAACCGCGTCGTGATCCGTGTCAATGACGCGGAAACGGTCGCCGGCGAAGTGGGCGTGGACATCTACAACCTGATCAAGTACCAGCGTTCCAACCAGAACACCAACATCCACCAGCGCGCCATCGTGCGCCGTGGTGACAAGGTGGCGGCTGGCGACGTGATCGCCGACGGCGCATCGACGGACCTGGGCGAACTGGCCCTGGGCCAGAACATGCTCGTGGCCTTCATGCCCTGGAACGGCTACAACTTCGAAGACTCGATCCTGATCTCCGAACGCGTGGTGGCCGAAGACCGCTACACCTCGATCCACATCGAGGAACTGGTGGTGATGGCCCGCGACACGAAGCTGGGCTCCGAAGAAATTACCCGCGACATCCCGAACCTGTCCGAGAACCAGTTGGCTCGTCTGGACGAGTCCGGCATCGTGTACATCGGCGCGGAAGTCGGCCCTGGCGACGTGCTGGTCGGCAAGGTCACGCCCAAGGGCGAGACCACCCTCACGCCTGAAGAGAAGCTGCTGCGCGCCATCTTCGGCGAGAAGGCTTCCGACGTGAAGGACACCTCGCTGCGCGTGGACCAAGGCACCTCGGGCACCGTCATCGACGTGCAGGTCTTCACCCGTGAAGGCATCCAGCGTGACAAGCGCGCCCAGCAGATCATCGACGATGAACTCAAGCGCTTCCGCCTGGACCTGAACGACCAGCTGCGCATCGTGGAGGCCGACGCCTTCGACCGTATCCGCAAGCTGCTCAACGGCAAGATCGCCAATGGCGGTCCGAACAAACTGGCCAAGGGCACGGCGATCGACGAGGCCTACCTGGACAGCGTCGAGAAGTTCCACTGGTTCGACATCCGTCCGGCGGAAGACGACCTGGCCAACCAGCTCGAATCCATCAAGAACTCGCTGGAGCAGACGCGCCACGCCTTCGACCTGCACTTCGAAGAAAAGCGCAAGAAGCTCACGCAAGGCGACGAGCTGCCCGCTGGCGTGCTGAAGATGGTCAAGGTTCACCTGGCCGTCAAGCGTCGCCTGCAGCCTGGCGACAAGATGGCCGGCCGTCACGGCAACAAGGGTGTCGTGTCCAAGATCGTTCCGGTCGAAGACATGCCCTACATGGCCGACGGCACTCCGTGCGACATCGTGCTGAACCCGCTGGGCGTGCCTTCGCGGATGAACGTGGGCCAGGTGCTCGAGGTTCACCTAGGCTGGGCCGGCAAGGGCATCGGCCAGCGCATCGGCAACATGCTGCAGGCGGAAGCCGGCGCGGCCGAGCTGCGCAAGTTCATGGACGAGCTGTTCAACAAGTCCGGCGGCAAGAAGGAAGACCTCTCGCAGCTGACCGACGTTGAAGTGGTCGAGATGGCCGGTGAGCTTTCCAAGGGCGTCACCTTCGCCACCCCGGTGTTCGACGGTGCCAAGGAAGACGAGATCCGCGCGATGCTGCAGTTGGCCTACCCGGCCGACATCGCCAAGGCCAAGGGCCTGACGCCGACCCGCACGCAGGCCATCCTGCACGACGGTCGCACCGGCGAAGCCTTCGAGCGTCCCGTCACCGTGGGCTACATGCACGTGCTGAAGCTGCACCACTTGGTGGACGACAAGATGCACGCCCGTTCGACCGGCCCGTACTCCCTGGTCACGCAGCAGCCGCTGGGTGGTAAGGCGCAGTTCGGTGGTCAGCGCTTCGGTGAAATGGAAGTGTGGGCCCTGGAAGCGTACGGCGCCTCCTATGTGCTGCAAGAGATGCTCACGGTCAAGTCCGATGACGTCAACGGCCGCACCAAGGTGTACGAGAACATCGTCAAGGGTGAGCACGCCATCGAGGCGGGCATGCCTGAGTCGTTCAACGTGCTGGTCAAGGAAATTCGCTCCCTGGGCATCGACATCGAGTTGGAGAGGAACTGACTTGTCAAAGACCCGCCATGCGGCGTTGGTCGGGTGCTTGCATAGCGCTGCTATGCGGCGCACCCGCCCGCCTTGCCTGGCGCGCCTTTGCCGGCGTCATTTCATCTCCAACCGTGCACTGAATATTTAGGAGAAAGCCATGAAAGGCTTGCTGGATCTCTTTAAGCAATTCACCCCCGATGAGCACTTCGATGCCATCAAGATCGGCCTGGCTTCGCCGGAGAAAATCCGCAGCTGGTCCTTCGGTGAAGTGAAGAAGCCCGAAACCATCAACTACCGCACGTTCAAGCCCGAGCGTGACGGCCTGTTCTGCGCCAAGATCTTCGGCCCGATCAAGGACTACGAGTGCTTGTGCGGCAAGTACAAGCGCCTGAAGCACCGCGGCGTGATCTGCGAGAAGTGCGGCGTCGAAGTGACCCAGACCAAGGTCCGCCGTGACCGCATGGGCCACATCGAACTGGCTGCGCCCTGCGCGCACATCTGGTTCCTGAAGTCGCTGCCGTCGCGTCTGGGCCTGGTCCTGGACATGACCCTGCGCGACATCGAGCGCGTGCTGTACTTCGAAGCCTACGTGATCGTCGACCCCGGCATGACCCCGCTGAAGAAGTTCGGCATCATGTCCGAGGACGACTACGACGCCAAGCGCCTCGAGTACGGCGATGAATTCCAGGCCCTGATGGGCGCGGAAGGCATCAAGCAGCTGCTCGAAGAGATGGACCTGGACGTCGAGATCGACAAGCTCCGCAACGACATGACCGGCTCGGAGCTCAAGGTCAAGAAGAACTCCAAGCGCCTGAAGGTCATGGAGGCCTTCAAGAAGTCCGGCATCAAGCCGAACTGGATGGTGCTGGACGTGCTGCCCGTGCTGCCGCCGGACCTGCGTCCGCTGGTGCCACTGGACGGCGGTCGTTTCGCCACGTCGGATCTGAATGATCTGTACCGTCGCGTCATCAACCGCAACAACCGTCTGGCCCGTCTGCTCGAGCTGAAGGCCCCCGAGATCATCGTGCGCAACGAAAAGCGCATGCTGCAAGAGTCGGTTGATTCGCTGCTGGACAACGGCCGCCGTGGCAAGGCCATGACGGGCGCCAACAAGCGTGCCCTGAAGTCGCTGGCCGACATGATCAAGGGCAAGAGCGGTCGTTTCCGTCAGAACCTGCTGGGCAAGCGGGTCGACTACTCCGGCCGTTCCGTCATCACCGTGGGCCCGACCCTCAAGCTGCACCAGTGCGGCCTGCCCAAGCTGATGGCCCTGGAGCTGTTCAAGCCCTTCATCTTCTCGCGCCTCGAAGCCATGGGCATCGCGACGACGATCAAGGCCGCCAAGAAGGAAGTCGAATCCGGCACCCCGGTTGTGTGGGACATCCTCGAAGAGGTCATCAAGGAGCACCCGGTTCTGCTGAACCGTGCGCCTACGCTGCACCGCCTGGGCATCCAGGCCTTCGAGCCCATGCTGATCGAAGGCAAGGCCATCCAGCTGCACCCTCTCGTCTGCGCGGCCTTCAACGCCGACTTCGACGGTGACCAGATGGCCGTCCACGTGCCGCTGTCGATCGAAGCGCAGATGGAAGCCCGCACCCTGATGCTGGCCTCCAACAACGTGCTGTTCCCGGCCTCCGGCGAGCCCTCCATCGTGCCGTCGCAAGACGTGGTGCTGGGCCTGTACTACGCCACCCGCGAGCGCATCAACGGCAAGGGCGAAGGCATGGTCTTCACCGACCTGGCCGAGCTGCAGCGCGCGCTGGACAACCACGTGGTCGAGATCACCGCCCGCATCAGCGTGCGCATGCTCGAGTGGACCAAGGACAAGGAAACGGGCGAGTTCACCTCCGAGCTCAAGCTGGTCGAGACCACCGTCGGTCGCGCCCTGCTGTCCGAGATCCTGCCCAAGGGCCTGCCCTTCTCCAACATCAACAAGGCGTTGAAGAAGAAGGAAATCTCGCGACTGATCAACACCTCGTTCCGCAAGTGCGGTCTGAAGGAAACCGTGGTGCTGGCCGACAAGCTGCTGCAAAACGGCTTCCGTCTGGCCACGCGCGCCGGCATCTCCA
>NZ_JBASTH010000054.1:0-27096 GCF_049274795.1 Aquabacterium sp.
TGGCCGCCCATTGCGACGGATGCTCACCACGGTGCTCCAGCACCATACGCACGGCACGCTCACGCACCTCTGGCGAAAACTTCGGGGACTTCTTCATGGCTCCATTCTCCAGTGTTGGAGCCTCCTCGAATCCCGGGGCGCTTCATCAAGCTTCAGCAAATCTTCAAGTGCCCCTATCAGATCATCCTTCGAGAAACCTAGCATCTGGACAAGGTTTGCCCTAACCGCTGGCCACTGGTTCACAGCGCTAGCGAGCATTGCTGCGTGTCCACGAGAGCCTTCGTCCCGATGAGTCCATCGGACATGATGCTTGCCCTTTTCGATGTACCTTTTAACGTCATGGTCTCGCCAGCCTGCGATACGGTCAACAAATCGCTCATGGCCAAGGCTTGTACCGTTGTCGAAGCATGGCGAAAGTCGCGCGAATCGAGTTTTGGACGCTACATCCGTAGCAAGAATCAAACCCCAGTTGTCTTGGTGCCTATCCGTGTTTCCGATGAGCGCATCAAAAGCCAGGGCCACAGCCCACCACTTGCTCCAGTTGTCCTTGAGCAAATCCAACTTCGCCCAAGCAGAGAGCAGCTTTGTGTTGTCCGCCATGTTGTGGTCCGCTCCAACCTCTCTTTCGAAGTCAGGCCTCAGTCGCTGCAGGAAGTCTCCAGCGTGAATGAAGGACTCAACACCATCCTCATAGAACCATTCGATCAGCGCAGCACAGACGCCCGTTTCAGAGTTGAGCGCCCCAAAAGCTGGCGGCACCGTAACCCCTATCAAGCAACCAATGCGATACGCTACGACCTCGCCCCAATATTGATCCGGATAGCTCTTCTTCGAACGCTTGAAAAGATAGCGGCGACCCTTCCGAATTTCCGGCACTTGGACGTTGTCAGGCGCGAAATACGCAAGTTTTGCTCGCGCCCCCTGGGGGAAGACTCCAAATTCTGCGTCCTGGGTCCAGCCGGAAACATCGAACAGGCTTGTTTGGACGAGTGGATCTATCTTCATACCAAGAACCCGCAGAGCTAAGAGCCCACCACATTGGCCAGACGCTGCGGGCGATTGAAGTGGTATCCGAAACGGTATCCATCCAAAGAAAAAGCCCTCCCAAGTTAGCAGTCACTATCAGGGGAAGGCTTTCAAATACTGGTGCCGCCTGTCGGATTCGAACTGACGACCTACCGCTTACAAGGCGGTTGCTCTACCAACTGAGCTAAGGCGGCATGCTTTCATCAAAGAAGCAAGGGCCGCATTGTAATGCAGCCCTTGATGACTTCTGGCGCTTACTTGATGCGCCGCAGCGACGGTCTGCCGCCGCCCGGAGGCGCAGCAGGAGGCTCAGGATCATTCCCACCCGACTCATCCTGCGGCACCACCTCCAGGGCCACCGCGGCATCGGGGTCCGTGTCCGGTACGCTGGCCAGGCGGATACCCGATTTACGCTCACCAGCAGCAGGCGTTTCGGCACCGTCTTCGGCGTCCTGCGGCGTAGGCACCGGGAAGGCCATGCCCTGCCCGTTCTCACGGGCATAGATGGCGATCACGTGATCGACCGGCACCGCGATGTCACGCGCCACGCCACCGAAACGTGCCTTGAACTCGATGTACTCGTTGCCCAGCTGCAACTGGCTCGTGGCATCGAAGCTCACGTTCAGCACGATCTCGTTGTTCTTGACGTATTCGCGCGGCACCTGCACCGTCTTGTTGACGTACACCGCCAGGTAAGGCGTGAAGCCGTTGTCGGTGCACCAGTCGTGCAGGGCCCGGATCAAGTACGGGCGGGTGGAACTGCCCTGGGCGTCGGCGTCGGTCGGCGTGGTCATGAAATCCCGGTTCGTCGTCGTTACTTGCGCATCACCTTCTCGGAGGGCGTCAGCGCCTCAATGTAGGCGGGCCGCGAGAAGATGCGCTCAGCATACTTCAGCAGCGGCAGCGCATTCTTCGACAGCTCGATGCCATAGTAATCTAGGCGCCACAGCAGGGGCGCGATGGCCACGTCCAGCATGGAGAAGTCATCGCCCAGCATGTACTTGTTCTTCAGGAAGATGGGCGCCAGCTGCGTCAGGCGATCGCGGATCTGCGAGCGGGCCTTTTCCAACTGCTTGTCGTTGCCCTTGAGGCCGCCACGGCCTTCGAGCAGGTTCACGTGAGCGAACAGTTCCTTCTCGAAGTTCAGCAGGAACAGGCGCACGCGGGCACGGGCGACCGGGTCACCGGGCATCAGTTGCGGGTGGGGGAAGCGTTCGTCGATGTACTCGTTGATGATGTGCGACTCGTACAGGATCAGGTCGCGCTCGACGAGGATGGGCACCTCGTTGTAGGGGTTCATCAGGGCGATGTCTTCCGGCTTGGCGAAGACGTCGACGTCGCGGATCTCGAAATCCATGCCCTTCTCGAAGAGCACGAAGCGGCAGCGGTGCGAATAGGGGCAAGTCGTACCGGAATAAAGCACCATCATGGCGGCAGGATCCTCAATCAGAAACAGGCAAATGCCAAAAACAACGAAGCGCAGTGGCACCCCGCGAAGGGTGTTCACTGCGCCAGACACCCTTTGATCAAGGGCGCCGTCGACACTCAGTTCACTTCACGTCTTTCCAGAACGCGGCGTTCAATCGCCAGGCAACAAACAGGAAGCCGATGAGGAAGATCATCACACCCACACCGATGCGGATACGATGCTGAGCGTTCGGCTCAGCCATCCACGTCATGTAGGCCACCAGATCGGCCATCGCACTGTCGTACTCCTGGGCCGACATTTTACCCGGGGTCAACTGCTCGAATCCAGTGAAGGTGTGAACCTTCTTTTTTTCATCATGCGGATCGACCTCTTCCTTGTATACCGCAGCGCGTTCACCCTGCAACTCCCACAGCACGTGCGGCATGCCCACATTGGGGAAGACAAGGTTGTTCCAGCCCGTGGGGCGGGTGTCGTCCTTGTAGAAGGTGCGCAGGTAGGTGTAGAGCCAGTCAGGGCCGGTGCCGGCGGGGCTGGCCCGGGCGCGGGCGGCCAGGGTCAGGTCGGGCGGCACGGCGCCGAACCACTCCTTGGCGTCACGTGGCTTGATGGCCGCGGTCATGGTTTCGCCCACCTTCTCGGCGGTGAAGAGCAGGTTTTGCTTGATCTGGTCTTCCGTGAGGCCGATGTCCTGCAGGCGGTTGTAGCGAACAAAGGCGGCCGAATGGCAGTTCAGGCAGTAATTGACGAACAGCTTGGCCCCGTTCTGAAGCGCGGCCAAGTCGGTCACCCGCGCCTTGGGGAAGCGGTCGAGCGGGGCGGTGCCTTCGGCCGCCTGGGCGCCCGAGACCAGCGCCAGCGTGGTCAGCAGCGAAGCGATGATGCGTTTGATCATGTTGGTGTGCTCCTGACACTCAGTGGGGGTGGTAGGTCACGCGCTCGGGCACCGGCTTGAAGGTGCCCAGCTGGCTCCACCACGGCATCAGCAGGAAGAACCCCAGGTACAGCAGCGTGCCGATCTGCGCCATCTTTTCGTACACGGGCGACGGGGGCTCGATGCCCAGCCAGCCCAGCATCACGAAGTTCAGCACGAACACGCCGTAGACGATCTTGTGCCAGTCAGGACGGTAGCGGATCGACTTGACCGGGCTGTGGTCCAGCCAGGGCAGGAAGGCCAGGATGACGACGGCGCCACCCATCACGACCACGCCCCAGAACTTGGCCTCGAACTTGTACAGCAGGGCGATGGCGATGGCCGCCGCGATGATGCCGCCAATCTTGGCCTTGCTGCTGCCCTGGCCCTTGACCAGGTTCAGCAGCGCTGCCAAGCCAAGCAGGGCCGCGAACACGTGCACCATCCAGTCGGTGGTGGCGCGCAGCATCGAGTAGAACGGCGTGAAGTACCAGACCGGGGCGATGTGCGACGGAGTCTTCAGCGGATCGGCCGGCAGGAAGTTGTTGTACTCTAGGAAGTAGCCGCCGAACTCAGGCGCGAAAAAGATCACCGCCGTGAACACGATCAGGAAGCCGGCCACGCCCATGATGTCGTGCACCGTGTAGTAGGGGTGGAAGGGGATGCCGTCCAGCGGGATGCCGTTGGCGTTTTTCTTGGCCTTGATCTCGATACCGTCGGGGTTGTTGGAGCCCACTTCGTGCAGCGCGATCAGGTGCGCCACCACCAGGCCCAGCAGCACCAGCGGCACGGCAATCACGTGCAGCGCGAAGAAACGGTTCAGCGTCGCGTCGCCCACCACGTAGTCGCCGCGGATCAGGATGGCCAGGTCAGGGCCGACGAAGGGGATCGCCGAGAACAGGTTGATGATCACCTGGGCGCCCCAGTACGACATCTGGCCCCAGGGCAGCAGGTAGCCCATGAAGGCCTCAGCCATCAGGCACAGGAAGATCAGGCAGCCGAAGATCCAGACCAGCTCGCGCGGCGTGCGGTAGGAGCCGTAGATCAGCCCGCGGTACATGTGCAGGTACACCACCACGAAGAAGGCCGAGGCCCCTGTGGAGTGCATGTAGCGCACCAGCCAGCCCCAGGGCACATCGCGCATGATGTACTCGACGCTGGCAAACGCCACGGGGATGCCGGCGGCGTTGAGCGTGCCGTCAGGCTTGTAGTTCATGACCAGGAAGATGCCGGTCACGATCTGGATCACCAGCACCAAAAGCGCCAGCGAGCCGAAGAAATACCAGAAGTTGAAGTTCTTGGGGGCGTAGTACTGCGCGGCGTGTTCGTTCCAGAGCTTGGTGGCCGGGAACCGGTTGTCCACCCAGGTCATGAACTTCACGCCGGCCGAGGCGCCTGCGGGCGCTTGCTTGAATTCAGCCATGTCGATGTGCTCCTGCCTCAGGCCTGCTTGTCTTCACCAATGAGGATCTTGGTGTCCGAGAGGTACATGTGCGGCGGCACTTCGAGGTTGTCGGGCGCGGGCTTGTTCTTGAACACGCGGCCGGCCATGTCGAAGGTGGAGCCGTGGCAGGGGCACAGGAAGCCGCCCGGCCAGGTTTCGGGCAGCGAAGGTTGGGCGCCGGCCTGGAACTTCGCGGTCGGCGAACAGCCCAGGTGGGTACAGATGCCCACCGTCACCAGGATCTCGGGCTTGATCGAGCGGTGGCGGTTCTGGGCGTACTTGGGGGTGAGCTCATCCGGCTTGCGCTGGGAATCCGGGTCGGCCAGCTCGCCGCCGATCTTTTCCAGTTCGGCCAACTGGGCGGGCGTGCGCTTGATGATCCAGACGGGCTTGCCGCGCCATTCCACCGTGAGCATCTCGCCCTCTTTGAGGGTGCTGATGTCGGCTTCGACGGCAGCGCCGGCCGCACGGGCCTTTTCGGAGGGCTGGAAAGTCAGGGCGAAGGGCACGGCGGCGGCAACGCCACCTGCACCACCGGTGACGCAGGCGATGGTCACCCACGTCCGGCGGCTTTGATCCACTGGCTGATTGCTCATTGGTTCCTCGGGGACGATGAACGATGGAAGGGGGATGGCTGTTATTCTAGCCATGGGCCCTATGGTTTATAACCATGCCAGACGGGCACGCGCAGTCAGATCAAACCCTGTGCATTTAGATTATTTCCCAACACCAACCAGTGCTAGAAGATAGGAGCGGGCGCATGACTTTCATGACCGAATTCAAGGAATTTGCCGTCAAGGGCAATGTGGTCGACTTGGCCGTGGGCGTCATCATCGGCGGGGCCTTCGGCAAGATCGTGGATTCGGTGGTCAACGACCTGATCATGCCGCTGGTGGGCAAGGTGGTCGGTGGCCTGGATTTCTCCAATTACTACGTCGCCCTGGCCGGGCAGCCCGCAGGCCTGGCGCTGGCGGATGCCAAGAAACTCGGCGCCGTGTTCGCCTGGGGTAATTTCGTCACCGTGGCCCTGAATTTCGCGATTCTGGCGTTCATCATCTTCCTGATGATCAAGCAGATCAACCGCCTGCGCGCTCAGCCGGCACCGGCCGCGCCTGCCGCCCCGGCCCCCACGCCGGAAGACATCGTGCTGCTGCGGGAAATTCGTGACAGTTTGAAACGGTAACGCAAGTCCGGATCTATCCGGCCGATATCTGGATCGAAAGGGGTGCAAGTCTTCGCCCCGTTGTGATCTGGATGTAAACCAACCGTGACCGATCCCCGACTGGACCGTCTGCTTGAACCTGCTGTAACCCGCCTGGTGGCGGGCATGACGCAGGCCATCGACAAGACGGGCACCCAGCTGGGCATGCTGGCCCTGGCGGCCAGCAGCAATGCCGAGCGCCAGGCGTTGATGAACGCCGAATACGACCTGCAGCGCCGTTGCACGGCGGTCGGTCAGGCGTTCGCGCGTGATCTGGGCGAGCGCGTCGCCAAGGATCTGCAGCGCCAGCAGCCCGAGGGCGCGGCCTACGCCGACACCGACTGGACAGCCCTGCGCCTGGTGGAGAACGCCGAGGTCGAGGAAACCGTCACGGCCGCACGCCTGACCCGGCTGCTGGAGATCGACACCGAGGCCTCGCTGCGCGAACTTCGTGGTTATTTCGTCACGCTTCAAGAGGCCGAACCAAGCGACGAGGTGTTCCCCCTGCGGCCGGCCATCGTCGGCAAGGCGCTGCTCAAGGCCGTGACGCAGGCCAGCGAGGACACCGCCGCCCAGCAGCAACTGGCCCGCGTGCTGGCCGTGCATGCCAGCGCCGCGCTCAAGGCCTGCTATGAACAGTTGCTGGCCGAGTGCCGTCAGCATGGCGTAGCGCAAGCCCCGCTGCTGGTGCGCAAGCCCACCGGGCACACGGGCAGCCCGGGGTTGGAGCGTGATTCCACGCGCTCATCAACCAGCGGTGCGCCCCTGACATCGAGCCATGGTGGGCTGGGTGGCTCTGGTGAGGCGCCTGATTGGACCCCGCCCCCATCGATGAAGGCCCTGGGTGACCTGTTCGGTGTGGCCCTGCCCTCCCCTGAGGAATTGCAGGCCGCGGCCGCACGTGCCAAGGGCCTGGCAGGTGGTGGTGACGGCAGTGGTGGACTGGGCGGCATGCCCGGCAGCGCCGGCAGTAGCGCCTCCGCATCGGGCCCTGCGGGGGCAGGTGGCGCACGCGGGCAAGGCCTGAGCGGCACTGCATCGGGCGCCTCCGATATCGACAGCGGCATGCTCGGCCTGATGCGCCGGCTGCAGAGCCTGTCTTCCGTGGCATCCGGCTGGGCCGTGTCCGCCCCGGGCGGCCTGGGCACCCACGAAGCCCCCACCCCCTCCAACCTGATCCGCGTCCACCGCGAAGAGCTTCTGCAGGCCAGTGGCGGCACCGCCCTGGACCAGATGGTCATCGACATCGTGGCCACACTGTTCGACCAGGTGCTCTCGGACCCCAAGGTGCCGCCGCAGATGGCGCGCCAGATCGGGCGGCTGCAGTTGCCCGTGCTGCGCGTGGCCCTGCGGGACCAGAGCTTCTTCCACTCGCGCAAGCACCCGGTGCGTCGCCTGGTCAACCGCATGGCCAGCCTGGCCGTCGCCTTCGACCAGCTGGACGATGGCCCTGGCCGCGAATGCATCCAGATCGTCACCGAACTGGTGCGCGAGATCGTCGAGGGCGATTTCGACCGTCTGGACCTGTACGAATCCAAGCTGGCCGACCTGGAGACCTTCGTGGCCTCGCAGACCGCGCGCGAGGTGGAAGAGAACGCCGCCGTGGCCGCCCTGCTCAGCGGCAAGGAAGCCGATCTGCGCGTGCAGCAGCGCTACATGCAGAAGGTGCGCAGCGAGCTGGCCGACCTGGAAGCGCCCGCCTTCCTCAAGGAGTTCCTGGCGCAGATCTGGACCCAGGTGCAGGTGATGGTGGCCGCGCGCCACGGCCCCGACAGCGACAAGGCCGTGCGCATGCGCAATGCTTCGCACCAACTGGTGCTGAGCGTGCAGCCCAAGGGGCACCCTTCGCTGCGGCAGGATTTCCTGCGCCAGCTGCCCCAGTTGATGAAGGATCTGCACGAGGGCCTGGACCTGATCCAGTGGGCCGCCGAGGCCAAGGAAGGCTTCTTCGCCCAGTTGCTGCCCTTGCACGCCGAGGCGCTGAAGGCCCCGCCACCGCACGACCTGACCCTGCGACTGCTGGAGCAGCGTCTGCGCAAGGTCGAGCAAATCGCCATCCCCAGCCGCGAAGAGGCCGCCAACGACCCACTGCCCTCGCCCAGTTCCACCACGGAGCCCGGCCCCCTGGCCATGGCCGCCACGCTGTCCCCGCAAGAGGCCCAATCGGCCGGCTGGGTCAGCGAAGCCAGCCTGCTGGACGAGAACAGCGGTGATGGCTCCCTGGACATCGACCTCAGCGCCGGTGACGAGCCCGATCTGGTCAGCGTCGATGTGGACCTGCCGCTGGATTCACCCGCGCCGCCGGCCACCGGCCCCTCGCTGGTGAATTACATCCAGGCCGGCGCCGCCTACCGCATGCTGCTCAAGGGGCAGTGGAAAAAGGTGCGCCTGACCTGGGTGTCCGAAGGGCGCACCTTCTTCATGTTCACGCAGGGGCATTCGCCGTCCAAGCAGACCATTTCGCTGACGGCGCGCACCCTCACGCAGATGTGCGCCTCGGGCCGCTTCAAGGCCTTCGAACAGGCTCAGTTGCTGGAGCGCGCCACCATCCGCGCCCGCCGCCAGTTGGCCGCGCTGAGCCAGCCGCGTGGCAGCAAGGTTGCGGCCTGAGCCGCAACCCGCCCGCCGCTCATCACGCCTTGTCAGCCCGATGCCGCCAGTTGGCGAGCCACGTGCATCGCCTCCGTCAGGCTGGAGGGGTCTGCGCGCCCGGTGCCTGCCAAATCAAAGGCGGTGCCGTGATCCGGGCTGGTGCGCACGAAGGGCAGGCCCAGCGTCACATTCACCCCATGGGCCACGCCCAGGTACTTCACGGGGATCAGGCCCTGGTCGTGGTACATCGCCACCACCACGTCGAACTCGCCAGGGTGCTCGGGCGGTGCGTGGCGGGCCCGCATGAAGACGGTGTCCGGCGCCAGCGGGCCTGTCACATTCATCCCTTGGGCGCGCGCAGCGTCGAGCGCCGGGATGATCACGCGCAGTTCCTCATCACCGAACAAGCCGCCCTCGCCCGCATGCGGATTGAGCCCAGCCACGGCGATGCGAGGTCGCTCGAAGCCCATCTTCAGGAAGCTCTGATGCGTGATGCGCACGGTGGCCAGCACGTTGTCGAAGGTGACGGCATCCAGTGCCTGCCGCAACGACACATGGATGGACACCAACACGGTGCGCAACTCGTGGTTGGCCAGCATCATGCGCACGGGCACCAGCGGTTGCCCCTCGGGCGTGGCCAGCGCCTGCAGCAACTCGGTATGGCCTGGGAAGGCCTCTCCTGCCAGAGACAAGGATTCCTTGTGCAGTGGCGCCGTGACCAGCGCCCGCGCCCTGCCCCGCTGTACCAGCGCCGCCCCTTCGCGCGCGCACAGGGCTGCTGCTGCACCCGCCTGCGCATCGATCTGCCCCCAGGGCAAGGCCTCCAGCCCCTCGGGCAGGCCATCTGGTTCCCACACTGGCACCACGATCGGAGCCGCTGCAGAAGCGCCAGGGCCAGGCGTGCCCTGTGCTGCCGGACGCGTTTCAGTGCGAACAGACCACACCAGCAGCTTGGCAGCCTGGGGATGACGCCCCGCCAAGGCCACCACGGCGCGGCGCATCACCGCCGCTGAACCAACCACGACAGTGCCGGGAGCCTGCGGCGCCAGCCACTGCAAGGCCACGATCTCCGGCCCGATGCCGCAGGGATCTCCCATCGACAGCACCAGGGGCGCGAGGCCACCCGTTACCCCGGCCAGGGCAGAGAAATCGTCGATGTCGGAAGGCTGATGTCGCATACCCCGATTTTGACGGTTCACGGACATTGCCGCGCAAGCCCCGGCGGTACACTGACCGGCTATGAACTGGTTAGACGACATTCGCTGGGACGACCAAGGTCTGGTCCCTGTCATCGCCCAGGAAGTGGGCACGGGCGACGTGCTCATGTTCGCCTGGATGAACCGCGAAGCCCTGGCGCGCACCGCCGAACTGGGCGAGGCCGTGTACTGGAGCCGCTCGCGCCAGCGCCTGTGGCACAAGGGCGAAGAATCCGGACACACCCAAAAGGTGCATGACATCCGCCTCGACTGCGACAACGACGTGGTGCTGATCAAGGTTGAACAACTGGGCCATGAACCGGGCATTGCCTGCCACACTGGCCGTCACAGTTGTTTCTTCCAACGGCACGACAATGGCCGCTGGGCCGCTGTGGACCCGGTCTTGAAAGACCCGCAGAACATCTACAAATAGGGCTCCGGGGTGCCTTGTGCGCCCGGGCAGTCTCTGCATTTTCATCATGAGCAATTCAGCTTCCCCCGCCACGCCCCCTGCCGACACGCTGGATGTGCTGCTGCGCGTGGCCCAGGTGATCGAGTCCCGCAAGGGCGGCGACCCAGACAAGAGCTACGTGGCCCGCCTGTTCCACAAGGGCACGGACACCATGCTCAAGAAGGTAGGCGAAGAGGCCACCGAAATGGTGCTGGCCGCCAAGGATCTGGCCCACGCACCCTCGGACGAAGCCGCCCGCAAGGCCCTGGTGGGCGAATTGGCGGATCTGTGGTTTCATTCGATGGTGGCCATGGCCCACCTGGGCTTGAGCCCTCAGGATGTGGTGGCCGAGTTGGCCCGCCGCGAAGGCCTGTCCGGCCTGGAAGAGTTCGCACGCCGCACCCAACCAGCCGGTACGCAGGGCTGACAGCCCCTGATGCACCAAGTTGGCACGTATTTCGCAACAGACTGTTTTTGTGGTGGTAAGGTCATAAGACCGTTGAGGAGCAGACGATGGGATCGTTGAGCATTTGGCACTGGCTGATCGTGCTGGTGATCGTGGTGATGGTGTTCGGCACCAAGAAGCTGAAGAACATGGGCTCGGACCTGGGCTCCGCCGTGAAGGGTTTCAAGGACGGCATGAAGGACGGCGGCACTGCTGCGGCAGATGCACCTGCACAACAGGTGAGCAACACCGCCAAGACCGACGCCAACACGGTGGACGTCGAAGCCAAGACCAAGTCCTGACACCCTTTTAAGCGGGCCTGAGCAGGCCCGGACGCCACGTGATCGACTTTGGCATAGACAAACTCGCCCTGATCGGTGCGGTTGCGCTGATCGTGATCGGCCCTGAGCGGCTGCCCAAGGTAGCCCGCACCGTCGGGGTGCTGCTGGGCAAGGCCCAGCGCTATGTCTCGCAGGTGCAGGCCGAAGTGAACCGGTCCATCGAGCTCGAAGAGCTCAAGAAGATGAAGACCGGGCTGGAAACGGCCGCCTCGGACGTGGAAACCGCCGTCTACCAGAACCTCGATGAGGTCAAGCAGGCCGGCGATGGTTTCCATGACGGCGATCATTCGCTGGCTGATGGCAGCACCAGTTCGCACCACACCCCGTACACGCCCTATGGTGGCGGCTACACCCCGCCACGCAAGAATTGGCGCCTGAAGAAGGCGACCATGCCCATGTGGTACAAGCAGCAGAACGGGGTGCGCCGGCACGTGCAGTCTGGCGCGGCGCGCGTGGCGCGTTTCAGGCCACCGGGCGCTGGTCCGCGATGATGTTCCGCTCCGCTGGTGTCGCACTGATGCCCTTCCCTCTCTGCCCCACTGAGGCCCCGTGAGCCAAGACCCGCAAAACAACGAGATGGAGGGCACCGAGCAGCCCTTCGTCAGCCACCTGATCGAACTGCGTGACCGGCTCATCCGGGCGGTGATCGCGATCGGCGTGTGCTTCATCGCCCTGGCGCTGTACCCCGGCCCTTCGGGTCTCTACGACATCCTGGCGCAGCCGCTGGTGGCCAACCTGCCCAAGGGCTCGACGCTGATCGCCACCAGCGTGATCTCGCCCTTCATGGTGCCGATCAAGATCACGATGCTGGCCGCCTTCATGCTGGCCCTGCCCGTGGTGCTCTACCAGATCTGGGCCTTCGTGGCGCCTGGCCTGTACGCCAACGAGAAGCAACTGGTGATGCCCTTGATCATCTCCAGCACGCTGCTGTTCTTCACCGGCGTGGCCTTCTGCTACTTCTTTGTTTTCGGCAAGGTCTTCCACTTCATCCAGCAGTTCGCGCCCAAGAGCATCACGGCGGCGCCTGACATTGAGGCTTATCTGAGCTTCGTGCTGAACATGTTCCTGGCCTTCGGGGCGGCGTTCGAGGTGCCGGTGGTCGTGGTGATCCTGGCACGCATGGGCATTGTGTCGGTGGCCAAGCTCAAGGAGTTCCGGGGCTACTTCATCGTGGTGGCCTTCGTGATCGCCGCGGTGGTGACGCCGCCAGATGTGGTGTCGCAGCTGGCGTTGGCCATTCCGATGTGCATCCTGTACGAGGTTGGGATCTGGGCGGCGCAGTTGGCTGAGCGGGGCAAGAAGAAGTCGGACGAGGCGCAGGATGCTTCTTCGGCTTCCGGCTCCTGATCCACTTGTTTTCGCGCCCTTGTGTCCTTTGCCTGCGTGGGCTTGGGCGCTTCGGCGCGACAGTGCGGGGCGGGGGCTGAGCCAGCCTGCGTCCGGGCTTCATTCGGGTGGTTTCGCCTGCGGCGAAATGGAGTCCACTCTCTTGTTCACGGCATCGTTCCTTCCTTGGCCGTGACTCTCGACAGCGCCGGTTCAGGATTGAGTCAAACCCCAGGGCTCGAACGTGATCGATGTCTGTCGAATGTTCACCGGATGAACAACCATGTGGAACGGCACAATAGGGTTGCGAGAGAACCGGCATGAGCACGGCCAGGCGGTTCCGCCCACAGCGGCCCAGGCGCGTTTGAAACAAGGCTGTCCGCTTTGCAGGGAATTATGCACACTTGTACATTAATTGCCTAGAATACGCCCTTCGCACCCTTTTCCGGAGCCGCCTTGACCCAACCGACCGCCACCACACCCTTGCAGGGCCTCGTGTTCCCTGCCACCAAGGGCGCAGCGCAACGACGCTCCACGCCCACGGTCAAGCAGGTGCTGGCCGCGGCCCTGGCCCCGTTGGACGCCGATGCAGCCTCACAGGTGCAAGGTGAGAAGCAGTGGCGCACCCACTACCCGCGCCATTTCAAACGCTGGGTGGAAGGCGCCCTGCGCCAGCCCGGCACCGCCGTGGCCAGTGCCCAAGCCGGGCTGGATGCCGCCATGAAGGCGCTGTGCTGGTCAGCCGACGGGCAGGACATGCCCCTGCGCGAAGCACTCGATCAGTTCAAGGCGGGAAGCGCCCCCCTCAGCCGCCCGCTGCAGACGCACACGCTGGCCGGCAACCGAAGCACCCTCGACACCGGCCACCCGCTGGCGATCCCCTACAAGGGCAGGCTGCTCACAGGCAGCGCCCTGGCTGAACAGGCCCGGGCCTGGGCCGTGCGCGGCATCATCGAATCCAGCGCGGCCCAAGCGCTGATCGACTGTGTCGATAACCCGCAGTGGTTCGACCTGTCCGACCGCACGCTGGTGCTGCTGGGCGCCGGCAGCGAGGCGGGCCCACTGAAGATGCTGAGCCGCTGGCGCGCGAACATCGTGGCCATCGACCTGCCCCGCCCCGATGTGTGGGCACGCATCGCGTCGATCGCCGAACGTGGCAATGCCGTGATCCATGTGCCGGTGACGCAGGCCGAGGCACACACCCCCTGGACAGAGCGGGCCGGTGCCGATCTGCTCACCCACTTGCCCGACATCGCTCACTGGCTGCGCAGTTTCAAGGGCCCACTGGACGTGGCCGCCCATTGCTACGCCGATGGCGAACGGCACCTGCGCCTGGCCGCCGCGATGGATGCGCTGCAGGCCCTGGCCTGCCACGAGCACCCGCAGAGCACCCTCGCCTTCCTGGCCACGCCCACAGATGTCTACGCAGTGCCCCAGCACACCGCCGCGACCTCGATGGCCCGCTTCCGTGATCGGCCGCTGCTGTCCAAGCTGCTGCAGCAGGGCCTGTCGATGGTGACGGGTGCACGCTTCTTCAAGCCCAACGTCGAAGCGATGGTGCCCAAAGGGGCAAACGCCAAGTCGGCCGTGGTCGACAGCCTGGTGATTCAGCAGGGGCCCAATTACGCGCTGGCCAAGCGGCTGCAGCAATGGCGTGCACTGGTGGCGCGGGCTGCTGGGCATCCGGTGTCCATCAATGTGGCGCCGCCCACCGAGACCTCATCCGTGCTGAGCAACCGCGCCATCGCCGCCGGCTACCAGGCCGCCGATGTGTTCGGCGTGGAGGTGTTCCAGCCTGAGACCACCACGGCGCTGATGGCCGCGCTGTGGGTGCACGATCTGCGTCGGGGTGCCGAACAGACCACGCCAGACGCCGTGGCACCAGCGCATCCGCTGGACCTGATCTCACAAGGCGCCTGCCACGGCGGCTTCTGGACCGTGAGCTACTGCCCCCGCACCGCCCTGCCCTTTGTGGCCGTGCTGGGTTTGCTGCGGGCGTCCTGGGCCGCCATCAAGCGCTCGATCAAGCCCACGCGCAACGCAAGACAGCAACCCAAGCTGCTGCGGGCTGAGTAAGCCCTTTCGGGCCAGGCCTCAATGCGGCAAGGCCAAGGACGTCCAGAGCCTTGGCCATTGCTGAGCCCAGCAACAGGCGTGGCCAAAGCCGAGCTCCACGATCACAGTGGCTTGCGCGCCCGAGCCCTGTCGGGCCACGAAGGCGCGGACCAGGTCAGCCGGCACCACCCGGTCCTGCTCTCCCACGAGATGCCACTGGCGCAACCTGGCAAGGCGGCCTGCCTGGTCGATGGGGTTCAGCGAGCTGTCCAACGGACGGATGCCATGCAGGCTCGTCCAGGCCTGGTGATCCAGGTTGCCCGCCACGGTGACCAGCGCCACGACATCCGCACGCCTGGCGGCCAGCAGCGCAGCCACCGCACCGCCGCCCGAATAGCCCACCAGCACGAGCCGGCTGGCGCCGTGACGCCGCTTGATGACCTGCCTTCTCCAGCCATACCAATCAGTTGGAGAGAGGTCAAAGGGTTTGCAGGTTAACTGATCCTGCGTCGGTGGTTGGTAGTTTGGGGTTGCGGTGGTTGGCTGCGAACTCAGCCGGAGGAATCCGGCCAATCGTTCCATGTGGCCGAACCTCGTTGTAGTCCTGGCGCCAAATGGCGATGACCTCACGGGCCTGAGCCAGGGATTCGAACCAGTTCTCGTTGAGGCATTCATCCCTGAACTTGCCGTTGAAGCTCTCGATGTAGGCGTTCTGGGTTGGCTTGCCCGGCTGAATCAGGATGTGCTGGATACCTCGCGCCTGCATCCAGGCCATGAAGGCCCGGCAAGTGAACTCGGCTCCGTTGTCCGTCCTGATGGCCTCTGGGTAGCCTCTGAATCGTGCAGCTCGATCAAGGATTCGAGTGACGTTGCACCTGACATGGACCAATCAACCGCGATATCGACGCACTCATGGCTGAAGTCATCGGCAATGGTCAGGCACTTGATGCGCCTGCCGCTACTCAAAGAGTCGCTGACGAAGTCCAGGCTCCATGTTTGATTGACGCTCACAGCAGCCACCAACGGCGTGCGCTCCCCACGGTACTTCTTGCCCTTGTTGCGCTTGCGAACTGCCAAGCCCTGCGCGCGGTATAGCCGAAACACCTTCTTGTGGTTGATGCCCGGAAACTCGCTGCGCAGCATGTCGTGCACGCGGCGATACCCAAAGCGCCGTCGCTCCATGGCCACGGCATGAATGCGTTCACCCAGGCGCACGGTGTGCGCATCGGGTTGCGGTGGATGACGTCAGGCATCGCGGGACAGCCCCAAAAGACGGCAGGCCCTGCGCTCCGATATCTGGGCATGTTCCAGCATCTTGGCAATGGCCTTGCGCTTGTCCTGCCGGGCTAGCGCTTTACCCCGAAGCCGACCTTGAGCGCCTCCAGGTCCAGATGAGCTTCTGCCAGCAACTTCTTGAGCCTGGCGTTCTCGACCTCCAGATCCTTCAAGCGGCGAGCCTCATCAGCCTCCATCCCGCCGTACTTCGATCGCCACTTGTAGAACGTGGGCTCACTGAACCCGCCTTGGCGGCAGACATCCTTGACCGGCAGGCCCGACTCGGCCTGCTTCAAGACACCGATGATCTGCTGCTCCGTGAATCGACTCTTCCTCATGTCCGTCATTCTCCAGGTTGACGGACCTCACTTCCATTCAGTTGGTACGGCTGTGAGGGGGCAGGTCAGACCTCGAAGCCCAGGCCAGCGTGTCTGGTCAGGCGCGCGATGTAGCGTTCGTCGAACATCGTGGCCGGGGTCCAGAAGCCACCACCACGGCCCACCTTGACACCGCCTTGAACATGGTCCAGCGCCAGGCTCAAGGCGGCCTGCCCCAGCATCTTGCTGGTGGAGCCGTAGCCGGGATCACGGTCGCCGGTGACCTTCACACGCAAGGTCTGCCCCAGCGCCGAGCGGCCGAAGAAGCGGAGGTCGTAGCGGCCGTTCAACTGCTGCTGCGGGCTCGGGCCTTCGCCGGGCTTGGGCAGCACGAAGCGCTCCAGCACGGCGCGCGTGGGCTTGAAGGCCACGCCCAGCATGAAGCCGCCCAGGCCACCCACCACGCCCAGCGCACCCAGACGCCCCTTGGCGCCTGCGCCCGTGAGCATGCCTTCGCTGTAGGTGAAGTCAGCGCCATAGGCCAGGCCAGAGAGTGCATTGGAGCGGAACACCACCCGCTCGTTGATCGCGGCCATCACGAAGGGCGCGACCCAGCCCTTGAAATCCTCATCGAACACCGCGCCCGTGACGGGCCGCTGGCGCGCAGTCTGCCCATGACCGGGCGGGCACAGGGAGTAAGGGTTGCGCAACTCCTTGCGCAGGGCCGGATCCTTCGTGGCCTCGCTGACGACGTTGACCATGCTGGCCACCGTGCCACCCGATGCGCCGCCCTTCATACTGCGCACGCGCATCTTGACCTCGGTGGCCGGAGCCTGGAACTGCTGGCGGAACTGCTGCTGCAGGAAGTACACCCCCATGTCCGAGGGCACGGAATCGAAGCCGCAGCAATGCACGATGCGCGCGCCTGATTGCCTGGCCGCGCCCTCGTATTTGGCGATCATCTTGCTGATCCACTGGGCCTCGCCCGTCAGATCGCAGTAATCGGTGCCGGTTTCGGCGCAGACCTTGACCAGCGGCTCGCCATACAGCGCATAAGGCCCTACCGTCGAGACCACCACGCGCGTCTGCGCACACATGTCGCGCAGTTGCGCCTCATTGGCCGCATCGGCCACGATCACTGGCAGCGACTGGCCCTGCGGCCCCAGGGAGCGCTTAAGCTCATCGAGCTTGGCGGCAGAGCGCCCCGCGATGGCCCAGCGCACCGGTTCAGGCTGCTGCGCAAGGTAGTCGACCAGGTACTTTGCCAGGATCTGGCCCACGAAGCTGGTGGCGCCGAAAACGACGATGTCATAGCTGGGAGCAGTGCTCATGGGGCCTCCGGTGCGCCGCGTGCTGCGGCCTCAGTCCTTGAAGGTGGGCGTCTGCTTGGACATGCTGGCCATCATGGCCGCCGTCAGATCCTGCGACATCAGCATCGCCGCGTTCCAGGTGGCAATGTAGTTCAATCCTTCGGGCACGGAGTGATCGCGGCTGTAGTTCAGCATTTCCTTGATGCCACGCACGCTCAGCGGTGACTTGGCGGCCACCAACTCGGCCATCTCGTGCACGCCCTTGTACAGCGCTTCCTGCGATTCGAACACCTTGTTGACCAGGCCGATGGCCTGCGCTTCCTGGGCATCGACCTTGCGGCCGGTGAAGGCCAGCTCGCGCACCAGGCCCTGATTGCCCACCAGCTTGGGCAGGCGCTGCAGGGTGCCCACATCGGCCACCATGCCGATGTCGATCTCCTTGACGGTGAAGTAGGCATCCGCACTGGCGTAGCGCATGTCGGTGCAGGTGATCAGGTCGATGCCGCCGCCCACACAGCCGCCGTGGATGGCCGCCAGTACGGGCTTGCGGCAGCGCTCGATGCTGGTGAGCGTGTCCTGCAGCTCCAGGATCAGCTGGCGCAGCTTCTCGCGGCGGCGGCCGTCGCAATCGTCCTTGATGCGGTCCTGCAGGCCGATCATCATGTTCAGGTCGATGCCCGAGGTGAAGTGCTTGCCCTCGCCGCGCAGCACCACGGCACGCACCTCGGGCGTGGCATCGGCCCACTGCATGCTGGCCCGGATGTCCTGCCACATCTGCCAGTTCATGGCGTTGGCCTTCTCGGGCCGGTTGAGCGTGAGCGTGGCCACGTGGCCGTCGATCTGCGTGCGGATGGTCTCGAATTGCATGGGGGTGTCTCGCTGAAAGGTTATGCCTTGTAGGCGGGCAGGAACGCGGCCAGCCGTGCGCCCATCTCGGCGCCCAGGGCCTGCAGTCCGCTCATCGGACGGATCATCACCTCGAAGTCCACGATCTTGCCATCCTCATCGAAGCGGATCATGTCGATGCCCTTGAGCTGCTTGTCGCCCACGCTCGCGCTGAACTCCAGCACCACGTTCAGGCCATCGTCCGACACCAGGGTGCGGTGGTAGGTGAAATCCTTGAACACCTGCACCACCGTGGTCAGGATGAGGTTGACGGCAGCCGCACTCGCATAGGGCTTGAACGCCATCGGCGAGCGGAACACGGCGTCGTCATGCAGGATCGAGGGCAAACTGCCCAAGTCCTGGCCGGCCACCATGTCGTGCCACAGCGCCAGCGAGGCTGCCGCCTGGGGCTTCAAGGTCGGGGAAATCGTCATGATCGGTCTCCGATGAAATGTTGGCAAGTCACAGCGCCGCGGCCACTTCCGTGCCCTGCTTGATGGCACGCTTGGCGTCCAGCTCGGCGGCCACGTCGGCACCACCGATCAGCGTCACCTTTTGGCCGGCGGTTTCCAGCGCGGCCTGCAGCGCACGGAAGGGCTCCTGGCCAGCGCAGAGCACCACGTTGTCTACGGGCAGCACCATGTCCTTGCCACCCACGTTGATGTGCAGGCCAGCGTCGTCCACCTTGGTGTACGAGGCACCCGCGATCATCTCCACATTGCGGTTTTTCAGCGAGGTGCGGTGGATCCAGCCCGTGGTCTTGCCCAGGCCATCGCCCACCTTGCTGGTCTTGCGTTGCAGCAGGAAGATCTGGCGCGGCGGCTTGGGCAGGTGCGGCGGCTTGATGCCGCCACGGTCGGCGTAGGTGGCATCGATGCCCCACTCCTCATTGAACTTGTCGAGGTTCAACGAGGGGCTTTCACCTTCGTGCGTGAGGTACTCGGCCACGTCGAAGCCGATGCCGCCAGCGCCGATCACGGCCACGGCCTTGCCCACGGGCTTCTTGTCACGCAGCACATCCAGGTAGCTCAGCACCTTGGGATGGTCGATGCCGTCGATGGGCGGCGTGCGCGGCGTGACACCGGTGGCCAGGATGACCTCGTCGAAGCCTTCCTTGATCAGGTCGTCGGCCGTGACACGGGTGTTGAAGCGGGTCTTGACGCCGGCATCCTTCAACTCGTTGCGGAAGTAGCGCAGCGTCTCGTAGAACTCTTCCTTGCCCGGGATCTGCTTGGCGATGTTGAACTGACCGCCCACGTCGGCATCGGCCTCGAACAGGGTCACGTCATGGCCACGGCGCGTGGCGGTGGTCGATGCGGCGAGGCCAGCGGGGCCGGCGCCCACCACGGCCACGCGCTTCTTCGTGCTCACGGGCTCGATCTTCAAGATCGTCTCGTGGCAGGCACGCGGGTTGACCAGGCAGGAGGTGATCTTGCCGCTGAAGGTGTGGTCCAGGCAGGCCTGGTTGCAGCCGATGCAGGTGTTGATGCGGTCGGCCTGGCCGGCGGCGGCCTTGTTGACGAAGTCAGCGTCGGCCAGGAAGGGGCGCGCCATCGAGACCATGTCGGCATCGCCACGGGCCAGCACGTCTTCAGCCACTTCGGGCGTATTGATGCGGTTGGTGGTGATCAGCGGGATGCCGACCTTGCCCTTCATCTTGCGCGTGACCCAGGTATAGGCCGCGCGCGGCACGCTGGTGGCGATCGTCGGGATGCGCGCCTCGTGCCAGCCGATGCCGGTGTTGATGATGGTGGCACCAGCAGCCTCGATAGCCTGGGCCAGTTGCACCACCTCGTCGAAGGACGAGCCGCCATCGACCAGGTCCAGCATGGACAGGCGGTAGATGATGATGAAATCGGTGCCCACGCGCTCGCGGGCGCGCTTGACGATCTCCACCGGGAAGCGCATGCGCCTCTCGTAGGAGCCGCCCCATTCATCCGTGCGGTGGTTGGTGCGCGCTGCGGTGAACTCGTTGATCAGGTAGCCCTCGGAGCCCATGATCTCGACGCCGTCGTAACCGGCCTTCTGGGCCATCGCGGCGCAGTGGGCGTAATCCTCCACCGTCTGCCACACCTCGGCGGTGCTCAGCTCGCGCGGCGTGGCCGGCGAGATCGGCGCCTTGACGGGGCTGGGCGCCACCAGGCCCGGGTGGTAGGCGTAACGCCCGAAGTGCAGGATCTGCATGGCGATCTTGCCGCCGGCTTCGTGCACGGCATCGGTCACGACCTTATGCTTGGCCGCTTCCTCTTCCGTGGCCAGGCGGGCGCCGCCCGGGTAGGGGCGGCCGTCATCATTGGGCGCGATGCCGCCCGTCACCATCAGGCCCACACCGCCACGAGCGCGTTCGGCATAGAAGGCCGCCATGCGCTCGAAGCCGTCCTTCGCCTCTTCCAGGCCCACGTGCATCGAGCCCATCAGGACACGGTTGCGCAATGTGGTGAAACCCAGGTTCAGGGGTTCGAGCAGGTGGGGATAGGCGCTCATGGAAAGCCTCGGGCAAGGACGATGGAGGGGCTGTGGGGACAGGCGAATGACTGGCGACTATGCAACCAGGTGCATTGACCCGCATCCTAGGCCAAGATGCCCGTCTATGCAACCGGTTGCAAACACCAGCCTGATAAGGCCACCTTGGTGTAACCTGCACGGATGTCTCTGCCCCACGCCCTTCTCACGGCGCTCGTTGAGCGGCCCAGCTCCGGCTCGGACCTGGCCGCCCGTTTCGACAAGACGATCGGCTACTTCTGGCGCGCCACGCACCAGCAGATCTACCGGGAGCTGGCCAGGCTGGAGGCCTCCGGCTGGATCGAATCGCTGCCGGAGGAAACGACGCGGGGGCGCAAACGGGCCTACAAGATCCTGCCAGCCGGGCGCAAGGAGCTCAAGCGCTGGATCGCCGAGCAGGAAGACCTGCCCTTCCTGCGCGACGACCTGATGGTCCGCCTGTGGGCCGAGGCCGCCGTGGGCCCGACCAAGCTTGACAAGGAAATCGAGCGCCGCCTCAAGCTCCACACCGAGCGGCTGGAGACCTACCGCAAGTACGAATCCAGAGACTACGCCGATGCCCCGACGGAGCGCGACGTGGCGCTGCGCCACCTGGTGCTCAAGTGCGGCATCCGCTACGAGTCGTACTGGATCCAGGCGGCCAACGAAGCACTCGAGATCCTCCGGTCCTCAAGCAACGATCATAAATGAGCAATCCTGGGCATCTGGGCGTGGCTGACACCCCATGATTCCCAGCACAAGTGAGGCGACATTCGGGACAATCAGGCATGTCTAGCGCCACACGCCGCCTGGAAATGGAAACCCGCGACAGCCTCCCGCCGGCTGCCGGGCCACTGCCATGGCCTGTGCCGTTGGCTGCACCGACCACCGAGACCAGCTCCGCCCTGACACGCCTGGCCGCCACCCTGCTCGAGGCGCCGGCCGCCGTGATCGCTCAGGTCGATGCCATGGACGTGCTGACGCTCGCCGCCGTCACCGGGCTCGCAGACAGTGACCGCCCCCAGGCGCTGGCCCTGTGCCGGCATGCCGCCCGTCACGGCCGGGAGGTGATCGTGCACGACGCATCCCGGGACCCTGCCCTCGCGCCGCATCCTGAACTGGCCGGCATTGGCGAACTGCGCGCCTGGATCGCCCTGCCATTGCTCGACGACGACGGACACCTCATGGGCATGCTGTGCGCCATCGACCGTCAGCCCAGGCCGTTCACGCAGCGTCAGTGCGACCTGCTGCGTGAACTCACGGGCTTGGCGCGGCACGACATGCTCAGCCGGCAGGCGCAGGCTGCCGCCAGCCAGGTCATGGAGATGCGCCTCCGGGACATGCAACGCCGTGAACGCCTTTTCCAGGCCACGTTCGAGCGGGCGGTCATCGGCATCGCCATCGTCTCGCTCGATGGCGTCTGGCTGCGAACCAACCCGGCCCTGTGCAGCATCCTGGGCCGATCCGCCGAAGAGTTGTCGCAGCTGACCTTCCAGGAAGTCACGCACCCCGACGACCTGCAGATCGATCTCGAACTGCAGCGCGAGCTCAAGGACCACACCCGCGACCACTTCACCCTGGACAAGCGCTACCTCCGCCCCGATGGTACGGCGGTGTGGGGCCGGCTCACGGTGACGCTGGTGCGTGACCACGATGGCAAGCCCATGCACTACGTCACGATGATCAAGGACATCACGGCCCGGCGCAACATCGACACACTGCAGGATCTGTACGACAACGCCCCCTGCGGCTACTACTCGCTAGATGCCTCGGGCACCTTCGTCCAGATCAACGAGACCTCTCTGCAGCTCTTCGGCGCGCGGCGCGAAGACCTCATCGGCCGGCGTAGCCCGCGCGACTTCTTCACTGCCGAAGGGCAGCAACGTTTTCGCGAGGTTTTCACGCAGTTCATGCAGGAGGGCGTGTTCGGCCCTGAAGAGTTCGACCTGCTGGCCGCGGACGACCAGCGCCGGCGCATCAGTGTCACGGCCACAGCCCTGCGCGACGAGCAAGGCCGCTTCGTGCGCAGCCGCACCGTCATCTTCGATGTGAGCGAGTTGCACCGCACGCGCACGGCCCTGCAGGCCATCAACCGCCAGCAGACCCTGATGCTCGACAACGAGCTGGTCGGTCTGCTCAAAGCCCGCGACCGGCACGTCACCTGGGCCAACAAGGCCCTGGAGCGCCTGCTGGGGTATGGCCACGGCGAACTCGTTGGCAAGTCCATGCAGGCGCTGTACGCCCAGGACGATACCTACGACCGCATGGGCCGTGAGGCCTATCCGGCGTTCGAAACTGGGCGCAGCTACCGCACACAGCTGCAGCTCTTGTCGCGCACTGGCGAGCACATCTGGGTGGACATGAGCGGCTCGCTGCTCGATGCCGACACACGCGAATCGCTGTGGACCATTCAGGACATTTCAGCCATGAAGAAGTACCAGGCCGAGGTCGAGACCCTGGCCTTCCATGACTCATTGACCGGCCTGCCCAACCGCATGCTGCTCACCGACCGCCTGAACCTGGCCCTGGCCAGTGCGCGCCGCTCCGGTGAGCACATCGCGGTGTGCTTCGGTGACATGAACGGCTTCAAGCAGGTCAACGACACGCACGGCCACGATGCCGGTGACGACCTGTTGCGCGAAGTAGGCAAACGGCTGCAGGCCTGTGTGCGCGAGCACGACACCGTGGCCCGCCTGGGCGGTGACGAGTTCATCATCCTGCTGACGCAACTCACCTCGCAGACTGAAGCAGACGAGGTGCTGGACCGCGTGATACGCACCGTTGCCAAACCCGTCATGCTGAGCAACGGGCAGACAGCCATCGTGGGCATCACGTTCGGGACAGCCTATGGCGAAGAGCAGCTAGACGCCGCCACGCTCATTGCACGCGCCGATGCACGCATGTACGCGCACAAGCGCGGCATCACTTCATCAGCCGCTCCTTGATCTCCGTGATCACCTCTTTCTCGGCGATGGTGACCAACTTCATCACGCTGGTCACGACCTTGTCCGTACTGGACCAGCCTGCCGCGCCGGATGGTCCGATGGACAATCCCACATCGGCGGCCACCCCCAGCCAGCGCCCAGCTTCTGCCCACTTCTTGGTCTTGAAAGACTTTTCCAGATCATCGATGATGCCCTGGAGCTCTTTCTGCCGCACCAGGTTCGTGCCATGGCGGGTTTCTGAATCGGCCACCTGTACCTGGATAAGCTTCACTGCCTTCTGAGCACCATTCCAGGCGTCGAAAGCCGTCTTGATCTTCTTCTGCCGGCGAGCCAGCATGTCCTTGGCATTGCCATAGCCCAGCTTGGACACCATCGCCGTGTACTGATCGTCCAGTTCGCGGAGGTACTTGTAGAGCTCCTGCATGTGGTCAGCCATGGCGAGGTAGTCCTTGGCGAACTTTCGAGTCTCTTCCTGGATGCCGCGGATCTTGTTTCCATACAGACTGTTTTTCTTGGTCACGCCCTGCACCGAGGCCACGAACACACCAACAATGTCGCCGAAGAGCTTGTTGCCAACGGCCACACTCAGTTCTTTGACTTTCTCCTCACGCTTGGCCTTCTTGGCCTCAGCCAGGGCCTTGTCAGTGCCCTTCTCGACATCGGCCTGCACCTTGTCGAACTTCTTCTTGAGCGAGGCCACGTCGGCGTCCACGTCCTTGGCCACCGTTTCGGCCTCGATATAGAGGTTACGGCACTGCACGCACAGCTTGGTCGTATTCTTGAGAATGCCGTAGATGCCCATTACTGCCGTGACCGGCGCAGCCGGGGTGGCCGATGCAGCCAGCGATGCAATGCTGCCCAGCAGCGACACCACGTTGACGGTGAAGTCGAGGCCAGCCTTGATCTTGTAGGTCTTGTACTTTTGTCGGTCTTCGATGAATTTCTTCCATGAAGCGATGAAGACCTTGGCCACTTCGGCCTCGAATTTGTCCACCTCGGCCTGCGCATTCTTCTTGTAGGCAGCCAAGGCGGCGGGGATCTTGTCAGCCTGGTCACCCACGATCAGAGCGCCCACCAGCTCGTCGGTAGATTTGCTCAACTTGTACAGGCTCACAGCCAGCTTGTCCGCGAGCGGGTTCTTCTCGAGGCTATCGATCAGACGATCGCGCAGGATGTTGTAGTCCGCGTCTTCGACCTTGCCGCTCACCTCGATGGCCACGGTACAGGGCATTGGCGGCAGCACAATGGCACCTGGGGCGCCGAAACCCTCCACGTCCTTCTTGAAATCCTTCTTGAACACCTCGATGCGCATGGGCGTGATCTCCGGATGAGGGCTGGGATCACGCAGCCCGGACAATTGACCCGGGTGTTCTACACAGGCATTGTGACGCTGCGATGCGGACCAAAGAGCCATCCAGCCTAGGCCAGCGCCACACTCACCTGACCGGCGAGGCCCACGGCGCACGCGGCGTACGCGCGGCAGCGCCTGGTACGGGCGGCCTTGCCAACATGCGCGCCTGGATCGCCGCACGCATCTGGTCTTCGGTAATACCGCGCTCGAAGATGATCTGCACCGGGGCCGAAGGCAGGTACTTCTGCTGACCACCGGACGAACTGGCCCCGCTTGAGCCCTGGCGAGCCCAGCTGCCGCCCGACGTTTTCGGCCCCATGGTGAAGATGCCTGACAGCGATCAGCCCGGCTGTTTCCGCAACAGCCTGCTCGAAGCCCAGAGCCTGTTCGGTGAGGCCGGCTGGGTATGGCGCGACGGCGCGCTGCGCAATGCACAAGGCCAGCCCTTCGTGCTGAACGTACAGATGACCGAAGGCGTGCAAGTGCGCCGCACCGTGGCCGATGGCACCACCACGCGCAAGCGCATGCAGGAGTTCGACTACGACCATCACGATGGTGAGCTTCCGCGAGTCACGCAACCCCGCGGCCGAGCTGCGCCGCAACCTGTACGGCCCGGAAGCCCACTGCATCGCCGTGATCCACCAAGGACGCGTCGCGAAACTCGGCACACACGATGAACTCATCGCCCGCCAAGGCCTGTATGCGCGGCTGAGCGAGGCCTACGAGCTGGCGTCCTCATGAGCTTTCGTTCTTTGGTTATCCAGTCCGCGCGTTTGTTCTGCAAGGGGTCGGCTGCCCGAACTCTGCCCAGGTGCGCGCCGAAACGCGTTACCCCGTCGCAACCCAGCGGCGCGGCATCTCGGGCGATGTGCTGGTGGAGTTCACGGTGACGGCGCAAGGTGCGCTGGACAACGCCCACGTGGTTGGCGCGGCCAACAGCCTGCTGGCCAGCGCTGCACTGGAGGCCACGCGCAAGTTCAAGTGCCAAAGCCAGGGCGCCCCCGTGCGCGTGCAGGTGCCTTACAGCTTCAAGATGGGCTGAATGCCCAGGGGAGTCACGCCACATGGCCAAGGTCAGCGAAACGCCTCACTTCATCGATGGCGCCGAATCTCATTTGTCACAAGCAAACGCTGATGTGCCAGTGGACTTGGTTCAACTGGCGGGCGCACTGCATTCACCGCTGATCCGGCTGTGGCGCCAGATGCGCTCGGAGGCCGATTACCTGCATGTGCCGGCGCTGCACATCACGCTGCTCTTTCAGATCCGGGCCGAGCCGGGCATCGGCGTGAGCAAGCTGGCAGCGCGTGAGCACATGCGTTCGTCATCCATGAACGTACACCTGCGTGAACTGTCTGCCACCGACATGATCGGACGCGGCACGGCCGCTGATCCCGCGGACCGACGCCGTGTGGGCTTGGTGATCACGGCCAAGGGCGCGGACTTCCTCGACGAGGTGCTGCGCCGTCGCCAGTCGCGCCTGATCCGGCGCATGGCCAACCTCAGCCCGCAGGAGCTCGACATCCTGCAGAAGGTATTGCCCATTCTGGATGCGCTGGCCCCGCAGGGCAGCAACCTCTGAAGGCGGCGGCCATGCGCCGTAGCTGGTCCGGCAACCTGATCCTGGCCAGTCAAATACAGGCCCTTGTGACACGACGTCACATGAGCTAAATGCACAGGGTTCGCCAGCCTGTTTTCTGGGCGGATTCGAGCCTGTTTATCGCCCGTTCTGTAGGGCAAATTCCTACAGAACACACATCCGCACGCCGTCCGTTCTTACATCCAGGCGCCTATCAAGAAATCTGGCCGGTTTCAGCACAATGACTCCATCGACAACGCAGCGACACCCGCTGATAGCCCAGGAGCCAGACGCCATGAACAACGACCAGATCCTCGCCGAAATCCGCGAAACCAACCTGTCCTACCTGATGCTGGCCCAGAGCCTGATCCGCTCGGACCGCGAGCAGGCGCTGTTCCGCCTGGGCCTGTCCGAATCGGCCGCCGACCTGATCAACGCCCTGAGCCCGGCACAGATCCTGAAGATCGCTTCGCAGAACACCCTGGTGTGCCGCATGCGCATCGACGACGACCTGGTCTGGGGCCTGCTGACCAACCACG
>NZ_JBASTH010000055.1:0-69569 GCF_049274795.1 Aquabacterium sp.
CATCCGCAGGGCGCACGCCGTCCACCCCGGTGCTGCGCCAGGCCCTGGCGCGCTACGACGGCCCGCATTCACTCAGCGTGCGCTCGTCGGCCACCGGCCGCCACTACCGCTTCCCCGAGCAGGGCGCCACCCAGGTGATCGACGCAGCCGACATCGCCCTGATGCGCCGCATCGAGGACATCACCCTGCTGTGAGCTTCCTGCGGTGATCCCCGTGTGACCCGGCCACCACACCGGTCGCCCCATGCCGCTACAGTGTCGTCATGGACATCAACGTGGTTCGAGTACAACGCCAGAAGGACGTGCTGGCGGCCTTGCGGCACGTGCTGCCCGACCGCAGCCTGCTGTGGCACGACGAGGCCGTCACCCCGTTCGAGTGCGATGGCCTGAGCGCCTACCGGCAGCGCCCCCTGGTGGTGGCCCTGCCCGAAACCCATGAACAGGTCGGTAGCGTGCTCAAGGCCTGCCATGCGCTGGGCGTGCCCGTGGTGGCGCGTGGTGCGGGCACGGGCCTCTCTGGCGGCGCCCTGCCCCATGCCGATGGCGTGACGCTGTCGCTGGCGCGACTGGACAAGGTCGTTCACATCGACCCGCTGGCGCGCACAGCCATCGTGCAGTGCGGCGTGCGCAACCTGGCCATCAGCGAAGCGGCCAGCCCTCATAAGCTCTACTACGCGCCGGATCCGAGCAGCCAGATCGCCTGCACCATCGGCGGCAACGTGGCCGAGAACGCTGGCGGCGTGCATTGCCTGAAATACGGCCTGACGGTGCACAACGTGCTGCGCGTGCGCGGCTTCACCGTCGAGGGCGAGCCCGTGGCCCTGGGCAGCGAGGCCATGGACGCGCCAGGCCTGGACCTGCTGGCCGCCTTCATTGGCAGCGAGGGGCTGCTGGGCGTGGTCACCGAGGTGACGGTGCGCCTGTTGCCCAAGCCGCAGATGGCGCGTTGCCTGCTGGCCAGCTTCGACGATGTGCGCAAGGCCGGTGATGCGGTGGCCGCCATCATCGGCGCCGGCCTGATCCCCGCCGGGCTGGAGATGATGGACGGCCCGATGACGCAGGCCGTAGAAGCCTTCGTCAAGGCGGGGTACGACCTGGAGGCCGCCGCCATCTTGCTGGTGGAAAGCGACGGCACACCGGAGGAAGTGGAAGAAGAGATCGCCCGCCTGCGCGAGGTGCTGATCCAGGCCGGCGCCACGCGCTGCGACCTGAGCCAGGACGAGGCCCAGCGCCTGCGCTTCTGGAGCGGCCGCAAGAACGCCTTTCCGGCCACGGGCCGCATCAGCGCGGATTACCTGTGCATGGATGCGTCGATCCCGCGCAAGGCGCTGGCCACCATGCTCGAAGCCATCGAAGCGATGCAGGCCTCGCACGGCTTGCGCTGCGTGAACGTGTTCCACGCGGGCGACGGCAATCTGCACCCGTTGATCCTGTTCGATGCGAACCAGACGGGGCAGCTGCAGCGCGCCGAAGCCTTCGGCAACGACATCCTACGCACGGCGGTGGACCTGGGCGGCACGATCACGGGCGAACACGGCGTGGGCATCGAAAAGCTCGACGCGATGTGTGTGCAGTTCAGCGACGACGAGCGCGAACAGATGCTGGCCTTCAAGGCTGCCTTCGACCCCAAGGGGCTGCTGAACCCGGGCAAGACGGTGCCGATGCTGGCGCGTTGCGGCGAGTTGCGTGGGGTGCGGCGCACGGCCACCCTGGACAAGGCGCTGGCGGATCTGCCGCGGTTCTGAGCCAGCGGTTCAAGCCTCGCGCCGTGCGCGGTAGAGCATGTCCAGCGTGATGTGCCGCACTTCCAGCTTGCTCTGCTCGATGTGGGCACGCAGCAGGCGCTGAGCCTCGTCGGTGCGGCGGCGGCTGATGGCGCGGATGATGCGCGCGTGCTCGTCATACGTCACCTGCACGCGCGCGAGCTTGGTGAAGTCCAGCCGGCGGATGATGCGGATGCGCTCGGTGATGTCATCGTGCACGCGGGCCATCTCTTCATTGCCGGTGGCGCGCACCAGGGCGCTGTGGAACTCTTCGTCCATGCGGTCGACCATGGCCCGCACCGGGTGGCGCTCGGCCTCGGCCACCAGCCAGGTGTCGGCCAGGGCCTTGAGCACGGGGCGCTCCTCGGCCTCGCACAGCTTGGCGATGGCATGGGTTTCGAGCAGCACGCGCAGGTCATACAGCTGATCGAAGACCTCGAAGTTGAGCGGCGCGACCTGCCAGCCGCTTTTCGGGAACACCAGCAGAAAGCCCTCGCGCTGCAGGCGCTGCAGGGCCTGACGCAGCGGTGTGCGGCTGACCTGCAGGCGATCGACCAGATCGCTCTCGCTGAAGCGGTCGCCCGGCAGCAGCACGAAATCGAAGATCATCTGCTTGATCTGGCCATAGGCCCGGTCGGCCAGCGAGGGCGCGCCGGTGGCCAGGCCGGAGAACGGTGCCGAGGGAGCGATGATCCTCATGCGGGCATCAAGATGGTGGCGGGTGAAGCGGGGTCATGAAGGCATGGGGATCATGCTCACATGGGCGGACACGATTTTCCACTGCGAACCCAGGCGAACCCAGGTCTGCGTCTGAAAGCCGTGCAAGGCGGTGTCGCTGCGCTTGAACTCGCACATCGCCACGGCCATGTCGGGGCCGAAGGCGGTGATGCGCACATCGTGCAGCGTGCGGGTGAAGTTGGGTGCGGGCACGCCCTTGCGGTAAGCCACCAGCGCTGCGTGGCCGAGCTGCTTGTCGGCGATGCCGTAGCGCGTGGTGGCGGCGCTGTCCCAGAAGAAATTGTTGAGCGCCTCGACGTCGTTGTCCATCAGGGCCGATTCGTAGTCCAGGAAGATGGCCGTGACTTCGCTGACGACCTCGGTGTGGTTGATGTCCTTGATGTCCATGTCAGGCCGCCTTGGGCTGGTTGTTCTTGAGGCGATCGGCCATGTAGGCGCGCCAGCCGCCGAAGTGGCTGATGTCGTCGGCGCCCTGCAGGGCGGCCGGCTCGCAGATGAAGCCCTTGACCCAACTGCCATCGGCCAGCTCGACCGAGCCCAGGCCCAGCGGAGGCGGGATCAGCGCGAGGAAGGAGCCGATGGTGGAGATGGGCAAGGCATAGACCTCCAGCGCGATGGCGTGGCCAGGATCGGCATCGGGCGCCACGCGGGCCAGGCCGGGCTTGGGCGGCACGGTGCCGGGCAGCGCGTGCAGCGTGTAGTGCGGCGAGGTGGTGGAGGCCTGCACCAAGCGCGCGCGGCGCTCGGTGAGCTGGGTGTGCAACGGCATGCCTTGCAGGTGCGCGCCGACCACGGCCAGCAGCAGCTCGGGCTCGGCGGCGGGCGTTTTCACGGGCGCCTGCAGATCAGCCTCGGTGGCAGTGGTGAGGTGATGGCCCAGCGGCAAGGCGGTGAGCAGGCGCTGCCAGCAGGCACCGACATCGGCCAGCGCAGCATCGCGGCCACCCGGGGCGATCAGGGTGATGCCGAAAGGCATGCCCGAGGGTAGCAGGCTGGCCGGCAGCGACAGCGCGGCCAGGCCCAGCAGGTTGACGAAGTTGGTGTAGATACCCAGTTGAGCGTTACGGCCGACCGGGTCGGCGGCCACGGCCTCGTGCGTGGGATGCGTGGGCGCGGTGGGCACCAGCAGCAGGTCGATGGTCTGCCAGACAGGCGCGGTCTGCGCGGCCAGCGTCTTCATGCGGTAGAGCGCATCGAAGGCATGGGCCGCATCGTGCTTGCGGGCCTGTTCTACGATGCCGCGGACCACGGGGTTCATGGCATCGGCCTGCTGTTCGATGAAGCCACGGATGGCGGCGTAGCGCTCGGCCACCCAGGGGCCTTCGTACAGCAGGCGGGCAATCGCCAGGAAGGGCGTCAGGTCCACCGGCACGAACTCGACGCGCCAGGGGCGACCTTCGGCATCCTTCAGGTCGGCCCACTCGGCCTTGGCCTGCTCGAAAGCGTGGGCATAAGCCTCGTCGCCGAAGAACTCGGGCGTGGTGGGCACGCCCACGCGCAGGGCCTGCTGGCTGGGCCAGCGCGGCGGCTGCAAGGTGAAGGTGTTGAACACGGGGGCGCCGGCCTCGGGGCCTTCCATCACGGCCAGCACGCGAGCCGCGTCCGTCGCGGTCAGCGCGAAGATGGACACGCAGTCGAGCGTGAGGCACGCCGGCAGCACGCCGGTAGTGGGCGCCAGGGCGGGCGTGGGCTTGAGGCCCACCAGGTTGTTGAAACCAGCGGGCACGCGGCCCGAACCAGCGGTGTCAGTGCCCAGCGCGAAGCAGACCTCGCCGCGCGCCACGGCCACGGCCGAGCCGGAGCTGGAGCCGCCGCTGACATGCTTGTCGCTGAAGGTGCTCGATGGCGCGCCGTAAGGCGAGCGGACGCCGACCAGGCCGGTGGCGAACTGGTCCAGGTTGGTCTTGCCGACGACGATGGCACCCGCGTCCACCAGGCGCTGCACCACGGTGGCCGAGCGCTCGGGCGCGAAGGCGAAGGCCGGGCAGGCGGCCGTGGTGGTCATGCCGGCCACATCGATGTTGTCCTTGACCGCGAAGGGGATGCCGAACAGCGGCAAGGTGTCGGGCGACTGGCCTTCGAGGCGCTTGAGTTGTTCGAGCAACTGCGCTTCGGTGGCGCGGCTGATGAAGGTGGGATCCGCCGGTGCGATGGCTTCGGGCTGGCCGGCCAGCGCGATGAAGGGGGCCAGCACTTCGGCCGGCGTGGTGCGGCCTTCACGGTAGGCGGCCAGCAGCGCCGCGATGGTGAACGGTGTGGCGGAGGACTTGGTGGCGTCGGCTTGGGAAGACATCGTCATCAGCGTCTGTGGTGTTGTGGGAAGCGTCGTCGGGGTCGCGCTGCGTCAATCGGCCAGGGATGCGATCAGCGCATCGGCCGGGGCCGTCCAGCCCACGATGGCGCCTTGCGCGCGGATCATGGCCAGCGTGGCTTCCTTGAAGGCGGGGAAGTAGCTCTCGGTGCCGTCCTCGACCAGCAGACAGTCGTAGCCGCGGTCGTTGGCCTCGCGCATGGTGGTCTGCACGCAGACCTCGGTGGTCACGCCCATCACGATCAGGTGCGTGATGCCGCGCGCGGTGATCTCATCCGTCAGGCCCGTGGCGTAGAAGGCGCCCTTGCCCGGCTTGTCGATGACGAGTTCGCCGTCGATGGGGGCCAGTTCGTCGATGATGGCGTTGCCGGGCTCGCCCGCGATCAGGATGCGGCCCATGGGGCCCTCATCGCCGATGCGCAAGGTGGGCGCGCCGCGCAGGCGCTTGGCGGGCGGGCAGTCGGACAGGTCGGCCGCGTGCGATTCACGCGTGTGCACGACGAAGCCGCCGACGGAACGCCAGGCTTCGAGCACACGGCGCACCGTGGGCACGATGGCCTGCAGCAGCGACACATCGTTGCCCAGCGTTTCGCCGAAGCCGCCGGGCTCGACGAAATCACGCTGCATGTCGATGATGACGAGTGCGGTCTTGCCGATGGCGAAGGGGTAGTCGAAGGGCTGCGCGACTACAGCGCGTGGCTTGAGCAGCGATTGGGTACTGACAATGTCGGCGAGTTCGGCGTTCATGCGGCGGCCTCGACAGGGGCACCGGGCATGGCCGGCGGGGTGGTGGCCGCAGGCACGCGGCGCGTGGGTTGATCGGGTGGCCCACCTTCGGACGCTTCATCGTGGTCATGGTGGTGACCACCGGCCATGTAGGCGCCCAGCACGCGGCGGTCGGCGCCCTTGGCCTGGCATTCGTGCACCAGGCGGCCTTCGCTCATCACCACGATGCGGTCGGCCAGCTTGAGCAGCTCGTCCAGGTCTTCGCTGACCAGCAGCACAGCGCCACCGGCATCGCGCACCTTGCGGATGCGGGCGTGGATCTCGGCCACGGCGGCGAAGTCCAGGCCGAACACGGGGTTGGACACCAGCAGCACATCGACTTGGCCTTCGAGTTCGCGGGCCAGCACGGCGCGCTGCACGTTGCCGCCGGAAAGCGACTTGATCGGCGCGTTCTCGCCCTGCGTCTTCACGCGGTACTCGGCGATCAGGCGGCGGGCACTTTCGCGCAGCACGCTGGGGCTCATCCAGCCCAGGCGCGACACGGGCGCCTGGTCGAAGCGGCGCAGGCCCATGTTGAGCGCCACGCTGAGCTCGCCCACGCAGGCATTGCGCAGCGGCTCTTCCGGCAAGCTGCGCACGTTCAGGCGCTGGTTCTGGGCGCGCTTGGCCAGGTAGCGTTCGGTGCCGATGTGCACCTCGCCGGCCTCGCGTTCGCGCTGGCCGACGAGCGATTCCATCAGCTCACGCTGACCGTTGCCGGAGACACCTGCGATGCCCAGGATCTCGCCACGGCGCACTTCCAGGCTCAGGTCATGCACAGCGCGTTCGCCGCGGTCACCGCCGACGCACAGTTTGTTCACGCGCAGCACGGCGGGGCCTGCGGGCACGTCATGTGCGGGCGTGGCTTCGGCATGCTCGGCACCGCTGTCGTCCAGCACCTCGGCCATCGCGGGGGATTCATGAGCCGCGGCTTGCGGCACCGTGTCGGCCTTGGCGGCACTGGCCTCGCCCACCATGGCGGCGGCCAGTTCGGCCGGCGTGGTGTCGGCCACGCGCACGCTGGTCATCAGCGCGCCACGGCGCAGCACGCTCACGTCGTCGGCCACGTCCATCACTTCACGGAACTTGTGCGTGATCATGATGATGGAGGTCTCGCCCGCATGCGCGCGATCACGCAGCAGGCCCAGCACCTCGTCGGCCTCCTGCGGGGTCAGCACCGAGGTGGGCTCGTCCAGGATCAGCAGGCGCGGCTTGAGGTAGAGCTGCTTGAGGATTTCGAGCTTCTGCTTCTCGCCAGCGGACAGGTCCATCGGGCGGGCATCCAGGTCGAGCTTGAAGGGCGTGGTCGCCATGAACTGCGTCAGCTCTTCACGCACCTGGTGCCAGGGCACGATGGCCGGCAGGGTGCCGCGCGCCAGCAGCAGGTTCTCCGCCACCGTCATGCCGGGCACCACGGTGAAGTGCTGGTAGACCATGCCGATGCCCAGGTTGCGCGCCACCACCGGCGAGGTGATGGCGTGCTCGCGGCCGTCGATCAGCACCGAGCCTTCCTCGGCCTGGTGGTAGCCCACCACGGCCTTGACCAGCGTGCTCTTGCCCGCGCCGTTCTCGCCCAGCAGCGCGTGCACGGTGCCAGGGCGCACGTCGATGGAGACGGCATCCAGCGCGGTGAAACTGCCGAAGCGCTTGGTGAGCTGGTAGGTGGACAGGGCCAGGGCGCCTGTTTTCGGGGGGACTGGATCGAGCGGGACGGTCATGCTGGGCTCCTTGTCAACGTGGTATCACAGACCGTCGAGCGCCTTGATCACGGCCTTGGAATCGGACACCGCGCCGAACACACCGCCCTGCATCTTGACCATCGAGAAGGCTTGCGCATGGTTGACCGGGTCGGTGGCGCCGGTGCAGTCGGTCAGCATCACGCACTCGAAGCCGCGGTCATTGGCCTCGCGCATGGTGGTGTGCACGCACACATCCGTGGTGATGCCGGTGAGGATCAGGTTGCGGATGCCCTTGGTGTTGAGGATCAGCTCCAGGTCCGTCGCGCAGAAAGAGCCCTTGCCCGGCTTGTCGATGATGGGTTCGCCATCGACGGGGTAGAGCTCGGGGATGATGTCCCAGCCCGGCTCGCCACGCACCAGGATGCGGCCGCACGGCCCCATGTCGCCGATGCCCACGCCATCGGTACCGATCTGGCGCGAGCGCCAGCGCTTGTTGGCCGGCAGGTCGCTCAGGTCGGGGCGGTGGCCTTCACGCGTGTGGATCACCAGCATGCCCACCTTACGGGCGGCGGCCAGCAGCGTCTTGATAGGCTCGATGGGCGCGCGGGTCAGCGACAGGTCGTAGCCCATCTTGTCGACGTAGCCGCCCACGCCGCAGAAGTCGGTCTGCATGTCGATGATGATCAGCGCCGTGTTCGAGGGCTGCAGATCGCCGTTGTAGGGCCAGGCGTAAGGCTGGGATTCGATGAAGGTGGTCATGCGGCCTCCTTGATGCCGTTGGCGTTGGTGCTGGCGTTGACCAGGGACGCCTGGGCAGGCGTGTCCATCAGGTTGGTCACGTTACCCTGGAAGGCACGCGTGGGCGATGCAAAGCCGCAGGACTGGCCGTCGGTGTGCTCGACCTTGGCTTCCCATGGCAGCTCGAAGCTGCCGTCCACCATGTCCTGCATGAAGGTGTAGGGGCAGTCCTGCGCGCCGCCCTTCACCGCCACGTAGCCGCGGTGGTAGAGCTGGTAGATGTTGTTCTCGACGCCCCAGTGCACTCGGGCCTCGCGGATCAGGTCGGCGCGGATCTCGGCGCACACGATCTCGTCGGGGCGGCCGCCGCCCTGCGCCATCACGGTGCCGTCGAAGCTGCACACCATGGCCTCTCCCATCGAATCGAAGGTGCCGTCGCTGCCGCACAGGCACACGCTGGCCGTGGCCATCAGGTTCTGGAAGGCGTTGGCCTGGTTGGTGATCTGCCAGGCGTGGCGGATGGGCGCTGTGTAGCCGGCCGTGCGGATCATCAGCTCGGCGCCCTTGTAGGCGCACTCGCGCGCCATCTCCGGGAACATGCCGTCGTGGCAGATGATCAGGCCGAGCTTGAGGCCCTTGGGGCCGTCAATCACGGGGATGCCCATGTTGCCGGGCTCCCAGGGCTCCACCGGCACCCAGGGGTGGAACTTGCGGTAGTACAGCTTGATCACGCCCTGGTCGTCGATGATCAGGCCCGTGTTGTACGGGTTGCCTTGCGGGTTCTTCTCCATGATGGAGAAGCAGCCCCAGA
Source organism: Aquabacterium sp. (assembly GCF_049274795.1). Classification (GTDB taxonomy): domain Bacteria; phylum Pseudomonadota; class Gammaproteobacteria; order Burkholderiales; family Burkholderiaceae_C; genus Aquabacterium. The sequence continues at coordinate 8,805 of NZ_JBASTH010000055.1, forward strand.
TGCGGTGCTCGATGCAGGCCTCGCGGAAGGCCGCCACCTCGGGGCCGTCCAGGCTCACCATCAGTTCGTCGGCCGTGCTCATCGACAGGCCGTGCAGCGAGTATTCAGGGAACACTACCAGGTCCATGCCCGGGTAGCTGCGGCGGGCCTTGCCCACCATGGCCACGATGCGGTCCTTCTGGGATGCCAGTTGCGCGGGCGTGTCCACCACGGGCAACTGCAACTGCACCATGCCGACCACCACGCCGTTCGGGGTCTTGTTCAATCCACTCAAGCCGCTCATCGCGTGCTCCTTTTCGTCATGTGTCGCTCAAGCCAACAGGCCGCTGCACGCCCTGGCCATCGATCAGCGCGACACGTTCAGTTCCATCGGCGCGCCCTGCAGCGAGCGCTTGGGGCTGCAGGTCCAGATCAGGATCAGCAGCGTCAGCGCATAGGGCACCGCGTTGAAGAGGTGGTAGCCGGCGCTGATGCCCACCGACTGCAAAGCCGGGCCCAGGGCACCCGCGCCACCGAAGAGCAAGGCCGCGCCCAGGCAGGCCACCGGCCGCCACCGCGCGAAGATCACCAGCGCCACGGCGATCAGGCCCTGCCCGCTGGACAGGCCCTCGTTCCAGCTGCCTGGGTAGTACAGCGACAGCGACGCACCGCCCATGCCCGCGATGAAGCCGCCCACCGTGGTGGCCAGCACGCGCACCGTGTTGACCGAGTAGCCCAGCGCACGCGCCGCATCGCTGCTGTCGCCGGCCATGCGCACGATCAAACCCCAGCGCGTGTTGGCGAAGGCCCAGGCCATCAGCACGGCCAACAGCACACCGATCGGGAACAGCGCGTTGATGCGCAGCGCTGCCTGCACCTGCGCCGAATCGCTCCACATGCCCAGATCGATGGACGGGATCTGCGGCGCCTGCGGCTGGATCAGCGGCTTGCCCAGGTAGAAGGCCAGGCCCGTGCCCAGCAGCATCAGCGCGATGCCGGTGGCGATGTCGTTCACACGCGGCAACAAACACAGCAGCCCGTGCAGCATGGCCAGCATCGCACCGACCACGCCGGCCAGCAGCACGCCCAACCACACATTGCCCGTGAGGTAGCTGCCGCCGAAGCCCGCCATGGCCGACAGCACCAGCACACCCTCGAGCCCCAGGTTGATGCGACCGGATTTTTCGGTCAGGCACTCGCCCAGGCTCACGAACAGGAAGGGCGTGCCCACACGGATCGCGCCACCCAGCACCGCCAGGGCCACATCGCCCCACATGTCGAAGCTCATTTACGCGGCCTCCTGCTGGGCCACCACGGGGGCGGCGTTGTTGACGGTCGGGGAAGAAGGCGTGGGCGATGCACTCGGCGGCGTGGTGGCCGCAGGCGCTGGCGAACGGCCACGCCACAGCTCGCCAATACGACCACGCAAGGCCTCGCTGGCCAGGATCAGCACGAAGGCAAAGCCCTGCAGCACCAGCACGGAGGCATCAGGCAGATCAAGCCGGCGCTGCAGCAGACTGCCCGCCGCACCGAAGCCACCGAACAGGATCGCCACCGGGATCACCGCGAACGGGTTGTGCCGCGCCACGAAGGACACCAGGATGCCCGTGTAGCCCAGGCCCGCCATCAGCGAGGCGTTGGCGTTGGTGTGCACCGCCGCCACCTCGATGGCACCGGCCAGGCCGGCACTGCCGCCGCCCACGGCGCAGGCCGTGATCACCAGGGCCGGCACGGGCAGGCCCACCAACCGTGCAGCGCGGGCATTGCCGCCCACCACGCGGGTCGAGAATCCATGCGTGCTGCCATAGAGCCACACGCCCGCCAGCACACATGCCAGCACGCCCCACACCAGGCCCCAATGCACCTCGTAGCCGGGGATCAGGCCCAGCAGATTGCTCTCGGGCAGAGGCAGGGTGGAGGGTTTGTTCAGGCTGGCCGGATCCCGCATGGGCCCTTCCACGAAGTGCTTGAACAGGCCGATGGCCAGATAGCCCATCAGCAGCGAGCTGATGGTCTCGTTCACGCCGCGGTACTGCCGCAGCACGCCCACCAGGGCGATCCACGCCGCGCCGCACAGGGCGCCCGCGGCCAGCACCATCACGGTGCCGGCCACACCCTGCGGCGGCGCGAACAAATAAGGCAGCCCCGCGCAGCCCAGGCCGCCCAGCACCAACGCGCCCTCGCCGCCGATCACCATCAGGCCCGCGCGCTGAGGGATGGCCACGCACAGCGCGGTCAGCATCAGCGGCGCGGCGCGCTGCAGGGTGTTCTGCCACGAGAAGGCATCGCCGAACGCCCCCTTGAACAGCAGCACCCAGGTCTCCACCGGCGAGGTGCCGCCCAGCCACACGAAGAAGCCGAACAGCAGCACCGCGCCGGCCAGCGCCAGCAGGGGTAAGCCGATGGACTCCAAGGCCGGGCCCCAGGCCGACGGCCCTTTAGGCCCGGCAGCGGGCGGTGTGGTTGCGGTGCTCATGGCGAGGCAGCCTTTCGATCTGGGGTGCGATCAAGCGGGGGGCTTGCAAGGATCAGACCTTGCCGATGACGCCTTCGACCAGGTAGTTCATGCCTTCCAGCACCGGATCGATCTGCTTGACGGTGGTGCCCTTGGGGATCACGACCTTGCCGGTGTTGTCCTTGAGCTCGCCCGTGAAGATCTCGAACTCGTCCTTGAGCATCTTGGCCTTGATGGCATCAGCGGCCTTGCGCGCGCCTTCGGGCACCATCGGGCCGTAGGCCGAGGTCTTCACGAAGCCCTCCTTCAGGCCGCCACGCAGGAAGTTGGGATGCGGCTTGCCGGTGCGCGCGGCCTCGACGATCTGCTTGTAGGGCGTGATCCAGTTCCACTCGGCGCCGGTGAGGTAGGCGTTGGGCGCGAGCTTGGCCTGGCTGGCGTGGTAGCCGCAGACGAACTTGCCGCGCTTGGCGGCCGTCTCCACCACCACCTTGGGGCCGTCCACGTGCATGGTGAACACGTCCACGCCCTGGTCGGCCAGGCTGTTGGTGGCCTCGGCTTCTTTCACCGGCATGGACCAGTCACCCGTGAAGATCACCGAGCAGGTGATCTCGGGGTGCACCGACTTGGCGCCCAGCGTGAAGGCGTTGATGTTGCGCAGCACCTGCGGAATGGGCTTGGCCGCCACGAAGCCGATCTTCTTCGACTTGGTCATGTGGCCGGCGATCACGCCGTTGAGGTACTGGCACTCGTCGATGTAGCCGAAGAAGCTGGCCACGTTCTTCGGGTGCTTGGCCGCGTCCCAAAGGCCGCCGCAGTGGGCGAAGCGCACGTCGGGGTTCTTTTTGGCGACTTCAAGGATGTGCGGGCTGAAGTAGCCGAACGAGGTCGGGAACAGCAAGGTGGCGCCGTCCTGCGAGATCATGCCCTGCATGGTCTTCTGCACGGCCTGGGTCTCGGGCACGTTCTCTTCCGACACCATCTTGATGCCGGCCATCTTGCGGATCTCGGAGGCCGCCTCGAAGTGCGATTGGTTGTAGCCGAAATCGTCCTTGGGGCCGACATAGATCATGCCGATGGTGAGCGGCTTCTGCGCACGCGCCAGCAGCGGCAGGCCGCCCAGCGAGGCCATGGCACCCGCGGCACCCAAGTTCTTGATCCACGACCGACGATTCCAGTGATCCATTGACATGCTTGCTCCTTGCACCAAGGGGGTGCGACCAGTGATGTACACACTGGTATACAAGCATGACCCGTGCCAACGGACGACATCTCCACCCAAGGTCGAGGCGTCCGGAATCACCGGGCCGCCCCGGCGCGCCACCGTGAGCCGGCAGACGACACCAGCCCCTTCACTCGTGGGGGGAGCGCTGCAATCCCTGCCAAATCCCCCACACCCGCTCGGAAATCCTCCCCACAAGCGCTCAACGCTAAGGTATAAATGCGGCCAATTCGAACACCCGTTTGAAAACGAACGAGCGTTCGAAACCGAACCGATCCCTGCCGGCGGGCTGCCGGATGCGTTTTCACATGATGGTGGAGCCTGGCTGGCCCCACCCGCTGACCCGAGGTGACATATGCCGCAGTACAAGGCCCCTTTGCGTGACGTCAAGTTCCTGCTGAACGAGGTGTTCGACTACCCCGCGCACTACGCCAGCCTGTCCAACGGCGGCGAGGCCACGCCCGACATGGTGGACGCCATCCTGGAAGGCTGCGCCACGTTCTGCGAAGAGATCCTGTCGCCCATCAACCATTCCGGTGACCTGGAAGGCTGCCACTTCGAGAACGGCAACGTGACCACGCCCAAGGGCTTCAAGGAAGCCTATGCCGAGTACGTGGCCGGTGGCTGGCAAGGCCTGTCGCACCCCACCGAATACGGCGGCCAGGGCCTGCCCATGTCGCTCAACCTGATGAAGTCGGAAATGATGGGCACGGCCAACTGGTCGTTCACCATGTACCCCGGCCTGAGCCTGGGCTGCATGAACACCGTCATGCAGTACGGCAACGACACCCAGAAGAACACCTACCTGCCCAAGCTGGTCTCCGGCGAGTGGACAGGCACCATGTGCCTGACCGAGCCCCAGTGCGGCACCGACCTGGGCCAGGTCAAGACCAAGGCCGAGCCCGTGGGCGACGGCAGCTACAAGATCACCGGCACCAAGATCTTCATCTCCGCCGGCGAGCACGACCTGTCCGAGAACATCATCCACATCGTGCTGGCCCGCCTGCCCGATGCACCCAAAGGCACGCGCGGCATCTCGCTGTTCATCGTGCCGAAGTTCATGGTCAACGCCGACGGCTCGGCCGGTACGCGCAACCCCGTGGTCTGCGGCTCGATCGAGCACAAGATGGGCATCCGCGCCTCGGCCACCGCCGTGTTGAACTTCGACGAAGCCATCGGCTACCTGATTGCCGAGCCCAACAAGGGCCTGGAAGCGATGTTCACCTTCATGAACACGGCCCGCATCGGCACCGCCGTACAGGGCGTGGCCCATGCTGAGCTGTCCTACCAAGGCGCCCTGCCCTACGCCAAGGAGCGCCGCTCCATGCGCGCCCTGTCGGGCAAGAAGGACGCGGACCAAGTGGCCGACGCGCTGATCTGGCACGCCGACGTGCGCCGCATGCTGCTAACGCAAAAGGCCGTGGCCGAAGGCGGCCGCTCGATGATCTACCACGCTGCCAAGCTGGCCGACAACATGGTCAACGGCATCCTGGAAGGCAACCAGGCCAAGTACGAGGACTACGACAACCAGTTGGGCTTCTACACCCCGATCCTGAAGGGCTTCCTGACGGAAATGGGCCTGGAGTCGGCCAACCTGGGCATGCAGGTCTTCGGCGGCCACGGCTACATCAAAGAGCACGGCATGGAGCAGATCGCCCGTGACGCGCGCATCTCCACGCTGTACGAAGGCACGACCGGCATCCAGGCGCTGGACCTGCTGGGCCGCAAGGTGCTGCTGCAGACGCGCGGCAAGTGCATCAAGGAGTTCACCAACGAGATCATCGGCTTCGCCAAGGCGCATGCCTTCAGCGGCGGCCCGCTGGGCTCGATGGCCCGTGCACTGATCCGCCGCTCGCTGCGATGGAAGTGGTCGACACTGCGCATCATGCTGCGCGCCGCCAAGGACCGCGACACCGTCAGCAGTTCCAGCTACGACTTCCTGATGTTCTCGGGCTTCGTGATGCTGGGCTACTTCTGGCTGCAGCAGGCTGTGGTCGCTTCCGAGAAGTTGGCCAAGGGCGGCAAGGAAACGCCGGAGTTCTACAAGTCCAAGGTGCAGACGGCCGAGTTTTACTTCGAGCGCATGCTTCCCCGCGCCGATGGCCACCGCAAGGCGATGCTGGCCACCAGCGCCTCGACGATGGCGATGGACAACGAGCATTTCGTGATGGGGTGATCACGGCGCGCTGCCGGCGGGCTTGCACCGACCGGCAGCAGGAAGCAATAGGGCTTCCCACGGGAAGCCCTTCTTCATTGGCAACGCCAGTAGATGCCAGTCAATGGCGCATCAAGCCGCCCAGTGCTGCTTCATGAAATCAGCCTGGCGCTGCAAGGCCTGATCCGAGCTCGGCAACAGCCCCGCATGCGACTGGAACACGTGCCAGCGCTTGAGGTAGATCTCCAACTCGGCATGGCGCCCCGCGCGCGTGGCCGCCTCGACGATCCACTTCGAATCATCGAACAACACCTCGTCCTCGCCCACCTGGATCAGCGACGGAGGCATCTCCGACAGGTCCACCGCCTTGGGCGTGCCCAGCGGGTGATCATGAGGCGCGTTGTACCAGCCCGTCACCTGATGGCCCCAGGCCGGACGGATCATCGGATCACGGTGCACGCGCGTGCGGGCGCTCTCCAGCGACGCCAGATCCGTGCTCACCACCGGCGACATCATCACCAGCACACCCGGTTGCGGCAGCCCCTGCAGGCGCAACGCAGCCGACAGGATGTAGGTCAGGTTGCCACCGGCCGAATCACCGGCAATGGCGATGCGGCCAGGCTCGAAGCCATCGGCCAGCAACTGCTTGTAGGCCACCACGCCATCGTCGATCTGTGCCGGGAACTGGTGCTCGGGCGTGCGGCGGTAGTGCGGCACCAGCACCAGCGCGCCGGTCAATGCGGCCAGCCGGGTGGTGATGCTGCGGTGCGTGCGCGGGCTGCCCACGCAGAAGGCGCCACCGTGCATGTACAGGATGGCATGGCGCGGCTGCGGCACCAGCTTGGAAGTGACACGCTCGATCTCCATCGCGCCGATGCGGCCCTTGCTCACGCGGGCACGGCGGTCCTGCGGCATCGCCACAGAGCCCGCATGCAAGGCCACGCGCTGCGTGCCCACACGCCAGGGCGGGCCCAGGAAGGGCTTGAGGCCGGCCACCAGCGCACCGCGCAACAGCGGGCCCATGACACGCTCCTTAGCGCTCTTGGGCGGCAGGTACTGGCGGATGATCGGCGTCTTGGTCTCGGTCACAGGCGTGTTCTTCACGGCATACAGCGCGGCTGACATGGCATCACCCCATCATCTTCTTGAAGAAGTAGGTCACAAAGGGTTGGTAACCCGCACCCACCAGGCGCACGAACTTGTCCAGGAACACGGCGTCGGGCCCGATCAGCAGGCGGCGCTGGTTCTTCTCGACGGCGCGGATCATCTTGCGCGCGGCGCTGTTGGCCGTGGTGGTGTTGAGCAGCTTGTCAAACTTCTGGCGGGCGCGCTCGGCCGCAGCGGCATCGACGGCCACGGAGGCATCGAGCTTGGCCGCACGGGCGATGTTGGTGCGGATGCCACCCGGGTGCACGCAGGTGGCGCTCACGCCGCAGTTCTCGACATCGAGCTCCTGGCGCAGCGATTCGGTGAAGCCGCGCACCGCGAACTTGCTGGCGTTGTAGGTGCCCTGCGTGGGCTGCGACATCAGGCCGAACAGGCTGGAGGTGTTGACCACGTGGCCGTCACCCGACTTCTTGAGGTGCGGCAGGAAGGCCTGCGTGCCCCACACCACGCCCCAGAAGTTGATGCCCATGATCCATTCGAAATCCTCGGGCTTGACCTTGTCGAGCGTGGCGCCCAGGGCCACGCCGGCGTTGTTGAACACCAGGTTGACCTGGCCGAACTCGGTGGCGACCTGGTTGGCCCAGGCGTTCACGGCCTCGCGGTTGGACACGTCCAGCTTGAGGGTGGACACCTTCACGCCATGCTTGCGGGCCAGCGCGGCGGTTTCCGCCAGGCCGGCCTCGTTCACGTCGGACAACGCCACGTGGCAGCCACGCTGCGCCAGCTCGACGGCCAGCTCACGCCCCATGCCCGATGCGGCACCGGTGATGGCCGCGACCTTGTTCTTGAAGTTCTTCATGCTGCTTGTCTCCGGCAGGCATCACGGCCTGCATCCTCATCCATCAATCCGTTCTCAACTGTCCGATCCCCAAACATGTGCGGCCCAAGGGACCACCCAGGTGAAGGTACTTTCGCTCAAGCGGGCGTTCACCACATTGGCGTTGTTCACAATGTGGGGCAATATGGTGCTCCGACCGGGGCAGCGCGTGAGCCCCAGCCCTCATCAGTCCGGTCGCCTGTCTGCGCAGGGATGACAAAATCACCCACGCTCCACCAAGGCGCCCGACGGATGCCCAGGCCATCAGCCGCTGCATCCGCGATCAGGACATCGATTCGCTCACCCATGCACGCCACTCCAGACTCATTCCTCGCACCCGGCCACGGCCATTGTGACAACAGCGAGTTTCAAAACTGTATTTGACAATGGAGATTTCCAAAAACAGGGTTAACCCCAGCAATACACCTGAATCAGGGGCGGCGCCAACCCGAGGCCGTCGCTATGGCGGGGTCGACAAGGACGAGCGTCAGCGCCAGCGGCGTGACCGGCTGGTCGCGGCCGCGCTGGCGGTGTTCGGCGAGCAGGGCTACCACGAGTCCACCGTGCGGGATGTGTGCCGCCACGCGGAACTCACCTCGCGCTACTTCTATGAATCCTTCGAGAGCATGGAAGCGCTGTTCGAGGCGGTGTACGTGAGCGTGAGCAGCGAACTGCTGGCCCAGACCATGGCCGTGCTGCAACGCACGCCGCTGCAGCCCGATCAACTGGCCGAAGCCGCGCTGCGCACCTTCCTGGAGTTCATCCGCGAGGATCCCCGCCGTGCGCGGGTCATGCTGATCGACGCCTTCACCGTGGGGCCGGGCATCCAGCGCATCAGCGCCGCCTCCAGCAGCGATTTCGCCTCGGTGATCAGCAGCTTCATCGAGATGCTGTTTCCGGATCTGCACAAGGTGGGCCTGAACCCGGTGCTGATCGGCAACGGCCTGGTGGGCTCGAACGTGCGGCTGGCCACCATGTGGGTAGAAGAGAAGTGCGCCACCCCGCTGGAAGACATGCTGCGCAACATGCTGGCCATCTTCACGGCCTCGACCGAGCACGCCCGCCGGCTGATGGCGCAACTGCCGCCCGACACGGCATCTCCGTCGGCCGCCGCCTAGGCCGTACGTCCGGCCGGGTGGAATTTGTCGCGCGCGGTTCCCTTTCTGTCATCGAGAGCCCTGGTCAAGTCGCCTTCGGCCCCCTAGATTGGTGGCCATGCCGGCCCGCATCAGGGCCTGTTCAGGAAGCGACCCGTGCTGCAGACCTCTCCCGCCCTTCTCGCCAGAACGCCCGCGGCACTGCCGCGCGCCACGGTCGATACCCTGCCCTTCGTGGGCACGACCACCTGGGTGAAGGCCGCGATGCACTGCCGCTTCAACATCGCGCCGCTGTTCAAGGCCGCCGGGCTGGACACCGCCGGCCCCGCGCCCCAGATCCGCACCGAGGCCCTGGTGGGCCTGATGCGCGACTGCGTGGCCGCCGCGGCCCCCACGATGCACTTCCCGCTGGTGGTGGGCGAGCTGTTCGCCTTCGACCGCCTGCCCGAACTGGACACCTTCGTCGCCACCAGCCCCACCCTGCGCCATGCCCTGCCCGCGCTGGACTGGGTACGCCTGCTGGTGCCCACCCTGCACCTGCACATCGAGGAAGACGGCGCACAGACCGCGCTGATCGTCGAGGTGAGCCTGCCCACGGACGACGAGTTGCTCAAGGGCTACTTCGTGGAGTGCGTGTTCGCCACCATCAACCGCATCTCGCGCCTGGCGCTGGGTGATGCGGCCCAGGCCGACGGCGTCTACCTGCGCCACGACCCAGGCGCGGCGCTTGCGGCCTGCGAGCGGCAGTTCAGGGTGCCGGTGCTGGTCAGGCAGCCACGCAACGCGCTGATCTTCCCGACGCGCCTGCTGGACATGCCCCTGCCCGGCGCCATGCCCGGCCTGCACGAGCAGGCGCAAAGCGTCATCGCGCAGCAGTTGCCCGCCTCGAACAGCGAGAGCCTGGTCGGCGCCATCGAGCATGCGCTGATGACCACGCCCGCCCTGCTGGGCCAGGGCATCGAGCGCATGGCCGAGCGCTTCAAGCTGCACCCGCGCACCTTGCAGCGCCGCCTGCGCGACGAGGGCCAGGTCTTCGCCGACATCCAGTCACGCTGCCGCTTCCAGCTGGCCGTGAACGCGCTCAAGGCCGAAGCCACCGACATCGAGACCCTGAGCGAACGCCTGGGCTTTGCCGACCGGCACAGCTTCACGCGCGCATTCAAGCGCTGGACGGGGCTCACGCCCAGCGAGTTCCGCCAGCGCGAACACGGCACCGCGCGCTGAGGGCTGGCGTCCGCCGCTGACCTGTCGGCGATGGCCCCCTGTCTGTCACGCCAGGATCTGGACCCACCAGCAGGGCCTTGCCTACAGTGCCAGCATGTTGAACAACAGGCGGCCAACCCGACATGGGCCTATGCATGCCGCACGAGGAGAACACCATGAGCCAACACAGCGATCACGCCCCCATCGTGCCCCGTGAGAACCTGGACTTCGGCCTGGACGGCGACATCCCCAAGTACTGGATGGGCGGCGATCCGTTCAAGACGCGCTTCTTCGACGCGATGTCCACGCTGTTCCCGCAGGGCGAGAAGTTCTTCATCACCAGCGTGCGCGAGTACCGCGACCAGATCACCGCCCCCAAGCTGCTGCAGGAGGTCAAGGACTTCACGCGGCAGGAGGCGCAGCACAGCATGGTGCACCGCCACTACAACGACCGGCTCAAGCGCCAGGGCATCGACATCGACGCCATCGAGGCCGAGCTGCAGCAGCGCTTCTTCGTCGATGCGCCCAAGGTGACGACGTCGCGCCAGCGCGTGGGCATCACCGCCGCGCTGGAGCACCTGACGGCCATGATGTGCACCTGCTTCTTCGAACGGCGCGAACTGCTGGACGCCAGCGACCCGCGCGTGCGCGCCATGTACGCCTGGCACGCCATCGAAGAGGTGGAGCACAAGGCCGTGGCCTTCGACGTGCTGACCAAGGTGGCCAAGGCGGGCTACCTGGCCCGTGTGCTGCCGATGCTGACGGTGACCTTCGGCTTCCCGTTGACGGTGGCCGGCATCCTGAACCACATGCTCAAGGTCGACGGCTTCAGCTTCCGCCAGCGCATGGGCCTGTGGGCGCGCGGCCTGTGGTGGTTCTACAAGCCGGGCGGGCTGTTCATCCCCACGTTGGGCTACTACTTCGCGTACTACAAGCCGGGCTTCCATCCCTGGAAGCTCGAAGAGATGCCCAGCTACGGCACGTGGCTGGACACCTTCACGCGCACGGGCGATGCCGTGGCAGCGGGCAACGCGCTGCACGCTGCGGGACAGTGAGCGAGCACGCCAGCGCCCGTCCCTGCCGCGCCGTCAACGCTCAGTGCTGATGCGCGTGAGGCTGCGCCTGGGGCTTGGCCTGCGGATGGGCATGCTGGTGCTTGCCCGCAGGCGGGCGCGGTAGGCCGACACATCCCACTGCAGCTCGGCATGGCCGGCCACGTTGCGCAGGCGCCCTCGCAAGCCCAGCTCCAGCGTGACGGCGCGCTGCGTCGCATTGAGCGTGGGGGTGGCGCCGCCGGCCAGTTCGCTGAAGCTGGGCGGCTCGGACGCAACGGCCCACGCGCCGCAGGGACGACATGGGGCATCAGGCCCTCAGGTGTGTTCGTTTCAGGCGATCAGGAGAGGCCCGCGCGACAGGGGCCCATGCCATTCGGCGTCGAGCCAGCCCGGGCGGTGCGCATCCACGGGGGATGCGGTGGCGCTGGGCCATGGCCGGCAGCGGCTCAATGTGCGGCACCAGAGCGTCGATGGGCCCGCTTGTGCAGCAGTCATGCCCCACGTGGGACATCTGGCCCTGCTCGTCGACGAAGCGCGCGCCCTCGGCGGTACAGACCTCGATGCCGGTGACCATGCCCACGGCCCGCCAGGTCGACCACCACGACTGGCCCAGCATCACCATGGCCAGACACGCCACCACCAGGGTGTGGCGCGCAAGGCGGCGCGGTAACAAAAGGCCAGACAAGGTCATGCGGCGCTTTCTAAGCTGAACCTGAACAGAAGCAAGCATGAGAAAAATGGCGTCAACGCGCCCTTCACACCGGCCGTTGAATCCACAAGCCCGGCCAACGGGCCGGCTCCAGGGGCCCCAGCGTTCGGGCCTCATCCCTGAAGGAAACCGCCATGTCCACCAAGACGATCATCGCTGCCTCGGCCCTCTCCGTGTTCGCTGCCGCCTCGTTCGCCGCCGTGCCGACGCCTGCCGACACCAAGGCACCGCCCGCCAAGCATGTGACCAAGCAGCATGCCAAGAAGCACGCCAAGACCGCGCACAAGAACGCCCATCAGCACAGCGCTGCAGGCACCTCCGTCGCCAAGTAAGCCTGGCGCCTCAGGCGCAATCCTGCTGCAGGTGCCACAGCACGCTGTTGGCGAAGACGGCATCGGCCCAGTCGGCCGTCTTGAGCACCGGCCGTTCCGCAGGGGTTTGCGCCCCGGGCGGCACGGCCTGCACCTCGTAGGCCGACAAGGCCTTGTCGTAGCCCAGCTGGAAGCGCGTCCCTTTGAGCAGGACCACGGTCTCTCCGCGGTCCGCGCCTGATTCGACCACCACCACCAGCTCACATGCGCCCGTCAGCCGGTAGGTCCAGGTGCTGCGGTCGGCCGCGCGCCGGCCCATGGTGTTGAGCGATTTGAGCAACTGCCCCGTGCTCATCAGCTGGGGCTCGACCGGCTCGCGCTGCGGCGGCGGGTAGCCGTCCGTGCATCCGCCCAGCAGCAGCATCGCCAGCAAGGCTGTGGCGCCCACGGCACGGCGCAGCCCTTCCGCCACGCGCCCCGAGCCGCCAGAACATCCCGGAAGGCTCATGGCCGCGGCTCCTGCTCGTCGGCATCGGCATTGGCCTGCACATCAGACTCGGCCGCCACACAGCGCGCGGCCAGCACCTTGTCGATCTTCTTGCCGTCCATGTCCATCACCTCGAAGCGCCAGGCTTCCCAGGTGACGACATCGCCTTCGCTGGGCAGGCGGCCGGTGAGCAACATCATCATCCCGCTGAGGGTGTGGTAGCGGCCCTTCTCCTCTTCGGGCACCTCGTCCAGGCCCAGCCGCTCCTTCAGATCCTGCACGGGGATGTGGCCGTCCAGCAGCCACGAGCCGTCCTCGCGCTGGCGCGCCCAGGCCGAAGCCGGGTCACTCGGCTGGAACTCGCCTGTGATCACCTCCACCAGGTCATGCAGGGTGACGATGCCCAGCACCTCGCCGTACTCGTCGATGACGAAGGCGATGTGCACATCCGAGGCGCGGAAGTTCTCCAGCAGCTCCATGCCGGTCAGTGTCTCGGGCACGTACAGGGCGGGCTGCACATGGGGCAGCAGCTCATGGCCGCCACCGCGCACCACCGAGGCCAGCAACTGGCGCGCATCGACCAGGCCGACGATGTTGTCCAGGCTGCCCTGCACCAGCGGGAAGCGGGCATGCGCGCTCGATTCGATGCGGCGCAGGTTCTGCTCGAAGGGCAGTGACTGGTCCAGCACCACCACCTGGCTGCGCGGCACCATCAGCGAGGCAATCTGGCGGTCATCGAGCCGGAACACGTTGCGCAGCATGGTGTGTTCGGACGATTCGATCACGCCGGCACTCGTGCCTTCGGCCAGCACGGCGTGGATCTCTTCTTCCGTGACGTTGAAGCTGGCGCGCTCCTTGGCCCCCAGCAAGCGCAGCAAGGTGTTGGTGGACACGGTGAGCAGCCGCACGAAAGGCTTGGTGGCCACGGCCAGCATCGCGATGGGGCGCGCCACCAGGCGGGCCACGGCCTCGGGGTTGTTCTGCCCCAGGCGCTTGGGCACCAGCTCGCCCAGCACGATGGAGAAGTAGGTGATGAGCACCACCACCAACGCCGTGGCGGATACATGTGCGTACTCGGCGGGCACGCCAAGCTCCAGCAGCCACTGGCCCAGCGGGCCGGCCAGTGCCGCCTCGCCGACGATGCCGTTGAGCACGCCGATCGAGGTGATGCCGATCTGGATGGTGGACAGGAAGCGGGTGGGATCCTCACCGAGCTTGATGGCGGCCCCGGCGGCGCTGTCGCCTTCGTCGAGGTACTTCTGCAGGCGTGCCTTGCGGGCCGTGACCAGCCCGATCTCGGACATGGCGAACAGACCGTTGAGCACGATGAGGAACAGTAAAAGGGTGATTTCCATGAAAGAAGGAGGCGTCGGACAGAAACTGCCGCCCGGAAGGTGCGTGATCAGATCAGCGCGGATGAGCCGGCTGCGCCAGGGGCTGGCGCGCGAGCCTCGAGCGGCGGTAGCAGCGATCCGGCGTGGCCAAAGGTGCGGGCACAGGGGCTTGAAAGCCCCGCCGCCCCATGCGCGCGGATCGCGGAGAAGATCAGGCGGACGAAGGGGGCCGCATCAAGCCGCCCAGGTAGGGCCAAGCGGGCAGGCGCTCGGCCTGCGGGCGCGCCCAGGTGCGGGCCCTGTCCGCCAGATCCCAGGCCAGCCACACGGGCTGGGGCAGCTGGTCGGTGAACAGGGCGCTCGACGGCGCATCCTGCAGCGCACTGGGGCGCAGGTCGTCGATGACGCTTTCTTCCAGGGAGATGCCGTCGGCCGTGTCAATGACGGCCACCAGCGGGGCATCGGCCAGCAGGCCGCGAAGTGGTGCGGCGGCGCTGACCAAGGCAGCACACAACAGCATCAGACTCGCCAGGGCGGCGATGATTCTTCGACCCATGATGGGTGAAAGTATACCGAGGCCGGCCAGGACGGGCAGGCCCCACAATGCAAAACGGCCTGCGTGCCGATCTTCAATAATCCTTCCACACGGTCACCCCATGAACCATGCAGCCCCCGGCCCCGACGGCATCCTGCGTTGCCACTGGTGCCTGAGCACGCCAGAATACATCGCGTACCACGACCACGAATGGGGCTTCCCGGTGGTAAACGACACCCGCCTGTTCGAGAAGATCTGCCTGGAGGGTTTCCAGTCGGGCCTGAGCTGGCGCACGATCCTGGCCAAGCGGGAGAACTTCCGCAAGGCGTTCAAAGGCTTCGATGTCGACAAGGTGGCTCGCTTCACCGAACGCGATGTCGAGCGCCTGTTGCAGGACACCGGCATCGTGCGCCACCGGGGCAAGATCGAAGCCACCATCCACAACGCGCGCTGCGCCCAGGCCCTGGTGCGCGAGGCCGGGTCACTGTCCGCGTACTTCTGGCGCCATCAAGGGCTCGACCCGTCGGATACAGAACCGCAGACGCGCTCCACCTCCCCCACCGCCATCGCCTTGTCCAAGGACCTCAAAAAGCGCGGCTGGAAGTTCGTGGGGCCGACGACGGTCTATGCCTTCATGCAGGCCATGGGGCTGATCAACGACCACGCCACCGATTGCGCCGCACGGGTCGAGGCGGCACGCGCCCGCCCGGGCTCCTGACACCGCAACAGGCCAGCCAGGCCCGCACCGCGTGGCCCAGGTAGCGGTCGGTGGCCCACACATGCGCCACCACCCAGGACAGCTCGCGCGCCGGCAGGGCCCGCACCACCAGGTGCGGCGGCAGGGTCAAGCGCTGCAGCAGCGGCTGGGGCAGCACCGCCGTGCCCATGCCCGATTCCGCCATCGACAGCAGGAAATCCCACTGGCTGCTCTGCGCCACCACCTTGGGGTGGGGGCCACGCCCGCCTGCCGCCAGGCCTCGCGCAGGTGGCGCCCCAGCGCGAAGCCTTCGGCGGGCACCACCACGGGCAGGCCATCCAGGTGGGCCAGGCCCGGGCGCTTGAGCCTCGCCCAGGGGCATCGGCCGTGGCCACCAGGCAGATGGGAAAGCGCCCCAACTCGGCCGTGGCCAGCTTGCTGACCGCCACGGCTGATTCGGGCGCATGCAGGGGCAGCACACTCACGCCTACCTCCAGCTCACCGGCTGCCACACGCGCCTCGATCCCATCACCGCCGGCCTCTTCCACGTTCAGCGCCACGCCAGGGTGCCGCGCCCGAAAACGCTGGATCAGTGGCGCTTCAGCCCGGCATCAGCCTTGAACTCGTCGCTGTGCTTGCGGCGCCGCTGGCGAGCGCCCGCTTGTTGATCGGGAGTAATATTCACGTGTCCACCAGGAGTTGAGGTGGACACGAGGCTCCTATGCG
The DNA here is from genome assembly GCF_049274795.1 of Aquabacterium sp. Classification (GTDB taxonomy): domain Bacteria; phylum Pseudomonadota; class Gammaproteobacteria; order Burkholderiales; family Burkholderiaceae_C; genus Aquabacterium. The sequence goes on from NZ_JBASTH010000055.1 coordinate 24,754, forward strand.
CCTAGCCGATCTTCAAGATGGCCGGACTGGACGCTCACCCTGATCCTGCTTCGGTTGTTGATGGGTTGAGGGCGCCGCCTGACTGCGAACACGGATGGGGTGCTGCCACTCGGCCTGCATTAGCAGCCATCAAGGCCCCCCACGCCACCTCAACCCGCAGCGCGCTTGCTCAGGATCTCGAAGGCCGGCAGTGTCTTGCCTTCCAGCACTTCCAGGAAGGCACCGCCGCCCGTCGAGATGTAGCTCACATCCTTCTCGATGCCGTACTTGGCGATTGCAGCCAGCGTGTCACCACCACCCGCGATGCTGAAAGCGCTCGATTCGGCGATCGCGCGCGCGATCGTCTCCGTGCCATGGGCAAAGGCATCGAACTCGAACACGCCGACTGGACCATTCCACACCACCGTACCAGCCTGCTTGAGCTGCGCAGCCAGTTTGGCCGCCGTCTTCGGGCCGATGTCCAGGATCAGATCGTCATCGTCCACCTCGGTCGAGGCCTTCACCGTCGCCGGCGCATCGGCCGCGAAGGTCTTGGCCACCACCACGTCCTCAGGGATGGGCACCTCGGCGCCACGCGCCTTCATGGCGTCGATCACCGCCTTGGCCTCGCCCAGCAGGTCCGGCTCGGCCAGCGACTTGCCGATCTTCAGGCCCGCAGCCAGCAGGAAGGTGTTGGCAATGCCGCCACCCACGATCAGCCCGTCCACGTTCTTGGCCAGCGATTGCAGGATGGTCAGCTTGGTCGACACCTTGGAGCCAGCCACGATCGCCACCAGCGGGCGCTTGGGCGCTTCCAGGGCCTTGTTGATCGCATCGATCTCGGCGGCCAGCAGCGGGCCCGCACAAGCCACCTTGGCGAACTGGGCGATGCCGTAGGTCGTGCCCTCGGCGCGGTGAGCCGTGCCGAACGCATCGTGCACGAACACATCGCACAGCGCGGCCAGCTTGCGGGCCAGCTCTTCGTTGTTCTTCTTCTCGCCCTTGTTCAGGCGGCAGTTTTCCAGCAGCACCACCTGGCCGGGCTTCACGTCCACGCCGTCCACCCAATTGCTCACCAGCGGCACATCGCGGCCCAACAGTTCGCCCAGGCGCTTGGCCACCGGGGCCAGCGAATCTTCCGGTTTGAACTCACCCTCGGTCGGGCGCCCAAGATGGGACGTCACCATCACCGCGGCACCGCCCTTGAGTGCCAGCTCGATCGCCGGCACCGAGGCGCGCACACGCGTGTCTTCCGTGATGTTGCCCGCATCGTCCTGCGGCACGTTGAGGTCGGCGCGGATGAACACACGCTGATTGGCCACTTTGCCCTGGGCCACGAGATCTTCTAGTCGGAGAATGTTCATAGAGGCGGATGAGCAGAAACAGTTTGTCCCTGAATGGGAAACCCGCATTGTAGGCAGTCCGCCCTGAACAATTGCCTCACGGGCTAAAACGGTTCGGTTGCGGGAAGGTGGAGCAGAGTTGGTTGACTCGGCGGCCCAGTTCACCGATGGCCCAGGTCATCAGGGCGCGCTTTACGGCAGACGCCACCAACTCCATTTAGAACTATGGGACCCTGGACATACTCCAGGGCCCCATATTCCTTTACGACACGTAGCAAGAGGACGGCTTGCCAGATTGCTCGGATTCAATGAGCAAGCAAATGCTATCCCCGCCGTTCGACGGAGCGGTGACTGGCGGTGGTCCGTTTGGAGTTGGGGGGCTTCTATCCGACGGTAAACGCGGCTTTTAGAGGTAGTCCGTTCTTGCTGAGCCATCTACCAAGGAAGGTACCAAGGATGGTGCTGCCTGGCTCCTGCACTGGAACTTCTGCCGATCGGCGAAAGGTGATGACGCCGGACAGCGCATCAAAGGTTGCTGCGCCCGCATTCACCAAATCGCGCACGGCAGCAATACTCTCCCTGCTTTCGCGCACGAAGAGCTGGCTCCCCTCAAGAATCTCCACGGTCCGTTTGATCGTTGAAGCGATTCGCAAGCTAGCCACGTAGCCAGGCCGCCCAGCCAAGCTTTCCTGCTTGTGGGTGTAGACAGCCGCGGGGTTGGGCTGAAACACATCCACGCCTGCAAAGCGCAGAACCTCACGAACTGGTGCCAGATAGGCTTCCACAAAGTGCTCGTCGTGGCCACCAAGTGGTCCATACGCACCACCAACCGCAGGCTCCAAGTCATAGCGATTGGCCGCCAATGCCCACTCGCGGAATCTCTGTTCAATGCGGCGAGCATGTGCCAGGTTCATCCAATCACCCGCTGAGGTGAACACAAGTGCAAGCGCCCACCCATTCGCCCCAAATTCACGGGATGCATCATGCGTGGAAAGTGCTTCGATGTGCGCAATGCCAAGAGTTCGATGTTCCGGCTGCTGTCGCTCGAAGTCGTCAGCGTGTAGCAGGCACACACAGGAGGTCCGAATGCTCTCGGCACCTTCTTCACGCTGCACCGCCAGCCAATCGGTATAGGCTTCCCGGGACATCTTCAGGATACGGCCATCCCATCCCGCAGCCGTAATTTCCAGCTTGCCGGGATGGTCCGTTGCTCCGATGAGGACGTGCTTCATAACCATGGTCAGCACATCGCCTATGCGGCTAATCGGAATCGGCCCATCATCTCGTTGAGCGTCACGGCCTGCTGCTTGAGCGCATCTGCCGCCGCAGAAGACTGCTCTACCAGCGCAGCATTCTCCTGGGTCCACGCATCCAGCTCACCAATACCAGCGGCGACTTCCTGGACATCCTGCGCCTGTTCGGTTGACCGTGCGTTAAGCCCCTTCATCATCGCAGCCACCTGGTGAGCGCCTGTCAACACCTCATCCATCTCCGCTCGCGCTGCGCCAACCAGCTTGCTGCCATGCTCGACTTGTGCCACAGCGCCCTTGATGACGCTCGCTATGTCCTTTGCGGCCATCGCGGAGCGCTGAGACAGCTGCCGCACTTCGGCCGCAACCACGGCAAAACCTCTTCCCTGCTCTCCGGCACGCGCCGCTTCGACAGCAGCATTCAAGGCCAGCAGGTTCGTCTGGAAGGCGATGGCATCGACCACGCCAATCATTTCAGAGATCTGTTCAGAGCAAGCCTTGACCTTGGACATGTTGGTCACGACGTCTTGAACGATTGCTCCGCCCCGTTGAGTAGCCTGCAGCGACGCCAGGCCGAGATCAGCAACCTTTTCAGCCTCCGTACGAGACTGAGCCACGATGACGGAGAGTTCTTGCATGGTCGAGGCCGTCCGCTGAAGTTCAGCGGCTGCTCGCTCTGTTCGCTGTGACAGATGCAGGCTTCCCTGGGCGACTTCAGAGCTTGCACCCAAGATGGCATCACCAGCGCTTTTAACTCCGGCAACCACGTCTCTCAGGCTGGCTTGCATCTTGGCCAGGGAGCGCAGCAGCGCGCCCAGTTCTCCGTCGCCAGATGTGTCAATGCGGTGAGCAAGGTCTCCGGCCGCAACCTGGTCAGCTATAGCGACGGCATCCATGAGTGGCCTGCTGATGGAGCGGATCACAAACCAAATGGCCGGAATGAAGATGGCCAGACATGCCCCAGCAACGGCGAGCAGCAGTACAAGCCGACTGGAAGCCACTGCGGACACATCATGTGCACGCGCCGTGGCCTGCTGCTGCAACTGGCTGGCCAAGGCTTCAACCAGCGGGTCAGCCTTGTGCATAAGCGCCTTGGCTGGAGCCATCTGCTCATTGCCCTCAGAAGCCATCACGATTTGTCCATTGATGGTCTTCTGGAGCACTTCCCCTGCGTGCACCTCATATCTGCCCATAAGGTCCAGGATTTCGCTGGTCGCACCTGGGGCAGACAGCTCTTGGAGCCTTTGAAGGTCGCTCTTCGTCGCCTTCACCGACACCTTCCACTTATCCTGGTACCGCTTGGCTTCATCGACGTTGTCGATGTTGAGCAGCACATCCTTCTCATATCGCCGGATGTCCCCCATGCCCTGCCTGAGCTGCACAAGGTGAGCGAGTTGCTCGAACTCGCCTGTGCGGAAGGTATCGAACTGATTGCTTAGCTGCTTCACGCTGGTCGCGCCAGCCAAGCAGACAATAGCAAGCGCTATGACGACGAGCCCGGAAAGAGTGGCGAGACGGGCACGGATGGAACTACGCGAGAACAACAGCACAGGAGACAACCTACGAGGATACAACCCTAGGGTTATCGGCAATGCTGTTTTCGGACTTGATGTTCTCGCACAGTGAATTTCGCTTCTGCCGCGTCATTGCTGCCTTTTGCGTGGAAGACGACTCCGAAGCGGCAAATCGCCACCGAACTGCCACATTCTCGTCACGAAGCAAACACGGTCTTGTGAGCGCTGTGGAACACCTTCCAGACGGCAGAGTCGCCTCAGTCGGCAATGCGTGCGATAAGCCCACCCCTCTCCAGCTCACAGACAACACTATCCGGAGAAGATTGCTCGATGGACAGAAGGTTTACCAACCAGTCGGCGGTCGTTAACCATTAACCACCCGAAGCAGCTTGGTGTGCCTTAAGAGCGCAAGTCTTTCTCAAAACTCCTGACTTTTCTCACTCACTCTTGACGCTGACATCCACACCTGCATGCGCCGCCTGCTGGTCGGCGTGGTAGCTGGAGCGCACCATCGCGCCCACGGCCGCGTGCGTGAAGCCCATGGCTTCGGCCTCGCGCTCGAACATCTTGAAGGTGTCCGGGTGCACATAGCGGCGCACCGGCAGGTGGTGGCCGCTGGGGGCCAGGTACTGGCCGATGGTGATCATGTCGATGCCATGCTCGCGCATGTCGCGCATCACCTGCAGGATCTCTTCGTCCGTCTCGCCCAGGCCCAGCATCAGGCCGCTCTTGGTGGGCACGTGCGGCGCGAATTCCTTGAAGCGCTTGAGCAGGTTCAGGCTGTATTGGTAGTCAGAGCCTGGGCGGGCTTCCTTGTACAGGCGCGGCACCGTCTCCAGGTTGTGGTTCATCACATCGGGCGGCGCGGCCTTGAGGATCTCCAGCGCGCGGTCCATGCGGCCACGGAAATCGGGCGTCAGGATCTCGATGCGGGTGTTGGGCGATTGCTCTCGCACCTGGCGGATGCACTCCACGAAGTGGCCGGCACCGCCGTCGCGCAGATCGTCGCGGTCCACGCTGGTGATCACCACGTAGCTCAGCTTGAGCGCGCCAATGGTCTTGGCCAAGTTGGCGGGCTCGTCCACGTCGAGCGGATCGGGGCGACCATGGCCCACGTCGCAGAAGGGGCAGCGGCGGGTGCACTTGTCACCCATGATCATGAAGGTGGCCGTGCCCTTGCCGAAGCATTCGCCGATATTGGGGCACGAGGCCTCTTCGCAGACCGTGTGCAGTTTGTGCTCACGCAGGATCTGCTTGATCTCGTAATAGCGGGTGTTGGGCGAGCCAGCCTTGACGCGGATCCAGTCGGGCTTTTTCAGCACCTCGCCAGCGGGCACGATCTTGATGGGGATGCGTGCGGTCTTGGCCTGGGCCTTCTGCTTGGCGGCGGGGTCGTACGTGGCGGCGGGCGCCGGCACGGGATCGTTCAGGTTCGTGGACATGGGCTGCAGGCGGCCCTGACCGCGGGGACGACGCGGAAACCAAAGAGCCGAGCCGTCACTGTAGCCGATCAGGCTTTCGGACGGGGGAATGCCCGAGCCTGCCGGAGGTGTGGACTTCCACAATGCGCCCTGTCGCACGGGGCTCATTCAGCCGGTTGCCCGCGCCCCTGGCCGAAAAGATCAGTTCAAGGCGCCAGCCAGGCCTCCAGCTTGGCGGCCAGCAGGCGGGCCACCTCGTCCGGGTCGGCCTGGATGCCCAGGGTGGCCAGGTCCACCGTGCGCAGCCCGGCATAGCCGCAGGGGTTGATGCGCTGGTAGGGCGACAGGTCCATCGCCACGTTGAGCGACACGCCGTGATAGGTGCAGTGCCGGGTCACCTTGATGCCCAGGGCCGCGATCTTGCCCAGACCCTTGAAGGGATCGCGCGGATCGGGTGGATCGCTCAGGGCCGCGTGAGCACCGGGATCATCCAGCCTCACATAGATGCCGGGGGCGCCCGCCAGCCGGTGCCCGGTCACGCCCAACGGGGCCAGGGTGCGGATCACGGCCTCCTCGATGCGGTACACGTATTCCTTCACGAAGTAGCCGCGCCGGCGCAGGTCCAGCAGGGGGTAGCCCACCACTTGGCCGGGGCCGTGGTAGGTGACCTGGCCGCCGCGGTTGCTCTGCACCACGGGGATGTGGCCAGGCCCCTCGGGGTTGAGCAGCACATGGCCGGCCTGGCCCGCCAGGCCCTGGGTAAACACCGGCGGGTGCTGGCAGATCCACAAGCGATCAGGCATGTCCGGGCTGCGCGATTCGGTGAACTCGCGCATGGCGCCGTAGGTGGACTCGTAGGGAACCACCCCCAGGAATTCGGTGAGCAAGGACGTGGACATGCGCCGGTTGTACCACCGACCGCACGGGCTTGCCGGGGTGGGCTCAGGCGCCAGCGCGACGCTGGAAGAGTTGCCCCGGCAGCCGGGCCACCTGGCCCGCCAGTTCCAGTTCGAGCAAGCGCACGCCCAGATCGGCCGGGCCGAAGCCGGTGCGGGCGGCCAGCGAGTCCAGACCGACCGGGTCGTAGCCCATGGCGCTCAGCAGCGTGTCTTCGATGCTGGTGTCATCGTCGGCCTGGCCAGGCAACTCGCCTGCGCCTGCGCTGGCAACAGGCGCTACGGGATTGGCCGACTGGCCCCAGTGCAACTCGTCCATCACGTCCTGCGCCGTTTCCACCAGCTTGGCGCCCTGCTTGATCAGCGCATGGCAACCGCGTGACTGCGGTGCGTGGATCGAGCCGGGAATGGCGAACACCTCACGCCCCATCTCGGCCGCCAGGCGGGCGGTGATCAGCGAGCCAGACTGCACCGCGGCCTCCACCACCAGGGTGCCGCGCGTGAGCCCCGCCACGATGCGGTTGCGCCGAGGGAAGTTGGGGGCCAGCGGGGGCGTGCCCAGCAGGCATTCACCCAGCAGCAGCCCCTGGTTGGCGATGCGGTGCGCCAGTGCGTGGTGCTTGCGGGGGTAGACGCGGTCCAGGCCGGTGCCTACCACCGCAATGGTGCTGCCCGCCGATCCGGCGGCATCCGGTGCATCACTCGGTACATCACCCATCGCCGCCAAGGCGCCTTCGTGGGCGGCGCCGTCAATGCCATCGGCCAGGCCTGACACCACCGTCAGGCCCGCCGCACTGAAAGCCTGCGCGAACGCCTTGGCGTTGTCGCGCCCTTGCTCGGTCGGGTGGCGGCTGCCCACGATGGCGATGGCCGATGCGTGCAGCAACGCCAGCCGGCCTTGCGCGAACAGCACCAGCGGCGGATCAGCAGCCTCCAGCAAGGCGCTAGGGTAACGGGGATCGGCCAGGGTCAGCGCCGCGCGCTCGGCAGTGTCGCCAGCGTCCTCCGGCGCCGCGTGCAGCCAGTCCCAGGTGGCCTGGACATGCGCCTCCAGCCCCTCGGGCTCATCAGCCAGGCCCTTGCGCTCACGCGAGGGCAGCAATTCGGCCCAGGCTGCCGGCCCAGCCTCGAACACGGCCTGGGGCGAGCCCAGCGCAGCCAGCAAAGTCCGGGCAGACGCCGGGCCCAGTTTGGGCGTGAGGATCAGGCGCAGCCACGCCCGCAGTTCATCAAGGGTCAGGGTCAAGGGCAGCCGCCCCAGCGGGCGCCAGCGTCAAGAGGTACTGCGATGGATGAAAAAGGCCTTTGCCCCCGCCCCATCAGGCAGGCATAGCAAAGGCCCGTATACACCCCGGAAGGCCCCGGAAAGCTCAGGGCGGCAACTCAGGGCTGAGTGAAGCGGTCGCCAGGCTTGACCGGCTCCTGCACCTGCAGGATCAGGGCGTAGGACACACGCTCGAAAGTACGGAACACATAGAGCAGTCCGTGACGCTCATCAGGCAGCTTCAAGGTGGCCTTGTCCGCATCGGTCGAGTCCTTGATCACGCGGCCATCGCGCCACAGCGCCAGCACGTGGCCGCGTTCGATGCCATCGGCCTTGCCACGGTTGATCGACACGATCTGGTTCTGCCCCGCCGTGAGCGCCTCACCATACAAGGAGACGATCTGCCCGGCGATCTCGGTTTGCGGCGCATGTGGCACCGCAGTGTCGAAATCACGGGGGGGCACGGGTGCCAGGCGGTCACCCATCATGGCTTCCTGGCGGGTGCTGGTGATGGTGATGGTGGAGGGGATCACCAGCGGCTTGCCATCGGCGCCGGTACCTTCGGCGCCCAGGCGCACCAGATCGGCCGCCCCCACATAAACGGCCTCGTAGCCCAGCACCTGCTGGGTGGTCGGGTCACGCAGCGGCTTGGGCTCGCGGAACAGGCGGAACTCGCGGCGCCCTTGGGTGTCACCACGGATGTAGGCAGTTTCACCACGGGAGACAATCACGCGGCCTTCCTGGGTGGCCACCACACGTGGAGCGGTCAGCAACTCGTTGCCGTCATTGAAGATAACGGCTTCGTTGAAGAAGGGCTCCAGCAAATGCAGCGGCACCGTGGTGATCGCATCGTTGGGATCGGTCTCACGCACACGGGGCGACAGACGCACATCCCCGTTGGGGCTCAGCGGCTGGCCCAGGCGCAGACGCGCCCGACCGTTGGACTTGTCCAGGTAGAGCACCTGCCCCGGGAAGATCAGGTGGGGGTTGCGGATCTGCTGCAGGTTCATGCCCCACAGTTCCGGCCAGCGCCAGGGGCGCTTGAGGAACAGGCCCGAGATGGCCCACAGTGTGTCGCCGCGCTTGACGGTGTAGGAATCCGGCGCGTTGGGCGCCAGTTCGGACAGCGGCACCCCGGCCTCGGCCACCTGGCTGGCGGTGGCTTTCTGCTGCGCGGTGATCGGAAAGTTGGGCGCCGTCTGGGCCTGCACGGCTTGCGCCACGCCCCCCATCAGCATCAGCACTCCGATCGCCTTGGCCATGGACAGGGCATTGCGTGTCTTCAAAACAGTCTCCAAGTCGTCCTCCCGACCCCTTGTTTCGCACCCGGCTTGACGGCCAGACCGCCCAGACAGGACGACCACGCGGGGAAGCACTGTTTTCAGCGCGGATCCGGGAGATTCGGCACAATCCGGTCAATGATCGTTGGATTCTGCCCGGAAATTGCAAGCTGCGGCAACGCGGGTTGCCCTGTGTTACCGTGGCGCCCCTCCGCTGTGGCAGCTTCGCCCATGCCCGGCGTTGCATCGATTCCACACCGAACCCGTCCGTTTTCAGTCTGCGCACCATGGCCCTGCTGACCATCCTCCGCTACCCCGACCCGCGCCTGCACAAGGTGGCCAAGCCCGTGGCGCAGGTGGACGACCGCATCCGCCAGTTGGTCGACGACATGCTCGAGACCATGTACGACGCCAAGGGCGTGGGCCTGGCCGCCACCCAGGTGGATGTGCACGAGCGCGTGGTCGTGATCGACACCAGCGAGGAGCGCAACGACCCGCGCGTGCTGATCAACCCCGAGATCATCGGGCGCAGCGACGAGATGATCGTCTGGGAAGAAGGCTGCCTGTCGGTGCCCACCATCTATGACAAGGTGGAGCGCCACGCCCGCGTGCGCGTGCGGGCCCTGGGCCGCGACGGCCAGCCCTACGAATTCGACGCCGACGACGACCTGCTCTCGGTGTGCGTGCAGCACGAGCTGGACCACCTGATGGGCAAAGTGTTCGTGGAATACCTCTCCGCGCTCAAGCGCAACCGCATCAAGACCAAGCTGCAAAAGCGCTCCAAAGAAGACGACGAAGCCGCATGAAAGCAGGCATGAAGCTCGTCTTTGCCGGCACGCCGGAGTTCGCCCGCGAAGCCCTGGCCGCCCTGCACGCCGCCGGTTTCCAGATCGCCCTGATGCTGACCCAGCCCGACCGGCCCGCCGGCCGCGGCATGAAGCTGCAGGCCTCACCCGTGAAACAGTTCGCGCTGGAGCACGGAATCCAGGTGGCCCAGCCGCACAGCCTCAAGCTCGACGGCAAGTACCCGGATGAGGCCGCCGCCGCCAAGGCCCTGCTCGAATCCGTGGGCGCCGACGTGATGGTCGTGGCTGCCTACGGCCTGATCCTGCCCAAGTGGACGCTGCAACTGCCCCGCCTAGGCTGCCTGAACATCCACGCCTCGCTGCTGCCGCGCTGGCGCGGCGCCGCGCCCATCCACCGCGCCATCGAGGCGGGCGATGAGGCCACCGGCATCACCATCATGCAGATGGACGAAGGCCTGGACACGGGCGACATGCTGCTGATCGAGCGCGAGCCCATCCGCCCCGACGACACCACCGCCGTGCTGCACGACCGCCTGGCCACGCTGGGCGGCCGCCTGATCGTCGAGGCACTGGAACTGGCCGCCTGCGGCGGCTTCACGCCCCAGCCCCAGCCCGCCGAAGGCGTCACCTACGCGCACAAGATCGAGAAGGCCGAGGCCGCCATCGACTGGCACCAACCCGCCGCCGAGATCGAACGCCGCGTGCGCGCCTTCGACCCCTTCCCCGGCAGCACCTTCGCCCTGGGCAGCGACACCATCAAGCTGTGGCGCACCAGCGTGGTGCAGGCCAGCGGCACCCCGGGCGAGGTGCTGCACGCCCAGGGCGACACCCTGGTGGTGGCCTGCGGCGAACAGGCCCTGGCCCTGCACACCTTGCAGCGCCCCGGCGGCAAGCGCATGCCCGCCAAGGATTTCCTGCAGAACGCTCCGGCCGGCCCGCCCCCGCACCTGGCCTGAAAGCCCCTGCCTACCTGGCGTGCCTCCTGCATGCCGTTCAAGGAAACGCCGGGCCGCCCCAAGTTTCCTTGTCCCCCGCGGGGGGCGGGTCGGGCTCAGCCCGGCCCTGGGGGCACTTAGAAGAACTGAACAAAACCTGAACCGGGCTTGAACTTCCGGAATTCGCCCGTATCTACCCCGGTGCCGCCATGTGGCGGTTCACCGGCTTCGCCAGAAGGAGCCCGCCTTATGTTCAACATGATGAAAACCGCCATCCTGATGGCGGCGATCACGGCCCTGTTCATGGCCATCGGCGCCATGATTGGCGGCCGTACCGGCATGGTGCTCGCGCTCGTCGTGGCGCTGGGCATGAACTTCTTCAGTTACTGGTTTTCGGACAAGATGGTGCTGAAGATGTACAACGCCCGCGAGGTGGACGCCACCACCGCGCCGCGTTTCTACGCCATGGTGCAGGAGTTGGCCGCCAAGGCCGAGCTGCCCATGCCCAAGGTCTACCTGATCAACGAGAACGCCCCCAACGCCTTCGCCACCGGCCGCAACCCCGAGAACGCGGCCGTGGCCGCCACCACCGGCATCATGCAGGTGCTCAGCGAGCGTGAACTGCGCGGCGTGATGGCACACGAGCTGGCCCACGTCAAGCACCGCGACATCCTGATCAGCACCATCAGCGCCACCATGGCCGGTGCCATCTCGATGCTGGCCAACTTCGCCATGTTCTTCGGCGGGCGTGATTCGGAAGGCCGCCCGGCCAACCCCATCGCCGGCATCGCCGTGGCCATCCTGGCCCCGCTGGCCGCCAGCCTGATCCAGATGGCCATCAGCCGTGCCCGCGAGTTCGAGGCCGACCGAGGCGGCGCCGAGATCAGCGGCGATCCGCAGGCCCTGGCCAGTGCGCTCGAGAAGATCCACCGCTACGCCCAGGGCATCCCGTTGGAAGCCGCCGAGCGTCACCCCGAAACGGCCCAGATGATGATCATGAACCCGCTGTCCGGCGGCGGGCTGCGCGGCCTGTTCTCCACCCACCCGGCCACCGAGGAGCGCGTGGCGCGCCTGATGGCCATGGCCCAGGGTGGTGCGCGCGGGGGCTGACGCTGCCCGGAAAAGCGTGATGTATTGACGGTTTATTCCCGTCAGAATTTGGTCAAAGCATCCGATAACTCGTAAGGCCCCGGCCGTCGGCATCACCGACGCCGCCGGGACTTACAAGGGCGCTGGATGCTGTCAAAGATCAACAAGGCCAAAACCGAATCCGCGTGGCTGAAACGAGGTGCGTGGGGCGTGCTGCTGCTGGGCATGGCCGGCAGCGTGCTGCTGTGGCAACGCACAGCGGCAGAACTGCGCACGCAATCGGACGCGGCCTTCGCCAGCAGCACCCGGCAACAGGCCGATGCCCTCCAGCGCCAGCTTGACCGCTACACCGATCTGCTCAGCAGCTTCCAGGCGATGTACCTGGTGGACGGCGACGTCAGCCGCGCCGTCTTTCACAACCGCTACCTCACCCTGCGCAAGAGCACCGACTACAAGGCCCTGATGGCCGTGCAGTTCGCGGAACTGGTGCCCCACGAGCGCAAGCAGGCCTTCGAAGACAGCGTGCGGGCCGACCGCAGCGTCGACCCCAAGGGCTACCCGGGCTACACCATCTACCCGGCCGGCCAGCGCCCCACCTATGTGGCCGTGAAGTACAGCGAGCCCATGGCCGGCAATGAAAAGGCCATGGGTTTCGACATCGCCGGCGAGGCCCCGCGCCGCGCCAACCTCGAGGCCGCGCGCGACAGCGGCAAGGTGATGGTGTCCCCCCCGATGGCACTGGTGCAACTGGCACAGGACCGCACGGGCTTCGTGATCCGCCTGCCGGTGTACCGCGCCGGCATCACGCTGGACACCCAGGCCGCCCGGCGCAAGGCCTACATCGGGCAGATCACCGGGGTGTTCCGCGCCTCCGACCTGATGCGCCAGGTGCTGCCCGCCGCCCAGTGGCAGCAGATGCAATGGCGTGTGAGCGACCTGGGGCCCGTCGACGCCGTGGCCCAGCCCGGCCCAGGCGCGCCCCTGTTCGACAGCGCCAGCCAAGGACAGACCAACTTCGACGCCAAGGCCAGCACCGCCGCGCTCGAAGCCAACCACTACCGGATCGATGTGGGCGGGCGCCACTGGCAAGTCAGCTTCGTGCGCCCCACCGTCAACCAGTCGCAGCAGCCTTACCCGCTGGCCCTGCTGATGGCCGGCGTGCTGGCCTCGCTGGGCCTGTGGTGGGCCGTGCGCAGCGCCGCCAGCCGGCACGAGCTGGCCGCGCAGATGGCGCAGGAGATCAGCCGCAAGGCCCGCGAGAGCGAGCAACAACTGCGCTCCGTGGTGGACCACACCGTCGACGGCATCATCGCCATCGGCGAAGACGGCCGCATCCACAGCGTCAACCAGGCGCTGTGCCGCATGTTCGGGCGGGGCGAGATCGCCATGGTGGGCCAGCACCTGAGCCTGCTGCTGCCCGCCGCTGCGGACGGCGCCCTGCAGCAAGGCGGCGTGGAGGCTTTCCTCAAGGCGCAGCACGTGGGCTTGATCGGCCTGGGCCGCCGCGCCGAGGGCCTGCGCGCCAATGGCCAACACTTCCCCGTGGACCTGGCCATCAGCACGATGGAACAGGACGGCGAGACCCAGTACATCGGCATCGTGCGTGACCTGAGCGACCAGGCCGCCGCCGAGCTGGCCGTGCTGGAAGCCCAGCGCCAGCTCAACGAGGTCGACGAGATGCGCCGCGTGATCGTGCACCACGCGCCCTACGCCATCCTGATGCTCAACCGCCATGGCGTGATCCAGACGGTAAACCCTGCGGGCGAGGCACTGCTGGGCTACCGCCTGAACGAGCTGATCGGGCAAAGCACCGCGCAACGCTTCTTCGATGCGGACGAGGTGGCCGACCGCGCGCGCATGCTCGCGCTGCGCCTGAACCAGCCCGTGCCCGAACTGAACGTGCTGACCCACCTGGCCGAGGAATCACCCGGCCTGCCCAGCGAATGGACCCTGGTGCGCGCCGACGGCCGCCACCTGGTGGCCGAGATCACGGTGACCGAGCTCAACGACGAGATGGGCAACCTGACGGGCTACCTGGCCATGGCGCAGGACGTGACCCTGCGCCGCGAGGCCGAGCGCCAGCTGCAGCACATGGCCATGCACGACGCGCTGACGGCCCTGCCCAACCGCAACATGCTGCAGGACCACCTCAAGGCCGCCATGGCCGCGGCCGACCGCGAAAACCATGCGATGGCCCTGATGTTCCTGGACCTGGACCGTTTCAAGAAGATCAACGACAGCCTGGGCCACCACATCGGCGACAGCGTGCTGATCGAGGTGGCGCGCCGCCTGCGCACCGCCATGCGCACCAGCGACATCGTGGCCCGCTTGGGCGGTGATGAATTTGTGGTGCTGCTGCCGCAGATCGCCGAGGAAGCCGATGGCGAGCGCGTGGCGCAGAAGGTGCTGGACCTGTTCACCGAGCCGCTGCGCGTGGGCCCGCACGAACTGCGCGTCACGCCCAGCGTGGGCCTGGTGATCTACCCGCAGCACGGCGTCGATGCCATCACGCTGATGCGCCATGCCGACCTGGCCATGTACCGCGCCAAGAACAACGGCCGCAACCGCATCCAGGTCTACAGCGACAAGATGGAGTCGCCCACCGCCGACACCCTGGTGCTGGAAAACGACCTCTACAAGGCACTGGAGCGCAACGAGCTGCGCCTGCACTACCAGCCGCAGTTCGACTGCGCCAGCGGCCAGATCACCGGCGCCGAGGCGCTGCTGCGCTGGGAGCACAAGGGCAAGCTGGTCTCGCCCGCCGAGTTCATCCCGCTGGCCGAAGAATCCGGCCTCATCGTCGAGATGGGCGCCTGGGTGCTGCGCGAGGCCTGCGCCAAGGCCCAGGCCTGGCGCAGCAAGACCGGCTGGCCGCTGCGCATCGCCGTGAACCTGTCGGCCGTGCAGCTCGACCAGCACGGCATCGCCGCCACCGTGGCCCAGGCCCTGGCGGAGACCAGCCTGCCGGCCACCGCGCTGGAGCTGGAGATCACCGAAAGCGTGGTGGTGCGTGAATCACTGCGCGCCGCCGACATCCTGGCCGAACTGCGCGCCCTGGGCGTGAGCATCGCCATCGACGACTTCGGCGTGGGCTACTCCAGCTTCGCCTACCTGCGCGAGCTGCCGGTGGACCGCTTCAAGCTGGACCGCAGCTTCCTGAGCTCGGTGCCGCAATCCGAGGGCGACAGCCGCCTGGCCGCTGCCCTGATTGCCATGGCGCACCGCCTGGAAGTGGGCATCGTGGCCGAAGGCGTCGAAACCGAAGCACAGAAGGATTTCCTGCGCGACCACGGCTGCGACGAAGCCCAGGGTTACCACCTGGGCCGCCCGATGAAAGAAGACGACTTCGAAGCCTTGCTGGTGCGCCATGCACGCGAATGCAGCACCTTCGATGCGGACAATCTTCACGCTCGCGCCTGAAATCATGCCCACATAAGGGCATTGCCTCCCCAGGCTGCTCAAGACCGTTCTACGCTGCACCGATATGGCTTCAGTGGATTCAAGACCCTGAATCCGAGCCATTTCGCCGTGTGGAAAACTGGGCATGCATCAAACACCCGGGCGTTTAGCCCGATGGTCTCGCCGCTGGATCGCCTTGTCCTGGATCACCATGATCGGGGGACTGGTGTTGAGCGTACTCGCCTGGGCCTACGCCGCACACCAGGTCCAGCACGGCGCCGACGAGCTGTTTGAAAGCACCGCCCGCGACAAGGTCGAGCGCCTGCAGGCCTCGGTCAAGAAACACCTGGACCTGCTGCACAGTTTCCAATCGGCCTTCATCGCCTCGGACCAGGTCGACCGCGCCGCCTTCCAGCGCCTGCACCAGCTCTCTTACACCAAGGAAGGCTACCCAGCCCTCGTGGCCGTGCAGTTCGCCCGGCTGATCAGCGAGGCCGACAAGCCACGCTTCGAGCAGGAGCACGCCATCCACCCGCCCGGCCAGCGCGCCGTGTACCTGCCCGTGGTGTACGTGGAGCCCCGCGCGGGCAACGAGCAGTTGCTGGGCTACGACCAGATCTTCGAAGCCACCCGGCGCACCGTGATGGAACGCGCCCGCGACACGGCACACCCGCAGGGCTCCGGCCCGGTGCGGCTGGTCTCGGGTGGCCAGCAGGCCTCGGGCTTCGTGGTGCGCCTGCCCGTCTACCGCGCCAACATGCCCATCGACACGGTCGAGCATCGCCGCCAGGCCCACCTGGGCCAGGTCGGCGGCGCCTTCCAGACCGACAAGCTGGTGGCCACCGTGCTGCCGCCGGCCGCCTGGCCCGACTGGCACCTGCGCATCCAGGATCTGGGCCCGGCCGAGGCCCCCGTCGGCACCGCCGCCGTGCCCGCCCTGCTGTTCGACAGCGCGCGCCAATCCAGCGCGGCCTTCCAGCCCGGCACCAGCCCCGCCCCAGAAGACCGCCGTCACATGGTCAGCGACATCGCCGGACGCCACTGGGAGATCACCCTGACGCGCCCCGCCGTGACACCCTGGCGCCAGGCCTACCCGCTGTCCGTGCTGGCCGCGGGCGTGCTGGGCACCATCGGACTGTGGTGGGCCGTGCGCGGCATCGGCACGCAACAGCGCCAGGCCGCCGAGATGACGGAAGATCTCAGCCGCCGCGCCCGTGCCAACGAACGGCGCCTGAGCAAGGTGATGGACAGCACCATCGACGCCATCCTCACCGTGGACCCGCGCGGTACGGTGCTGTCGGCCAACCATGCGGCACAAGCCATCTTCAATGGCGAGGCCTCGCTGGACACCGAGCTGTGCCCCTGCCCCATCGCCGAGCTGATTCCCGCGCCCAAGAGCTGCCCGCCCGGCGCCGACATGCCGCGCTACCTGCAGGCCCAGGGCCTGGGCGTGATGGACGTGAGCCGCCGCCTGCAGGGCCAGCGCCGCGATGGCGAGAGCTTCCCGCTGGAGCTGAGCGTGAGCCCCATGGTGCTCGACGGCCAGACACAGTACGTGATGGTGCTGCGCGACCTGACCGAGCAGCACGCCGCGGAGCAGGCCGCGCTGGCCGCCCAGCGCCAGCTCGACGAGGTCGACGAGATGCGCCGCGTGATCGTGCACCACGCGCCCTATGCCATCCTGGTGCTCAACCGCCAGGGCATCGTGCAGGCCATCAACCCGGCCGGCGAGACTCTGCTGGGCGTGAGCGCGCAGGAGCTGATCGGCCGCAGTTCCACCGAGCGCTTCTTCGACCACGATCAGGTGCGCGACCGCGCCCACCTGCTGGGCATGCGCCTGAACCGCGAGATCAAGGACCTGGAGGTGCTGGCCCACCTGGCCCGCGATTCGGCCGGCGTGCCCAAGGAATGGGCCCTTCAGCGCCCCGATGGCCAGCAGATCATGGCCGAGCTGTCCGTCACCGCGCTGCGCGACGAGCGTGGCCGCATGACGGGCTTCCTGGCCATGGCCCAGGACATCACCGCCCGCACCGAGGCCGAGCAGCAACTGCAGCACCAGGCCCAGCACGACGCGCTGACCGGCCTGCCCAACCGCAACATGCTGCAGGAACAGCTCAAGAACGCCGTGCTGCACGCGGAACGCCAGCAGCAGCCCCTAGCGCTGATGCTCCTGGACCTGGACCGCTTCAAGAAAATCAACGACACGCTGGGCCACCACATCGGCGACAACGTGATCCTGGAAGTGGGCCGGCGCCTGCGCACCGCCATGCGCACCAGTGACATCGTGGCCCGCCTGGGCGGCGACGAGTTCGTCGTGCTGCTGCCGCAGATCTCGCAGATGGACGATGGCGTGGTCGTGGCGCACAAGGTGCTCGAACTCTTCTCCGAGCCGCTGCGCGTGGGACCGCACGAGCTGCGCCTGACACCCAGCATCGGGCTGGTCGTCTACCCCACGCACGGCACGGACGCCGCCACCTTGATGCGCCACGCCGACCTGGCCATGTACCAGGCCAAGAACCATGGCCGCAACCGCGTGCAGGTCTACACGGAGCAGCTCAACGCGCTCACGGCCGACACCCTGGTGCTGGAAAACGACCTCTACAAGGCGCAGGAGCGCAATGAACTGCGCCTGCACTTCCAGCCGCAGTTCGATTGCGCCAGCGGCCAGATCATCGGCGCCGAAGCGCTGCTGCGCTGGGAGCACGATGGCAAGCTGGTGCCGCCGATGGACTTCATCCCCTTCGCGGAAGAGACCGGCCTGATCGTGCCCATGGGCGAATGGGTGCTGCGCGAAGCCTGCACCAAGGCCCAGGCCTGGCACCAGCGCACCGGCTGGCCGCTGCGCATCGCGGTGAACCTCTCGGCCGTGCAGCTCGAACACACCGACATCGCCAACACCGTGGCGCGCGTGCTGACCGAAACCGGCCTGCCACCCACGCTGCTGGAGCTGGAGATCACCGAAACCGTGGTGGTGCGCGAATCCCTGCGCGCCGCCGACATCCTCACGCAGCTGCGCGCACTGGGCGTGAGCATCGCCATCGACGATTTCGGCGTGGGCTACTCCAGCTTCGGCTACCTGCGCGAACTGCCGGTGGACCGCTTCAAGCTGGACCGCAGTTTCCTGATGGCCGTGCCGCAATCCGAAGGCGATTGCCGCCTGGCCGCCGCGTTGATCGCGATGGCTCACCGACTGAACGTGGGCATCGTCGCCGAGGGCGTGGAGAACGAAGAGCAGCTCGCCTTCCTGAAGGACCACGGCTGCGACGAGGCCCAGGGCTACTACCTGGGCCGCCCGATGAGGGAATGCGCCTTCGAGACCCTGCTGGTGGCGCACAGCCGCCAGCACGCCGAAGCGCTCAGGCCCATCACGCGCACGGTGAACCCCGCATCGGCCTGAGGCCCACGGCGCTGACGGCGGCGGCAGCGTGCGACGCACCCATGCACCGCATGCGCGCCGCCCGTGTCACCACAGCAGCGTGACCACACCCAGCACTGCGAACAGCACGGCTGCCCCACGGTTGATCCACACCAGCGGCAGCTTGCGCGTGAGCTTGTCGCCCATGAACACCACCGGCGCGTTGGCCAGCAGCATGCCGGCCGTGGTGCCGACCACCACCTGCCACAGCGCATCAAAACGCGCGGCCAGCACCACCGTGGCCACCTGGGTCTTGTCACCCATCTCGGCCACGAAGAAGGCCACCACGGTGGCGATGAACACACCGCCCGGCGGCAGCTTGATCTCACCATCGTCCAGCTTGTCGGGGATCAGCATCCACGCGGCCACAGCCAGGAAGGAGCCGCCCACGATCCAGCGCAAGGCATCTTGCCCCAGCCATTGCGTGAGCCAGGCGCCAAGGGCGCCGGCCAGGGCGTGGTTCACCACGGTGGCGGCGGCAATGCCGGCCACGATGGGCCAGGGCTTGCGCCAGCGAGCGGCCAGCATCAGGGCCAAAAGTTGAGTCTTGTCTCCCATTTCCGCCAGGGCAACGGCGGTGGTGGACACCCACAGAGCATCGAACATATAGCTACAAGGTGGGCTGGGCGGAGCGGCGGGCAAAGGCCGAGTCACACAAGGGCAAAGCCGCGCCGCCCAACCCATGAGCCGCGAGCCATGCCCAAGGTCTCGCCAAGCTGTTGCCCCATGCACCATGGCCGCGTGGGGACGCGATCCAAGTCTGTTGATGCACGGGCGCCTGACCACGAAGGCCGGCGCAGGCTACTCCCCAAGGGATGAGGCGATTATACAGCTGCTCAATTGAGCAGGCGCTGCGGATCGGCGTCCAGTTTGGCCAATGCGTCACGCGTGGCCCGCACCGTGAGGGATTCGTCCTCCATCGGCACCAGCAGGCCCGCCTGCAGGAAGGCGCCCAGGCGGTGCAGCTGGAACAGCACGCCCCGGCCCTGCGGTGTCACGAACAGCGCCAACTGCTTCTGCAGGCCTCGCCAGGCCAGTTGCACCGGCTCCTGACGGGCGCGGTAATCCAGCTGGAACCAGGCGCCCAGCTTGAGTTCGAACGCCCAGGACATCATCGCAGGCGTGGGCATGGTGCCGCCTTCGGCCACCACTTCCAGATCGGCGCTTTCGTAGCCGGACAGATCCCGCAGGGTGTCGGCGTCGAGGTCGACATCGCCCAGCTCGGGCAGGATCTCGTCGAGCGCCTCGAGCTTCTCGGTGATCTCGCCCAGGCGCTCGCTGGAGATCGCCGCCGACTTGGCCGCGAAGGCCGCCGCCAGCGCGGCGTTGAGGTCGCGCACGTGCTCGTCCTGGCGCTCGGTGGTGACACCCGCCTTGGCCATGCCCTCGCGCAGCAGCTTGAGCAGCGGCGGCAGGCGCTGCAGCACCTCGGTGCGCTCCTCGCGCGTGGTCTTGGCGCTGGCCGACCAGATCAGGTCACCCGCCAGGCGCTTGAGCATGCGCGTGTCCTCAGAGGCGGGGCCGGACAGCACCGCGCTTTGCGCCAGCACATCGGCCCAGACCTTGAACAGGAACTCGCGCACACCCTCGTGCACAGGCACGGCCTCGAGCATCTTGCGCAGCTCGATGGTGTACTGGATGGCGTAGGCCTCGCGCTGCTCGAGCTGCTGGGCCAGCGAAACGCCTTTGCGGCTGGCCTCATTGCCCTCGCGGAAGTAGTTGACCAGGAAGCGCTCGAACTCCACCAGCACCGTCTGGAAGACGCGCCGGCCGGTGTCCGGGTAGGCCTCGATGGTCTGCACGATGCGCTTGATCTCCTTGTGCAACTGGTCGCTGGCGCCATCCTGCGCAGCACCGGCAAAGCCCATCACGCAACCGCCCATGCGGTCGATCAGCAGGCGCGCCGGGTGGTCCAGCGTGGCGAAGAAATCGGGCTCGGCCACGGCCACGCGCAGTACCGGCATCTGCAGCCGCGCGAACCACACGCGCACGGTGGCGGGCAGACGCTCTTCGGTCAGGATGCTCTGGAACAGCAGGGCCACGATCTCGATGATGGCGCGCTCGCTGTCGCTGCTGGCGGCCTTCTTGAGCGATTGCTTGCGGGTCTGGAAATCACGCGCCAGCGCGCCTGGATCCGGCGCCATGCCGCCGGCGGTATCGGCCTGCTGCTGCACGGCGTGCTGGGCCGAGGCCATGGCCTGGCTGAGCGCGCCGCCCACGGGCACGCGCTGCGAATCGCCCAGCGGCGCGGTGGGGTCGAAGCCCGGTACCTGGCGCGCCACCAGCTGGTTGAGCTTGCCCAGGGCGGCCTGGCCTTGGCCGGAAGTGCGCAGGCCCGGCGTCTGGGTCATCAGGCGGGTTTCGTCGTACGAGCCGCCAGCGCCACGCGCCAGATGGCCCGGGCCGGTGACACGGTTGCTCTGGCCGGTGAGGGCCGAGGCTGCGCTGTTGCCGGTGGACAAGCCACCTGCCCCAGAAGCACCTGCGGCATTGCCACTCGCACCGGCGCCACCGCCGCCTGGGCTACCTACACCTGATCCGCCCCCCGCGCCCCGCCCTGCGGCAGCGCCCATGGGCACCACGCCGGGCGACGGCGCCAGTTGCCGCACCACGCCCGTGTCCTGGGCGCGGCGGATGAAGGGCCGCAGATCGATCTCCGGGCGCACACCGTGCTCCAGCAGCACGCGGTTGGCATCGTGGTAGGCGCTTTCGGTCAGGCCGGCCACCTCGTCGTGCAGCACGTTCTGCAGCGTGCGCCAGTGGTCCACGCTCAGGGTGGCGTGCATCCAGGCGTCCAGCACCCAGCGGGCCAGGGCGGCGGGCTTGAGCACCTCGCCGCTGCGGTCCAGCGCGACCTGCTCACGGTCTTCGAGCACGCTCAGGCGCGAGCACAGGTCGGTGTATTCCCAACCGGCCTTGTCGGCCACGGCCTGCCCGAGGCGCGAGACCATCATGTCCAGCTCGATCACGGCATCGTCGACCAGGCTGAAGGAGCCGGTGGGATCACCCAGGCCCGCAGGCCGCGTGACCACGGCGCGCCCCTGGTTGAGCGAGGCCAGGGCCTCGTCCAGGTGGTCGAGCAGGGACTCGTTCCACAGGCCCGACAGGCGGGGCAGGTCCAGGACCAGGTCGCGGCGGCGGGCATACAGGGCGGGTTCGGCCGATTGGCCGGCCAGCAGGCGGGCCCCTGCCACGCACGATGCCACCAAGTCTCCGACGCCCAGGCGCAGAGACTCCAGGTAGGTACGACGGGCCAGGACAGCGAGGTCCTTGGGCGAACCAACGGGCATAGACCGGGCGGGAGGCGACTCAGCCCTCGGCAAACGCCCCCAGATGTTCAATGAAGAACCACTCTACACCACGGCGCCGGCATTGGGATCGTTGGGATCGTTCTCTTTTTTGGTGTTTTTCACCAGGTCCTCGCGTTTGACGCCGAACCACATGGCCAGGGCCGCAGCCACGAACACCGAGGAGTAAATGCCGAACAGAATGCCGATGGTCAGCGCCAGCGCGAAGTAGTGCAGCGTGGGGCCGCCCCAGATCAGCATCGCACACACCATCATCTGCGTGGACAAGTGGGTGATGATCGTGCGGCTCATCGTGCTGGTGATGGCGTGGTCGATCACCTCAGGCGTGTTGAGCTTGCGGTAGCGGCGGAAGGCCTCGCGGATCCGGTCGAAGATCACGACGGATTCGTTCACCGAGTAGCCCAGCACGGCCAGCACGGCAGCCAGCACCGACAGCGAGAACTCCCACTGGAAGAAGGCGAAGAAGCCCAGGATGATGACCACGTCGTGCAGGTTGGCGATCACGCCGGCCACGGCGAACTTCCACTCGAAGCGGAAGGCCAAGTAGGCCATGATGCCCAGCACCGTGACCAGCAGGGCCAGGGCGCCGTCACGCGCCAGTTCGGAGCCCACTTGAGGACCGACGAACTCGCTGCGCTGCAGCGACACGGGCTCGGCCTCACCGGCCTTGCACACGGGTTTGTCGCCATGGTCGGTCTTGGCCACCGACACCTGGCCGGACTCGGCCTTGCAGACAGCGTCGAACACCTTGCTGACCACTTCGGTCTGCTTCATGCCTTCGCGCAGGGGCACACGCACCAGCACATCGCGCGAGGTGCCGAAGTTCTGCACCTGCACTTCGCCGAGCCCCAGCCCTTCGATGGCATGGCGGGTCTTGGCCAGATCAGCGCTCTGGGCGTACTGCATCTCGAGCACCGAACCGCCGGTGAACTCGATGGAGAAGTGCAGCCCCCGGGTGACCAGGAAGAAGATGGCGGCGGCGAAAGTCAGGAACGAGATGACGTTCAGGATCAGCGCATGCCGCATGAACGGGATGTCGCGCTTGATGCGGAAGAATTCCATGGTGCCAGGCTCCTCTTGTTGTTATGCCTGCGGCTTCCAGACCTGTCCGATGGACACGCCCTTGAGCTTTTTCTGACGGCCATACCAGAGGTTGACCAGGCCACGCGAGAAGAACACGGCCGAGAACATCGAGGTCAGGATGCCCAGGCAGTGCACCACGGCGAAGCCGCGCACCGGGCCCGAGCCGAAGGCCAGCAGGGCCAGACCGGCGATCAGGGTGGTGACGTTCGAGTCAAGAATCGTGGCCCAGGCGTGCTCGTAGCCGGCGTGGATGGCCGACTGGGGCGCCGCGCCCGTGCGCAGCTCTTCACGCACACGCTCGTTGATCAGCACGTTGGAGTCGATGGCCATGCCCAGCGTCAGCGCGATGGCCGCGATGCCGGGCAGTGTCAGGGTGGCCTGCAGCATGGACAGCACGGCCACCAGCAGGAACAGGTTCACCGTGAGCGCGATGGTCGAGAACACGCCGAACAGCATGTAGTACAGGATCATGAACACCGAGATGGCGATGAAGCCGTACATCAGGCTGTCGAAGCCCATCTTGATGTTGTCGGCGCCCAGGCTGGGGCCGACGGTGCGCTCTTCGATGATCTCCATCGGCGCGGCCAGGGAGCCGGCGCGCAGCAGCAGGGCCGTGTCGGCGGCTTCCTCGCTGGTCATGCGGCCGGAGATCTGCACGCGGCCGCCGCCGATCTCGCTGCGGATCACGGGGGCGGTCACGACCTCGCCCTTGCCCTTTTCGAACAGCAGGATGGCCATGCGCTTGTTGATGTTCTCGCGCGTGACGTCCTTGAAGATGCGGGCGCCGCGCGAATCGAGCGACAGGTGCACGGCGGCTTCGTGGTTCTCGTCGAAGCCGGGCTGGGCGTCGTTCAGGTTCTCACCCGTCAGCACCACCTGGCGCTTGACGATGATGGGCACGCCGCCGCGCTCCATGTAGCGCTCGGTGCCGAAGGGCACGGGGCCGCCACCGGCCAGCGCGGCCTGGGCCTCGGCGCTGTCGTCGACCATGCGCACTTCCAGGGTGGCGGTGCGGCCGATGATGTCCTTGGCGCGGGCGGTGTCCTGCACGCCGGGCAGCTGCACGACGACGCGGTCCAGGCCCTGCTGCTGGATCACGGGCTCGGCCACGCCGAGTTCGTTGATCCGGTTGTGCAGGGTGGTGATGTTCTGCTTGAGCGCCTGCTCCTGGATGCTGCGCATCGACGCCGGCTTGAGGGCGCCGACCAGGATCAGGTCACCGCTGTCGGTGCCCGGGGTCCAGGTCAGGTCGGGCTGGTTGCCCACCACGCGCAGAGCCTGCTCGCGCGTGGCCTCGTCGCGGAAACGGATCTGGATGGTGTCGCCCTCGCGGCGCAGGCCGCCGTGGCGGATGTCCTTGTCGCGCAGTTGGGTGCGCAGGTCGGACGACAGGCTCTCGACCTTCTGCGTGAGCGCCGCCTTCATGTCCACCTGCATCAGGAAGTGGACGCCGCCGCGCAGGTCCAGGCCCAGGTACATGGGGTGGGCGTACAGCGCGCGCAGCCACTGGGGCGAGCGCGACAGCAGGTTCAGCGCGACGATGTAGTGCGGATCCTGGGGGTCGGGGTTGAAGGCGCGGGTGATGGCATCGCGCGCCTTGAGCTGGGTGTCGGTGTCCGCGAAGCGCGCCTTGACCGAGCCGCTGTCGAACTCGACGAAGTCAGCCGTGACGCCGGCCTGCTTGAGGGCCGACTCCACGGTGGCGACGGCGCTCGCATCCAGCTTGATCGTGGCCTTGCCGCTCGACAACTGCACCGCCGGTGCCTCGCCAAAGAAGTTGGGCAGCGTGTAGACGAAGCCCACGAAGAGGGCCACGGCGATGATGAGGTATTTCCACCAGGCGTAACGGTTCATGGCGAGCAGCTTTGCGGCAAGGTTGGGAGGGGCGGCTTACTTCAGCGAGCCCTTGGGCAGCACCTGGATCACGGCCGCGCGCTGCAGCTGCACTTCGGTGCCTTCGGCGATCTCCAGCGAGACGAAGGTGTCGCCCAGCTTGGTGATCTTGCCGACCAGGCCACCTTGCGTGACCACTTCGTCGCCCTTGCCCAGTGCGTCGAGCATGGCCTTGGTTTCCTTCTGGCGCTTCATCTGCGGGCGGATCATGACGAAGTACAGCACCACGAACATGAGCACCAGGGGCAGCATGCCCATCAGGCCGCTGGTGGAAGAGGCCGCACCGGCGGCTTGGGCGTAAGCGTTGGAAATGAACACGACGAAATCCTTCTAGCCCTGAACACGGGCCATTTGATGCCTGCCCCCGCGCCGGGGGCAACTGGCGATTGTATGCGGGAGGCCGGTGGTGCTTTTTCTGCCTTGTGGACAGCGCCCCGGCCAGGGGGTGGCGCCCTTACAGCACGTACTTGACCTGCGGGTGCCCGGTCAGCGCACGGTAGAGGTTGTCCAGCTGCTCGCGGCTGGTGGCCGTGACGGTGACCGTCAGGCCGATGTAGTTGCCGCCGCTGCTGGGGCGGCGCTCCAGGTGCTGGGCCGGATCGAACTGGGGATCATGCGCGCGCGCGATCTCGATGATCGCGTCGATGAAGACATCGGAATGCGCGCCCATCACCTTGATCGGAAAGGCGCTGGGGTACTCGATCAGCGACTCTTCGGGCGGGATGGGCGGGTTGACGGGCTGGTTCATGGGGTGGGGGCCTTTCAGGGCATTCACTGGATGGCCAGGCGCAGCGCGTCCCAGGCGCGGCCGAACCAGCCTGCGCTGGGCACGGCGTCCAGGGCCTGCAGCGGCACGTCCTGCCAGGGCTGGCCGGCCACGGTGATCTTGAGGGTGCCCACCTGCTGGCCCTTCGTCAAGGGGGCCAGCAGCGGGTCGGTGCGGTTGACCACCGTCTTGACGCTGCCAGCCTGGCCACGCGGCACCACCACCACCAGCGGCTGCGAACGGCCCAGCTTGACGGTGTTGGACTCGCCCTTCCACACCGGTGCCGTGGTCACGGCTTGGCCGGCATCGAACAGCTTGACCACGTCGAAGGCACCGTAGCCCCAGTTCAGCAGCTTCTGGCTTTCGTTGGCGCGAGCCTCGGGCGAGGCGGTGCCCACCACCACGCTCAGCAGACGGCGCGAGCCGCCACCCACGCCGGGCACCGGGCGTTTGGCCGTGGCGATCAGGCAGTAGCCGGCGGCATCGGTGTAGCCGGTCTTGAGGCCATCGACCGTCGGGTCGCGCCACAGCAGCAGGTTGCGGTTGTTCTGCTTGATGCCGTTGTAGGTGAACTCCTTCATGGAGTAGTACGGCAGCGAGTTCGGGAAATCGGTGATCAGGCGCGCGGCGATGATCGACAGCTCGCGCGCGGTGCTGGTGTGCCCAGGCGCGGTCAGGCCCTCGGGGTTCTTGAAGCTGGTGCTCTTGAGGCCGAAGGCCTGGGCCTGGCGGTTCATCATGTCGACGAAGCCCTCGACCGTGCCGCCCACGCCTTCGGCCAGGGCCACGGTGGCGTCGTTGCCGCTCTGGGCGATCATGCCCTTGATCAGGTCATCGACGTTGACGCGGGTGTTGACCTTGATGAAGGTGCGCGAGGCGCCGGTCATGCCGGTGCGCCAGGCGCGCTCGGACACGGGCAGATCCTGCGTGAGCTGCAGCTTGCCGCTCTGCAGGGCCTGGAACACCAGATAGGCCGTCATCAGCTTGGTGAGCGAGGCGGGTTCGACCGGCGTGTCGGCTTGACGGGCGGCCAGGGTCTGGCCGGAGCTCAGATCCTGCAGGATGAAGGCGCGCGCCGCGATCTCGGGCGGCTGCGGCATGGCCGGGTTGACGGCCGTGGCGGTGGCCGAGGGCAGCAGGATGGTGCCGCCGGCGGCGGCATTGGCGGCGGTATTCGGGGCGGCGGACTGTGCCTGCGCGGGCAGGCTGCCCATCATCAGCGTGGCGGCGGCCAGGGCCACCAGGCACTGGCGACGGTCGATGCGGGGAATGTTCATGGTCGAAGCGTGGGGATCAGACAGGATCGGGAAAGAACAACAGAGCCCGCCGGGCCGCGCAAGTTCAACGAATGTGAAGCAGGCCGGCCCGCGGGGCGTGAATCGTCAAGCAGCGGTCAAGAGGCCAGGGCCTTGAGGTGGCGCAGCACGAGCTGCTTGAGCGTGCCGAGCTGGCCATGGAAGAAGTGCCCGGCGCCCGGCAGCACCGTGACGGGCAGGCCGATGGGGCGCGTCCAGTCCAGGATGTTGGGCAGGGGCACGACATCGTCGAGCTCGCCTTCGACCACCAGGGTGTGGTCGGGCACCGGCGGCATGATGAACTTGGTGGCGGCCGGACTGATCAGCACCAGCGGGCTCACGGCCTGGCCTTCCGCAGACAAACGGTGCGCCGCTTCGGCCGCAATGTAGCCGCCGAAGGAGAAGCCCGCCAGCGCCAGCGGGGCCTGGCGCAAGGCCGGGTCCATGCGGTGCTGGGCGATCACTGCGAGCATGTCTTCGACCTCGCCGCGGCCTTCGTCCCAGGCGCCTTCGGAGGCGCCCACGCCGCGGTAGTTGAAGCGCACGGTCTGCCAGCCCTGGGCCACGAAGGCGCGCACCAGCGTGTGGACCACCTTGTTGTCCATGGTGCCGCCCTGCTGCGGGTTGGGATGGGCCACCACGGCCAGGCCGAGGGGGGCGGCGCCTTCGGGCAAGTCGGGCGATTCGACCACCACCTCCAGCGCACCGGTGGGGCCGTCGATCAGATGGGCATCGGGGCGTCCGAGCATGTCAGCGCCCCACCGTCGGCGGCAGCACGAGGCGCTCGACCACCTCGCCCTTGCCCAGATGGCTGTCGACGATCTCGTCGATGTCGGCGTTGTCCAGGAAGGTGTACCAGGTGCCTTCCGGGTAGACCACGGCCACGGGGCCGCCGGCACAGCGGTCCAGGCAGCCAGACTTGTTGACGCGCACCTGGCCGGGGCCAGCCAGGCCAGCGGCCTTCACACGGGCCTTGCAGTGGTCGAAGGCTTCCTTGGCGCCGAAGTCGCCACAGCTGGATTCGCCGTTGACCCGCTGGTTCAGGCAGAAGAAGATGTGCCGCTGGTAATAGCTCATGCCGGGATTTTAGGCCGGCCGCGACAGGGCACGCCCCATCAGCCAGACAAAGGCCGCATAGGGCCACAGGAGACCGAACCAGCGCGCCAGCCCATGGAAACGGATGAAGCGCCCGCTCTCCCAGGCGATCAGGGTCTGGGCGTAGTAGGGGTCGGGCGGCACCTGGTGGATCATCCACACCAGCCCGCCCAGCACGCCCAACCCCACCACGGCCGCCGTGGTGCGCGAGCGGTCCAGCAGCAGCCCGCCGGCCAGCGAGCCCAGCAGCAGGCCCACGATGGTGGGCATGCTGATCCAGGTGAAGGCGTGCTCCGGGCCGTAGTTCAGCGCGGTCGAGAAGGTGGTGCCCAGCACCGCCACCGCCACCGCGCCGGCCAGCAACAGCAGGCGCAGGGCCCGTGGGCGCGCCAGCGCGCAGGCCAGCACCATGGGGGCCAGCAGGCCCAGCGCCACGATGGCGGCATCGCGCCACCCCGTCACGGAGGTGGGCAGGCCCGGCGCCTCGTGCCAGGCCTGGGGCACGAACAGGCTGAGCGGGTCATCGGCTGGCAGGAACCAGCCCTCCCAGGGGGTGCCGGTCGTCCACTCCACCATCATCAGGCGCAGCGGCGGCCACAGTTGGCCCTGGCCCAGCGGCAGCGGCGGCGGAAACAACAGCCCCAGCGGCCACAGCCACAGCAGGGCCAGGCCCCAGCCCGCCTGCGGGATGAACAAGCGCTCACGCCAGCGGTGCCACCAATCGACCAGGCCCAGCGCATGGGCCGTGACGGCGGCCAGTACGCCCCAGGCCGCGCCCAGCGAGTTGAGCGCCCAGTCGGTGATGGAGGGCACCCGCCCCGGCAAGGTGAACTGGATGATCTCCAGCGTGTAGGACAGGGCCGAGCAACTCAGCACCGTGAGCAGCGCCGCAGCCAGCGGGCGCCGGTCGGTGCGCAGTTGCGCCACGCACATCACGCAGCCCAGGGGCAGGTAGCCCAGCAGGTTGCCCATCAGGTCCGACGGGAGTTCGTAGGACTGCTTGGGCAGCACCCAGTCGAAAGCGCCCGGCGGCGGCAGGTGCCAGCCCGTCAGGGGGTGCAAGGTGGCATAGACGATCAGCGCCATGCTCACCCAGGTGAGCGGCCAGGCCGTGCTGCGGTGCAGGGACATCGGCAGGCTGCTCAGAAGGGCTTGACCACCACCAGGATCACGATGGCGGTGAACAGCAGCACCGACGCCTCGTTGAAGAAGCGGTACCAGCGGTGGCTGCGACGGTTGGCCAGTTGCTCGAAATCACGCAGCAGGCGGCGGCACACGTGCTGGTAGCCCACGGCGCCCAACACCAGCAGCAGCTTGGCGTGCATCCAGCCGTTGCCCGGCCCCTTGCCGACGCCGTAGTACAGCCACAGCACCAGGCCCAGCGCCAGCGCCGGCAGCATCAGAAGGGCGCTGAAGCGGTAGAGCTTGCGGGCCATCACCAGCAGGCGTTCGCGCTCGGCATGGCTGTCGGGAGCCACCATGGCCAGGTTGACGAACAGCCGAGGCAGGTAGAACAGGCCGGCGAACCAACTGGCCACGAAGACAATGTGCAAGGCTTTGATCCAGAGCATGGCAGCCATTATGAGCGGGGCCATGATGGTGCTTGTGTCAGGTGTCTTTCACCTTGCCGCCCATCATTTGTGATCGATGCTGCAAAGTGTTCAGACAAAAAAAGAGCCCCGGCCACAAGCCGGGGCTTTGAAGCCTTAACGCTGTCATCACGGTAAGGCACCTGCTCAGGGAGGAAAAGCAGGGAATGACAGCCTTGCGGCGTATCATCCGGGATCAATTATAGACAGGTTCTCCAACCATGCACAGAGCCCATGTCCGTCCGGGCGGACTTTCGGCCAGTTTTGTGCAATTCTTTGCAATCGTTCACATCCAGAACACATTCTCGCGATATGCAATTCCCGCCCAGTTTTCCGGCTCACCGCCCCCGCCGTTTGCGGCGCGATGAGTTCACCCGCTCACTTGTTCGCGAGCACGCGCTCACTTCTTCTGACCTGATCTACCCCGTTTTCGTGTTGGACCAGGACGACGGCACGCAGGATGTCGGCTCCATGCCCGGCGTATCGCGCCTGGGCCGAGGCCCCCTGTGGGCCGCTGCCGAGCGCTGCGTGGCCCTGGGCATCCCGGTGCTGGCGCTGTTCCCGGTGATCGATGTCAGCCTCAAGACCCCTGACGGTCAGGAGGCCGCCAACCCCGACGGTCTGATCCCCCGCACCGTGCGCGAGCTCAAGCAGCGCTTTCCGGAACTGGGCGTGATGACCGACGTGGCGCTGGATCCGTACACCAGCCACGGCCAGGACGGCCTGCTGGACGAGACCGGTTACATCCTCAACGACGAGACCGTGGCCGTGCTCACGCGCCAGGCGCTCACGCAGGCCGAAGCCGGCGTGGACATCGTCGCCCCCTCAGACATGATGGACGGCCGCATCGGCGCCGTGCGCCAGGCGCTTGAGGCCAAGGGCCTGATCCACACGCGGATCATGGCCTACAGCGCCAAGTACGCCAGCGCCTTCTACGGCCCCTTCCGCGACGCGGTGGGCTCCAGCGCCAACCTGGGCAAGGCCAATAAGAAGGTCTACCAGATGGACCCGGGCAACAGCGACGAGGCCCTGCGCGAGGTGGGCATGGACATCGCCGAGGGCGCCGACATGGTCATGGTCAAGCCCGGCATGCCTTACCTGGACATCGTGCGCCGCGTGAAGGACACCTTCCGCGTGCCCACCTTCGCCTACCAGGTGAGCGGTGAGTACGCCATGATCAAGGCCGCCGCCCAGAACGGCTGGCTGGACCACGACGCCACCATGCTCGAATCGCTGCTGGCCTTCAAGCGCGCCGGCGCCGATGGCGTGCTGACCTACTTCGCACCCCACGCCGCCGAGCTGCTAAGCCGCCGCTGAACGGCCTCCGGAGCCGCCCACCCTGCTGAGGGCCAGGGCGCGCTCCGGGCGCCGGATTGCGTCACACTGTCGCCCTGTCGTTCACTGACCGTCCGGGACACCTGCTGTGCGCTTCTTCCTGATCAACGACCGCTTCCAGGAACTGTCTGGCTGGCCCGAGAAGGCGCCGGCCGACGGCTTCGTGTGGGTGACGATGGGTCGCCGCGAGTTCGAGGTGAACCTGGGCGATGTGCAGGCTCACCTGCAGCGCCTGGCCGGCGGCGCCCTGGTCGACCTGCACGTGGCCGACCTGCTCAACCCGCAACTGCCCTCGCAGTTCGACTACACCTCGTGGTACGACCTGATGGTGTTTCGGCGCCTGGCCGCCGGCGCGCGCACCGAGCGCATGTTCCTGGACGAATCCACCGGCACGGCATCGAGCGCCCGCCAGGCCCTGGCCTCCATCGACACCAGCCCCATGGGCCTGGCCGTGTTCGACCGCCTGCTGCTGACGGTGCACCCGGCCGACTGCGCCGTGCACGAGTTCTTCGTCAACCGCATGCACCAGATGGCGCAGGGCCGCGAGAACGCCACCGACCTGCGCGGCAGCGCCAGCCGCCTGCCGCCCAGCGCGGCCGACCTGATGCTGCGCATCGTCAACCACATGGTCGACAGCTACCTCGATCTGCGCCGCCTTCTCACGCGCCAGTTCGGCTACCTGCAGCAGGAACTGCTGGGCAGCCGCAGCAGCCGCTTCACCAACTGGCAGGCGCTGCTCGAATCCCGCAACGCCCTGCACCTGCTGGAAGACACCTGCGAGGACCAGCGCAGCGCCATCCAGGAGTGGATCGACGCGCTGGACGAATGGCCCACACCGCCCGACCCGTCCGCCGCGCGCGAGCGCGAGGTGCTGCGCGTGCGCTCGCGTGATGTGCACGAGCACATCGAGCGCGTGCTGAGCCATGTACGCCGGCTGGAAAGCTCGGCCGAGAGCGCGGTGCAGATGCACTTCTCGGCGCAGGGCAGCCGCACCAACGAGATCATGCGCACGCTGACGGTGTTGACCGCGATCTTTTTGCCGCTGAACCTGATCACCGGCATCTTCGGGATGAACTTCGACAGCCTGCCGCTGATCCACGAAGGCGCCGGCTTCTGGATCGCGGTGATGCTGATGCTGGGCGTGGGCCTGGGCCTGGTGTGGCTGTTCTGGCGCAAGCGTTATTTGAGCGACGACTGAGGATGGAGTCCCGAGGGGGCAAGGAAACTTGGGGCGGCCCGGCGTTTCCTTCAGCGCCTGGATTGGGCCAGCTCACGCGCCAGGCACAGATCGTCCCAGGCCAGGGCCTTGTCGGCCGGGTTGCGCAGCAGGTAGGCCGGGTGGTAGGTGACCACCAGCGGCACGCCGTGGTAGTCATGCACACGGCCACGCAGGCGGCCGATCGGCTCGCTGGACTTGAGCAGCGACTGCACCGCGAAGCGGCCCATGGCCAGGATCAGGCTGGGCTGCACCAGCGCCACCTGGCGCAGCAGGTAGGGCTCGCACTGCGCCACTTCTTCGGGCAACGGATTGCGGTTGCCGGGCGGACGGCACTTGATCACGTTGGCGATGTAGACCTGGCGCTCGGCCTCGTCCTCGGCGCGGGTCAGGCCAGTGGCGGCGAGCATGCGGTCGAGCAACTGGCCAGCGCGGCCGACGAAGGGCTCGCCCAGGCGGTCTTCCTGCTCACCGGGAGCCTCGCCCACCAGCATCCAGCGGGCGCGGGTGTTGCCCACGCCGAACACCGTGTTGCGCCGACCGCGGCACAGGCCGCAGGCTTCGCAGCCCGTCACGGTGCTGCGCAGGGTGGTCCAGTCCATGGTCTCGACGCCGGTCGAGCGCGGGCCCAATGGGGTGGCGACAGGAGCTTGACGTGCCGGGGCGGGTACCGAGGGCGTCTGCTCACGCACCATGGCACCGAAGGGCTGCTCCGCCGCGCCGGCCTGCGCGGGGGCAGTGACAGGCGCCCGCTGCGGCAAAGCCTGCGCCACGGCGGCAGCGGCCAACACCGGCTCGGCAGGCAGGGCGGGCCGAGCCGCCGCGGGGGCCTCGGGCGGCACCTCAGGCTGCAAAGGCCAGAAGTGCTGCACACCCATCTCGCGCAGCATGGCCACCTGGCGCTCCGACCAGCGGGCCGTCATGGCGTCACCTCGCGCTTCATCACCAAAGCATCCTCGCGGCCTTCGGCGGCGGGGTAGTACTGCTTGCGCACGCCAACGTCTTCATAGCCCTGCCGTACATACAGCGCCCGGGCGCGCGCATTGGTGGGGCGCACCTCCAGCCAGATGGCCTGCAGGTGGTGCTGGCCGCACAGCGTCACCAGCATGGCCAGGAAGTGGCGCGCCAGGCCCTGGCTCTGCCAGGCCTGCGCCACAGCGATGTTGAGCAGGTGCAGCTCGTCCACGCCCAGCATGGCCACGCACACGCCGACCACGGCGCCACCGGGCTCGCAGGCCACCTGCATCCAGTAGCCGCTGCCCAGCGACGAGCGGTAGTTGTCTTCCGTCCAGGCATGGCTGATGTGGGCGCAGGCCTGCACCTCGAGCGCGCGCACGGCGGGGATGTCATCCAGCCCCATGAGCCGGATCTGCAGGCTCTGGACACTCACGTCGCCAGGCTCCCGGTGGCCACGGCCTGGGCGGCATCACGGCGCTCCTGCGTGGTCTGGGCCACCTTGTCGCGCACATACAGAGGCAGGGCCAGGGCCGGATCGAGCTGCTCGCCACGGCCCCAGGCCGCCAGCGCCAGCGCAGCCAGCGCCTCGCCATCGGGCTGTGCCCGCGGATCGGCGGGGCCTGCCAGGCCTTCCACGGCAGCCGGGTAAGCAGCCAGGGCGCTGCCGGCGGCGAAGCGCACACGGCCTTCGCGAACCTGCGCCTGCAGATAATCCAACGGCCACAGCACGGGAGCGGACACCTGTGTCCAGCCCTGGGCGGTATCGCGTCGGTAGGCTGCGGCGTAGACCTCGCTCATGCGGGCATCCTGCAGCACCCACAGGGGCTCGGTGGCAGGCGGTGCCTGCAAGGCCTGGGCGATGTCGGGCCGCGCCCGGCAGGCGCTTTCGGCCACGGCCATCAGCGTGTCCAGCGCCAGCACGGGTTTGCCCAACCCCAGGGCCAGGCCTTGGGCCACGGCGCAGGCGGTGCGCAGGCCGGTGAAGGCGCCAGGCCCCTGTCCGAAGCCCACGGCGTCGATATCGGCCCATGCCAGGCCGGCCTCGGCCACCAGCGCCTGCAGCGTGGGCAGCAGCGTCGAGGACGAGCGCACGCCTCCGTCCACGGCCCGCGCACGCACGCCATCGGGCGTGGCCAGGGCCAGGTGCACGGTCTCGGTGGCCGTGTCCAGGACCAGCAGGCGGGGGGAAGCGGGCATCGACATGGCCGCAAGTGTACCGAGTGTGTACTGGGCACCGGGCTTGCCCTTGGCGCAGCCCTCCCGCGCCACCCTATGATGGGACGCATGTCTTCACGGTTCACGCGGACGCGGCCCGCCCTTCTCACTGCTTTCCGGTCTGCCTTTCGGCCCGCATGGCGCCCCACCTGGCGCCTGGTGGCCCGGGCATCGGCCCTTGCGTTGATCCTGCTGGGCCCAACACCCTGGGCCGTCGCCCAGCAGTTCACCGCCACCAGCCCGGCCGCGGCCCCCGTGCTGCCTGCCCCCATCGCCCAGGCCCTGCTCGACAGCGGCCTGCCGGTGTCCGCCGTGTCGCTGTGGGTGCAGCCTGTCGAGGGCGGCCCGCCCCGCTTGGCGCTGCAGGCCGACACGCCGCGCCAGATGGCCTCGGTGATGAAGCTGCTGACCACTGGCGTGGCCTTGCGCACGCTGGGGCCAGCCTACCGCTGGCACACCTTTGCTGCGCTGCAGGGCCGGCTGGATGCGCACGGCGTGCTGCGCGGCAATGTGCACCTCAAGGCCAGCGGCGACCCCTCGCTGGACGCCATGCGCCTGGGCCAGGCCCTGCGCAGTTGGCGCGAGGCCGGCCTGCGCGAAATCCGCGGCGACGTGGTGGTGGACCGCGGCCTGTGGGGCGCCTTGCCCCCCTTCGACGCGGCCGCCTTCGATGGCCAGCCGCTCAAGCCCTACAACGCCGGCCCCGAGCCCTGGCTGCTCGCGCACGGCGCGGTCAGCCTCACGCTGCGCCCGGATCCGGCCCAGTCCAACAAGGTCCGTGTGGGCCTGAGCCCCGCCCTGGCCGGCGTGACACTCGACGCCGACGTGACGCTCGACCCCAAGGCACCCTGCGGTGACTGGCGCCAGAGCCTGCGCGTGGAGATCACACCCGATGCCGGCCCGCGCCGCACGGTGCGTGTGAGCGGACGCTACCCCGCCGCCTGCCAGGACCAGGCCTGGCCGCTGCGCTGGCCCGCCAACACATCGTTCGAACACAGTGCCCGCGTCTTCGAAGCCGCCTGGGATGACGCCGGCGGGCGCCTGCGCGGCCAAGTGCGCGAAGGCCCCTGGCCGGCCGAGCCCACGCCCTGGGTGGATTGGGTGTCGCCCCCCCTGGCCGAGGTGGTGCGCGACATCAACAAGTTCAGCAACAACGTGATGGCGCGCCAGCTGTTTCTCACGCTGGGCCAGGATGGTGAGGCAGCGCCCGCAGCCTCGCTGGACACCGCCCGCGCACGCGTGGCCGATGCGGTACGCCAGGCCACGCGAAAAGGTGCATCCGCCAGCCCCTGCGAAGGCGAGGCCCTGCAACTGGACAACGGCTCGGGCCTGTCCCGCTCGGAGATCGCCAGCGCCCACTGCATGGCCCGCTGGGTGCAGGTGATGTGGCGCGATCCCCTGATGCCGGAATGGCTGGCCTCCCTGCCCGTCGCGGGCGTGGACGGCACGGCGCGCCGCATGTCGGCGGGCGTGGGCTTGGCCCACCTCAAGACCGGCTCGCTCGATGGCGTGGCCTCGATCGCCGGGGTGGTGCAGGACACCCGGGGCCGGCGATCGGTGGTGGTAGCGGTGGTGAACGATCCACGGTCAAACATGGCCCGGGCCGTGTTGCAGGCCACGGTGACCTGGGCGTCCCAGACAACGCCGCCATAAGGCCCCACGCCCTCAGCAGCAAACACCCCGGGCTACAGCCGGGGTATTCCGTTCGAGTCGAATCAGCGCCTCAGATCAGAAGGTTCGATTGAATGCCCGCTCGGACGCCCACCGGGCCAGATATGCCTGGCCACGAGGCGCCAAGTTGAAGGAGTCCGACCAGAAATAGGCATCGGCCGCACGATTGACGGTCAGGTTGTTGCAGTACAGCAGCGGATCTCCACCCGGCACGTCGGGCGAACCTCTGGTCACACTCGCCCCATCCGGCTTGTAGACACTATCGCTACAAACCGATGACGAGATGTCGCTGACCCCGGCGTTACTAGGATATCGTTCCAAATCGAAAGAGCGGTCATAGAAGTTGATCAGGCCCACCCGGACGCCATCATTGCGCACGTTGATCAGCAAGCCAGTGTTGAACGCCAGGGTCAGCTCGCGCATGCGGTCCTGCCCCTGGACTCCATCGGCGCGGGCCAAGGGGCTGAAGCCCAGGTTATGCAGCCTGACGAACAGCACGTGCGCGCCACGGTCATAGACTTCATTGACAACGGCAGCCAGCTCCTTGCCCTTGGCCGTCATCTCGTTTTTGGCCACGCCGAGATCCTTGCCGTTGTCGCGCACCTGCTTGTACGTGGCCAGGATGTCGTGCTGCCCGGCCATGATGGTGACCAGTGTGTCGCTGCCGATCTCACCGCGACGGCTGGCCACCTGTGCGGCCGTGTCGGCCACCGTGGCGCCTGCTGCGGCGTAGGTGACCGCGCCCCCGGCATTTTCAGAGGGGCACTGCTGCTGGTAACCCAGGCCATAGCTGCGGGCCAGAGACTGAATCCACAGCGGGTAGTCGGCGCAGTAGTAGGTGTAGTAGTACTGTGCCGTCTGGGGCCCACTGGTCGAATCCGTGTACAGCGTGTTGAGCAGGTAATCCTCTCTCACGCGAAACGAATTGCCGCTCAGCAGGGAGACTTCGAGGGTGTTGGGCACCTCGCCCGAGGTGGGAAACGGCACCCAGGCAGGCTGGGGGGTGACCAGCGTCCGCGAGCCCTGCGCCGGGTCGTTCGCGATGGTCGAGACGACCCACTCCACGCTGTTGACGCCGTACTTGAAGCCCTTGATGCTGGTGACCGAACCACTGCCGCCCACCGGTACTTCCACCAAGGCGCTGTTTTCATCACCGAAAGACATCATGGCCGGGCCCGTACCCGTGCTCGTGGGCTGGAAGCGCTTGACCTGATTGCCGCCACCGCAGGCGGCCAGCAGCACGGTCGCGGCGGCCAGGGCCACGCCGGTGCGCGACAGACGGCGCCAGGCGGGCAAAGATTTGTGAACGGGGACGGTACCAGCGAATGTCATGAAATCTCCACAGGGGGCTAGGCCCCGATTCAGCGGCTGAAACCGCCCTCAAAAGCAGACCGCAAGCATACAGGCAGTGCGATCACGCGGCAGCGGCACGGCCAAGTCGGTCGCGCACGCCGTCCCAGGCGGCGTCTGGCGGCGGCGCCTCCACCCAGATCTGCTCGACGCCCAGCGCATCCATGTCGCGCAGATCAGCGAACAGATCGTGCGCGGCGGTGGTGGCCTGCACGGACATCACCTTGAAGACGACACCGGGCTGGCCGCCGCGATGGGCCCAGGCAGTGCGTGAGTACACGGCCACGCGCGGCACATGATGCTGGCCCACCATCAGCACAGGAATCAGGTCATCGAGCGCGCGCACCAGGGCGCTGCCATCCATCAGGTGCACCTTGGCGCGCGGCGCGTAGTGCGCCAGCAGCGTGCCCGAAGCGCGCGGGGCGTTGGGGTCGGGCGCTTCGGGACGCGACCAGGCGATGGGCTCACCCGCCACCTCGGCCAACTCGTCACGCGTGAGGCGGCCCGGGCGCAGCAGCACCGGCGCGCCACGCGAGCAATCCACGATGGCCGATTCGATGCCGACCTCGCAGGGGCCGCCATCGAGCACCAGCAGATCTTCAGTCTCGAACTCGCTTTCGACGTGATCGGCCCGGGTAGGACTGACGCGGCCGAAGCGGTTGGCGCTCGGTGCAGACACGCCGGGCACACCCAAGGTGAGCGCCTCTCGCAGCAGGGCCAGGGCCACGGGGTGATCGGGGCAGCGCAGGCCGATGGTGTCCTGCCCGCCGGCAGAAGCCTTGCCGATGCCCTCGCGGCGCGGCACGATCACCGTGAGCGGGCCGGGCCAGAAGCGGCCCATCAATCGGCGAGCCACGGGCGGCAGCTCGGCCGCGAAAGCTTCGGCGGCCTGCGCGTCGGCCACGTGCACGATCAACGGGTGATCGCTGGGCCTGCCCTTGGCCGCGAAGATGCGGGCCACGGCGGCGTCATCGTCCGAGCGCGCGCCCAGGCCGTAGACCGTCTCGGTGGGCAAGGCCACGAGCTGCCCGTCAGCCAGGCGCTGCGCGGCCCGGCGGATGGCGTCGGGCTGCGTGGCGGGGTCCAGTCGGGTGGGGTGGCTCATGGTTCCGATGATGGCAGCAGGCTGTGAAGCCCGCTCAGAAGGGCTCGATGCCCAGGATGGCCGCAGCCTTCAAGGCGGTGTCACGCGCAGCCTCTGGCGTGGCGCCCGTCACTGTCAGGTGGCCCATCTTGCGGGCCTTGCGCGCCTCGGTCTTGCCGTACAGGTGCAGGTGCGTGCCGGACAGCGCCAACACGGCGGCCCAGTCAGGCTCGGTCTGCGTGGTCGTGCCGTTTGGGAACCACAGGTCGCCCAACAGGTTCAGCATCAGACAGGGGCTGTGCAGCACGGGTTCGACCAGGGGCAGGTTGGCCATGGCGCGCACCTGCATCTCGAACTGCGACACATCGCAGGCGTCGATGGTGTGGTGGCCAGAGTTGTGCGGGCGCGGCGCCATCTCGTTGGCGACGATGCGGCCATCCTGCAAGATGAAGAACTCCACGCACAGCACGCCCACGTAATCCAGCGAGGCGGCGATGCGGCGGGCCGAATCGATGGCCTGCGCCGACACGGCATCGCTCACGCCGGACGCGGGCACGGTGGTCACGGCCAGGATGCCGTCGCGGTGCAGGTTGTGCTGCACCGGGAAGTTCACAACGGCGCCACTGCGGCCACGGGCCACCAGCACGCTGACCTCGAAGGCCAGCGGCAGCATCTTCTCGAGCACGCAGGGCACGTGCTTCAGGCCATCCCACGCGGCGATCAGCTCGGCGCGGGTCTTCACGCGCACCTGGCCCTTGCCGTCGTAGCCCAGGCGGGCGGTTTTCAGGATGCCGGGCAGCAGGTCATCGGGCACGGCATCGAGCTGAGCCTGCGTCTCGATCAGGGCGTGAGGCGCGCAGGGCACACCGCAGCCGGTGAAGTGGGCCTTCTCGCGGGCACGGTCCTGGCACACGGCCACGGCAACACCGGCGGGCGCCACAGGCAGCGTGGCCGCCAGCGTGTCCAGCGCCTGGGCGGGCACGTTCTCGAACTCGGTGGTGATGGCGTTCGACAGGCGGGCCATCTCGGCCAGGCCGGCGGCATCAAGGTAGTCGGCTTTCACATGGTGGTGCGACACCAGGCCGGCCGGGCTGGTCGGATCGGCATCCAGCACCGCCGTGCGGTAGCCCATGGCCTGCGCGGCGTGCACGAACATGCGGCCCAGTTGGCCGCCGCCCAGCACCCCCAGCGTGGCGCCGGGCAGGATCGGAGCAGAAGAAGAACCTTGGCTCATGACTTAGGCTTGTCCAGGCTTAGGTCGGCGCTCATGGCCCGGGCAGCCTCGGTCTGGCGCACGCGGAAGGCATCAAGCTGCTCGCGCAGCGCGGGGTGGTCGTGCGCCAGCATGGCCACGGCGAACAGGGCCGCGTTGGCCGCGCCGGCCGTACCGATGGCGAAGGTGGCCACGGGCACGCCCTTGGGCATCTGCACGATGGAATGCAGCGAATCCACGCCCTGCAGGTGGCGCGAGGGCACAGGCACGCCCAGCACGGGCACCGGCGTCTTGGCGGCCAGCATGCCCGGCAGGTGGGCGGCGCCGCCGGCCCCGGCGATGATGGCGCGCAGGCCACGGCCGCGTGCCTGCTCGGCGTAGCTGAAGAGTTCGTCGGGCATGCGGTGGGCGGAAACCACCTGGGCCTCGAAGGGGACCGAGAACTCGGTCAGAATCTCGGCGGCGAGGCGCATCACGTCCCAGTCACTGCTGGAACCCATCACCACACCGATCAAGGGCGTTGCGCTGTTCACTGCAGGCTCCTGTTCAGACATCGGACAAAAACCAGATTTTAGGCGCTCGGCCCCCACCGCGCCCGGACACGCTCACACCATGATCGACATCACGCTCGAAAACTTCGAAACCGACCTGCTGGCCACCTCGGCGCAGGTGCCTGTCCTGCTGGACATCTGGGCCCCCTGGTGCGGCCCCTGCAAGACGCTGGGCCCGGTGCTCGAACGCCTGGAAGAGACCTATGGCGGCCGCTTCATGCTGGCCAAGCTCAATGCGGATGAACAGCCCGAGATCGCCGGCCAGCTCTCGCAGATGTTCGGCGTGCGCTCCATCCCCTTCTGCGTGATGTTCACCGGCGGCCAGCCGGTCGACGGTTTCGTGGGCGCCTTGCCCGAGGCCCAGATCCGCGAGTTTCTGGCCAAGCACGTGCCCGGCGAAGGTGAGCTGGAGGCCGAGGCCGAGGCACAAGAGGCCGAGCAACTCGCCGCCGAAGGCCAGCTGGACGACGCCATCGCCCGCCTGCAGGACGCCCTCGCCAAGGACCCGGCCAACGACGAGGCCCGCTTCGAGCTGATCAAACTGCTGCTGGCCGAGGGCGCGGCCGACGAGGCCCAATCGGTGTACGAGCCCATCGCCCCGCGCGCCACCGGCCCGCTGGCCGAGCAGCGCGTGGCCGCTTTCGGCCGCTACATCGAGGCACTGCAGCAAGCCCGCCAAGGGCGCAGCCCTGCCGAGCTGGCCGAGGCCATCGCCGCCAACAAGCGCGATTTCGCGGCCCGCTTCGAGCTGGCCAAGATCTTCTTCGCGGCCGGCCAGTTCACCCAGGCCATGGACGAGCTGCTGGAGATCATCATGCGCGACAAGGCTTGGCAGGACGAAGCCGCCCGCAAGACCTACGTCGCCATCCTGGAAGTGATGACCAAGCCGCAACCCAAGCAGGCCCCGACCGGCAAGCCCGTGGCAGGCGCCCCCGGCGCGGCCGACAAACCGCAACTGGAGATCGCCGGCAAGGTGGCCGTGACCGCCGCCGACCCCGTGATCGACCAGTACCGCCGCAAACTGAGCATGGCGCTGTTCTGATCAGGTGGTGGTTCTAGGGGGATCAGCGCCCTACCCCCCTGAACAAGGGGATACCGCTCATGCGCGCACCCGGGATACTTGCGGCCTGCCCCCACAGATCACACGCTTTATCACGGGAGTATCCATGGCTTCTTACATCAAACACACGCTGGCCGGCATCGGCCTGGTGGCTGCGGCCTCCCTGGCCCATGCCGCCCCGGTGACCGTCACCGGCGTCACCACCACCGGCACCTTCTCGGGCAGCACCGCTGTGCTGACCGACAGCGTCTTCCCCGCCAACGGCACCGCCTGGAACGCCGCGAGCAACGTTTCCTGGAACGGCCTGGGCACCGTGTTCACGCTGGCGTTCGACCAGCTGTACACCTTGCAGGACGTGACGCTGACGGTCGACCACAACGACTTCTACCAGGTCCAGATCTCGCAAGACGGCACCACCTGGAACACGCTGTTCACCGTGCTGGCCTTCGAAGGTGCCTCCACCTGGGGCACCGACACCTTCACCAGCAACCCCGCTGGCACCGGCACCTACAGCGCCTCCATCGATTTCGCCCCGACGCTGGCCAAGTACGCCCGCATCTACGCGGTCGCTGGCGACGATGCCTATAGCGTCGGCGAACTGAGCTTCACCGGCGTGGCCGCCGTGCCCGAGCCCGCCAGCCTGGCCCTGATTGGCGCCGGCTTGGCCACCGTGGGCCTGATCGCCCGCCGCCGCAAGCCACAGGCCTGATCCGCCTCGCCAGGCCTCACGGCCTGCGCGCCAAAGCCCCCTGTCGGCAACGACTGGGGGCTTTTGTCTTTGCGGCACACTCAGGCCATGAGCCTGCCCGCCGCCATCACCGTCCAGCGCATCCCCGTCGGCCCGGCCGACCAGCCTGAACAGGCCCAGGCCTGGCTGAACTGCCGCCTGTCCGGCCCGCACGACCAGCCCAACGCGCCCCTGCTGCTCTTCCTTCACGGCTTTCCGGAAGCCGCCTTCGTGTGGGATGGTCTGCTGGCGCACTTCGGCCAGCACTACCGCTGCGTGGCCCCCAACCTGCGCGGCTACGAGGGCTCCTACGCCCCCGCCGACGTGGCAGCCTACCGTCCCAAGCTGATCCAGGAAGACCTGGCCGGGCTGATCCGCGCCCTGGGCGGGCGGGCCCATGCCGTGATCGCCCACGACTGGGGTGGCGCCCTGGCCTGGGGGCTGGCCGCCACCGCCCCGCAGTTGATGGACCGGCTGATCGCGCTGAACGCCACCCACCCCGCGCCCTTCCTGAAGGCCCTGCGCGAAGACCCGGCCCAGCAGGCCGCCAGCGGCTACATCAACCTGCTGCGCGAGCCCGGCGTGGAGGCGCAACTGGCCGCCGACGACTTCGCACGGATGTGGGGCTTCTTCGAGCAGTTCGGTGGCGCGGCCTGGCTCACCCCCGCCCTGCGCGATCGCTACCGCCAGGCCTGGTCCGCCGCGCCCCAGGGCCTGCCGGGCCAGGCCCTGGCAGCCTCGCCCCTGAGCGGCCCGGTCAACTACTACCGCGCCTCGCCCCTGCACCCGCCCACCTCGGCCACGGACCCCGTCAACAGCCTCGTGCTGCCCGATGCGCTGCTGCACGTGAACGTGCCCACGCGCGTGATCTGGGGCGAGGCCGACACCGCCCTGCCCCCCAGCCTGCTCGACGGCCTGGACGCCTGGGTGCCCGACCTGCAGATCACCCGCCTGCCCGGCCTGACGCACTGGCTGTTGCACGAAGACCCGGACACCGTGACACGCGCACTGGAGCACGCACTTCAACCCTGAGGGGCGGCGCTACACTGGTCCCATGTCGTACCCCGCATCCACCCATCAGCCCCTTCTGATTTCGGCCACCGAGCTGGCCGACCTGCTCGCGTCGGCGGGCCGGACGGATGTGCTGGTGCTGGACTGCCGCTTCAGCCTGACCAACCCCGTGGGGGGCGAGCAGGCCTATGAGCAGGGCCACATCCCCGGTGCGGTGTACGCCCACCTCGACAGCGATCTGTCGGGCCCCAAGACCGGCCAGAACGGCCGCCACCCCCTGCCCACGCACGGAGGCTTCCAGGCCACGCTGCGGCGCTGGGGCGTCACGCCCGACACCCGCGTGATCACCTATGACGACAGCGGCGGCATGTTCGCCGCCCGCGCCTGGTGGTTGCTGCGCTGGGCCGGCCACACCAACGTGCAGGTGCTCGATGGCAGTTGGGTGGCCTGGCGCGCCCTGCACAACACCGATCCGTCGCGTGCGCCCATCAGCACCGAGGCCGGCGTGCGCACCGCCTGGCCGTTCACCCTGAGCCTGCATGCCGACCACGTCGTCAGCACCCAGCAGGTGATGGACAGCCTGGTCTACGCCACGCCCGATATCCACCTGATCGACGCCCGTGCCCCGGAGCGCTTTCGCGGCGAGAACGAAACCCTGGACCCTGTGGGCGGACACATCCCCGGCGCCGTGAACCGCTTCTTCCAGCTCAACCTGGCATCGGACGGCCGGTTCAAGCCCGCAGACCAATTGCGTGGCGAGTTCGAATCATTGCTGGGTGAGTTGCCGCTGGACACCGTGGTGCACCAGTGCGGCTCGGGCGTGACGGCCTGCCACAACCTGCTGGCCATGGAGATCGCGGGCATGCCGGGCACGCGCTTGTACGCGGGCTCCTGGAGCGCCTGGTGCGCCGATCCGGATCGGCCCGTGGCGCGCTGATCGCCTCAGCCCGGCTCAACTCAGCGCTTCGCGCCCGCCAGCGCCTCGTCCACCAGTTCGATCCAGTGCTTGACCGGCGTGCGCATGCCGCCCTGCAGATGCGTGATGCACCCGATGTTGGCGCTGACCACCACCGGGCTGCCCGCCGCCTCCAGCGCCGCCACCTTGGCCTCGCGCAGGGGCTGGGCCAGCTCGGGCTGCAGCAGACTGTAGGCACCGCCCGCGCCGCAGCACTGGTGGCTGTCGGTGCGCGCCAGGCGCACATCAAAGCCCAGTTCACGCAGGCCTGATTCGACCGGGCCCGGGCGCGCCGCCGCGCTCAGCTTGAGCGCATGGCTGAAGCTGCAGGGTGGGTGGAAGGTCAAGGCGCCCAGGCTGGCACCGCTGCCTGACTTGTGCCGCAAGGCGCGCTGGAGCACCGGCACCCATTGTGGC
This sequence comes from Aquabacterium sp., assembly GCF_049274795.1. Classification (GTDB taxonomy): domain Bacteria; phylum Pseudomonadota; class Gammaproteobacteria; order Burkholderiales; family Burkholderiaceae_C; genus Aquabacterium. Next base: position 69,136 of record NZ_JBASTH010000055.1, read on the forward strand.
AACAGCTCGGCCGGGTCCTTCACCAAGGACGCGACACGGCGGGCCTTCTCGGCATAGAGGGGGTCGTCGGCCAGCAGGCTGTCGTAATCCTTGGCCCAGGCGCCACAACCAGAGGCATTGACCAGGATGGCCTCGGCCGCCGTGTCGCCCTGCAGGTAGGGCCACCAGGCATCGATGTTGCGGCGGGCCTGGGCACGGGCCCCGCCTTCATCGCCCAGATGCCCCTTGAGCGCACCGCAGCAACCGGCGCCCCGCAAGCGCACGGCCCGCAGGCCCACGGCGTCGAGCACGCGGGCGGTGGCCGCATCGATGTGGGGGCGCAGATGCGGCTGCACGCAGCCCTGTGGCATGAGCACACGCCGAGTGTGCTGCAGTTGGCGGGCGGCATCGGGCCACGCCCCCGGCGGCAGGGCCGGCGCGGCGGGCACCTGGGC
>NZ_JBASTH010000056.1:0-16742 GCF_049274795.1 Aquabacterium sp.
GGTCGTAGGCCTTGGCTTCGCCGCCGAACTTCTTGGACAGCACGGTTGCGATGGCAGCCGTCAGGGTGGTCTTGCCGTGGTCAACGTGACCGATGGTGCCCACGTTCACGTGCGGCTTGGTCCGTTCAAACTTGCCTTTTGCCATTTGCGCGCTCCAGCGTTCTAAGAATGAGCCTGAGGGGATTTGAGAGGTGTGGTGCCCATGGGCAGGATCGAACTGCCGACCTCCCCCTTACCAAGGGGGTGCTCTACCACTGAGCCACATGGGCATCGACACGGGTCTGGAAGCCAACCGCGCTTAACGGCTTACGCCTGCGCTTGCATCCACACCACTGTCGACACGTCTACCCCGAAAATCGGGAAGACCGCGAGTTTAGCACGCGAACCATGACAGAACCGCGACCTGGAGCGGGAGACGGGAATCGAACCCGCGTCATTAGCTTGGAAGGCTAAGGTTCTACCATTGAACTACTCCCGCCCGGGAGCCATTCATGATCACACGATCACGTGTCTTGCCTTGGTGGAGGGGACAGGATTCGAACCTGTGTACGCATAAGCGGGCAGATTTACAGTCTGCTGCCTTTAACCACTCGGCCACCCCTCCGGCAAGCCCTAGATATTAGCACAGGATTTGGTGCGCAATCAAGGAAGCGCCAAATTTGTGCCCATCACGCCGCTGCAGTGTGCGGCGCAGGCGGGGGGCGCCTGAGCATGGGCGCCTCCACCAAGTGCCACGAGAGCCAGGCCAGCGCCACGACCAGGCCCAGCACCAGGGCCAGACCGCCCCAGGGGCTGGCCTGGAACACGCCGAAGTGCACCAGCAACTGGATCAAGGGGAAGTGCAGGATGTAGATCCCGTAAGACAGATCGCCATGGCGCGTGGCATTGCCCAGCCACGGCAGGCCGAAGGCGGCGTAGAACACCGCCCCTGCCAGGGCGAGCGGGAACAGGTAGTTCAGCTCGAAAGCCAGCGCCAGGCCCAGCAGAACCACGCTGACCGCCCCCAGCGGCCAGCCCCGGGCCTTCAGCCGCTCGCGCTCGTAGTAGCACCAGGCGCCGGGCAGGAAGAACATCAGCCAGCCAGGCATCTGCTTGGCCAGCTCGATGTACACGCCACGGCCGGTGGCCTCACCCAGGGCCGTGAAGCCGCCCCACCACAGGCAGGCCAGCACAAAGCCCAGGCCCAGCACGGCGTGGTGCCCCAGCCGGCGCACCAGCCACACGAACACGGGCACCACCATGTAGAACATCAGCTCGACCTTGATCGTCCACAGTGCGCCATTGATGGCGGTGTACGGCTGCCCCTCGAACACACCGGGCAGCGTGGGCTGGATGAAGTTGAGGAAGATCAGGTTGCCCCAGAGGTAGCGCCAGGTGTCGCTGTGCTGCCAGTAGTCGGACCAGGCCAGGGTGCTCACCCACGCCCCCATCAGCACGCTGAGCACGATCACCACGGCGTAGGCCGGCACGATGCGGCGCAGGCGCTTATCAACGTAGCGCCCCAGGCGCGGGGCCTGCTCGTAGCTCTGGAAGACCAGGTACCCGCTGATGATGAAGAAGGTGCACAGGGCCACCCGCGCATCCAGCCAGTGCAGCCAGGCCAGCGCAGGCTCGGCCGTGAGGTCGTGGATGTGCAGGGCCATCACGCCCGAGGCGGCCAGCAGGCGCAGCACATCGAAGTTGTTGTGGTGCCGGGTGGGCGGGGTTGCAGGGGTACGGCTCATGCGAAGGGCGGCCTCAGGCGGCGCTCAAAGGCTTCCAGGGCTTGAGGACAAGAGCCAGCAACACCAGGCTGATGGCACCGGCGGCCGTGGCCCAGGCCAGTTGCCACCATGGCAGGAGCGGCAAACCCGGCGCCACCACCATGCCGGCCAGCGCCAGCAGGGCGGCGCTGCCGGCCAGATGCGGCCACAGCGGCACCCGCCCCCACAGGCCGCTGCGCCACCACAGCAGGCCGCCATTGACGACGATGCCCAGCAACAGGGCCGCGGCCATGCCCTGCACGCCGAAGGCCCAGGCCAGCAGGGGCAGGCTCAGCGCCTGCGCCAGGCCGCCGGCCAGTTCGCATTCGAAGGGCAGGCGGGTGTTGCCCGCCGCATGGTTGTAGCGGCCCAGCAGCAGGTTCCAGCTGGCCACGACCAGGCTCACGGCGTACCAGGCCAGCACGGGGCTAAGCACCTCTGCCCCATGGACGCGTGGGAACAGCAGTGCCACCAGCGCCTGCGTGGACAGCAGCAGACCCACGGCCGCCGGGCACGACACGGTGGTGACCAGGGCCAGCCCCTGGCGCAGCACCGCCAGGCGCTCGGCCCCGGCGGCATGCCGGCTCATCAGGCCCAGCAGCACCTGGTTGACGGCCATCAGCGCCAGCAGCGGCAGGTTGACCAGCTTGCGCGCCAGGTTGAGCACGGTCACGACGCCATCGCCCAGGTAAGAGGCGACGATGCGCTCGATCAGCATCAGGCCCTGCCCCACCCCCGCGCTGCCCAGCAGCGGCGCCAGGCGCACGGCCAGCGCCTTGAGGCTGGCCAGATGCGGGCGGCAATCGGCCCAGGCCAGGCCCTGGCGTCGCATGGACGGCCACAGCAACAGGCCCATGGCCGCGCCACCCGCCACGAAACACCACGCCAGGCCGATCTCGGTGGTGGCCTGGCGTGCCCAGGCCATGTAGGCCACGGCCGGCAGGTTGTAGAGCAGCGAGCCCAGGCCCGCCAGCACGAAGCGCCCACGCGCCTGCAGGGGTACGCTCCACAGCGCATGCAACCACATGCCGGGCACGCTCCAGGCCAGCAGGCGCAGCACGTGTTCGGTGGTGGCGCGCTGCTCGGGCGAGAGGCCAGGGCCCACGACCCAGACCCACAGCGGCGCGCCCAGGCTGAGCACCACGGCCAGCCCCAGGCCCACCAGGCCCAACGAGGCCGTCATGCGCGACAGCCATTGGGACTGCGCGGCAGCGGGCGGCATCGTGTCAGCAACTGCAGGGTTGGCATCGCTGGATGATCCGGGCCCAGAAGGCACATCGGGCGCAGAGGTGTTCGAGGCCGTCGCAGGCACACGCAAGGCCTGCCACAGCGCCAACCCGGCCGACGAGATGACGCCACCACCCAGCACCGTGCGGATGGCCTCGGGCAGGAACATCGCGATCAGGAAGGCGTCCGCGCGGGCACCGGCCCCCCAGTTGGCCACCAGCAGCCACTCGCGCGCCAGGCCGGCGGCCAGGCCCGTGACGGTGACCATTGCGAGCAGGCCGGCAGCGCCCAGCATGGTGTGGCGCGCCCCGCTCAGTGCAGCAAGGTGAACAGGCCTTTGCCGCCCACCTTGTAGTTCAGGCCGCGCACCCGCGTGCCCACAGGCTTGGCACCCTGGCCAGCCACGATCACGTAAGGCTCGATCTTCTTGGAGACCACGCAGTTGGCCGACACCACCGCGCCCTCACCCACGTGCGCGCCCATCAGGATCATGGCGCGCGAGGTGATCCAGGCGTAGTCGTCGATGCGGATGGGGGCCGAGACCGACCAGAACTCCGGCGCCTCCAGGTCATGCCCGCCCCCGATGATCAGCACATGCGAGGCGATGGTGACGTGGTTGCCGATGACCAGGCCCGAGCGCGCGTCGATCTGGCAGTGCCAGCCGATGCAGGTGTCGTCGCCGATGGTGAGGCTTTCGATGCCGATGACCTCTGTGTGGCGCCACACGGCCGAGCCCTTGCCGATCTTGGCCCCGCCCAGGCGCAGCCAGGCCAGGCGCACGTTGTGGCTGGGGATCTTGTTGATCACGATGTTGTAGGCCAGTTCCCACATGCGGCGGCAGCGGTCCACGAAGGTGGGCCAGTTCTTGCCATAGTCGGGCAGAAGTTTGCCTGGTATCTCATCGCGCAACACAGCGAAGAAGCGCCGGGCTAGCGGCTGCTCAATCCGCTTCTCGATGTTCATGCAGGGGATGTACGTGAGCGCGCCCTCGCGGCTGGGCGACTCAAAGGCGAAATCGTTGGCCAGCATCCAGTCATAGGCCTCGGCCAGGGCCTCGGGCGTGGCGTTCAAGCGCGCGGCATAGTCGGGCAGGCGATCGCGCAGGCCTGCGCTGTGCAAGGTGCGGTGTTTCATGGGCAGTTCACAGGACGGCTCCCTGGGCGATTTGTGAGCGGTTTGGCCGTGGCGATCGAGGCAGGCTGCGAGGTGCGCGCCAGCATCAGCCCCATGGCCAGGATCAACCAGAACAGCGAGATCAACACCTGGGTGAAGCTGAAATAGTGGTCGATGAAGCCAGTGCCCAACGCCGCCAGCACGGTACCCGTGGTGGCGATGCGCAAGGCGTTATGCGGCCCGACGTGGCGGAAATCACCCGTCAGCCGCACCTCGCGCCACCAGGCCAGCGTGACGGCGATGAACAAGAGCATGCCGGGCAGGCCCAGCTTGAACCAGTAGTTCAGCCACAGGTTGGAGATACCGTAGACGCCCTTCTCGGGCGAGCTGGCCGGCGTCTCGGCCTTGAACCCCAGCCCCAGGGGATAGCGCAAGGCATTGCCGGGGAAGTGCGTGTACTCGTCGAAGCGCACGCCCGTGCTCACGTCGTTCGATGAGAACAGCGACGCGAAACGCTTCTGCGCGGGCGGGTAGACAAGGAGCAGGCTCACAGCCAGCAGGATGGCAAGAACCAGGCCACGACCGGCATAGGGTGTCTTGCGCCAGGCCAGCCAGGCCACGAACACGCCCAGGCACAACAGGGCACCGCGAGAACCGCTGAACACGATGCCCCCCGTGCCCGCCACGAAGACAAAAGCACCCAGCCAGCGCCGCCAGCCCTGGTTGACCACGGCATAGAACACACCCAGCGGGGCCGCCAGCAGCATCGCCGCGCCCGTGGAGTTGGGATGGATCCAGGGTGACGGCATGCGGCCGGGATCAGCGTAGAAGATGTCCTTGATGACCTCGGGGTTCGGGTAGCGCAGGGTCGCGAGAAAGGCCGTCATGCGCGTCGGATCGCGGCTGATGGCGAAAAAGCCCAGCGCAATCACCAGCAAGCCGGCAAAGCCCAGCAACAGCGCCAGCATCAGGCGATCGCGCGTTCTTTCGTCACGCACCAGCAGAGGCAGCAGGAACACCGGCGACAGGTTGAGCACCCAGCGCGCCCAGTTCAGCGGACCGATGCCCACGCCTTCCGGCCGCAGTTGCCCGGCCACCATGGGCACCAGTGCCCACAAGGCCAGCCAACCCAGCAGGCGTTCAGGCCGGCCACGGGGCCAGGCCGGCAGGCGCCCTCCCAGCCACTGGATGGCCACGCCCGCCCAGGTCAGCACCAGCAAGGCTTCTGGCAGCGGCAGGGGGCCGGCCTTCATCCAGGGTACGGCAGGCGCCAGCAGCGCGAACAACAGCAGGCCCCGCAGAGGCTGGGTGACGATGGCCACGGCCACCACAGCACCCACCACGGCCACCATCATCAGGGGCGCACCGCCAAGCATCATCAGCGCGCCGAACAACAGGGGCAGGCCCACCGGCAGCAGCATGGCGCCGCGGGTCATGCCACCTCCTCATTGGCCGCCAGTGGGCCCACGCCCTGCCCCCGCACACCACCGAGTCGGTGCAGCGTGGGCAGGCGTTCGTACAAGGCCTCGAGCTGGGCCGCCGAGGCAGACCAATCGAAGCGTGCAGCCACGTGCGCACGGCCGGCCTCGCCCAGCGCCCTGGCCTGCGTCGGCTGGCTCAAGACGCCGGCCAGGGCCTCGGCCAGGCCCTGGGCCGAGCCCCCCAGGTGCGCATGCTCGCCATCGACCACCTCCAGGCCGGACACGCCCTCGGGCGTGCTGACCAGGGGCAGGCCCGCGGCCAGCGCCTCGAGCACCTTGAGCTTGGAGCCGCCGCCAAAACGCAGCGGCGCCAGGAAAGCGGCCGCCTCGGCCTGCACCCCGGTCAGATCGGACACATAGCCGCGCCACTCGATGCGGGCATCGGTGAAACGGCGTGGCCAGGCCTCGGGCAGCGCGTGACCACAGACGATGAAGCGCGTCTCAGGTCGCTGGCGCCACAGACGGGGGAAGACCTCGGTGAGCGCCCATTCGATGGCGTCCACATTGGGCGCGTACTCGTAGTTGCCGACGAACAGCACCTTGTCGCTGCCCACGGCGGGCGTGACCTGCGCGAAGGCGCGCGTGTCGACACCGTTGGCGACCACGCCGACCGGCTGGCCGCCGCTGAGCCGCGTCATGACCCGGGCGTCAGCCTCGGTGACAGCGGCCACCGCGCTGGCCTGGGCCAACACACGACGTTCCCAGCGGCGCGCACGCCATTGGTCGTAGCGCGCGAACGGGCGCAGGAACCACGGCCACTTGCCATACGTGGCCACTCCCAATTGCGACTCGACGTTGTGCTCGCACAGCACGAAGGGTTGCCGATGGCGGCTCAGCGGCGCTTCGAATGGCTGGAAGCCATAGCTGTGCTCGATCTGCACCACGTCCCAGCCGCCCTCGGCCAGCAGGGCCTCGAAGCGGTCCGCGAGTGCCGGCGCATGGCCATTGACCGTGGTCAGCAGGGGCCAGGGCGACAGCGCGGCATGCCACAGCGTGAGCGGATGCTTGAGTGGCCGCCGCGGCAGCACGATCAGCTGTTCGACCAGGGGTTCGAGGCGCGCACGCCCTTCGTCATCCAGCGGCGTCTTGGACTGCACCAGCAGCGTGATGCGGTGACCGCGCTCGGCCATGCGGCGCAACAAATGGTATTGCCGTGACTTGCCACCACTGGTGGTAGGCCAAGGCAGGTAAGGCATCGTCCACAGGATGCGCAGCGGGCGGACTGCGGGCGCGGGGGACTCCATGCTCAGGCCACCAGGATCTGCACGGCCGCGTCGACGGGCACGACCAGGCCCTTCGGCCCTGGCTTGAGCGTGGCCTGCGTGCCCTTGAGCGGGTGATGCAGCACGGCCTCCTTGCGCCACTGCGGCAAGGTCACGGACACCGGCTTGTCGGACCAGCACATCCACACCTGGCGACCATCCGGGCGCTTCCAGGCGATGCTGACCAGGCCTTTGGGCACGCCGCCTTCGATCTTGGGCAGCGCATCGGGCTCCAGGCGCGGGCCGCAGGCCTTCAGGAAGCGCTGCAGCGCATGGTAGACAGGCTTGGGCTCGCCGTTCTCGCGCAGCAGGCCGTAGCTCTGGTCACGCACGCTGGCGCGCTTGTCCAGATCAGACAGGGTGAACAGGAAGACGCGGTCGTAATCCAGCGCGGCCATCAGCGCCAGCCGGCGCAGCACGTAATCGGCCTGGCCCTGCTCGCCGACGATGGGCTGCTCTTCTTTCGGCCCGGCATAGCTGGACCAGCCCCACTCGGTGGCCCAGATCTGCTTGACCCCAGCGGCGCGCAGCCACTGGTGGGCGGGCTGCACCTTGCCGACGAAGTCGCGCTCATCGCCCTCGGAGCCCTCCGGGCGCGCCGTGTAGGGGTGGTAGGCAATGATCAGGTTGAGGTTGAAGGCGCCCAGCTCGCCCATCTTCTGGATCATCAGCCCGCCAGTGGGCATCTCGCTGAAGTAGGCCATGCCGGCCATGGCGATGGGCTTGTCGGGCACGGTGGCCCGCAGGGCCTGCACGGCGGGCAGCAACAGGCGGCCATAGCCTTCCGGATCGGCCTTGGGCGCCCAGAAGCCCAGGATGTTGGGCTCGTTCCAGACCTGCCAGACATCGACACTCGGGTAGCGCTTGGCCAACTGCATCATGCGCAGCGCGTAGATCTTCGGATCGCGCGGGGGAAACTTGTCGAAGTACTGGGCGTACTTGTCGTTGGGCGACACCGAGGTGGCGAACTTGGGCGTGCCCACCACGTAGGTGATGTTGCGCAGGCCCATCTGCCGGGTCATCTCCATGGCCTGGTCGATGGCCTTGAACTCGTACTTGCCCTCCTCGGGCTCCAACAGCATCCAGTGCAGGCCCAGGCGCACCCACTGCAGATCGAGCGCCTTCAGGCGTTCGGCCTGCTTGCGCGCCATCTCGGGCGGGAACCACTGGAACTGCGCGTTCACGCCCAGCCAGTCTTTCCAGACCACGGGGCGCGCGGGCTTGAGCTCGATGGGCTTGGGACCGCCAGAAAACCAGCTCGCGCGCGACCAGGGCGCCATCAAAGGGCCCAGCGCCAGCAGTGCGGCGGCACGCTGCAGGTGACGACGACGGGCAGCGCGTTGGGTCGTCATGCAGGCTCCTTGGGCACGGAGGGGGGCAAGGTCATGGGCCGGGGCGGCAAGCGTTGCGGCACAGGCAGGCCCCGGCGCTGCATCAGCCCTTCGAAATAGCTGCGGAATGCTTCGCCCGTGCGAGGCCACGCCCGCTGATGTGCCAGCTCGGCCGCGCGCGTGGCCCAGGCCTGCGTCAGCGCGGGGTCTTCAAGCACCGAGGCCAGCACCTTGGCCAGCGCGCCCACATCGCCTTGCGGGTAGGCTTGCCCATTGCCGGAACGGATCTCTTCGGCAAAAGCGCGGGCGTTGGATGTGATGACGCCCCGCCCGCAGGCCACGGCCCAGGCCAGCGCACCGCTGGTGCCGCGCATCTGCCCGAGCAGCGCCAGCTTGCGCGATTCACGGTAGGGCAGCACCATCACATGGTGGCGCTGGATCAGCGCCGGGATGTCGCGCGCGTCGATGTCCAGGTCCCAGTCGACCATGTCGTCGAGGCCGCGCGCCTTCACGCGGGCGCGCAGCGCGTCCAGATAGCTGCCCTGGGCACCGAAAGCGATGTCGGGCGAGGTGCCGCCAGCGATGGTCAGGCGCAGTTGATCGGCCTGATCCGCCAGCTCGGGTTGATCACGGTGCAGCGCGCGCACCTGGTCGCGCACACGGCCCAACGCGTCGACCAGATCCTCGATGCCCTTGCCGCTGTAGATGAAGCCGAAGTACAGCAGGCGGATGGGGCCTTCAGGCGGCAAGGGCGGCAGTTCACGGGCGGCGATGTCCAGCGTGCCGTGCGCAATGGCCTGCACCTTGGTGCGCGGGATGCGCATGCGGGTGGCCAGGCGCGTGGCACCCGTGTCCGTCAGGGCCGCCAGGCCGTCGAGACGGCGCGCCAGGCGGCGCTCGGCCCACATCGTGTGCGGATCGCACAGCACGGCCAGCACCTGCATCACAAAGCGCGGCAGCACACGCGAGCGTTCCAGCGCGCGGTAGAGCCGGCTGACCGGGCGCCACACCAGGCGCTCCGGATCATGCACGGTGACCGACAGGGCTGGGCGTTGCGGCAGGCGTGCCAGCGCGCACAGCGCGAAAAACTCGCTGTGGCGCCCACCACCGATCTCGGCATGCACCACATCGACCTTGGACCAATCCCGCTCGGCCACCCAACGGCGGGCGTCGGCCATGCTGCCCAGCGGGCGCTGCCCCAGCAGGGGTGTGAGCACATCGATGCCCGCGCCATTGAGCGCACGGCGGAAGTTGGCCGCATAGTCGGCAATGCCCGTCTGCTCGGGCGGCAGGGGCGACAGCAGGGCCAGGCGCACGGTTGCAGTCCCCCCGGCTCAGCGCTGCAGCCAGCGCAGCACGTGCGGAGGCACTTCGAAGCGGCGCCGGTTGATGATCACACCATCGACCTTGTGGAAGGCCGTGCGCAGGATGCCCAGGGCGTTCTCGACCACCGGTACGGTGCTGGCACGCGCCTCGACCACCAGCACGATCAGGTCGGAGCGGCTCAGGCGCACGAAGGCATCGCGGTTGCTGAGCAGGCCCGCGGCCTCCAGCAGCAGCACCTCGCCGGGCTGGGCGCGCTCAGGCTGGCCTTCAGCCACGTTCAAGCGCACCGTGAGGCCCTGGGCCTGCAGCAGCGTGCGCAGGCGCAGGGCGATGAAGCTCACCCCCTCCTTGGGCCGCGACGAGGTCAGGCCCACGGTCAGGCCCTGTTCGGCCGCGCGGTCCAGCGGCAGCATGCCGTAGATGCGGTAGAGGCTGGCATGGAACTCATTGTCCTCGCCCGCGCTGCCACCGCCGATGTCCTTGATCGTGCTCCACAGCGGCACGCCAAAGCGCTGCTCGACGCGGCCACCATCGTGGATGCGCTGGTCGGTCAGCGAGCGCAGGTAGATCACCAAGAGGCCTACCATCAGGCCAGCCGGCGCCGCCAGCGCCAGCAGCAGCAGGCTCTTGGGCGACACGCGTGCCGGGTTGAAGGTGGCCTGCTCGATCTGGGCGATGTTGTTGATGCGGTTTTCATCGAGCGCCTGGTCGATGCGGGCTTTCTCCAGGCTGTCCAGGTAAAGCACGCGGCTCTTTTCGGCCACGGCCAGCGCCTGCTCCAAGCGGGCCAGCTCGGGCTCGCTCTCGAGCACCTGGCGGCGCGCGGCTTCCAGCTCGCCGATCTCCTTGTCGTACACGGACGAAAAGGTGATCAGCTCGCGCAGGCGCACGGATTTTTCAAGCTGGTTGCGCTCCAGCGTGGTGCCCAGCTCGTTGGGGGTACGGCGCTCGGAGCGCTGCACATTGCGCTCTTCGGCCTGCACCTGCTTCTCCAGCGTGGCAATGCTCTCGTTGAGCGTGAGCACGGTGGGCGCGGTTTCCTTGTAGACGCGCAAGGCATCGGCGCGCTGGCGCTTGAGCTCGTTGAGCTGGTTGCTCAGGGCCAGCCAGGTCGGGCCATAGCCCACCTCGCGCTCGGACACCACCTCGCGCGGCAGCGTCTTGGCGCGCCCGGAGGCGTAGTTCAGGCCCTGCTCGGTGGCATCCTTCTCGGCCAGGATCTCGGCGCGGCGCGTGCGCAGTTCATTGACCCGCTTGGTCAGCGCTTCCAGGCGCTCGCTGGCGCTGACGCCCTGGATCTTCTCCAGGCGGGCGCGCCACAGGGCCTTGCTCGATTCGATCTGCTGGTCGGCGTCGCGCACCTTGCCTTCGTAGAAGGTGACCAGGCCCTTGCGGCCCAGCACGGCAGTGCGCTCGTCCAGGTAGACCTTCACCCAGGTCTGCATGATGCGCTGCGCCACCAGCGGGTCGTCCCACACGAAGCGCAGCTCCATCACGTTCGAGCCCGGGCCGTGCGAGGCCTGGAAGCGGTCTTCCAACTTGGCGGCCAGGCGCTCCTCGGGGGGGCGCGCCTCGGTCAGGCCCAGCTTGGTCGTGACCCAGCGCAGGCCGTCCAGGGTGGCCAGCGCCGCCTGGCCGACCTGGGCCTTGATCTGTTTCCACAGACCTTGCGGGGGCGGCTGGCGGGCCATCTCGTCCATGTACAGCCGCGCCACCTGGTTGATCACGGGGCGGCCCGTGAGCATCTTCTCTTCGTCGATGATCGGATCGCGCTGGGACACCGGCGCCAGCATGGTCTGGCGGTCACCCGCGTCCAGCGGCACCGTGAGGTTCTCGCGGCCGGGCTTGACCAGCAGGCGCGCCTCCGAGGCGTACCTGGGCGGCATCAGAAAGGCGATGCCCACGGCCAGCACCACCGTCAGGCCAAAGGCAATCAGGAACTCGCGGCGAAAGATGTAGAACAGGCGCAGCAGGTCGCGGAAAGAGCGGATGTCGATCATGTTGTGGTTCTGCGCCGGTCAGTCGAAGCTGGTCACGGTTTTGGTGGTGCCGATGCTCCGGCTGAAGTTCACGCCCACGCCACGGCTGAAGGGCAGCAGTTGGTTGATGTAGACCTCGACACCGTCGGCCGCGTTGCCGGCGCTGGATTTGGGCACGAAGATGATGTCACCGCGTTGAAAGGCCAGGGTGGCGCGGCCTTGCTCGGTGGGTTCGAGCATCTTGCTCAGATCAACAAAGTAGACCTGGTAGCGCTCCTGCGCGTCCATGCGCATCAAAGCCACCATGCGCGGGTCGGCCGACGGCATCAGCCCACCTGCCGCGAAGATAGCCTGCTCCACGCTGGCCAGCGCGCCCATCTCGATGGGCAGCGGGTTGCGCACGGCGCCAGCCACGATCACGCGGTTGCTGGGCGATGAGGTGATGTTGATGGTGACGCCGGGCTCACGGTAGTAGGTGTCGAGCCGGCTCTTCATCTCCGCGGCCAGTTCGTCAGGCGTCTTGCCGGCGGCCTCGACCCGGCCGATGAAGCGGTAGGAGAAGCTGCCATCGCCCCGCACCACGTAGCTCAGCGCCTGGGTGTCCTCGACCAAGTTGCGCAGATCCATCGCGGCGGGCTGGCTGTCCGGCACGATGCGCAGCACATCGCCGGGGCGCACGCGCGTGGGCAGCTTGGGCAACTGGGCCAGATCTTCAGGCTTGAGCAGACGGGCCAGGAACGCCTCGCCACGCGGCGGGACCAGGGTGCCCATCGGGGTGCAGGCCGCTGCCAGCAGGCAGATCACAACGGTCGCGATGTACTTCATCATGTCAGGAGCGGAGGATGCCCGAAAGCCGGGGCGAAACGACGATTCAGCATCCGTGGTTTGAATCGACAGTTCAATTGCCAGACTGTTGCCCCCAGGACGGTTTGGGCGGACCTTCCGCACGCCAGCGCGCGTACGAGCGTGCCAACCCCCCCCGGGATGGCCGTGCCAGCCAGGGTACCCCGAACTTGGCGAAAAAACGCGCCATGCTGCGCAAATGCGTCTTGCCCGACTTGGACCAGATGCCGGCGGCGCTGTGGCGCTGGTGCTCATGGACCAGCTCCACGCTGGGCACGGCCAGCACATGCCAGCCCGTCACCCACATGCGGGCGCACAGATCCACCTCCTCGAAATAGAGGAAGTAGCCTTCGTCCATGCAGCCCACCTGCCTGAAGGCCATGGTCCGCACGACGAAGCCCGTGCCCATCACCCAGTCGGCCTCGAAGGGCTCAGCGCCCCATTCGCGCTTGAGCAGGTGCGAATCGATGCGCGAGCGCATCGGCCCCCAGCGGCCCAGCAGGGTGCGGCGCGCCAGGATGTCGGGCAGGGAGTAGAAGCGCCGCGCCGAGTACTGCAGGCTGCCATCCGGGTTGATCAGGCGCAGGCCGGCCACGCCCAGGCGCGGGCGCTCATCGAACAGCCGGCGGATGGTGTCGACATCGTTGCGCTTGAAATAGGTGTCCGGGTTGAGCACCAGCACCAGGTCGGTGGTGGCGGCCTGGACGCCCAGGTTGACACCCGCACCGAAGCCGCCGTTGCGGGTGGAGAGCACCACCCTCACGCCGGGCGGCAGGGCCGCCTGCAGGCGAGCGGCGGACCCATCGGGCGAGGCGTTGTCCACCACCACGATGTCCGGGGCCGCGGCCACGCCGTGCTGGAGCAGCGAGGCCACGCAATTGACGGTCAGGTCCAGCGTGTTGTAGTTGACGATCACCACGCCCAGGGTACTCACCGGGGCGCCTTCGGGGATGGCGGGCATCGGGCTCCTTCTGGCGTCGCGGCCACGCCTGAACGACAGACATGCCACGATGGCCGAAAATAATAGCGAATTGTCCCGATGAGCAAAGCCGGCTAGAACACCCGGGTCAGGTGGTTCACGCACGATTGATGTGCGTAAGCCTCGGTTCTTGAACAGAACGTTACAAAGTACCGGGACGGCCCACGTCCCAGTCTGGGGCGCGCGGCCCCAGGAAGCGATTGACAGCCCCGAAGTGCCCGCAGCCGATGAAGGGCTGAGGCGGTCGGCTGGCCGACAAGGGCGAGGGGTGGTTGGCCGTGAGCACCAGGTGCTGGGTGCCCGCCGCCTCGATCAGCGGCCGCTTGCGCTGGGCATGCGCGCCCCACAGCAGGAAGGCCTTGGGCGCCGCATCGGCCGCCACGGCGGCGATCAGGGCATCGGTCAGGATCTCCCAGCCCCAGGTGGCGTGGCTGGCGGCGGCGCCGTCCTCCACCGTCAGGCTGGTGTTGAGCAGCCACACGCCCTGCTCCGCCCAGGCGGTGAGGCAACCGTGCGAGGCGATGGGCACGCCCAGATCACGGTGCAGTTCCTTGTAGATGTTGCGCAGGCTGGGCGGCAGCTTCACGCCCGGCAGCACCGAGAAGGCCAGGCCGTGCGCCTGGCCTGGGCCGTGGTACGGATCCTGGCCCAGGATCACCACACGCACATCGGCACGACGCGTGAGGCGCAAGGCCGCAAAGACATCGCCCGGGTAGATCACGGCGCGCTGCTGGCGGCGCGCTTCCACGCGCTGCACCAGGGCCTGCCCCGGCGCGCTCGCGGCGAAGGCATCGGTCAGATCGCGCCAGTCCGGCGGTACCTGGGCGAACAACTCGGGCAGCGGTGCGCTCAGCCGGTTGTCCGGCAGCAAAAGCGACATCGGCCGCGTCAGCCGAACAGTGCCCGCAGCGCCACACCCGGCTCAGGCGCGCGCATGAAGGCCTCACCCACGAGAAAGGCATTCACATCGGCGTCACGCATGCGGTGCACATCGGCCGGGCCCAGGATGCCCGATTCAGTCACCAGCAGGCGGTCGGCCGGCACGCGGGGCAGCAGGCCGAGCGTAGTGTCCAGCGTGACCTCGAAGGTGCGCAGGTTGCGGTTGTTGATGCCGACCAGCGGGGTCTTGAGCTTGAGGGCTCGGTCCAGCTCGGCGCCATCGTGCACCTCGACCAGCACGGCCAGGCCCAGGCTCTGCGCGCAGGCTTCCAGGTCGGCCATCTGGGCGTCATCCAGGCAGGCGGCGATCAGCAGGATGCAGTCAGCACCCATGGCGCGGGCCTCATACACCTGGTACTGGTCAACCATGAAATCCTTGCGCAACACCGGCAGCGAGCAGGCCGCACGGGCCTGTTGCAGGTAGGTGGCGGAGCCCTGGAAGAACTGCTCATCCGTCAGCACGCTCAGGCAGGCTGCGCCTTCGGCGGCGTAGCTGGCCGCGATCTCGGCAGGCACGAAGTGCTCGCGCAGCACACCCTTGCTGGGGCTGGCCTTCTTGACCTCGGCGATGACGGCGGCCTTGCCGGCAGCGATCTTGGCGCGCAATGCGCCGGTGAAATCGCGCAAATCGGCCTGTTCACGGTTGCGAGCCTCGGCCTCGTCACGCACGTTGGCGAGCGACTTGTGCTTGAGCGCCGCGGCGATCTCTTCGTGCTTGACGGCAACGATCTTGTTGAGGATGTCTGACATGACGGTATCCGGTGATGGCCTGAAGCGGGATCAGGCCGCGGGCTTGAAGCCCTGCGTGGTCTGCACGAAGCGGTGGAGGGTCTCGGCGGCGCGGCCGCTGGACAAGGCCTCGCGGGCACGGTCCACACCATCGGCCAGCGACGAGGCCACATCGGCCGCATAGAGCGCCGCGCCGGCGTTGAGCAGCACGATGTCGCGCGCAGGGCCCGACTGGTTGTCGAGCACTCGGCGAATGATGTCCACCGAGGCCTGCGCATTGATCACCTTGAGGGCCGAGCCATCGTGCTGGGCCAGGCCGAACTGCTCGGGGTGCACGGTGTACTCGCGCACATCGCCATCCTTCAGTTCGGCCACCAGGGTGTCACCGGCCAGCGTGATCTCGTCGAGGCCATCGCTGCCATGCACCACCAGCACGTGCTTGGAGCCCAGGCGTTGAAGCACCCGGGCCTGGATGCCCACCAGGTCGGCATGGAACACCCCCATCAGTTGGTTGGGTGCATTGGCCGGGTTGGTCAACGGGCCCAGGATGTTGAACAGCGTGCGCACGCCCAACTCCTTGCGCACGGGGGCGGCGTGCTTCATCGCACCATGGTGGTTGGGCGCGAACATGAAGCCGATGCCCGTGGCCTGAAGGCTTTCGGCCACCTGCTCGGGGTTGAGGTTGATGTAGCCACCCAGCGCCTCCAGCACATCGGCGCTGCCGGTGCTGGACGACACGCTGCGCCCCGCGTGCTTGGCCACGCGCGCACCCGCCGCCGCGGCCACGAACATGGCCGTGGTCGAGATGTTGAAGGTGTGGGCGCCATCGCCCCCCGTGCCGCACAGGTCGATCAGGTGGGTGGTGTCAGCCACGTGCACGGGCGTGGCGAACTCGCGCATCACCTGGGCCGCGGCGGCGATCTCGCCCACGGTTTCCTTCTTCACACGCAGGCCGGTGATCAGGGCCGCCATGATGACGGGCGACATCTCGCCACGCATGATGCGCCGCATCAGGCCCAGCATCTCGTCGTGGAAAATCTCGCGGTGTTCGATGACGCGCTGCAGCGCCTGGGCGTCGGTGATGGTGCTCATGTGCGTTGGCCCTCGCTCACATCTGCAGGAAGTTCTTGAGCATGACGTGGCCGTGCTCGGTCAGGATCGACTCGGGGTGGAACTGCACGCCTTCGAGCGGCGCGAAGTTCTTGTCGGTCTGCGGGCCCTTGTGGCGCACGCCCATGATCTCGCCATCGGGCGTGGTGGAGGTGATCTCCAGGCAATCAGGAAGGGTCTCGCGCTCAATGGCCAGCGAGTGATAGCGGATCACGGTGAACTCGCGCGGCAGGCTCTGGTACACGCCCTTTTCATCGGTGGTGATGACGCTGGTCTTGCCATGCATCTGCTGGGCAGCGCGGATCACCTTGCCGCCCAGGGCGGCGCCGATGCTCTGATGGCCCAGGCACACGCCCAGGATGGGCAGTTGGCCGGTGAAGCGTTGCAGCGCGGGCACGCAGATGCCGGCTTCGGCGGGCGAGCACGGGCCGGGCGAGAGCACCAGGCGGTCGGGCTTCATCGCGGCGATCTCGTCGAGCGAGATCTCGTCATTGCGAACGACCTTGACCTCTTCACCCAGCTCGCAGAAGTACTGCACCAGGTTGAAGGTGAAACTGTCGTAGTTGTCGATCATCAGCAGCATATGCGCTCTATCCTATTGATTTCATGAGGGATTTCTTGGCAGCCCTCGTTTTGATACCCGCTTTGATACCCGCTTTTTTGCTCACTGGACAGCCAGTG
>NZ_JBASTH010000057.1:0-4311 GCF_049274795.1 Aquabacterium sp.
GGTCGTAGGCCTTGGCTTCGCCGCCAAACTTCTTCGACAGAACGGTCGCGATGGCTGCCGTCAGGGTGGTCTTGCCGTGGTCAACGTGGCCAATCGTGCCGACGTTCACGTGCGGCTTGGTCCGTTCGAATTTACCTTTTGCCATTTGTTTCTCCAACAAAGAACAGTCGCCCGTGCGGGTTTAAGGTCTCCAGCATTGGCCGCCACGGGCAGCAAGCCAGCCACACCGATGCAGGATCGAGGTGGCGCCGAAGACCGGCTGAAATTGAGCGGGCTCGCATCCTACCACCCCGCGCTCGCTGGACCCAGCGGCCACGGCAGATCCGGCTTCGCCGGTCTGCTCGTGGCGCCCCCTTGAGGGGGCACGCGAAGCGTGTAGGGGGTGGGCCTTACTTGGAGCGAGCGCTGATGATGGCTTCGGCCACGTTGCGCGGGGCTTCCGAGTAGTGCTTGAACTCCATGGAGTAGGTGGCACGACCCTGGGTGGCCGAACGCAGGCTGGTCGAGTAGCCGAACATTTCAGACAGAGGAACCTCTGCCTTGATGATCTTGCCGCCGCCGACCATGTCGTCCATGCCCTGCACCATGCCGCGACGCGAGGACAAATCGCCCATCACGGTACCGGCGTAGTCTTCAGGCGTCTCGACTTCCACGGCCATCATCGGCTCGAGGATCACGGGGGATGCCTTGCGGCAGCCGTCCTTGAAACCCATGGATGCGGCCATCTTGAAGGCGTTTTCGTTCGAGTCCACGTCGTGGTACGAACCGAAGGTCAGCGTGACCTTGACATCGACCACAGGGTAGCCAGCCAGCACGCCAGCGGTCAGGGTGTCGATGACGCCCTTTTCGACCGCAGGGATGTACTCGCGGGGCACCACGCCACCCTTGATGGCGTCAACGAACTCGAAGCCCTTGCCGGCTTCTTGCGGCTCGACCGTCAGCACCACGTGACCGTACTGGCCCTTACCGCCCGACTGGCGCACGAACTTGCCTTCGACGTCGGTGACCTTGTTGCGGATGGTTTCGCGGTAGGCCACTTGCGGCTTGCCCACGTTGGCTTCCACGCCGAACTCGCGCTTCATGCGGTCAACGATGATTTCCAGGTGCAGCTCGCCCATGCCGGCGATGATGGTCTGGCCAGATTCTTCGTCGGTCTTGACGCGGAAAGACGGGTCTTCAGCGGCCAGGCGCGACAGGGCGATGCCCATCTTTTCCTGGTCGGCCTTGGTCTTGGGTTCCACGGCCTGTGCGATCACAGGCTCAGGGAAGACCATCTTTTCCAGGGTGATGATGGCGTCCGGATCACACAGCGTTTCGCCGGTGGTCACGTCCTTCAGGCCCACGCAAGCAGCGATGTCGCCGGCCAGAATTTCCTTGATTTCCTCACGCTCGTTGGCGTGCATCTGCAGGATTCGGCCGATGCGCTCTTTTTTGCCCTTGATGGGGTTGAAGACGGTGTCGCCGGAGTTCAGCACGCCCGAATACACGCGCACGAAGGTCAGCTGACCCACATACGGGTCGGTCATCAGCTTGAAAGCCAGCGCGGAAAACTTCTCGGCGTCGTCGGCCCTGCGGCTGGTGGGCTGGTCGTCGTCGTCCGTGCCTTCGACCGGGGGGATGTCGATCGGGGAGGGCAGGTAGTCGATGACGGCGTCGAGCATGCGCTGCACGCCCTTGTTCTTGAAGGCGGTGCCGCACAGCATGGGCTGGATTTCGCAGGCGATGGTGCGCGTGCGCAGGGCCAGCTTGATCTCGTCTTCGGACAAGTCACCTTCTTCCAGGTACTTGTTCATCAGCTCTTCGTTGGCTTCGGCGGCAGCTTCGACCATGCCTTCGCGCCACTTCTTGGCGTCGGCCTGCAGTTCAGCCGGAATCTCGCGGTAGTCGAACTTCATGCCCTGCGAGGCTTCATCCCAGTAGATGGCCTTCATCTTGAGCAGGTCAACGACGCCCTGGAAGTTTTCTTCGGCACCGATGGGGATGACCACGGGCACGGGGTTGGCCTTCAGACGCAGCTTGAGCTGGTCATAGACCTTGAAGAAGTTCGCACCGGTGCGGTCCATCTTGTTGACGAAGGACAGGCGGGGCACGCCGTACTTGTTCGCCTGACGCCACACGGTTTCCGACTGCGGCTGCACGCCGCCCACGGCGCAATACACCATGCAGGCGCCATCGAGCACGCGCATCGAGCGCTCGACTTCGATGGTGAAGTCCACGTGGCCCGGGGTGTCGATGATGTTGAAGCGGTGCTCGGGGTAGGACATGTCCATGCCCTTCCAGAAGCAGGTCGTCGCGGCCGACGTGATCGTGATGCCGCGCTCTTGTTCCTGCTCCATCCAGTCCATGGTGGCGGCGCCTTCGTGCACTTCACCGATCTTGTGGTTCACACCGGTATAGAACAGGATGCGTTCGGTCGTCGTGGTCTTGCCAGCGTCGATGTGAGCCGAGATGCCAATGTTGCGGTAGCGCTCGATCGGGGTCTTGCGGGACATGGTGTCACTCCAGATTTGACAAAGCGCCGGCCGCGTGTGTTGAGCACATGCTCGCGGACCGGACGCTTTTTTGGCAGCAAAACTGCCGGGGGTGGATTAGAAACGGAAGTGCGAGAAGGCCTTGTTGGCTTCGGCCATGCGGTGCACTTCGTCACGCTTCTTCATCGCGCCGCCGCGGCCTTCAGACGCTTCGAGCAGTTCGTTGGCCAGACGCTGGGCCATCGACTTCTCGGAGCGCTTGCGCGACGATTCCTTCAACCAGCGCATGGCCAGGGCCATGCGGCGAGCGGGGCGAACTTCAACGGGAACCTGGTAGTTCGCACCACCCACGCGGCGGGATTTCACTTCCACCACGGGCTTGATGTTGTTCAGAGCGATGTTGAAGATTTCCAGCGGATCCTTGCCGGCCTTCTTTTCGACTTGTTCGAGGGCACCGTAAATGATGCGCTCGGCCACAGCCTTCTTGCCGGACTCCATGATCACGTTCATGAACTTGGAGAGGTCCACGGATCCGAACTTCGGATCGGGGAGGATTTCACGCTTGGGTACTTCGCGACGACGAGGCATGTCAATTCCTTTCAATGCTTCAGTTGATGTTGACGCGGTGAGGTCACCTTGTCTTCATCCGGAGCCTTATCCAAAAGAGATAAAACTGAAGGCTCCACTTACTCGGCAACCGGGGCAAATTCCCTGGCCACCGCCACCTCGGCTTCTCTTCGCCAGACTGCCGCCACCTTGTGACGCGCCGATGAAGGAGGCCGGTTTGCTCACATGAGCGAGACCGATCGGAAAACCCGATCAGGCCTTCTTGGGACGCTTGGCGCCGTACTTGGAACGCGATTGCTTGCGGTCCTTGACGCCTTGCAGGTCAAGGGAGCCACGCACGATGTGGTAGCGCACACCGGGCAAGTCCTTCACACGGCCGCCGCGCACGAGCACAACGCTGTGTTCTTGCAGGTTGTGGCCTTCACCGCCGATGTACGAAATGACTTCGAAACCGTTGGTCAGGCGCACCTTGGCGACCTTGCGCAAAGCCGAGTTGGGCTTCTTGGGGGTCGTGGTGTACACGCGGGTGCAGACACCGCGACGCTGCGGGCAGTTCTGCATCGCAGGCGATTTGGACTTCGTGACCTCGACCTGACGGCCGTGGCGCACGAGCTGGTTGATGGTTGGCATGGATAGATTCCAGTTGGTTCCCGTTGATGTCTCTGGCGGCCCAAGCACCTTTCGGATGCCTCACAGGCGTTTGAACGAACGCTTGCAAGTCCTTGGGTCCTTGGGTCCTTAGGCCCTTGTGCCGCCAGCACAAATCGGCCCTCGCAGCGACACCTGAGCACGTCGGCGAAAGCGCGCATCGGTGGCACCAACCACGCAACCGCGCATCCGCAACGTCCGCAGGAACACCCAGCGAAAGCCGAAAAGCCTTCCATTGTAGCCAGCTCGCCGCATGAGTGCAAGCAAGGCGACTGCGCAGACGCAGAAGCGCCCCTCACAGACAGACCACCGATGGTTTTCCCGCCCGCGTGTTCGCGGTGATGCCCGGTAGGCTGTCAAGCGTTAGAGTTGGCGCAACAAGCCCGAAAACTGACCAGATTCACATTGGAATGCGCCACTGGCGTTTCCGCACAAACCTCAGGAACAAGGAGCAACCGTGTCCCTCGCCAAACATCTCATCGCGCTGACCCTCAGCGCCACGCTGCCCATCGCCGCTCACGCGACGGTCCCAGCCAGCACCTTCAACTTCTACCTCGAAGGCGGCTCGCTGATCGACACCGTCAGCAACGCGCCCAGCTACGTCAGCGGCGACCTGCAACTCATC
>NZ_JBASTH010000058.1:0-18951 GCF_049274795.1 Aquabacterium sp.
CCCAGGCCGATCACCGCATGCGCGCCATGTACGCCTGGCACGCCATGGAAGAGATGGAGCACAAGGCCGTGGCCTTCGATGTGCTGCAGAAGGTGGCCAAGGTGGGTTACCTGCGCCGTACCCTGGCACTGGTGTTCGTGACGCTGGGCTTCAACCTCAACGTGATGCTGAACACCAGCTACATGCTCAAGGTCGATGGTTTCAGCCGTGCCCAGCGCTGGAAGATGGGCGCCAAGGGCCTGTGGTGGCTGTTCGGCTGGAACGGGCTGTACTCGCGCCTCACGGGCAAGTACCTGCGTTATTTCAAACCCGGCTTCCACCCCTGGGACACGGGCGTGATCAAGAGCTACCAGGTCTGGGTGGACACCTACAACCGCACGGGCGATCCGATCCTGGCGGGCGAGGCCTTGCAGGCGCTGCACGCGGCTTGATTGCCTTTGGGCTGGCCTCAGCGGGTGCTGTTGGCCCAGCCGTCGAACACCTGGCGTGCCGGGGCTACCATTCCGCATTCATCGGGCCGGTAACCCACCAGATCGCGGAAGGCCTCCTGGCAGGCCTCGCTCCGCAGCAGCTCGATCAGACGCCGTATGCCTTTGGATTCGAGCATGGCGGGTGGCACCAGCAGGCCGTAGCGCTCTGTCTGCACGGGGATGAACTCCAGCCCGAAGCGGCGGGCCGAGGTCTCCACGCCAAAGCCCGCATCGGCCATGTCGCTGGCCACATAGGCGGCCACGGCCGAGTGGGTGTGTTCACCGGTGGAGGTGTCCACCAGGGGCGATGGATCCAGCCCTTGCTGGCGCAGCAGCGCTTCAAGCAGCAGGCGGGTGCCGGAGCCGTGGTTGCGGGCCACGAAGCGCACGTCCGGCCGCAGCAGATCGGCCACGCCGTCGATGTGCAGCGGGTTGCCGGGCTTGAGCATCAGGCCCTGGCGGCGGGTGACCATGTGCACGTACTGCCAGTCAGTCCGCAGCCAGCGGGCGTACTGGCGCAGCACCTCGGCCTGGGCGGGGCCTTGCGGCAGGTGCAGGCTGGCCACATCGGCCTGGCCGGCGTGCAGGGCGGCCAGGGCCTGGCTGCTGTCGGTGTAGCGCCAATCGAGCGGCTCGCCGGCCTCGCCCAGCAGGCGCTGCAGGATCTCGATGGCGAAGCCGTGGCTGGCGCATACGCGCAAGGGCCGGTCGGCGTCGCTCAGCACGCGGTGCAGCTCGGCCTGCAGTTCGAAAGCCAGGCTGTCCAGTTGCGGACGCAGGCGGGCCTCGAAGCGGCGCTGGGCCCAGACCAGGGCCTCGCCCAGCGGCGTGAGTTGCGAGCCCTTGCCGCGTGCCATGGTGACGAGCGGGGCGCCCATGGCGGTCTCGGCCTCGTGCACCAGCTTCCAGGTATGGCGGTAGGACGCGCCCGTGGCCTTGCACGCGGCGGACAGGCTGCCGTGAGCCTGGATGGCCACCAGCCAGGTGATCACCCGTGGCGGCAGGCCCAGGCCGCCCGGGCCGGTGACCTGCCAGGCGGGGTCGATGTGGACGTGCAGGGCTTTCATATGCTGTGTGGAGCATATGTTATCGGCTCTGGAGGGCTTATTGCCAGAGGGGTGGGCCGGGCCTACAGTGCCGGGAGAGGTGTGTGGTGCGGTTCGATCAGGCTGTGCGGCGCACATGTTCATCAAGACATAAGCACCGCAGTACGCACGAGCCCCCATGAGCGACGCCAAGATCCAGTTCTACAAGGGCCCCGCCGGGGGCTGGGGTGCGCTGCGCAGCGTGGCCCGCCAGCTGTTGCAGCACCGCATCGCGGCCAAGGGCTCGCGCACGCTGCTGTCGGCCAACCAGCCTGATGGCTTCGATTGCCCGGGCTGCGCCTGGCCGGATCGGCAGCACACCTCCAGCTTCGAGTTCTGCGAGAACGGCGTGAAGGCGGTGGCGGCCGAGGCCACGGCCGACCGCGCCACGCCCCAGGTGATCGCCCAGCACACGGTGAGCGAGCTGCACGGCTGGAGCGACCACGCGCTGGAAGCCATGGGCCGCCTGACCGAACCCATGGCCTATGACCCGGTGACGGATCGTTATCGCGCGATCGGCTGGGACGAGGCCTTCGCCACCATCGCGCGGCACCTGCAGGCCCTGGCATCGCCTGATGAGGCCATCTTCTATACATCCGGCCGCACCAGTAACGAGGCGGCCTTTCTGTACCAGCTGTTCGTGCGCGAGTTCGGCACCAACAACTTTCCGGATTGCTCCAACATGTGCCACGAGCCCAGCGGCACGGGCCTCAAGGGCAGCGTGGGCGTGGGCAAGGGCACCGTCACGCTCGATGATTTCGAAGAGGCCGACTGCATCCTGATCTTCGGGCAGAACCCGGGCACCAACCACCCGCGCATGCTGGGCGAGCTGCGTGCGGCGGCCCGCCGTGGCGCGCGCATCCTGAGCTTCAACCCGCTGCGCGAACGCGGGCTGGAGCGCTTTGCCGATCCGCAGAGCCCGGTGGAGATGCTGAGCGGTGGCGCCACCACCATCACGTCGGATTACTTCCAGCTCAAGGTGGGCGGTGACATCGCCTTGCTCAAGGGCATCATCAAGCACCTGCTGGTGCTGGACGATCAGGCCGTGGCCGCCGGCCAGCCGCGCGTGCTGGACACGGATTTCATCGCCGAGCACACGCAGGGCTTCGAGGCCTTGCGCGAAGACATCGAAGCCGAAGACTGGGTGCTGATCGAGCGTGAATCGGGCCTGTGGCGTGACCGCATGGTGCACGCCGCCGAGGTGATCGCCCGCTCGCAGAAGGTCATCGCCTGTTGGGGCATGGGCATCACGCAGCACCGCCACGGCGTGGCCGCGGTGCAGATGATCGCCAACCTGCTGCTGCTGCGCGGCATGGTGGGCAAGCCGGGTGCGGGCCTGTGCCCGGTACGCGGCCACAGCAATGTGCAGGGCGACCGCACCATGGGTATCTACGAGAAGCCCGCGCCGGCGTTTCTGGAGCGCCTTAAGGCGGTGTACGGCTTCGAGCCGCCGCGCCATGACGGGCACGACACCATCGGCGCCATTGAGGCGATGCGCGATGGGCGCGCCTCGGTGTTCTTCGCGATGGGCGGTAATTTCGCGGCCGCCACGCCGGACACGCCCACCACCTGGGCCGCACTGCAGCGCTGTGCGTTGACGGTGCACGTGGCCACCAAGTTCAACCGCAGCCACACGGTGCTGGGCCGCGAGGCGCTGGTGCTGCCCTGCCTGGGCCGCACCGAGATCGACCAGCAGGCCGCCGGGCCGCAGCACGTGAGTGTGGAAGATTCGATGAGCATGGTGCACCTGTCGGCCGGCATCAACGAGCCGGCATCCGAGCACCTGCTGTCGGAACCGATGATCGTGGCGCGGCTGGCCATGGCCGCATTGCCTCACAGCGCTGTGCCGTGGGCATGGCTGGTGGAAGATTACGACCGCATCCGCGAGCACATCGAAAAGGTGTTCGACGAGTTCAAGGGTTTCAACGAGAAGGTGCATCACCCCGGCGGGTTCCGTCTGCGCAACACGGCGGGTGAGCGTGTGTGGGTCACGCCCTCCGGCAAGGCGCAGCTGATGGTGCACGCGATCCCAATGGACACGGCGGTGCACCAGGCGCAGGCCGCAGCGCGTGATGGCGCGCCGGTGTTCACGCTGACCACGGTGCGATCACACGACCAGTACAACACCACGGTGTATGGCCTGGACGACCGCTACCGAGGCGTGTTCGGCCAGCGCCGCGTGCTCTTCATCCATGCCGATGACCGCGCCATGCTGGGCCTGGCTGAAGGCGCCTGGGTGGATCTGGTGGGCGCGGCGGTGGATGACGCGGTGGTGCGTGAGGCCAAGAGCTTCCGCCTGGTCGACTACGACATCCCGCGGGGCTGTGTGGCGGGTTACTACCCCGAGACCAATGTGCTGGTGCCGCTGGCCAGCCATGCGCTGGGTGCGCGCACGCCGACGTCCAAATCGATTCCTGTGCGTTTGAGGCCGACGGCGGCACCGGCCGAGATGGAGGCTGCATGAGTGCGCTGGCTGACGAGCTGAAAGGCGATGGCGTGGCGGTTGGCACGGCTGCCAATGCCGATACGCTTGGCGATGGCCCTGTGCACGGCGTGGGCCGCGTCGCCGTGGCTCGCCATGTGGGCGCAAGCACCCAGCACCTGGCCGATCAGGTGATCGACGAGCAGCCTGTGGCGCTGGTCTACAACGGCGTGTCGCATGTGGTGATGATGGCCACGCCGCTGGATCTGGAGGATTTCGCGCTGGGGTTCTCGCTGTCTGAAGGGCTGCTGACCTCGCTGGACGAACTGCGCGATGTCGAGGTGCAACGGGCGCCATTGGGTGTGTCCGTGCAGTTGCAGGTTTCGCCCCGTGCCTTCGAGCGCTTCAAGGACAAACGCCGGCAACTGGCGGGGCGCACGGGTTGCGGCCTGTGCGGCATCGACAGCCTGGAGGCTTTCTACGAGAGCCTGCCGACAGGGACTGTGGGTGCCGTGGGTGGCTCAGCGCAGGGCTGGCCCACCGAGGCCATCAGCCAGGCTTTTCGCGCACTGCCGCCCTTGCAGGCCCTGCAGGCGCAGACGGGTGGCTGCCATGCCGCCGCATGGGCCTTGCCAGGCCAAGGCATCGTGCTGGTGCGAGAAGACGTGGGCCGTCACAACGCGCTCGACAAGCTGATCGGCGCGCTGGCCCACGAAGGCGCGCTCACGCCCGATGGTCTGGCGCTGGTGAGCAGCCGCGCGAGCCACGAGATGGTCAGCAAGTGCGTGCGCGCCGGCATCGGGGTCATGGCGGCCATTTCCGCGCCCACCACCTTGGGCATCGAGCTGGCCCGCCGCAGCGGCCTGCGCCTGTTCGGCTTTTGCCGTGGGGATTCGGCGGTCGAGTACGCCTGAGGTTGCAGCACCAAAGCCAACGGGCACGGCCCCTCTGAAGGAAACCGTGCCCGCGGCACCGTGAGACTCAGACGCTCAAGGGTGATAGGCCTGCTCGCCGTGCGAGCTGATGTCCAGGCCTTTGTGCTCTTCGTCTTCGCTCACGCGCAGACCAAAGACCAGATCGGCAATCTTGAACGCGATGAACGACACCACGCCGGACCACACCACGCCCACGCCCACGCCCACGCCCGTGCCCGTGCCCGTGCCCGTGCCCGTGCCACCCAGTGCCGGCGAGGCGAACACACCGGCCAGCAGGCCAATCGCCATCGGGCCTACGAAGCCGCAGACCGGTGTGATCGCCACCAAGCCGGCGATGGCGCCCGATGCACCACCCAGCAGTGACGGCTTGCCCTTGGCCAGCCATTCCACCAGCGTCCACGACACCGTGGCGGCACAGGTGGCCAGGAAGGTGGGGATCATCGCCAGCGCAGCAGTGCCGGTGGATTCCAGGTTCGAGCCTACGTTGAAGCCGAAGCAGCCCACCCACAGCAGCGAGGCGCCGATCATCGTCATCGGCATGTTGTGCGGGGGCATGGGCTCCTTGCTGAAGCCCTTGCGGCGGCCGATTACCAGCGCGCCCACCAGGCCGGCCATGCCGTTGGCAGGGACCAGTTGGGTGCCGGGTCAAACCGGCTGATCGCTTCTCAAGAAATTGCCTCTCGGCTTCGGCCGTTGATGCCTCCGCTGGTGTGAGCCAGTGGGGGCTTTTTCTTGGCGTGCTTTGGTTGGAGCGCTTTGTCGGGGCAGCGCGGGGCGGGGGCTGAGCAGGTGGCTGGACGGATGCCCACACAACCCGCCCCCCGCGCTGCCCCGACAAAGCGCCAGCCAACCGAAGGCAAAGGACCCACAGCACCAGCATCACCCAGCCCCCACAAACAGCGGAAGCACCACGTCATCTACCGCCAGGAACGCACCGCCATCACACCAGAAGACCAGGCACGAGTTGTAATTGGTATGCCATAAGTTCTTCATCAAGAAATTTGGCGTACATCGTCAAATTTCAGCCTAAACAACCTGAAAACAAAGGGTAAGTCCGGGGCTTGTCAAGCCGATCCGACTTGCTTAAATTTCGGACATCGATTGCTTGGTATTCCAACATACCAAGTGCGTGAAACCAAGGAATCATCATGAGTCTCCAGCTCCGCAAAGTCGTCACCTACACGGAAGACACCCTCATCGAAGGCGGCAAGGTCGCCCCCAAGCCCCTGCGCTTGTTCGCCGCCGCCGCCGTGCTGCGCAACCCCTGGGCCGGCCGCGGTTTCGTTGAAGACCTGCAGCCCGAGATCCGCGACATCGCCCCCCAGCTCGGCGCCCTGCTCACCGCCGAGATCCTGCGCATGGCCGGCTCCGGCGAAGCCGTCGAGGCCTACGGCAAGGCCGCCATCACCGGCACCGAAGGCGAGGTCGAACACGCCTCCGCCCTCATCCACACCCTGCACTTCGGCAACCACTACCGCACTGCCGTCGGCGCCAAGAGCTACCTCAGCTTCACCAATGTGCGCGGCGGCCCGGCCTGCCCCATCGCCATCCCGCTGATGCACAAGCACGACGAAGGCATGCGCTCGCACTACCTGACGATCCAGTTCTCCATCGTCGATGCGCCCGCGCCGGATGAACTCGTCGTGGCCCTGGGCGCCTCCATCGGCGGCCGCCCGCACCACCGCATCGGTGACCGCTACAAGGACCACGCCGAGCTGGATGCCCGCAATGCCTGACATGCAGACCCCTCCGGCCCGCCTCGGTGGCCTCCTGTCCGACGGCACGCACTACGCCGTGTACGGGCAAGGCACCCCGCTGGTCTTCATCCACGGCGTCGGCATGGCCCAGGAGGTCTGGGCGCCGCAGGTGATCGGCTTCTGCCGCCAGCACACCGTGGTGACCTACGACATGCTGGGCCATGGCCGCAGCCCGCTGCCGCCCGAGGCGCCCACGCTGGGCGATTACGCTGAGCAACTGCGCCGCCTGCTGGACCAACTGGGCCTCAAGCGGGCCCACATCGTGGGGCACTCCATGGGCGCCCTGGTGGCCCTGGAGTTCGCCCTGCGGGCGCCGGAGCGCTGCCTGAGCGTGGCCGCGCTCAACGGGGTCTACTGCCGCACCCAGGCCCAGCGCGATGCCGTGATGGCGCGTGTGCACGGCCTGAAGCTGCAATCCACGGGCGCCGAGGCGGCCGGCATCGAAGGCACGCTGAGCCGCTGGTTCGGTGAGCCGGTGCCGCCCTCGCTGGTGTCCGCGGCCTATGTGTGCCGGCATCTGCTGAACAACGTACAGCCCCTGGGCTATGCGCGCACCTATGGGCTGTTCGCCACAAGCGACCGTGCCCACGAGGGCCGCCTGGCCCAGCTGCAGATGCCGTCCCTGTTCATGACGGGCGAGTTCGATCCGAACTCCACCCCCGCCATGTCGCAGGCCATGGCCCAGGCGACGCCCCAGGGCCGCTGCCAGGTACTGGCCGGCGAGCGCCACATGATGTGCCTGACGGGCGTGCCCCAGGTGCATGGCGAACTTCAACCCTTCCTGCTGGCCGCCCAGGCCGGCCACACCGATCTGGAGGCCGCATGAGTACCCTCGATCACACCATCGATCCCAAGGCCTTCCGTCAGGCGCTGGGCAACTTCCCCACCGGCGTCACCGTCGTCACCACCAAGGAGGCCGACGGCACCCCGCGCGGGCTCACGGCCAACTCCTTCACCTCGGTGTCGCTGGATCCGCCCCTGGTGCTGGTGTGCCTGGGCAAGCAGACGGCCAGCCACCCGGTGTTCGAGGCGTCGGATACGTTCGCCATCAACATCTTGGCCGATGATCAGCGCGATGTGTCGGGCCTGTTCGCCTCCAAGTCACCCGACAAGTTCGAGCAGGCGCGCTGGCACGCCGGCCGCACCGGCGCGCCGCTGATCGACGGCAGCGTGGCCTGGTTCGATTGCACCGTGCACCAGCGCGTGGATGCGGGTGATCACACCATCCTGATCGGCCGCGTGGCCGACATGGGCCAGCGCACGGCCCGTCCGCTGGGCTACTGCCAGGGCGCCTACGTGGGCTTCCAGCTGGAGCAGGCCGCCCAAGCCGCGCTGGCCCGCCAGGCCCGCACCTCGGCCCTGATCGAGACCCCCGAAGGCGTGCTTTTTGTTGAAGGCGCCAAGGGGTTGGACCTGCCCACCGCAGACGATGCGCAATCCCTGCTCAAAACGCTCAAGGGCCAGGAGCTACACGCTTCCGTGGACTTCCTTTTTGCGGTTTTCGACACCCCCGAAGGCTCGCGAATCGTCTACCGTGGCAGGGCAGGTTCCGTGCGTGCGGCAACCCCGGGCCTGCGCTGTGTGCCGGTGGCCGAGCTGCCGGCGCTGGGGCTCGCCAACGCCGCCTTGCAGACCATGCTCAACCGCTATGCCCGTGAACGTGCGCAGGACGCCTTCGGCATCTACATCGGCAACCAGGACGAAGGCGAAGTCCGCCCCCTGGCCGCAGCCTGAATCCACACTGAACTGGAGCCCCCCATGAAGTTCTCCCTCTTCCTCCATGTGGAGCGCTACGACGAGCGCACCCCCGTTACCCAGCAGCACGCCGAGCTGACCGAGCTGGTGCAGATCGCCGAGCGCGGCGGCTTCGAAGCCGCCTGGATCGGCGAGCACCACGGCATGGGCTTCACCATCGCGCCCAACCCCTTCGTGAACCTGGCCTACCTGGCCGCCAAGACCGAACGCATCCGTCTGGGCACCGGCACCGTGATCGCGCCCTTCTGGCACCCGATCAAGCTGGCCGGCGAGGCCGGGCTGGTCGATGTGCTGAGCAACGGCCGCCTGGACCTGGGCATCGCCCGTGGCGCCTACATGTTCGAGTACGAGCGCCTGTTCCCCGGCCTGGACGCGATGGAGGCCGGCGCCCGCATGCGCGCCATGGTGCCGCTGCTGCAGGGCCTGTTCAAGGGCGACTGCGCGGCCGATGGCCCCTACTGGCAGTTCCCCGCGACCACGCCGCAGCCCCGCCCGGTGCAGGGGCCTTATCCGCCGATGTGGATCGCCGCGCGGGATCCGCACTCGCACGATTTCGCCGTGGGCAACGGCTGCAACGTGCAGGTGACGCCACTGGCCTCGGGCGATGGCGAAGTGGCCTCGCTGATGGACCGCTTCAACACGGCCTGCGCCGCCCACCCCGAGGTGCCGCGCCCCAAGATCATGCTGCTGATGCACACCTTCGTGGGCGCCACTGACGCCGAGGTCGACCAGGCCTGCCGCGACCTGCAGGCCTTCTACTGCTACTTCACCAAGTGGGCCAAGAAGGAGCGCCCCATCGAGCAAGGCCTGATGGAGCCCCTGCGCCAGGAAGACATCGATGCCTGCCCGCAGTACGCCCCCGAAAAGCTGCGCCAGAGCCTGGTGGTTGGCACGCCCGATGAAGTCGTCCAGCGCCTGAAATCGTATGAGGCCATGGGCTACGACCAGTACAGCTTCTGGATCGACAACCACATGGACTTCGAGACCAAGAAGCGCACGCTCGAGCGTTTCATCGCCCAGGTGGTGCCGGCTTTCCAGTGATGCCTCAAGGGATCCTCATGTCGCAGAACCTACTTCCGTTCAAGCAGTACATCGACGGCCAGTTCGACACGGGCACGGTCCACTTCGACAGCCTCGATCCGGCCACCGGCCAGCCCTGGGCCCGCATGCCCGCGGCGCAGGCCGGCGATGTGGACCGTGCCGTGCGGGCGGCCCACCGGGCGCTGAACGACACGGCCTGGCGCGGCCTCACCGCCACCGCGCGCGGCAAGCTTCTGCTGCGCCTGGCCGAGCTGGTGGCCCGCGATGCTGGCAAGCTGGCCGAGCTGGAAACGCGCGACACCGGCAAGGTGATCCGCGAGACGCAGGCCCAGATCGGCTACGTGGCCGAGTACTACCGCTACTACGCCGGCCTGGCCGACAAGCTGGAGGGCCGCCACCTGCCGGTGGACAAGGCCGACATGGAGGCCTACACGCGCCGTGAGCCGCTGGGCGTGATCGCCGCCATCGTGCCCTGGAACTCGCAGCTCTTCCTGTCGGCGGTGAAGGTGGGCCCGGCGCTGGCCGCTGGTTGCACCGTGGTGCTCAAGGCCTCCGAGGATGGCCCCGCGCCGCTGCTGGCCTTCGCCGAGCTGGTGCACGAGGCGGGCTTTCCGCCCGGCGTGGTCAACGTGCTCACGGGCTTTGGCGATGCCTGCGGCAAGGTGCTGACCTCGCACCCGCTGGTCGACAAGGTGGCCTTCACCGGCGGCCCGGAGACGGCGCGCCACATCCTGCGCAACACGGCCGAGAACCTGGCGGATTCGTCCCTGGAGCTGGGTGGCAAGTCGCCCGTGCTGGTCTTCGACGATGTCGACCTGGACAGCGTCACCAACAGCCTGGTGGCAGGCATCTTCGGGGCCAGCGGCCAGAGCTGCGTGGCTGGCTCGCGCCTGCTGGTGCAGCGCGGCATCGCCGACCGCCTGCTGGCCGCGCTGGCCGCCAAGGCCGCGCGCATCCGCATCGGAGACCCGAAAGATCCTGCCACCGAGATGGGCCCCCTGGCCACGCGCCGCCAGTGCGAGCACATCGAGCGCACCATCCAGGCCAGCCTGACGGCCGGCGCCACCCTGGTGTGCGGCGGGCAGACACCCGCCGGCCGCGAAGGCAGCCACTTCTACGCGCCCACCATCCTGGACTGCCCGAACGCCGAGGTGCCCAGCGTGCAGACCGAGCTGTTCGGCCCGGTGCTCAGCGTGGTGCGCTTCGACACCGAGGCCGAAGCCCTTGCGCTGGCCAACGACAGCCAGTACGGCCTGGCCTCCGGCATCTTCACGCGGAACCTGGCCCGGGCCCATCGCCTGACGCGGGCCCTGCGCGTGGGCATCGTGTGGGTCAACACCTACCGCGTGGTCTCGCCCATCGTGCCCTTCGGCGGCTTCGGCCTGAGTGGCCTGGGCCGAGAAGGCGGCATGGAGGCCGCATTGGCCTACACCCGCACCAAGTCCGTCTGGATCAACACCTCGGACGAGCCCATCCCCGATCCCTTCGTCATGCGCTGAAAGCTGTCCATGTTCTACGAGATCCGCACCTACCGACTCAAGGTCGGCACCCTGCCCAAGTACCTGGCCCTGGTGGGCGAGGAAGGCATCGCCATCCAGCGCTCGCACCTGGGGCAGCTGGTGGGCTACTTCCACTCCGAGATCGGCCCGCTCAACCAGATCGTGCACATCTGGGCTTTCGACAGCCTCGATGACCGTGAACGCCGCCGCAACGCGCTGGCCGCCGACCCGGCCTGGCAGGCCTTCGCGCCCAAGATCCAGGCCCTGATTGAAGAGATGGACAGCAAGATCATGCGACCCGCGGCTTTCTCTCCGCTCTCCTGATTCGCTCTTTCCTGAACCGCTACCCCATCCCCCTTGACCACGGAACAGACCATGCCTCACACCTCTCGTCGCCTGGCCCTCGCTGGCCTGACCCTCGGCCTGCTGGCCGCCGCCCTGCCTGCTGCCGCCCAGCAAGGCAGCATCGTCTTCACCAGCTGGGGTGGCACCACCCAGGCGGCGCAGAAGAAGGCCTGGGCTGTGCCGTTCAGCACCAGCTCCGGCATCCAGGTGCAGCTGGACGGCCCGACCGACTACGGCAAGTTCAAGGCCATGGTCGAGAGCGGCAACGTCAACTGGGACGTGGTGGATGTGGAGGCCGACTTCGCCGCCAAGGCCGCCAAGGATGGCCTGCTCGAACCCATCGACTACAAGGTCGTGCCCAAGGGCCAATTGGATCCGCGCTTCTCGGGCACGCACCACGTGGGCAGCTTCTACTACGCCTTCGTGCTGGGCTTCAACGAGGATGTCTTCAAGGCCAAGAAGCCCGCCACCTGGGCCGACCTGTTCGACACCAAAAACTTCCCCGGCAAGCGCACCTTCTACAAGTGGTCGGCCCCTGGCGTGCTGGAGCTGGCCCTGATGGCCGATGGCGTGCCCGCCGACAAGCTCTACCCGCTGGACCTGGACCGCGCCTTCCGCAAGCTCGACACCATCAAGTCCAACATCGTGTGGTGGACGGGCGGCGCCCAGTCGCAGCAGCTGCTGGCCTCGGGTGAGGCGCCGCTGGGCGTGTTCTGGAACGGCCGCGTGCACTCGGTCGAGACCAGCGGCACCAACGTGGGCGTGTCGTGGAAGCAGAGCATGACGGCGGCCGACGTGCTGGTGATCCCCAAGGGCAGCAAACGCAAGGCCGAAGCGATGAAGTTCCTGGCCTACGCCAGCAGCGCCAAGGGCCAGGCTGATTTCGCCAGCGAAACGGCTTACGCCCCGACCAACACGGGTTCGAAGGCCCTGATGTCGCCGGCCATGGTCAAGTCCCTGCCGGATCAGTACACCACTGGCCAGATCAACCTCAATATGGGCTGGTGGGCCGACAACCGTGATGTGGTGGCCAAGCGCTGGTACGCCTGGCAATCGCAGTGATGCCACCCGCCCAGGAGTCCCCCATGAACACCAACACCTTGTCCGCCCCGATGGGGCTGGCCGCGGCCTCGCCCAGGCGCGCGCGCCGCAGCGGCCTGGTCTGGCTGCTGCCGGCCCTGGCCTTGCTGGCCCTGTTCTTCGTGCTGCCGGTGCTGAGCCTGCTGCTGCGCAGCGTGATGGAGCCCCAGTTCGGGCTGCAGAACTACGCCGAGCTGGTCAACGGCATCACCTACGCCAAGGTGCTGTGGAACACCCTGTTCGTGGCCACGGTGGTGACCGTGGTGACGGTGCTTCTGGGCTTTCCGGTGGCCTGGCTGATGGCCATCGTGCCCTCGCGCTGGAGCCGCCTGATCATGGGCGCGCTGCTGCTGTCCATGTGGACCAACCTGCTGGTGCGCACCTATGCGTGGATGGTGCTGCTGCAGAGCAGCGGCGTCATCAATCAGACGCTGATGAAGTGGGGCGTGATCGACGCACCCCTGCCCCTGGTCAACAACCTCATCGGCGTGACCATCGGCATGAGCTACATCATGCTGCCCTTCCTGGTGCTGCCGCTGCACGCCACGATCAAGTCGCTGGACCCGGCCATCCTGCGGGCCGCCGCCACCTGCGGCGCCACCAACTGGCAGGCCTTCCGCCTGGTGCTGTGGCCGCTGGCGCTGCCCGGCGTGGCCAGCGGGGCGTTGATGGTGTTCGTGATGGCCATGGGCTACTTCGTGACCCCGGCGCTGCTGGGCGGTGCCAGCCACATGATGCTGGCCGAGCTGATCGCGCAACTGGTGCAGTCGCTGCTGAACTGGGGCCTGGCCGGTGCTGCCTCGCTGGTGCTGCTGCTGATCACCCTGGGCCTGTACGCCCTGCAACTCAAGCTCTTCCCCGCCAAAGGAGGCCAGCATGCTGCTTGACCATGACCGCCTGGGCACGCCGCTGCGCATCGGCCTGGGCACCATCGCCACGCTGGTCGTCGTCTTCCTGCTGGCGCCCATCGTGTTCATCACCTTGCTGTCCTTCGGCTCGTCGCCGTGGCTGATCTTCCCGCCCCCAGGCTGGACGCTGCAGTGGTACCGCGAGATGTGGGCCGATCCGGGCTGGCTGCTGGCCATGTGGAACAGCACCAAGGTGGCGCTGATCGTGACCTTCCTGTCGGTGGTGCTGGGCTTCCTGACCTCGCTGGCCCTGGTGCGCGGCAAGTTCCGCGGGCGGGCCGTGCTGCGCGGCTTCTTCATCACGCCGATGGTGCTGCCCGTGGTGGTGCTGGCGGTGGCCTTGTATGCGATGTGCCTGAAGCTGGGCCTCAACGGCACGCTGACCGGCTTCGTGATCGGCCACCTGGTGATCGCGCTGCCCTTCTCGATCATCACGCTGTGCAACGCCCTGGAGGGCTATGACTTCGCGCTGGAAGAGGCTGCCCTGATCTGCGGCGCCTCGCCCTGGCAGGTCAAGTGGCGCGTCACCTTGCCGGCGCTGCGCCTGAGCCTGTTCGCCGCCGCGGTGTTCTCCTTCCTGGTGTCGTGGGACGAGGTGGTCGTGTCCATCTTCATGGCCACGCCCGGCATGGAAACCCTGCCCGTTCGCATCTGGAGCGCCCTGCGCCAGGATCTGTCCCCCGTCATCGCAGCCGTGTCCACCGTGCTGATCGGCATCACGCTGCTGTTCATGCTGCTCGCCTCCTTCTTCCGGAAAGACCAAGATGGCCAATGACCGCACCCCTTCCGACGCGCCCTTCCTGAGCATCCGCGGCTTGCGCAAGACCTACGGGTCTTCGGTGGCCATCGATGGTGTCTCGCTGGACATCCGCCAGGGCGAGTTCATGACCTTCCTGGGCCCGTCGGGCTCGGGCAAGAGCACCACGCTGTACATCGTGGCGGGCTTCCAGGATCCGAGCGAGGGCACCGTGCAGCTCGCCGGCCGCAGCCTGCTCAATGTGCCGCCCAACCAGCGCAACATCGGCATGGTGTTCCAGCGCTACACGCTGTTCCCGCACCTGAGCGTGGCTGAGAACGTGGCCTTCCCGCTGCGTGTGCGCGGCTGGGACAACACCCGCATCGCCGAGCGCGTGAAGGCCATGCTCAAGCTGGTGCACCTGGACCAGCATGGCGACCGCAAGCCGGGCCAGTTGTCTGGCGGCCAGCAGCAGCGCGTGGCCATCGCCCGCGCCCTGGCCTACGACCCGCCCGTGCTGCTGATGGACGAGCCCCTGTCCGCCCTGGACAAGCAACTGCGCGAAG
This sequence comes from Aquabacterium sp., assembly GCF_049274795.1. GTDB lineage: Bacteria > Pseudomonadota > Gammaproteobacteria > Burkholderiales > Burkholderiaceae_C > Aquabacterium. The sequence goes on from NZ_JBASTH010000058.1 coordinate 14,600, forward strand.
AGATCCAGTTCGAGCTCAAGCGCATCCACCACGACACGGGCATCACCATCCTGTACGTCACGCACGACCAGGAAGAGGCCCTGCGCCTGTCGGACCGCATCGCCGTGTTCAACAAGGGCTGCATCCAGCAGGTGGGCACAGGCCACGAGCTGTATGAGCACCCGGCCACCCGCTTCGTGGCGGGCTTCATCGGCCACTCGAACTTCCTGCCGGTGACGCTGGATGCGCGCCGCGGCGGCCTGGCCGACGTGGTGCTGCCTGACGGCCGCCGCCTGCCCGGTGCGCCGCTGCGCTGCGACACGGCCGCGGGTGCGCAGGCCGCGCTGATGCTGCGCCCGGACCGCCTGGCCCTGCTGAGCGAAGCCTGCAACGATGCGCCCTGCATCCCCGTGCGCGTGCGGGATCTGAGCTACCTGGGCGATGTGATGCAGGTGCACCTGAGCACCAGCTGGGACCAGGAGCTCGACATCCGCCTGCCGCTGCGCCCGGGCACCACGCCGCCCTGGCAGATCGGCTCGACCGCCCACCTGAGCTGGGACAGCGCCCACAGCCAGGTGCACGCGGCGGCCTGACCCCGCTACCACCCGCCCACTCACTGATTCCTCCCACCTCACAACGCCTTCGCAGGCGTTGCGGGCCCCCCTTTGTCTGTTGTTTTCTGCGTTCCCCTGTCCCCCGCGCTCCACACAACCTAGGAAAGATGACCATGTCCACGAAGTCCGCATGTCCCCGTCCCCTGCTGGCCGCGCCCCTGATGGCGGCCGCCAGCCTGTGCTGCCTGCTCGGCACCGCGCAGGCGCAATCCAACGTCACCATCACCGGCATCATCGATGCGGCCGTCTACCGCGGCTACAACGGGGTGGCCATCAGTGAAGGCACGCAGGTCGGCCCGCTGTCGCGCAGCGAGCTGAGCTTCAGCGGCAAGGAGGACCTGGGCGGTGGCCTGGCCACCACCTTCAAGCTGACGCACCGCTTCGAGACCGACACCGGCGGCGTGGAGAACAGCAACAAGCCCTTTTGGTACGGCGAATCGACCGTGGGCCTGAAAGGCAGCTTTGGCCACGTGCGCATCGGCCGCGCGATGGAGGCCGTGACGGCCAACGACTGGGCCTATGATCCTTGGGGCAACTACGATCGCCTGGCCTCGCCCGCCTGGCAGTTCTGACACTACAACTATGCCGTGGACCGCCGCAGCAACAACGGCCGTTCCGAGTACTTTCGCCTGAACAACGGCATCTTCTACGATTCGCCCACCATCGCGGGCGCGTCCGTGTCGCTGAACACCTCGTTCGAGAAATCGACCGAGGCGGGCGCCGGCCAGTCCACCCCCTACGGCCTGGCGCTGAAGTACGGCACGGGCGGCTTCAACACCACCTTCTCGGCCGGCCGCAATGCCGATGGCGATTCGGTGCGCTTCCTGGGCCTGAAACAGGCCTTCGGCGCCTTCACGCTGATGGGCGCGTATGACGTGAGTGTGTACCGTGGCACCGCGGCCGACAGCACCGCCCGATCAGCCACCATCGGCGCTACTTACCAGCTCGACAAGCAGCTGCTGCAGTTCAGTGTGGGCCGCATGTCGGTCGATGGCGACGTGAGCCAGATGGCGGGCGCGGGTGTGCGCCACATCCTGTCCAAGCGCACCTACGTGTACGCCAACCTGGCGCGGTTCGAGGCCTTCCGGCAGGATGGCAAGACGGCGTTCGGCGTGGGCGTGAACCACAGCTTCTGACCTCAGCGACAATCCTGCAAAGCACGTGGACGCGTGCCTGCCCCCAGGCCGCGTCCCACGCCACAGGATGACACCGCGTTACTTGCACAGAGAGTTGATTGATGCCAGCCAAAGCGAGCTCACTCCGCATCGACCGCAACCAGAAGACCCTGCGGGAACTCACGCTGGAGAAGATGCGCGATGCCATCATCGGGCAGTACTTCCAGCCGGGCCAGCGCCTGGTCGAACGCACCCTGTGTGAGCAGCTCGGTGTCAGCCGCACCATCGTGCGAGAGGTGCTGCGCCACCTCGAGACCGAAGGCCTGGTTGAGACGCCGCAGGGCCAGGGCCCCATGGTGGCCACCATCGACCTGGACACCACGCGCCAGATCTACGAGATCCGTGCCTTGCTGGAAGGCCATGCCGCGGCGGCCTGTGCGCGCCTGGCGGATGAGCAGTCCATCGCCCGCATGTCGGCCGCGCTGATGCTGATCGAAGCTGCCTTCGCACAGGGTGACCACGCCGGCGTGCTGGCCGAGACCACCCGCTTCTACGAGGTGATGTTCTCCACCGGCCAGGAGGCCGTGGCCTGGAGCATCGCGCAGAGCCTGAACGCCCGCATCAACCGGCTGCGGGCCATCACCATCACCAGTCGCGAGCGCAGCACCAGCGGCCCGGCCGAGATGCGCAAGCTGCTGGAGGCACTGCGCCAGCGTGATCCGCAGGCCGCACAACAGGCCGCCGAGGCCCATGTGCGGCAGGCGGCGGCACTGGCCTTGCAGGCCCTTGCGAAAGAGCAGGGCTGAGCACCAAAGACACCGCTCGCCTTCTTTCTACCCTTCATGGACACGCCGACGCAAACGTCGGCGTGATGAGACATGCTTGACCTGAAGAACCCATCGCTCCTGCGCCAGCAGGCCTACATTGCCGGCCAGTGGCTCGATGCCGACCAGCGCGAGACCTTCGAGGTGCGCAACCCGGCCACAGGCGCCGTGGTCGGCCAGGTGCCCCTGATGGGCGCGGCCGAGACCCACCGCGCCATCGCCGCGGCGGCCGAGGCCTGGCCCGCCTGGCGCCAGCAGACCGCCCAGGCGCGCTCAGCGCTGCTGGTGCGCTGGCACGACCTGATCCTGCAGCACACCGAAGATCTGGCCCGCCTGATGACGGCCGAGCAAGGCAAGCCCCTGGCAGAGGCACGGGGCGAGGTCGCCTACGCGGCCGCCTACATCAAGTGGTTCGCTGAAGAAGCCCGCCGCGTGTATGGCGAAACCATCCCCAGCCCCTGGCCGGACCGCCGCCTGGTGGTCACGCGCGAATCGGTGGGCGTGTGCGCCGCCATCACGCCCTGGAACTTCCCGCTGGCGATGATCACGCGCAAGGTGGCGCCTGCGCTGGCCGTGGGCAACCCCATGATCGTCAAGCCCGCCGAGGCCACGCCGCTGTCGGCCCTGGCGCTGGCTCACCTGGCGCAGGAGGCCGGCATCCCTGCTGGCGTGCTGCAGGTGATCACGGGTGATCCCAAGGCCATTGGCGCCGCGCTGTGCGAAAGCCCCGTGGTGCGCAAGCTCAGCTTCACCGGCTCGACCGCCGTGGGCAAGCTGCTCTATGCGCAGTGCGCCGGCACCATCAAGAAGCTGTCGCTGGAGCTGGGCGGCAACGCGCCCTTCATCGTGTTCGACGACGCTGATCTGGATGCCGCGGTGCAGGGGGCCATGGCCTCGAAGTTCCGCAACAGCGGCCAGACCTGCGTGTGCGCCAACCGCATCTATGTGCAGCAAGGCGTGTACGAGGCCTTCGTCGAGCGCCTGCTGCCCGCGGTGGCCGCACTGCGTGTGGGCGATGGCAGCCAGGACGGCATCACCAGCGGCCCGCTGATCAACGAGGCGGCCTGCGCCAAGGTCGAGCAGCACATCACGCAGGCCCTGTCGGTGGGCGCCAAGTTGCGCCTGGGTGGCCAGCGTGCGCGTGAGGGCGCTTTGGCTCAGGGCCACTTCTTTGCGCCAACGGTGCTGACCGAGGTGCCGGCCGATGCGCTGGTGGGGCGTGAAGAAACCTTCGGCCCGCTGGCGGCCATCATCCCGTTCCGCGACGAGGCCGAGGCCATCCGCCTGGCCAACGACACGCCCTTCGGCCTGGCGGCCTACTTCTACAGCCGTGACATCGGCCGCGTGCACCGCGTGTCTGAGGCGCTGGAGTCGGGCATGGTGGGGGTGAACACCGGGCTGATCTCCAGCGAGGTGGCGCCCTTTGGCGGGGTGAAGCAGTCGGGCCTGGGTCGCGAGGGCGGACACCAGGGGCTGGACGAGTATCTGGTCACCAAGTACACGTCACTGGCCTGGTGAGGCGGTCAACCCCTGGGCAAATCCCAGGGGCCTGGCGCCGTGCTTGTCGCAAAATCTTCCTCCATCTGTCGCCGCAACCTCTCACGCTTTCCTGGCCGAAAGCCTACAGTGGCGGCACGATGAGAAGGACAGGCCCATGAGCAAGCATGCATCTGATGCCCCCGTGATTGTTCCGCGCGAGAAGCTGGATTTCGACCTAGAAGGCGACATCCCCCAGTACTGGTTCGCCGGTGACGCGTTCAAGACGCGTTACTTCGACGCCATGTCCACCATCTTCCCGGAAGGCGAGCGCTACTTCATCT
>NZ_JBASTH010000059.1:0-32471 GCF_049274795.1 Aquabacterium sp.
AGCTGCAGAAGCCGCCGGTTGCGGCCCGCTCACCGGCGTGTCCATCGCGAAGGCATCACGGCCGCGCGGCAGCGGCACCTCGCTGGCCTTGCGCGGCGTGCCGATGGGCGCGCCGGCCTTGCCCTGCTGCACCGCTGCAATGTCTTCCTCGCTGGGGTAGACGTCAGCCAGCAGGTAGTCCAGCACACGCCGGGCGATGGGCGCGGCGGCGGCGGCACCGAAGCCGGAGTTCTCGACGATCAGCGCCAGCGCCACCCGGGGCGACTCGGCCGGGGCAAAGGCCTCGTACAACGAGTGGTCGCGGCGGTACTCGTCCATGTTGGAGGCACGGTAGCGTTCGTTCTGCTTGAGCGTGACGGCCTGCGCCGTGCCCGTTTTGCCACCACTGGTATAGGCCGCGCCAGCGAACACGCGTGAGGACGTCCCCACCTGGGCCACCGCCGACATGGCCGAGCGGATCAGCTCGGCGTGCTCGGGCTTGATCGGCACGGGCGCCAGCGGGTGGCCAGAGACCTCGCTGCGGTGGCGCTGCACCACATCCTCGATCTCGCGCACCACCCGGGGCTGGAAGCGCTGGCCATTCGACACCATCGTGGACAGCGCCGAGGCGATCTGCAGCATCGTGAAGGTGTTGTAGCCCTGGCCGATGCCCAGCGAGATGGTTTCGCCCGCGTACCACTTCTTCTGCTCGGGGCGGCGGTAGGCCTTGCGTTTCCACTCGGTGGACGGCAGGATGCCCGTGACCTCGCCCTTGAGGTCGATGCCCGTGAGGCGCCCGAAGCCCAGCGGCTCCATCTGGTCGTGGATCGTGTCCACGCCCAGCTCATTGGCCAGCGAATAGAAGTAGACGTTGCTCGATTCGGTGATGGCGCGGCGCATGTCCATGGCACCGCCGCGCTCGTTCTCGGGGCTGCGGAAGCGGTGGCCCCCGAACATGAACACCCCGTTGTCCATGATGATGGTGGACGGATGGCGCTTGCCGGTGTTCAGGGCCGCCAGCGCCATGAAGGGCTTGTAGGTGGAGCCTGGCGGGTAGGTGCCACGCAGCGCGCGGTTGAGCAGCGGCTTGTCGGGCGATTCGTTCAGGTCGCGCCAGCTTTCGGTGTCGATGCCGTCGACGAACAGGTTGGGATCGAAGGTGGGCTTGCTCACGAAGGCCAGCACCTCGCCGTTGCGCGGATCGATCGCCACCAGCGCGCCACGGCGGTTGCCGTAGAGCTTCTCGATCAGGTCCTGCAGCTTGATGTCGATCGACAGCGTGAGCGTGTTGCCCGGTGTGGCCGGGTTGGAGCGCAGGCGCCGCACGGCGCGGCCGCCGGCACTGGTCTCGACCTCTTCGAAACCGGTGATGCCATGCAGATCCTTCTCGTAGGCCTGCTCGATGCCCAGCTTGCCGATGTAGTCGGTGCCGCGGTAGTTGGCCTGCTCTTCCTCGGGCCACTCCTCGATCGCGGCCTTTTCTTTCTGGTTGATGCGGCCGATGTAGCCCAGCACATGGCTGGCGGCCTCGCCATAGCGGTAGTGGCGAAACAGGCGGGCCTGGATCTCCACACCCGGGAAGCGGTAGCGCTGCGCGGTGAAGCGGGCCACCTCTTCATCCGTCAGGCGGGTGCGGATGGGGATGGATTCGAAGCTCTTGGATTCTTCGCGCAGGCGCTTGAAGCGGCGGCGGTCGCGCTGCTGGATGTCGACCACATGGGACAGCGCGTCGATGGTGGCTTCCAGATCCTCCACCTTGGAGGGCGTGATCTCCAGCGTGTAGGCGGAGTAGTTGTTGGCCAGCACCACGCCGTTGCGGTCGACGATCAGGCCCCGGTTGGGCACGATGGGCACCACCGCGATGCGATTGTTCTCGGCCTGGGTGGCCAGCTCGTCGTGGCGGGCCACCTGCAGTACCAGCAGCCGCGCCACCAGGATGCCGAAACAGAACAGCACGAAGCCAGCCGCTGCCCACAAACGTGTGCGAAAACGGCTCAGTTCGACTTCGAGATTCTTGATTTCGGTCATGCGCGGGCCACGTCTCGGGTCCAACCCTCTATCGTAGCCCGGATCACCGGGCACACGACGGTGTCCCCGGGGTTTCAGACACCCATCGAGGCCAGAGGTTCAGGTGGCCGGCAGGGTTTCGTCACCCTGCCCCTCAACCGATCAGAAGCGCCAAATACCCTGCAGCCACCAGCGGGTGGCGGCATCCTGCTCGGATTTCACCTTCTCGCTGCCCAGGCGGCTGGCCACCATCAGCTTCAGGCCCACCGTCGGCAGCGGCGCCCAGGTGACGGACGCACCCACGCCGCTCAGGAAGCGCTCGTTGTCACCCGTGGTGTAGCGGTTCTTGTTGATGCGGATGCCGCCGGCATCGACGAAGCCGGCCAGCTGCACAGGGCGCAACGGGATGGTGTAGCGCACTTCGCCGGACAGGATGTAGCCCTCGTCGCCCGGGGTTTCGCCCTGCGGGTAGGCGCGCACGCCGGAGGCGCCGCCCAGCGAGAGCTTCTCGGAAGCATCCAGGTTCTTGGACGCGAACTGGGCATAGCCCGAGCCGAACAACGACCAGTTGCCGGACAGCGGCAGGGTGATGTTGCCCGTGGCGGCCAGCTTGGTGAAACTGCCTTCGGTGCGGGCGGTGGCGGCGTCGTTGCTGCGCACGGTGGGGGTGCGGATGTCCAGCTCGCCCTGGCTCAGCACCACGGCAGCGGCGTAGGTGGGCAGCACCAGCCCGTCGGTGGGCAGGTTGCCGTAGGCGTTCAGGGCCAGCGAGACGACCTGGCTGCCCTTGCGGGTGACGGCCGCGGGCGACACCGCCTCGATGCGGTCCTCGAAGGACTTGTCGTCATACGTCAGCGTGGCCAGCAGGTTGTGGTCCAGCGAGCGCTGGATGGGGTAGCTGGCGAAGACCGAGCTGATGCGCGACCAGCCCCGGGCGTCGAGCGCGTCGTACTCGCGAGCCAGCTGGTAGCGCAGTTGCGACCACGAAGCCCCCACGGTCAGGCCCGAGCCGCCCACGGGCACGCGGTAGCCCAGGCGCACATTGCCCAGACGCTCGTCGGTGGCCAGCGAGCGCAGTTGGAACTGGTCGCCCAGCCCCAGGGGGCTGTTGACGTTGACCGTGCTGGACAGGCGGTGGTAGCCGGTGTAGCGGTTGCCGTGGTTGTCCACATCGAGCTGGCCGGACACGCGGGGGCCGGGCTCGACCGCCACGGCCAAGTCGGTCTCGCCGACCTGCGCGCCAGGCTGCAGATTGACGGTGGCGCGGCTGATGCCTGGCGTATCGCCCAGCAGCAGCAGCTTGCGCTCCAGCGAGGGCTCGTGCACCACCTTGCCCTGGCTGACTTCGCCGCCCAGCATGGCCTGCACCTGCGCATCGCTCACCAGGGAGCTGTTGTTCACGCGGGATGAGCCCACACGGCCTTCGAGCACCAGGAACTCGACCACGCCATCGACGATGTCCTGCGCGGGCAGCACGGCATGCGCCACGGCGTAGCCGGCTTGTTCGTAGTGGTCGGTGATGCGCTGGGCCGCGGCCTGCAGATCGGCCAGGGTGACCTGCTTGCCCATCAGATCGCCCACCAGGCTGGTCAGCAGGTCATTGCTGAACACCGTGGCGCCGGTGACCTTGATGCCGCGCACCTGGATGCGCACCGACGAGGTCGAGAGCGCGGCCGGCGCGGGCTTGTTGAGCTGCACGGCCTCGGGATCGGCCGGGCGCGGCGTGGGCACCGTCGGGGGCTGCACCGAGCGCAGCACATCGCCCGCGCTGGGCGCCGCTTGCTGGGCCTGGACCGTAGCCGCCAGGCACAGCAGGGCCGCCATGCCGATCGCACCAGGGCGCAGGGCCCGCGTCATTGCCGAATCACGCTTCATCATTCGTGTTCCTGAAAAAGCAGAAGGTCACGGCCGGTGGGGCCGCGACCTGGATCTGGGAAGCCCCCGAGGGGCTCAGCGCAGGGTGGGCGGCGTGTTCACGCCACCATCGGTGACCCGCAGCGGGCTGCGGTCACTGCGTCGACGCGCCTTGATCTTCTTCGGGTCGTCCTCTTCGCCAGCGGCCGTCGGGGGCAGTTGTGCCAGCAGATCGCCCAATCCAGCCAAGTCCACGTTGAGCTGGGTGGGTACGTTACCACCGTTGTTGATCACCGAGCCCAGATCAGGCGTGTTGGTCGGCGGGTTCGGAGGAGGCGGGTTGGTGATGGCGCCCGAGGCGGTCACCAGCGTCACTTCGTAGTTGTTGCCGTTGTTGCCATCGTTGAGCACGTAGCCATTCACATTGAGCGTGCGGGCACCCACGGCGCTGCTGTCAAAGGCCTGGCTCAGGCTGGCGACGTTGTCGTTGGCGACCAGGCCGCTGACCTGCGGCGCGCCGGTCGAGCTGGTGGTGTTGTCGAAGGACTTGGTGTCGGACACCGCGCTCAGCGTGAGCTGGGCCCGGTCGATGTTGCTGGTGGTGTTGTCAACGTAGGTGACCTTGTAGTTGCCACCGTTGTTGCCGTCGTCCACGGTCACGCCGTCCACCGTCACGGTCTTGCCCGTGCCGGCGTTTTTGTTGGTGAACGCGAAGTTGCCGCCGGACACGCTGTCGCCCTGCACCAGGCCCGACAGCACCACGGCCGAGCCCAGCGCGCTGGTCGTGCCGTCATAGGTCTTGCTCACGTCGCCGCTGGTGACGGTGAGCTCTGCCTGGTGGATCGCGGCTGTCAGGGACTTGGGCAGCAGAATCTGACCACCTTCCGGCTGGATGATCGTCCCGCTCACGGTCACCGTGGCTTGCTCGTTCGCATTGCGCGACGTGAACTTGGCCTGCCCAAGCGTGAAGTCGAGGAAGAAAGCCGCCTGACCGAACGACGTCAGGTTCACCGCCACATTGGCCGCATCGGTACCGTCGTAGGTCTTGTCCTGGGCAGTGAGCCACTGGTCATTGGATGGAGCCGGTGCCGCATTGTTGGGGTCGCCCACGGTGTAGACCAGATGGCCGCCCGCATCCAGCTCGGCCGAGATGTGGCCCGAAGCCCCGGCACTGAGCTTGCCCGTGCTGGTGATCTCGCCCTTGCCACCCAGGGCGGTCAAACGGATCGAGCCGTCCGGGCCCTGGCTGACGCTGCCTGCCGATATCACGCCGCGGGCATTGACCACGGCCTGCTTGGTCGAGCGGGCGTCCATCACGATGGCGCCGCCGGCGGCGCTGAGCGAGCCCTTGCCGATGTTGGCCACTGACTTGGCGCGGGTCGTGTCGGTCGTCAGGCTGTAGGTGAAGGGGCTGCCATCGGCCGGCGTGAACTCCACGCGGTCGCCTGCCAGCAGGTAGATGCCGCCGCCCGGCGCCACGATGGTGCCGGAGTTGATGACCTTGTTGCCCACCAGCGCGACCATGCCGCCCTGTGTGGCCACGATGGAGCCGGCGTTATTGACCTCGGCCGTGCTGTTGTTGGCCTGGAGCACCAGGGCACCGGTCGCGGGGTTGAAGGACACCAGATCGTTCGTGCTGCCCAGGAAACCGCCCACGCTGACCTGTGCGCCCGCCCTCACCAGCACCCCGTCGGGGTTGAGGATGAAGACGTTGCCGTTGGCCTGCAGTTGGCCCAGGATCTCGGTGGCCACGCCGCCCTTGATCACATTGAGCGCCACGGCACTGGCCGAAGGCTGTATGAACTTCAGGGTTTCGCCGGCGGCCACACCCAGGGTCTGCCAGTCGATGCGCACGCCATGGCTGGTCTGCGTGACGGTGCTGGTGGCGCCATTGGTCGCCCGCGTCGCGCTGCCATCGACCACGTTGAAGCCGGTGCCAGCGGCCTGCGCGCCGGCCACGAGCAGCAGCGCGCTGGACACCGCCGCCGCCTTGCTGGCCGTGCGGGCACCGCAGGCGCGGGCCATCTCGGACACCGCAACGAAACCACCTGCGGCCTCACGCCAGATCAATCGGTAGACATGGTTCATGACAACAACCTCATCAAGACAACTTGGCCAGCGTCACCAGACACCGCCGCTTGAAGGGGGCTGCCAGATCACGCGTCAAAAAAATGCACTGTCAAGGGTCGCCGTGAGCGGCCCGAAACAAGATGGCAAATTTTTAACGCTTAGAAACAGTTGCGCAATCCCGGATTTGGTGGGGAATGCACCCCATTGGTTCGTGAATTCAGTCACGAATCGTCCGAATTCCTCGGCATAAATCAGAGGGGGCGGTTTTTGTCCCGATCCGGTGCACGCCGCTGGGGGGCCAGCAACAGCATGTGCGCCACAGGCCACAGGGCAGCTTCGAACAGGGGCGCCGCCAGCAGCCCCCAGCCCGGGAAGGTGGCGCCCGCCACCAGCCGCACCAGCAGGGCCACGGCGTGGGCCGCCACGAACAGCGGCAGGATCTGCACCGCCTGAGAACCCACCGTGAACCACAGCAGGCGGCGGTGCACGGTGATGGCGAAGAAGCTCAGCAGCGTATAGGCCAGGGCGTGCTGACCCAGCAGGGCGCCGTCGTGCACATCCATGAACAGGCCGAACACGAAGGCCGCGCCCACGCCCACACGCCGTGGCTGGTGCACGTTCCAGAACACGAGCACCACGGCCAGCACATCGGGCAGGGCCGGCACCCGGCCCACCGGCAGCAGGTTGAGCATCAGCGCCAGCAGCAGCGTGACCCAGATGAACACCGGGTTCACGGGCAACAGCAGTTGCGAGCCGCGCGGCATCATGGTCATGGCGCACGCCCCTCCTGCGGCGGGACCGCACTGGTGCCCGGCGCCGGCAGGGAGGCCAGGGACGCGCCCTGCCCTGCGTGCGCTGCCGAAGCCGCCGGGTCACTGGGGCGCGCCGGCAGTTGATCCTGCACAGGGTGCAGTACCAGCACGTGCTTGGGCGAATCGGGCTCGGCCATCGGTGTCAGCCAGATCCGTGCGAACGCCGAATCGGCGCGGCGGTCCACCTTGAGCACCTTGGCGACCGGCAAGCCGGCAGGGTAGATGCCGTCCAGGCCAGAGGTCAGCAGGTGATCGCCCTGCTGCACATCGGCATTGCCCGCCATGAAGCGCAGCTCCATGCCCTGCGCCTGCGGCATGCCGTAGGCCACGCCGCGCTGCTGCGTGCGCGCATTGAGCACGGGCACGGCGGCATCGCGGTCGGTCACCAGGGTGACCTCGGCCGTGAGCGGGTACACGCGGGTGACCTGGCCCAGCACGCCGGATTCGTCCAGCACGGGCGCGCCCAGCACCACGCCATGGCGCCCGCCCCGGTCGAGCACGACCTTGCGGGTGTAGGGATCAGGGGCGTCGTAGAGCACCTCGGCGGCCAGGGTCTGCACGTTGATGCGAGGGCGCAGCTCCAGCAGCTGGCGCAGGCGGGTGTTCTCGGCCTCCAGGCTGGCCACGCGCATCACGCGCTCGGCCTGGGCGGCCACGGCCTGCTCGGCCACGTTCTCGGCGCGGCGGGCCTCATCCAGGCCACGCAAGTAGTGGCCGGCCTGCTCCCAGCCATGCACCGGCGCCAGCAGCGATTGCTGGATGGGGTGCAGCACGGTGGCCAGCGCGGCGCGCAAGGGCTGCGTCACCTGGAAGCGCACATCGGCCACCATCATGAACACGGCCAGCGACGAGAAGAACAGCAGGCGTGTCAGCGCCGACGGCCCTTGCTTGAAGAAGGGCGGCGGGGTGCGGTCCAGCGTGCCCAGCGTCATGGTTCTTCTTCATCACACCGCCAGCGCGGCGAACGGCCTTATTCGGAGGTGAAGATGCTGCCCAGGCGGTCCATGCGCTCCAGCGCGATGCCGCAACCGCGCACCACGCAGGTCAGCGGGTCTTCGGCCACCAGCACGGGCAGGCCGGTCTCTTCGGCCAGCAGGCGGTCCAGATCGCGCAGCAACGCGCCGCCGCCGGTCAGCATCATGCCGCGCTCGGCGATGTCGGCGCCCAGTTCGGGCGGGGTCTGCTCCAGCGCGTTTTTCACGGCCGACACGATCTGGTTGAGCGGGTCGGTCAGGGCTTCGAGGATCTCGTTGCTGGAGATGGTGAAGCTGCGGGGCACGCCTTCCGACAGGTTGCGGCCCTTGACTTCCATTTCCTTGACCTCGGAGCCCGGGAAAGCGCTGCCGATGTGCTTCTTGATGGATTCGGCCGTGGGTTCGCCGATCAGCATGCCGTAGTTGCGGCGGATGTAGCTGATGATGGCCTCGTCGAACTTGTCGCCGCCGACGCGGACCGAGCCCTTGTAGACCATGCCGCCCAGCGAGATCACGCCCACCTCGGTGGTGCCGCCGCCGATGTCGACCACCATGGAGCCGGAGGCCTCGGAAACCGGCAGGCCCGCGCCGATGGCCGCGGCCATGGGTTCTTCGATCAAGTAGACCTCGGAGGCACCGGCGCCGAGGGCCGATTCGCGGATGGCGCGGCGCTCGACCTGGGTGGAGCCACAGGGCACACAGATGATGATCCGCGGGCTGGGCTTGAGCACCGAGCGCGGGTGGACCATCTTGATGAACTGCTTGAGCATCTGCTCGGTGACGGTGAAGTCGGCGATCACGCCGTCCTTCATCGGGCGAATGGCCTCGATGTTGCCGGGCACCTTGCCCAGCATGGCCTTGGCCTCGTGGCCCACGGCCTGGATGGATTTCTTGCCATTGGGCCCGCCTTCGTGGCGGATCGAGACGACCGAGGGTTCATCGAGCACGATGCCTTTGTCACGCACGAAGATCAGCGTGTTGGCGGTGCCCAGGTCGATGGCGAGGTCGGTGGAAAAGTAGCGGCGGAAGGTTCCGAACATGAATACGGCTCCGGCAACCGGGATCGATGCGGGTGGGGGCCTCTCGGGTGCAACCAAGCCCGAGGTCATCGGGCAGGCATCCGGGCTCACGGCCAACCGGCAGTCCACAGCAGCTGCGGGTGGTGATGGATAACAGATGATTTTCCCACAGATTGCAGAGCTCTCGTAAGCGCTTGCTAAGTACTTCTTGAGCGCGTTCAGCTTCTGGGCTCAGGCTCGTGCGGTGCGCGGCCTTCCGAACCTACCTCGATACGCGCTGCTGCCTCAACTCCGGGACGACGGGTTCCCCCATGTCCGAGCTACCCCTGAGCCAAGCCCGGCGGTAGTCCCGGCGGTAGTATCTGCAGCCACGCGCAATTGAGGGGTTGCCATCGGAAACCAGGCCGGCAGCCCTACCGCTGAGATAGGATTGAAACGAATCACACGAAGACGGTCGGGAGGACCATGAACAAGACGGCAGTTGTCTGCGCCATCGCGTGCGCACTCATTTCTTCGCTGGCTCGTGCGGAGACGACCTGGAGTTGGTCGTTCGCGCCCGACGTGCTCACCATCTCAGACGCATCGACCACTTCACTGTCGATCAACGTGCTGGTGAAAAACGCCCCGACCTCGACCGACTCGGTCAATCTGGGATCGTTCGTGCTGTCCGATGGTTCGCTACCGAACTTCGGGGTATTGCTCGACGCGCAATCGCGCCCTGTCCTGACGCTCACCGCGCGCCCACCCCAGGTGTCGAGCCTGGCCCCCGGCGAGCAGGCAACCATCACCGTGGCGACAGCCACCATTTCCTCGGTCGCTACCATCCAGGACGCCATCGCCAACGGCGCCACCTACCTCCTTGCCCCCAACTACTACGTCAACGTCGGAGGGAACTGGTCGAGCAGGATGGCCTCGCAACCCTTGCAGATTGTGTTTGCCCCGGTTCCAGAGCCCTCGTCATCCCTCCTGTTTGCTGCTGGCGCCTTGCCCCTGCTGGCAGCGCGGTACATCCGGCGAGGACAACAGAGGCGCGCAAGCCCGACTTGAGGCATGAGCCCCCCTCGGGCCTGCGCGAACATCCCGCCGCAACGCCTGGAATCCATGCACAGCCCGCCCCAGGCGGGCTTTTTGTCGTTCCGGGATAGGCGGGATAATGAGCAGGCTTTTCGCCCCCAGTCCAGGCCACCAACCTGGCGCTCACCCCTGACACGCTTGCACACCATGGCTTCGAACAACGCCACATTGACCCCCGAGGACATCGGCCGCATCGCTCAGCTGGCCCGCCTTGAGCTGAGTACCGACGAGCAGAACGCCATGCTCGCGCAGCTCAACGGCTTCTTCGGCATCGTCGAGCAGATGCGCGCCGTGGACACCTCCGGCGTCGAGCCCCTGTACACCCCCCTGTCGGCCATCGAGGACGTGCCCCTGCGCCTGCGCGAGGACGCCGTCACCGAGCCCGACCAGCGCGAGGCCAACATGGCCAACGCCCCCGCCCGCGACGGCGGCCTGTTCCTCGTGCCCAAGGTGATCGAATGAGTGCCCCCATGACACAAGCACCCCAAGACCTTCACGATCTGACCCTGGCCGAAGCTTCGGCCCGCCTGGCCGCCGGCCAGACCACCAGCGAGGCCCTGACCCGCCACGCACTGGCCCGCATCAAGCGCCACGCCGAGCTGGGCGCCTTCCTGCACGTCGACACCGAGGGCGCGCTGAACGCCGCCCGTGGGGCCGACGCCCGCCGTGCGGCCGGCCAGGCCCTCGGCCCGCTGGATGGCCTGCCCATCGCCCACAAGGACATCTTCGTGACGCAGGGCCAGCCGACCACGGCCGCCTCCAAGATGCTCAAAGGCTACCAGAGCCCCTTCGACGCCACCATCGTGGCCCGCCTGCACGCGGCCGGCATGGTCTCGGTGGGCAAGCTCAACTGCGACGAGTTCGCCATGGGCGGCGCCACCGAGAACTCGGCCTACGGCGTGGCCCGCAACCCCTGGGCGCTGGACCAGATCGCGGGCGGATCGTCCGGCGGCTCAGCGGTGGCCATCTCGGCCCGCCTGGTGGCCGCGGCCACCGGTTCAGACACCGGCGGCTCGATCCGCCAGCCGGCCGCGCTCACAGGCGTCACCGGCATCAAGCCCACCTATGGCCGCTGCTCGCGCTACGGCATGATCGCCTTCGCCTCCAGCCTGGACCAGGCCGGCCCGCTGGCCCGCACCGCCGAGGATTGCGCCCTGGTGCTGCAGGCCATGAGCGGCTTCGACGAGCGCGATGCCACCAGCGCCCAGCAACCCGTGCCCGACCTGGCCGCCGCGCTGCGCACACCGCGAGCCGGTGCCACGGCCGATCAGCCCTTGGCCGGCCTGCGCGTGGGCGTGCCCAAGGAATTCTTCGGCGAAGGCGTGAACCCCGATGTGCTGGCCGCCACGCGCGAGGCCCTGGCCCAGCTGCAAAAGCTCGGCGCCACGCTGGTGGATGTGAGCCTGCCGCGCACCGAGCTGTCCATCCCCGTGTACTACATCATCGCGCCGGCCGAGGCCTCGTCGAACCTGAGCCGCTTCGACGGCGTCAAGTTCGGCCACCGCGCCAAGCAGTACACCGACCTGGCCGACATGTACCGCAAGACCCGCGCCGAAGGCTTCGGGCCTGAAGTGAAGCGCCGGATCATGATCGGCACCTACGTGCTCTCGCACGGCTACTACGACGCCTACTACCTGCAGGCCCAGAAGCTGCGCCGCATGATCGCGGATGACTTCCAGGCCGCCTTCAAGGTGTGCGACGTGATCGCCGGTCCGGTGTCGCCCACGGTGGCACGCCCCATCGGCTCGCAGACAGACCCGCTGGCCGACTACCTGGCCGACATCTTCACCCTGCCCGCCAGCCTGGCCGGCCTGCCCGGCATGAGCGTGCCCGCCGGCTTCGGCGACCAGGGCCTGCCCGTGGGCCTGCAGCTGATCGGCAACTACTGGCAGGAGGCCGCGCTGCTGCACACCACGCACGCCTTCCAGCAGGCCACCGACTGGCACCTGCGCGCCCCGGCAGCCCTTGCCGCCCTCGACGCCTGATCACGACGACACCGACACCATGAGCACCAACCTGATCCGCGGCTTCGAGGTCGTCATCGGCCTGGAGACGCACGTCCAGCTGTCCACCGCGTCCAAGATCTTCTCGGGCGCCTCCACCCGCTTCGGCGCCGAGCCCAACACCCAGGCCTGCGCCGTCGATCTGGCCCTACCCGGCACGCTGCCCGTGATGAACACCGGCGCGGTCGACCGCGCCATCGCGCTGGGCCTGGCCGTGGGCGCCGTCGTGGCGCCGCGCTCGATCTTCGCGCGCAAGAACTACTTCTACCCCGACCTGCCCAAGGGCTACCAGATCAGCCAGTACGAGATCCCCGTGGTGCAAGGCGGCACCGTGGGCTTCTTCGTCGGCGAGCAGGCCCACACGGTGCGCCTGGTGCGCGCCCACCTGGAAGAAGACGCGGGCAAGTCGCTGCACGAGGACTTCGCCGGCTTCAACGGCGAGAAATCCAGCGGCATCGACCTGAACCGCGCCGGCACGCCGCTGCTGGAGGTGGTCACCGAGCCCGACATGCGCTCCAGCCCCGAGGCCGTGGCCTACGCGCGCGCCTTGCACACGCTGGTGGTGTGGCTGGGCATCTGCGACGGCAACATGCAGGAAGGCTCCTTCCGCTGCGACGCCAACGTGTCGGTGCGCCGCCCGGGCGCGCCCCTGGGCACGCGCCGCGAGATCAAGAACCTCAACAGCTTCAAGTTCCTGCAGCAGGCGATTGACGTCGAGATCCAGTGGCAGATCGACCAGCTCGAAGACGGCCTGCCCATCCAGCAGGCCACCGTGCTGTTCAACCCCGATGCCAACGGCGGCCGCGGCGAAACCCGCGCCATGCGCACCAAGGAAGATGCGCACGACTACCGCTACTTCCCCGACCCCGACTTGCCCCCGTTGGTGATCGCGCCCGAGTGGGTCGAACGCGTGAAGGCCACGATGCCCGAGCTGCCCGGCGTGATGGCCGCGCGCTTCGAGAAGGACTACGGCCTGCCGGCGTACGACGCGACGATGATGACGCAGTCTCGCGCCTTCGCCGAGTTCTTCGAGCAAGCCACCACGGCCAGCGGCGCGCCCAAGCTGGTGTCCAACTGGCTGATGGGCGAGGTCTCGCGCCGCCTGAACGCCAGCGAGCAAGGCATCGAATCCAGCCCGGTGAACGCCGAGCTGCTGGGCGCGCTGGTCAAGCGCATCAGCGATGGCACCCTGCCCAACAACGCCGCACGCCAGGTGTTCGAGGCGCTGTGGACGGGCGAGCAGGCAGGCGCTGCCAACGCGCTGGCCCGCGTGGATGCCATCATCGAGGCCAAGGACCTCAAGCCCATGGCCGACACCGGCGAGCTGGAGAAAATCCTGGACGATATCCTGGCGGCCAACGCCAAGTCGGTCGAGGAGTTCCGCGCTGGCAAGGAAAAGGCCTTCAACGCCCTGGTCGGTCAGGCCATGAAAGCCACCAAGGGCAAGGCCAACCCGGCCACCGTCAACGAGCTGCTCAAGAAGAAGCTCGCGGGCTGACACGGTAGCGCCGGGCGCCCTCGGGCCACCCGGCGTTGCCAGGGCGACCGGGCAGCTACTTGCGGGCTGCGCTCGGGGTCACGCTGACAGCCGCAGGTGCGGGGCCAGGCGCCGGCGCATCCGCCACCGAGCCCGGCTCGGCACCGGCCCACAGCTTCTTGAGCCGGGCCAGTTCCACGTCGTACAGGCCGTTGATGCGGCCCAGTTCCGCGCGATGGTTCTCAGTGATCTCTCGCTGCGCATCCTGCGACGCCGTGTTGTCTGCCAGTGACGAGCGCAGCTTGTAGGGCAAGGCCTTGCCCTTGTAGAACTCCGCGTCAGCCTCCAGCGGCTTGCGCTCGGCCTGCAGATCCTTGATGCGCTTCTCGGACGAGGCGATCGCGCCGCGCACATCGTCCAGCGCCGCCTCGCGCGCCTTGCGGTGCGCCGGCTCGCTAGGGAAACGGTTCAGCAGGTTGCGGTCACGGCGCACGGCATCCTTGTAGGCCGCATCGGCCAGGGCCTTCTGGCGGTCGGCCTCGTCCTGGACGGCGCGCTCCTTGGGGCTCATGCGCGGTGGCATCACGTTGCGCGACGAGCCGTCCTTGTTGAGCAGGCGCTGCTCACGGTCTAGACACTCCGGGATCGGGCGGTCCGAGGTGAGCCGGCGGCCACTGGCGTCCGTGCAGGAATAGATCGTCTTGGCCGCAGCCTGGGCCCCTTGCGGCCACAACAGCCCCGCCCCCGACAGCAGCCACCCGCCTGCCAGCACGACACCCCCTACCCAGGCCAGGGAGGGTTGGCGACGAACAACAGGAGAAGCAACGGTCATGCAGTCGGCTCCGGACGGATCAGGTGGGGTTGACGTGGGCAAGGTTCGCGCAAGGATGCTTCAGACCCCGTAGCGCTGCCGGTAAGCCAGCACCGCAGGATGGAACTGCGTCAGGGCTGGATCGGCCTGGGTTTCCAGATAGTGCAACAGGTCAGCCAGGGTCGCAATCGAAACAACCGGCAGTTTGTAGCGTTGTTCCACCTGCTGCACGGCACTCTCCTCAGCGTCCTGGCCACCAGCAGTGGCTTTTTCCTGACGGTCCAGCGCGATGGACACGCCGCAGGGTGTGGCACCGGCTGCGGTGATCATGTCGATGGATTCGCGCACCGAGGTGCCGGCCGAGATCACGTCGTCGATGATCAGCACGCGGCCCTTGACCGGCGCGCCCACCAGGGTGCCGCCCTCGCCGTGGTCTTTCGCCTCCTTGCGGTTGTAGGCAAAGGGCACGTTGCGGCCCAGGCGGGCCAGCTCGATCGACACGGCGGCGGCCAGCGTAATGCCTTTGTAGGCGGGCCCGAACAGCATGTCGAACTCAAGCCCGGACGCGATCAGCCGGCGTGCATAGAATTCAGCCAGGCGACCGAGCTTGGCGCCGTCGTCGAACAACCCCGCATTGAAGAAGTAGGGCGACAGGCGGCCGGCCTTGGTCTTGAATTCACCAAAGCGCAGCACCTGCGATTGCACCGCGAAGGCCACGAAATCCTGGGCCACGGCGTTGCTGGTAGGGGTGTTCGTCATCTTGAGATCTCAACGTGTTCAGACTGGTATCCCTCAACCTCAACGGCATCCGCTCGGCAGCGACCAAGGGCCTCATCCCATGGGCTGAAGGACTGTCGGCCGATTGTATGGGGGTGCAGGAGCTCAAGGCGCAGGCCGCCGACATCGCCGGCAAGTTCGAATCCATCGCCGGCATGCAAGGGCACTTTCACCACGCCGAGAAGAAAGGCTACTCCGGTGTGGGCCTGTACAGCAAGCACGAGCCGTCCGACGTGCTGATCGGCCTGGGTGAGCACGATCCCAGCGGCGAGTTCGACGCCGAGGGCCGCTGGGTGGAGCTGCGCTTCGACAAGCCCGGGCGCAAGCTGTCCATCATCAGCAGCTACTTCCCCAGCGGCTCCAGCTCGGAAGAGCGGCAAGATGCCAAGTTCCGCTGGCTGGTCATCGTCGAGCCGCACCTGGCCCGCCTGGCGGCCGAGCGCGACTACATCCTGGTCGGCGACATCAACATCGCGCATCAGAACCAGGACCTGAAGAACTGGAAGGGCAACCTCAAGAACAGCGGCTTCCTGCCCGAAGAGCGCGACTGGATGAGCAAGCTGCTGCACCTGGAGAACACCGCCCGCCTGGTCGACGTGTACCGCCAACTGCACCCCGACACCACCGACGAGTGCTACACATGGTGGAGCAACCGGGGCCAGGCCCGCGCCAAGAACGTGGGCTGGCGCATCGACTACCAGTTGGCCACGCCCAAGCTGGCCCTTCTGGCACGCCAGACCTCAGTCTACAAGGGCCAGTGGTTCAGCGACCACGCACCGCTGATCGTGGACTACGACCTGGCAATCTGAACCCCAGGGCGTGAACCACGCCTCCTTGCAACGGGAAATACGGGTGTCCACCCGGCCATTGGTACAGATCACATCGCGCCACGGCGCCACCGAACTGTGCAACATTGAAGGCCTGCGCCACGGCAGCATCGCGCCAGCCATGCGCCATACGCCGGCCTCATCAAATTCAATGTCAATGGAGTTCATGCAATGGGCACGAAGAAGTGGACCGCCGTCGATTACGACGCCGTCAAATACCTCACCAAGGCCATCGGCAGCAAGCTCGAACGCGTCGAGCTGCCCAAGACCATGAGCCTGCAGGTCGTCATCGAGCTGGATGACGACCTGTACAAGAAGCTCGCCAAGGACCCGACCTGGCTGGCCAAGCTGCAGGATGCCGCAGGCGACAAGGCCCGCAAGGCCATGGACGAGGCCGCCAAGCTCATCCTGCAGACAGAGGCCAAGGCGGGCAAGTTCGATGCGAAGACCGCCGCCATCTTCACCAAGGATCTGCAGTCCTCGCTGGAAAACGCCTTCAAGACCGCCAGCGGCGAAATGGCCGATGCGGCCGTCAAGCTGTTCGAGAGCTACAAGAAGGGCCAGAAGGACCTGTCGGACTTCCGCATCAAGGCCGTGGGCAAGATCGCCGTCACGGCCATCCTGGTGTCGGCGGGCACGGCGGTGTCCGTGCTGTCGGCCGGCGCCCTGTCGCCCATCGGCATCGTGGGCATCGTGCGCGGCGGCGTGGCCATCGGCCAGGAGATCACCAAGCTGGCCTTGTCGGCCGACCAGATCGCCAAGGTGATCCAGGGCGAGCTCAAGGTGCTCAAGAAGTTCATGATCGACAACGCGCCCAAGGGCAACGCGGCCAAGGAGCTGGGGCTGAACGCGATGAGCAAGGTGCTCGGGCTGGACACACCCAGCCTGAAGAACTGCAAGTCGCGCATCGAACTGCACAAGATCGACATCGCCAAGATCGAGAAGAAGTCGCACGATCTGTCCAAGAAGATCTACGAGGCCATGGACGAGCAGACCGCCTGGGCCAAGAAGTTCGACAAGGCCAAGAAGTCCCTGCCCGCCCCCAAGGTGGGCAAGATCTCCACGGCGCTGGAAAAATCCGAGAAGGCGCTGGACATCCTGATCCAGAGCACCATCAAGATCAACGAATCCATCGCCAAGGCGGAAAAACGCCAGGAGGCGTTCGAGAAGACCCTGAAGGCGATGGAAGACGGCATCCCCGGCTGGGTGAAGTACGTGGACCTGGCCATCGGCCTGGGCCTCGACCTGGGCCTGGGCCTGGCCGATGCCAGCTCGGCCATCGAGAAGGCCGCCACGGTGGTGTTCAGCGTGGAGCAACTGGTGGCGACCGAGGTGATCGACCGGGCCTGACCGCGGCCAACCCGGCATTGGCGCAGAGGACTGCGGCAGGGGTCTATGGCAAGGATGTGTTGAAAAAGCACGAAGGCGTGCAAAACCCGTCCTTTTGAACAGACTCCCTGCGGCATGCCTGTGCCCACAATCAGCCCCACTGTCCATTCAACCTTCATGCAGTGGGAGCATCCATGCCGTACACCTTCGCCAAGTCCTGGGGCGACACCTACAACAAGGCCAACGTTGTCTTCTCCAAGGACATCAACACCGCCAACAAGACCGACCGGAAACTGGGCGGCGTCCTGAAGACCTTGCTGGAGGACGCCAACCGCCCCCTCGGTTTCATCAGCGCGCTCGATGTGCTGGACAAGCAGGACCTGTTCGCCGGCAACGCCAAGGCCGAGGCCGAGCTGCCCGCCAAGATCAAATCCTTCAAGGCGGCGCTCGACAAGGTCGAGGCCGAGAAGAAGAAATACGTGAAGGTGCTGGACGACGCCATCAAGCTCAAGCCCACCATCAAGGACAAGAACGGCTACGACCTGCCGACCCCGATCAAGGACGCCTACCCGGACACCTACCGGCAGCTCAAGATCATGCAGACCGAGGTGGAGGCCGTCTTCCAGCGCGCCAGCAACCTGCTGACGGATGCGCTCAACCACGCGAAGGTCGCCAAGATCCAGGCCGAGAAGAACAAGGCCATGGAGAAGGCCCCGAAGGGCGAAGAGGGCAACGCCGCCGTCAAGGCCATCTCCAACGAGGCCGTGCTCAAGACCGCCCTGCTGAAGTTCGCACCCAGCTTCAAGAGCGCCATGGCCAAGGGCGCCGGCGTGATCCAGAAGATCAAGGCCTCGCCCAACGTGGCCACCTACAACGCCGAGATGAACAACGGCGGGCGCGACATCTCGCAGAACCTGCTGAACCTGGTCAAGATCAAGGCCGACGCCAAGTTCAAGGGCACCACCCTGGCCAAGAAGCTGCCCGACCCGGGCCAGATGGCCAGGGACATCATCCCCTTCGCGAACGGTGACAAGCGCAACCTGCCCCTGACCGCCACCGAGCGGGAGGTGAAGCAGGCGCTGACGGAGTTCACCGTGCTGTACAAGCAGATCGCCACATCCTATGCGGACGTGATCTCCGGCAAGATCAAGTGAGCCGCCCGGTGGCCCCGCAGTCGGGGCACTGACCCGCCAAGCCCTCTGCGGAGGGCTTTTCATGCGCGGGGCATGAAGGGCTTAAAGGGCTGGGTGGGGCCTCAGCCCACCGCCTTGTCCAGCTTGAGCAGCTCGCCGCGCAGCTCCTTGCACATGCGCACGATCACGTCCTCGATCTTCTGCCGGGCCTTGTCGTCCTTGGCGGATTTCTCGGCCATCTGCAGCGCGTGCGAGAACGAATCGCCGTCGTGCACCTTCCACACGCCCCAGAAATCATCCTTCAGGCGGGGCGTGTTCTTGACCGTGTTGTGCACGGCGTTGCAGGGGCCCTTGCACAGCTTGTCCCACAGCTCGCGCGTGGGGTTCTTCTGGCACTGGTCCAGCCCCTTGTTCAGGCCCTGCAGGTGCGGCTGCAAGGTCTTGCGCAACTGGCCATCGGCCTTGACCAGTGATTTGCGGGCCTCGTCGAACGGCTTGAAGATCTCGCCCAGGTCCTTGAAGACCTCGCTCACCTCGTCGGCCGCCTTGGCCGCCTGGGCCATCAGCACCACCACGGGCTTAGGGACCTTGGCATCGGCCTGGCACAGCTTGGCCAGGGTCAGCGCCTGCTTCTTGACCTCCAGCGCCTGCGCCACCAGCGGCACCACCGTGCTGCGGTAGGCGGCCTTGGCAGCTTTTTCCGCATCTTCCAGATCGTCCAGCGCAGCGAACACCTGGTTGCGCCTGGGCTGCAGGTCGTCCACCTCCACCTTCTTGTAGAGCGACTCCAGCTTGGCCATGGCCACGGCCAGGGCCTTGCCATCATTGCTGGCAGACACGGGCGCACCCTGCCTGATCCACTGGGCGGCACTCAGGGCATCGGGCCAGTCGCCACGGCGCTCGAAGGGGTTGAAGGCAGAGGCCATCAGAGCACCTCCTCGTCCAGGTGGTGCGAGCGCAGCAGCGCGCGCAGGCGGATCGGCTTGAGCGGCTTGCGCAGCACCGAGATGCCGCGCTCGGCGGCGCCACGGTCCACGGCCTCGTCCACCTCGCCGGTGACCAGGGAGATCACGGGGCCGTCGCCGATGATGGCGCGGATGCGGTCGGCCACCTGCAGGCCGGTCTCGTTGTCGGCCAGTTGGTGGTCGAGCAGCACGTGCCAGCGCTTGTCGAACTCCTGGCTCAGGATGGCCAGCGCCTCGTCGCCGCAGGCGCACATGCTCACGCGCACACCCCAGTCCTTGAGCAGGCGGTTCATGGCGTCGCGCACCAGGGGATCGTCCTCCACGAACAGGACGTTCAGATCGGCTTCCAGCGTCGGCACTGGTTCTTGTACTTCTTGTGTATCCACCGGGGAGTCTAACGGCAAGGTGACGGCGAACAGGCTGCCCCGCCCGGGGATGGACTGCACCTCGATCTCATAGCCCAGCGCGGCGCACAGCCGGTGCACGGTGGACAGGCCCAGGCCGTAGCCCTTGTCGCGCTGACGCTCCGGGTTGTTGACCTGGAAGAAGTCATCGAAGATGCGGCTCTGGTCATGCGAGGCCAGGCCCACGCCGGTGTCAGCCACCACCAGCGAACACGCGCCCGGCCGGCGGCGCACGCCCACCAGGATGCGCCCGTCCTCGGTGTAGCGCACGGCATTGGACAGCAGGTTGCCCAGGATGCGCTCGATCACGGCCGGATCCGCATGCACCCACAGCGATGAGGGCACGTTGCGCACCACCAGGCCCTTGGCTCGCGCGCCGGGGCGCACCTGCACCAGCACCTGGTCCACCACGCGCTGCAGCGGAAAGGCAGCCGGCTTGGCATTGCGGTGGGCCGTCTCGGCGTGGGTGACGCCCAGGATGGCGTCGAACAGGCCCGTCAGGCTGCTCACGCAGGAGGTGATGTGGTCGATCAGTTCGCGCCGCTCCACATCCGACGGATCCTTGCGCAGCAGGGCGCTGTACAGGCCCAGGGCGTGCAGGGGCTGCTTGAGGTCGTGGCTGGCGGCGCTCCAGAAGCGGGTCTTCTCCGCGGCGGCCAGCTCCGTCAGCGCCGCGCCGTGCTCGGCCTTGGCCACCTGCTGGCGCTCGTGCTCGAGCAGGTCGGCCGCCTCCAGGCGCATGCTCAGGGCAGTGCGCAGGGCAGCCTCGGACTGCCGTCCGGCCACCAGCAGGAAACCCCCCAGCATGACAAAACCCAGGGCCAGGTAATCGGTATAGGTGTCGGGCAGCCACAGCAGATAGACCACCGAGGGCAGCAGGCTGCCCGCCAGGAAGGCGTACAGACTGGAGATCAGCGCCGTGTAGAGCACCGCGCTGCCCGCCGCCACGACCACGATGCCGAACGCCGGATACAGCAGTGTGTAGACATTGCCCGGGTCGTGCAGCAGCACCAGCCCCAGGCTCCAGCCCAGACCCAGGGCCCCGGCCTGCGCCACCTTCAGGCGCGCCCACCAGCGTGCCCGCCCCTGGCCTGGCGCCTCTTCACGGGCCAAGCGCCGGCCATAGGCCCGGTGCAGCCACAGGCCCATCGCCTGGATCAGCACCATCACCACCAGCCACAGCAGCAGCCGCTCGTGCAGCACCATGTCCCACAGCGCCACCGAGGCGGCGCAGGCCGTCAGCAGCGCCAGCAGGCTGAGCAAGCCGGCGCCGCGCGCGCCGCGGAAGGCCAGCTCCACCTGCTCGGCCAGCAGACGTTGGGATCGGGCGTCAGCCTGGTCGCTCATGAACCTCGTCCTGCGCTCAAAGCAGCCGCTCTCGCAAGGCCTGGCTGACCGCCTCGGTGCGGTTGCTCACGCCCATCTGTTCAAAGATGTAGGACCAGTGGTCCTTCACGGTGCGCTCGGAAATGCCCAGCAGCGCCGAGATCTCCTTGTTGGACAGGCCCTTGGCCGCCAGGCGCAGGATCTCCTTGCGCTTGTCCGACAGGGCCACGACCGCCATCACCGCGGCAGGCTCGACGTCGTACACCGAGCCCCCATCGAACAGCTTGCGCAAGGCCTCGCCCAGGGAAGCGATGTCCCGGTCCTTGGACAGGCAGGCCACGCAGCCCAGGACCGTGGCCTGGCGGGCCATCGCCGGATCGGGGGCGCCACACAACAGGCCGCGCGCCACGGTGGGGTGCTGGCGGGCCACATGGCCCAGCAGCATCAGCCCGTCACCGTCAGGCAGCTGGAAATCCGACAGGCACAGGTCGATGTCGGGCTCGGCCGCCAGCACCTCCAGGGCGGAGACCGTGCCGCTGGCCAGCACGATGCGCAACTCCGGCATCGCGTCGGTGAGGGCCCGGCGCATGCCCTCTCGGTACAGCGGGTGATCGTCCACGAATAGCAGGGTGTACATGGCGGGGATGATCCCACAGTGACACGGCGCGTCACATCCGTACCAATGGCCGGATGCCTGGCGGACGGCTTCGCTTCACCATCCGCAACGCTCGATGTGCCACGTGACTTTTACACACTACACATCAGGTATCCGTCCTTTCGTACGGTTGCAAGACCGGCTGCGCTGCGGCACGATGCCGCCAAACTCAAGGAGCCCACCATGTTGCCCAGTCACGCTTCACCTCTGCCGGAGCAGGAAGACGACGCACTCGCCCGCTGGGGCCAGGTACAGCGCCGCCCTGCCCGCCGAGTCGCCCTGGCATCTGCATTCGAGACGCGTGACCTGGCGCCAACGCCCGCCAGCCACCTGGAACTGCCCCGCCTGTGGCAGGAGATCCAGGATCTGTCCGCGCACGAGATCGATGCAGGGCTGCTGCACCTGCTACAGCGCCTCGCACAAGTACTGGGCGCCGACGGCATCCGCTGGGAACTGCTGGCCTCCACTCAACCTGGCGGCACCGCCTGTATCGCCTCGCAGGTGTTCTGGACCCTGTACCAGCCCGCCCCCACGGAGATGACCGGGCCCGAGCTGTCCCTCACGCTGCCCATGAGCGGCGGCGCCCGCATGCACTTTCACCTGATGCGCGCCCAGGGGCGTGATCCGTTCGCCGAATCGCACCGCGCCACGCTGGAGCTGGCACTGGCCGGGCTGTCGCGCTGGCTGAACTGGCTGAGCCTGAGCCACGGCCCGGTGCTCGCTTCCGGCCCTCTGCCGCCCCACCAGCGCAAGGTGCTGCTGCTCCTGCTGACCGGCCTGTCGGAAAAACAGATCGCGTCCGAGCTCAACCTGAGCACCAACACGGCGCACCAGTACGTGACCGCCCTGTACCGCCGATTCGGGGCCCGCAACCGCCCCTCACTGACGGCGAAGTGGCTGGGCCATCGCCCCTAACCCCCTAGTAATAGGGGGGCGCTCCTCGCACCGGCGCGGAGCCGCCACATCCGGTTGCAGATCATGGGAAGCAGGCCCCTAGAATCAGGGCCGTCTATCGATTCAAGCAGGAAACTCCTCCCATGCGCCCGACCCTCTCGCCCACGATCAGTGTTCTTTCCCTGTCTCTGCTGACGCTGCTGAGCGCGTGTGGTGGTGGTGGTGACAGCGGCGACAAGATTGCTCCACCGCCTGTAGGGCAGGTGACACTGACAGGCACAGCCGCAGGCACCTACCTGCTCAATCGTCCAGAACCCACACTCCGGAGTGGCACTGACGTCACGGTTCAGTTGAGGGATGCGGGAACGTTTTATCTCGCATTCATCTATGACCAAAATACCGGCGCCGTGGGAGTCATGGAGGCCGAGATCAACATCTCGGGCACTCAGTACCGTTTTGAATGCGGTGGGACTAGTAGCCCAGCGTGCGGGGCATCTGGCACTGCTGCGGTCAATACAACTGCGCGCACTCTGACATTCACCAATTACAGCCTGCCCAGCGTTCCCGTCGGAACGACCACCACCATCAGTGGCACAGTGACTTGGCCAGCCCCCTAAAACTAGGGATAACACGGAACTCCCCTCACCCCCAAAAGAGGAGAGCCCCCTAGCTTCAGGGTGACCGGATACCTCGTCCGCGGCGATACTCGCGCTGAATTTGTTTCCAATTATTCTGCCCTGCGCCCGTTCCTGAAAAACTCGGTGCCAGGCTAGCTGTTGCTTGGACGAGGATCCCGTGGGAAAACTTTCAGGAAACGCCCGTTCGTGGCTGCTGTGCACGAGCGTGGCCTGTGTATTGAGCCAGGCAGGCTGGGCGGTCGCTCAGGGGGTGACCCCGCCGAACCCGAACGAGCCCCCCGCCGGCACCCGGCCCACCATTGAGCAGATCAAGCCTGAACTGCCCCTGGTCAAGGACACGGCCGTCGAGCCCCTGCCCGCCGCCGCCCCGCCGCGGGAGCTGGGCAAGCCCAGCGACGACATCACGCTGGACGTCAAGGCCTACACGGTAGATGACTCGGCCCCAGCCGAGGTGCGACAGGCCCTGCACGGCCTGACCGCCCCCTTCACAGGGGCGCAGCGCAGCTATGAAGACCTGGTCAATGCCGCCGCGGCCGTCACCCGGTTCATGCAGCGCGAACTGGGCTACTACCTGGCCTACGCCTACCTGCCCGAACAGGACCCCAAGGACGGCAACGTCAAGATCGCCATCCTCGAAGGCCGTCTCGACCAGGTCATCCTGAACTGGCCCGAGAAATCCCTCGTCAAGCGCGACGTGATCGAGCGCTTCCTGGCACGCCTCAAGCCCGGCACCATCCTCAAGGTGCGTGATGTGGAGCGGGTCGTGTTCACCGTCAACGACCTGTACGGGGTGCGCGCGCGTTTCGAGGTCAAGGCCGGCCGCACGCCGGGCACCGCCTCGCTGGTCGTCACCCCGCAGGCCGAAGAGCGCGTGAGCGGTCGCGTCGAGTTCGACATCAACGGGTCGCGCTATTCAGGCGAGTACCGCCTGACGGGCGTGGCCACCGTGGCCAGCCCCTTGGGCCTGGGCGACAACCTCACCGTGAGCGGACTGGCCTCCACCACCGGTGGGCTGAAGTTCGGTCTGGTCAGCTATTCCGTGCCGGTAGGCTCGGACGGCCTGAAGCTGGGCGCCTCGGCCTCGCACGTGCAGTACCAGCTCGACAAAAACATCTTCACGCTGGACCTGCATGGCACGGCCAATGCCTACAGCGTGTTTGGCCTGTACCCGCTGGTGCGCTCGCGTAACCTGAACTCTTTCGCGCTGGCCACGGTCGAGCAGAAGTCCTACACCGACACCATCGCCGGGCTGACGACCGACAAGGAAACCAACGATGTGCAACTGGGCCTGGTGGGTGATTTCCGCGACAACCTGCTGACCGGCGGTGTGAATGCCTACGAGCTCACGTGGATGAGCGGCAAGGTCAAGCTCAAGGACGGCAACCTGGCCGTGCCCAGCAGCTTCAACAAGTACACGCTCGGCTACTCGCGCCTGCAGAACATCATCAACAACCGCCTGCTGGCCTACCTGCGCTACAAGGGCCAGATCGCGTCGGTCAACCTGGACACCACGGAGCGCTTCGGCGTGGGCGGCCCGTCCGGCGTGCGCGCCTTCGCGCCCGGCGAGGGCACGGCCGACACAGCCCACCTGATCACCACCGAACTGCGCTGGCTGCCGCCGGAAGCGATCTTCGGCCGTGTCAGCCGCGAGATGGTCTTCAGCGTCTTCTACGACGTCGGTTTCGCCAAGGTGCGCCAAGACCTGGAGGGCGCGCCCTCGCTGACCGACAACACGCCCACGCTGGCCGGCGCCGGTATCGGCTTCGTCTGGGACCGGCCGCAATCGTTCGCCATGCGGATCAGCTTGGCCTGGCCCACACAAGGCGAAGCCGTGAACGACAAGAAAGAGCGCACACCGCGTGTGTACGCCGTGTTCACCAAGAGCCTTTGATCCGCACATAACCCTGCTGACGCCAAGCAGTACCGCCCTGACATCCTGAGACTCGCCATGAAACGTCGTGCCCGCCAACTGACTTCGTCCCCGCGTCGCTGGGCACTGCGCCCCCTGCCTGCGGCGCTCATGGCCGCGATGATGCCCATGGCCAGTTGGGCATTCAACATCGGGCAGGTGGTGCAGGGGCAGGTGTCGTCGAGCACCAGCGGCAACTCGACCAACGTGACGGTGCACACCAACACCGCCATCGTGAACACCAAGGACTCGTCCATCCGCGCCAACGAGTCCGTCTCCATCGACATGCTGAGCGGCCGCTCCAGCCTGCTCGTGCGCGACACCAGCTACGACCCGACCTACCTGCTGGGCAGCCTGCAGACCAATGGGCGCGTGTTCTTCCTGAACCCCAACGGCATCGTCTTCGGCAGCGGTTTCCGGGCCGATGTGGGCTCGCTCGTCGCGTCCACGCTGAACATGTCCGATGGCGACTTCATGAAGGGCCAGTACAAGTTCAGCAGCGTGCCCGGTGGCGCCGGCGCCATCACCCAAGCAGCCGGCAGCCTGATCCAGGCGCGTGACACCGTGGCCTTTGTCGCCCCGCAGGTGACGCAGGCCGGCACCATCGAGGCCCCGCGCGTGGGCCTGGCGGCCGGCACCGAGGCACTGCTCGACCTGGATGGCGATGGCCTGATCTTCCTGCAGGTGGGCAATGCGCAGGAAGCCGCCACGCGCCTGTCGCAACTGGGCACCATCGTCGCCGATGGCGGCACGGTGGATATCCAGGCCCGCGCACGCGAGACGCTGGCCGACACGGTGCTGAACGTCGACGGCATCATCCGGGCACGCAGCCTGGGCACACGCGAAGGCCGCGTGGTGATCGATGGCGGCAGCTCCGGCGTCACCGCGGTCAACGGCGTGGTCGATGTCACCGGTGATGACGCCGGTGAGCGCGGCGGCCAGATCAGCGTGCTGGGTGACAAGGTCGGCCTGTTCGGCTCGGCCAGCCTGGATGCCTCCGGCCAGGCCGGCGGCGGCACAGTGCTGGTGGGCGGCAACTACCAGGGCTCGGGCGATGAGCGCCGCGCCAGCCGTACCTACATCGGCCAGGATGCCACCATCAAGGCCAATGCGATCACCGGCGGCGATGGCGGCAAGGTCATCGTGTGGTCCGACGAGGTCACGCGTTTCTTCGGCACCATCGAGTCGCAAGGCGGCCAGCAAGGCGGCAACGGCGGCTTCGTGGAGGTGTCGGGCAAGCAGTCGCTGGCCTTCGATGGGCTGGTAAAGCTCGATGCCCCGTTGGGGCTGGGCGGCGTGCTGCTGCTCGACCCCCAGGACATCCGCCTGGTCGCCAGCGGCGGCACCACCCTGACGAACAAGCCCAACGGCACCCCCGACGTCGCCTTCGCGGATGCCGCGGGCACGACCGTCTCGATCAATGTGGACGGCACCGTCACGGGTGCCTCCGAACTGCGCCTGCAGGCGTCTCAGGACATCTTCCTCGAGACCAACCTGACAATGGACAACAACAACAGCGTGGTGTTTTCTGCCGGACGGCACATTTCGCTGGGCGCCAACCTCCTGCGCGTGCAGGGCACCGGCACGATCACGCTGACGGCCAACGCGGCCAATGGTTCGGGATCGGAGTTGGACGGCATCGGCGGCATCACCACGACCAGCGGCGGCCTGATCCAGGCCGACTCCGGTCTGGTCACGCTGAGCGCCGGCAGCACGGGCATCAACGTCAGCACCCAGGTCAGCAACTTGTCCGTGTCGACCACCAACAGCGGCAACGTCACGGTCAGCAACAGCGGCGACCTGACCTTCGCCACGACAGCGTCCAATGTCGCTGGCAGCCTCACGGCCACGGCCACCAACAGCGGCTCCATCAACAACACCGCCGCCATCGCCGTCACAGGCAATGCATCGTTCGAGACGACAACAGCCGAAGAGGACATCAACCTCAACAGCCTCACGGTCGGGGGAACGTTGTCGGTCACAACCGACGCATTGGCCAACACGGGTAACGCCACCATCGTCAGCGGCAATGCGATTAATCTGGGCACCAGCCGCGTGCGAGGCAATCTGAGCATCACGGCTGGCGGCCCTATCACCAACTCTTCTACCCTGGCCGTTACCGGCACATCCGCCTTCTCCACCACGACGGCGCCCAACGGCATCACGCTCACCAACGTCACGCTGGGCGGCGCGGCCTCCTTCAACACGGTCAGTGCAACCAGCCAGGCCGATGTCAGTGTGACCAGCACCAGCGCCGTCACCCTGGGCACCAGCAGTGTCCGCGGGAACCTGAGCGTCAGATCCGGCGGCCACATCACCCAGACCGGCGCGCTCACGGTGAGCGGCGACACCAGCCTGCGCGTGGACTCGGCCAGCTCCGACATCCTGCTCGGCAACCAGGCCAACTCCCTGGCAGGCACGGTGGCGGTCACCGGCACGCTTGCCAACGTGCGAGATCTGGCCATCCGCAACATCCATGACAATGCGGCACTGCCCAGCGGCCTTGCCAGCATGAGCAGCCTGCGCGACCTGACGCTGATCTACACCGGCAACGTCGATGTCATCGCCCTGCCGGCCTTGTCGCTGCGCAATATCACGATCGAAAGCGGGCGCACCAGCGGCACCAACGGCACAGGTGGTGACCGCGCCATCACGGACTCGGGCACGATCACAGCTACGGGCAATGCCAGCTTCACCACCACGGGCGCGGCACGCGACATCGTGGTCGACCAACTCAACGTCGCGGGCACCATCTCGGTCAACTCCAACGCCACCAACGGCGACGTGGTCGTCGTGAACGCCCAGGATGTCGAGTTGGCCACATCGTCCGTCGGCGGCAACCTGTCCGTCACCTCGGGCAGCCACATCACCCAGGCCAGTGGCGCAACACTCACCGTGGGCGGCACCACCACGCTGGAGGTGGGCGCCAGCAACTCTGACATCCTGCTGGGCAATGCCGGCAACAGCATGGCCGGCGCCATCACCCTGAACCAGAAGGCCCGCATCCGCGACCTGGCGCTCACCAACACCCATGCAGCGGCCGCGCTGCCCTCGCTCTCAGGCACGACCAACCTGAACAACCTGACGCTCAACTTCACGACGGCGAACGTCACGCTCGTCGCGGCCGACATCGACATCACCGGCAACCTGAGCGTCACCAGCGGCGGCGCTACCGGCATCACCATCAGTGGCGCAGCGGCCGCCCGCGTGAAGGTGGATGGCACCGCATCGTTCACCACCACTGCCAATAACGCCAGCATCGTCGCCAACAAGCTGGCGGTGACAGACGCCATCGCGGTCAACACCACGGGGCCCACCGGCAATGCCACGGTCGTCAATGACACCGCCATCAAGCTGGCGGCCTCCAATGTGGGCGGCAACCTCACGGCCACCGCCACCATGGACAATATCTCGGAGGCGCCCACCATCGGCACCGGCACCGTCAGTGTCGGCGGCAACGCCAGCTATACGGCGACAGCCGCCAACGGCACCATCACGCTCAACAGGCAGGCCGTCACCGGCTCGTTCGCCGTGAACACCAATGGCGCCAACGGTGACGTCACCATCGTCAACACCACCGATGTGCACCTGGCAGGCTCCACGGTGGGCGGCAACCTGACGGTCACGGCCACCAACGGCAACATCACCGACAGCGGCACCGTCAATGTGGACGGCAACGCCAGCTACACGGCCTCCACCGCCGGCACCACCATCGTGCTCGACACCCAGGCGGTCGATGGCACGATCGCCGTCAACACGCAGGGTGCAGCTGGCCATGCCACCATCGTCAACGCCACGGCACTGACCCTGGCCGCGTCGAGCGTGGGCGGCAACCTCACGGCCACCGCCACGCTGGGCAACCTGACGGACGGTGGCACCATCACGGTGGGCGGCAACGCCAGCTTCACCACCTCGGAGAACAACGCCAACATCCTCGCCAACCAACTGGCGGTCACGGGCAGGCTGGCGGCCAACACCACGGGCCCCACCGGCAACGCCACCCTGGTCAATACCAAGGACGTGGAGCTGGCGGCGTCCCGTGTGGGCGGCAACCTCACGGTCACAGCCTCCACCGGCGGCATCTCCGACAGCGGCACGGTGGCCGTGGGTGGCAATGCCAGCTACACCAACACCATCGCCGGCAACACCATCACGCTCAACCAGCAGGATGTGGACGGCTCGTTCACGCTCAGCGCCCTGGGCAGCGGCGCCAACGTCACCATCGTCAACGCCAACGGCGTGGCCCTGGCCACGTCCGGCATCGGCGGCAACCTGGATGTCACCGCCACCGATGGCAACATCACCGACACCGGCACCATCACGGTGGGCGGCACGGCCCGCTACATCGCCTCGGCGGCTGATCGCACGATCACGCTGGACACCCAGGTGGTCACCGGCGCCTTCACGGTCGGCACGAACGGTACCAATGGCGATGTCGCGATCACCAACAACACGGGCGTGGAGCTGGCCGCGTCCAGCATCGGCGGGGACCTGACCGTCACGGCCAGCAACGGCAACATCACCGATACCGGCACCATCGTGGTCGGGGGCAACGCCAGCTACACAGCCACGACCGCCAACACCGGCATCACGCTCGACACCCAGAACGTGACAGGCACCTTCGCGCTCAACACCAATGGCGCAACGGGCCACGCGCTCATCGACAACACGCAGGATGTGGTGCTGGCCACCTCCTCGGTGGGCGGCAACCTGGGCATCACCTCCGGCAGCAGCATCTCGCAAGCCACAGGGGCCACGCTCACGGTCGGTGGCACCACCACGCTGGCAGTCGGCAGCGCCGCCTCGGAGATCAACCTGGGCAATACCGGCAACAGCCTGGGCAACATCATCTTCGCAGGCACGCTGACCAACATCCGTGACCTGGCCGTGGCCAACGGCTCGGCATCGGCGGCCAGCCCCTCGCTGGCAGGCCTGAGCCTTCGCAACCTGACGCTCAACTTCAGCGCTGCCAACATCGACCTGTCAGGCCTGAGCATCAGCGGCAACCTGGCCGTGACCAGCGGCGGCGCCGGCGGCATCACCGACAGCGGCACCAGCACGGTGGGCGGCAATGCCAGCTTCACCACCACCGCCAGCAATGCGGTCATCAATCTTGACCAACTGGCCGTCACGGGCACGGTGTCGGCCAACACCACGGGCACCATGGGTCACGTCACCCTGGTCAATGCCTCAGGCGTGAACCTGGCCACCTCCAACGTGGGCGGCAACCTCACTGCCACAGCCACCGCCGGCAACATCATCGACAGCGGCACTGTCACTGTCGGCGGCAATGCCAGCTACACCACTGCCACGGCCAACAACACCATCACGGTCAACGAGCAGGCCGTGACCGGCTCGTTCACGGTCAACACCAACGGCGTGGGCGCCAACGCCACCATCGTCAACGCCACCGGCGTGACCCTGGCCGCCTCCACCGTGGCCGGCAACCTGAGCGTCACCGCGACCGACGGCAACATCACCGATACCGGCACCATCACGGTGGCCGGCACGGCGCGCTACATCGCCTCCACGGCCAACCGCACGATCACCCTGGACACCCAGGCCGTGATGGGTGCGTTCACGCTTAGCACCAGCGGTGCCAACGGCGATGTTGCCATCACCAACAGCACGGGCGTGGCGCTGGCTGCGTCCACCATCGGTGGCGACCTGAGCGTCACGGCCGGCAGCGGCAACATCACGGACACAGGCACCATCAGCGTGGGCGGTGGCGCGAGCTACGCCACCACCGCCTCAGGCGCCACGATCACGGTCGGCAACCAGAACGTCACGGGCGCCATCGCGCTGTCCACCAACGGCCTGGGCGCCAACGTCGTTCTGAACAATGCGCAGGCCGTCGTGCTGGCCACCTCCAACATCGGCGGCTCGCTGGAGGTGACCTCCAGCAGCCACATCACGCAAGCCAGCGGGGCCACGCTCACGACCGGCGATGCCGTGACCGTGGCCGTGCTGAACCCCAATTCCGACATCGAACTGGGCAATGGCGGCAATGCCTTCGGCGGCGTCTTCACCATCAGCGGCAACAAGGACAATGTGCGTGATCTGGCCCTGGGCGGCTCCACGTTCACGTCCCTGTTCCCGCTGAACAACCTGAGCAATCTGCGCAACCTGACGCTGAACTTCAGCACCGCAGACATCACGCTGCCTTCGCTCACCATCCTGGGCAACCTCAGCGTGACCAGCGGCGGTGCCACGGGCATCACCATCGGCGGGGCGCCCACCGACCGCGTGGTGGTGAGGGGCACGGCGTCGTTCACCACCACGGCCAACAACGCCGACATCGTCGTCGACAAGCTGGCGGTGCAGGGCACCATTTCGGTCAACACCACCGGGCCCACCGGCAATGCGACGGTCGTCAATAACACGGACATCAACCTGGCCACCTCCCGTGTCGGCGGCAGCCTGGATGTCACGGCCAACGCAGGCAACATCTCGGATGCCGCCACGGCCAGCCCCGACACCGTCCGCGTCGGCGGTAACGCCAGCTACACCACCCTGGCCACGGATGCGACCATCACCCTGAACGAGCAGGACATCGGTGGCACCGTCACCCTCAGCACCACGGGCAGCAATGCCCATGTCCAGATCGTGAATGCGCGGACGCTGACCCTGAACGCATCAACGATCGGCGGCAACCTGAACGTCACGGCCCTCACGGGCGACCTGGCCGATGGCGGCCTGATCACGGTGGGCGGCAACGCCAGCTACACCACCTCGGGCAACGACGCGACCATCACGCTCGACACGCAGGACATCACTGGCACGGTTGCACTGAACACCACGGGCACCAACGGCAATGCCAGCCTGGCCAACGCCACAGGCATCGACCTGGCCGCCTCCAACGTGGGCGGCAATCTCGCGGCCACGGCCACCACCGGCAACATCACCGATGTCGGCACCATCACCGTGGGCGGCCGGGCCAGCTACACCACCAGCGCCAGCAACGCCACCATCCTGGTGAACCAGCAGGCGGTCACCGGCGGCGTGTCGGTCAATACGTCGGGCGCGCTGGGCCACGCCACCATCGTCAACACAGCAGGCGTGCTGCTGGGCGCCTCCAACGTGGGGGGCAACCTCTCCGTCACCGCAGGTGGCGCGATCACGCAGAACGGCGCACTGGATGTCGATGGCACGACGACGCTTTCGGCCAGCGGTCACGCCATTACCCTGACCAACACCGGCAATGATTTCACCGGCAGCGTCTCGGCCACGGGCGCGGCCGTCCAGATCACCGACACCAATGCCCTGAACGCCGCCATCACGGCTTCGGGCGCGGCCACGCTGATCGCCGGCGGCAACCTCGGCGTCTCCGGCTCCGCGGCCGGCCTGACGACCACCACCACCGCAGGCGGCACCACGGCCTTCGGCACCACCAGCGTCACCGGCAACCTGTCGACCACCAGTGCTGGCGCCGTCAGCCAAGGTGCGGCGCAGGCGCTCACCGTCACCGGCACCAGCAACGTGTCGGCCAGCGGCCAGACCATCACGCTGACCAACACCGGCAACAACTTCACCG
>NZ_JBASTH010000060.1:0-25704 GCF_049274795.1 Aquabacterium sp.
CGCATTGATCACTTTGTCGCCGCATACAACACCGAGTGCCAACCGTTCAGGTGGACTGCTGCCGCTCACTCAATCTTGGCTAAGCTGCACCGACTTTGCTCACGTATCAGCGGGACAGGACACTAGCGGAGCCTTTCATAGTCAAGCCCGGCCCCCGCTTGTTCGATATGACCACCTTTCACCATGGATAAATTCTCGCTGCAACAGCAGGTGCTGCAACGGCTTGCCGAAGACCTGCTGCAAGTTGAACAGGCGGCGCGGGTGGCCCATGAAACGGCGACACACGAAGAAAACATCGCCGAAAACAAATACGACACCTTGGGGCTGGAAGCCGCCTATCTGGCCACGGGCCAGGCTCGTCGCGCCGAAGCCATCCGTCAGGCGATGACCCATTGGCGTCAGTTCTACCCGCACCCCTACGACGCCAGCAAAGGCATACAGCTCGGCGCGCTGGTCTGCCTGGTCGATGCGGAGGGCAAGCAGCAACAGCTTTTTCTCGGCCCGGCTGGGGGCAGCATGACTTTAGGCAGCGGCGCTCAGTTTGTTCAGGTCATCAGCACCGAAGCGCCTTTGGGCAGGGGCCTGCTGGGCAAATGCGAGGGTGACGAGGTGTCGATACAGGTCGCCTCAACCCGGCAGCAGTTCGAGGTGCTGCGGGTTCATTGAGCCGCCAGCAAGCTCACGCCTTGGCCGTCAAGGCAAGGTCAAGTCCAGGCCGAGCATCCTGCCAAAGTTGAAGGTCAGGAGCAGCAGGACCACGAGCACCAGCAAGAAGACAGCGGCCACTTTGGCGCCTGCACGCAGCACCGCGCTCGGCTTCTCTTTGCCCTTGCCCTTTCTGCCTTGGTCGTAATGCCATTTGATGGCGAAGAACATCCCCGTGCTCAGCACGACAGCCTTGAACACAATAAAGACTGTAGGGATCCAATCCATCATTTCGAGCGTTTCCAGGCAATGACACAGGCGATGACACACGCGGTGACTGATACAGAACTTTGCCAGACTGCTCGGCTGCATACCAGACTCAGTTTTCTGAGAAAAATGCGTATCAGATGGGTGTGCTGGTATGGTGTGTCACCCCTGTCAGACGCACGTTCATGAAGCGCTACGAAGTCCTTGCCGATGAGGTCGCCGAGTCCATCGCGCAGGGGCGGATACGCGCAGGGGAGCGGCTTCCGTCAGTGCGGGCCACCTGCCAGAGCAGAGGCGTCAGCCCGTCGACTGTGTTCCAGGCCTACTACCTGCTGGAAGCACGCGGGCTGATCGAGGTGCGGCCTCGCTCCGGGTACTTCGTCAGCCATGCCGTGGGCAAGCATGTGGAGCCTGAGCCGTCTGCGCCTGCCGCGGCCGGTCGTCCGGTGGAGATCACGGAGCTTGTCTTCCAGGTGCTGGGCCATGCGAAGAACCGCGCCCTGGTGCCGATGGGGTCGGCCTTTCCGAGCCCTGCGTTGTTTCCGCTGCCCAAGTTGGCGCTCTCCATGGGGAAAGCGATGCGGCGCCTCGACCCGTGGCAGACCGTGGAAGACCTCTCACCGGGCAGCGCTGAACTGCGCCGGCAGATCGCCATGCGCTATCTGGCGATGGGCTGCGGCGTCGACGCCGAAGAGATCGTCATCACGAACGGTGCGATGGAAGCGCTCAACCTCTGCCTGGAGGTGGTCACCGAGCCGGGTGACTTGGTCGCGGTGGAGTCGCCGACCTTCTATGCGGCGCTCCAGGCACTTGAGCGCCGCAAGCTGCGTGCGGTCGAGGTGGCCACCCATCCGCGTACCGGTATCGACGTCAACGCGCTGGCGGCCGTCATGGCTGAGCATCCGGTCAAGGCCTGCTGGCTGATGCCGAACTTCCAGAACCCCCTCGGCAGCCTGATGCCGGATGTCGCCAAGCAGGCGCTGGTCGAGTTGCTGGCCAAGCACAACGTGCCGCTGATCGAGGACGATGTGTACGGAGAGCTCTACTTTGGCACCAGGCGGCCGAGGCCAGCCAAGGCCTGGGACCGCAACGGCCTGGTGATGCACTGCAGCTCGTTCTCCAAAACCTTGGCGCCAGGCTATCGGGTCGGCTGGACCGCGGCGGGGCGCTTCACGGCCGAGGTGGCGAAGCGCAAGCTGATGAGTTCGCTGGCAGCGCCTGTGCCATCCCAGGAGGGGCTCAGCGAGTACCTTCGCCACGGTGGCTACGATCGGCACCTGCGCCAATTGCGCGGCCTGCTGGTGCAGCAACAGCAGCAGGTTCTGCGCGGCATCGCCAAGCACTTTCCTGCAGGCACGAAGGTCACGAGACCAGAGGGCGGCTACTTCGCCTGGGTGGAACTGCCTGCCAGCGTCAATGCGCTGGAGCTGCATCGCTTGGCGCTGTCGCATGGTGTGAGCGTGGCGCCTGGCCAGCTCTTTTCCGCAGGCAAGGGCTTCACGCACCACATGCGCGTCAACTTCGGTCACCCAGACCACAAGGATTTCGAATCGGCGCTGCAAACCGTCGGGGCCATCGCCAAAGCGCTGGTCTAGGCTGGGCCCAGATCCTGCGCAATCACCCGCTGCACATTGCGCTCGGCCAAGGCCGTGATCGTCACGAAAGGGTTCACGCCGATGGAACCTGGGATCAGCGCACTGTCGGTCACGTACAGGCGATCGTGCCCCTTCACGCGGCCATAAGCACCCGTCGCCTGCCCCAGCACGCAGCCACCCAGCGGGTGATAGCAGAAGTCATCGGCAAAGGCCTTGCCGCCGCCGAACAGATCGGTGCGGTACTGCGTGCCCTGCTTCTGGTTGATGCGGTCGATCAGTGTCTTGGCTGATTGCACGGTGGATGCGTTTTGCGCCCGCGCCCAGGAGCAGGTGCCCGCACGCGATCTGGCACTCGGAGATCACGCGGCCCTATTCGTTGATGCCACGCACCGTGAGCAGGTAGTCGCCATCGGGGCGTTGCTCGATGCGGCGCACCGGCTGCAGCGTGTGGATGCTGACGCGGCCCGTGCCCATGGCATCGGCCAGGTAGGTTTTGTCCAGGCTGCGCTTGCCCTGGTTGTTGCCGTAGATCACCTCCTGCGCCAGCGCGGAGCGTGTCACCTGCTTGATCTCTTCCTTGGCCATGTAGTTGAAGTCGTAGACGCTGGGCACGAACACGGTCTTCAGGCCGCTCTCGTGCGCATGGTCGCGCGAGACACGGGCGTAGCGGTAGCAGTTGGCGTTCTCGAACCAGGCCGGGTCAATACTGTTGACGCCCAGCATGAGCACCTGGTGGCCGGCTTCGGCCAGGCTGCGGTGTTGAACACGCGCGTGCCGGTGGCTGTGGCCGCGGAGCCCAGGGCGGTCAGGGCGCTCAGGCCGGCGCTGGCGGTCCGCTGCAGGGCCATGTAGCCCAGGAAACGACGACGGGACAGCAGGGCATGTCGGAAAGAGTTTGCTTTCCGGCATGGTGGTGCGGCGTCCGCATGCTTGACGTTAAGGTAAACCAGCGCCGCCCCGCACCTTGGGGCCGGGTTAGCACGTTGCCTGCGGCGGCCTGGCGTCAGTTGTGCGGCGTGTGCAGCGTGCCGCGCTCGGCGGCGTCGGCGGGCAGGAACATGGCCTGCAGATCGCTCAGGAAATCCAGGCCGCGCGTGGTGGGCCAGGCGCGTTGCAGATCGCGCGCGATCAGGCCCTTGGCTTCGGCCTCGGCCAGCGGGCGCTGGATGGCGGCCATGGTCAGGCCCGTGCGTTCGGCGAAGCGGGCCAACTCGAAGCCATCCTTCAGGCGCAGGCTGTTGAGCATGAACTCGAAGGGGCGGGCGTCCAGCGGGATGTCGTGCTCGTTGGACATGGGCTGGCCTTGCAGGGCCTTGTCCATGTAGGTGGCGGGTTCGCGCCAGCGCACCTGGCGCACGATGCGCTCCGGGAAGCTCAGCTTGCCATGCGCGCCCGCGCCGATGCCCAGGTAGTCACCGAACTGCCAGTAGTTCAGATTGTGCTGGCACTGGTGACTGGGGCGCGCGAACGCAGACACCTCGTAGCGGCGCAGGCCGGCGGCTTCGGTCGCTTCGATCAGGTGATCGAGCATGTCGAAGGCCGTGTCGTCATCAGGCAGATCACGTGGCGGCTGCGTGGCGAAGCGCGTGTTGGGCTCCAGCGTGAGGTGGTACAGCGACAGGTGCGGTGGTTCGAAGGCCAATGCCTGCTGCACATCGCGCTGCAACTCGGCCAGGCTCTGGCCCGGCAGGGCGTACATCAGGTCGATGTTGAAGGTCTCGAAGGCGATGCGGGCTTCTTCAATCGCCGCGCGGGCCTGGTCGCTGTTGTGCACGCGGCCTAGGGCCTTGAGCTTGGCATCGTCGAAGCTCTGCACGCCGATGGACAGGCGGTTCACGCCCGCCTCGCGGAAGCCCTTGAAGCGGTCCTTCTCGAAGGTGCCCGGGTTGGCCTCCAGCGTGATCTCGCAGCCGGCTTCCAGCGGCAGGCGCGCGCGGATGTCGGCCAGCAGGCGGTCGATGCTGGCAGGCGAGAACAGGCTGGGCGTGCCACCACCGATGAAGATGGTGTGCACGCGTCGGCCCCAGATCCGCGGCAGGCTGGATTCGAGGTCGGCGATCAGGGCGTCGATGTAGCGGGATTCAGGCAGGGCCGATGACGCGGGTGCAGCGGGTGCCAGAGGCATGTCGCCTGGCAGCTTCACGCTGGATGCCCCAGCCTTGGACCACTCATGCGAGTTGAAATCGCAGTACGGACACTTCTGCAGGCACCACGGCAAATGCACGTACAGCGACAGCGGCGGCAGCGCGGCCAGGTGGCCGGGCCGGGAGAGAGTGATCACGCGCGCAGGCCCCAGTGCAGGGCCATCAGCTCGCGCATGCGCCGGCAGGCAATGGCGCGGTGGCTGATGGCGTTCTTCTGTTCGGCGCTCATCTCGGCGGCGGTGCAGCCGTGATCCGGCAGCCACAGCAGCGGGTCGTAGCCGAAGCCTTCGGTGCCGCGCCCGCCGGATTCGACCAGTTGCCCGGCCCAGTGGCCTTCAGCGATCAGCGGCTCCGGATCCTCGGCATGGCGCACGGCCACCAGCAGGCAGGTGAAGTGGGCGTGGCGCTCGGTCTTGCCCTGCATGGTTTCCAGCAGCAGCGCGTTGTTGGCCGCATCGGCCGCCTCGCGCGGCACGCCGGCGGGGTGGCGGCCGGCATCCTGTGCATAGCGGGCCGAGCGCACGCCGGGCAGCCCGCCCAGGGCGCGCACGCACAGGCCCGAGTCATCGGCGATGGCGGCGCCACCACCCACCTGGGCGGCATGGCGCGCCTTGGCCAGCGCGTTCTCCACGAAGGTGATGTGCGGCTCTTCTGCCTCAGGGATGCCCAGGGCGCCCTGGTTGATCAGGTCCAGCCCCAGCGGGCCCAGCAAGGGCTGCAGCTCGCGCAGTTTCTTGGCGTTGTTGGAAGCCAGGATCAGGCGCAGGTGGGGCGTCATGGGCGGGTCTCTTTCGGGGGGGGGCGGGCGTGGAAGTGCGAGCGATCAGGCGGCCAGCGGCTGTTTCAGGGCTTCCTGCTGGCGTTGTACCAGTTCGCGGATGCCCTTGTCAGCCAGGGCCAGCAGCTGGTCCATCTCGGCGCGTGTGAAAGCCACGCCTTCGGCCGTGCCCTGCACCTCGACGAAGTGGCCGGCGCCGGTCATCACCACGTTCATGTCGGTGTCGCAGGCCGAATCCTCGATGTATTCCAGGTCGAGCAGCGGCGTGCCTTCGACGATGCCCACGCTGATGGCGGCGATGCTGTCCTTGACCGGGCTGGCGGTGATCTTGCCCTGGGCCAGCAGCCAGTTCACGGCGTCCATGGCGGCCACGTAGGCGCCAGTGATGGCCGCGGTGCGGGTGCCGCCATCGGCCTGAATCACGTCGCAGTCGAGGTGGATGGTGCGCTCGCCCAGCTTGCTCAGGTCGAACACGGCGCGCAGCGAGCGGCCGATCAGGCGCTGGATCTCCTGCGTGCGGCCGCTCTGCTTGCCGCGGGCGGCCTCGCGGTCGCTGCGCGTGTGCGTGGAGCGGGGCAGCATGCCGTATTCGGCGGTGACCCAGCCCTCGCCGCTGCCACGCTTGTGCGGCGGCACGCGCTCTTCCACGGAGGCGGTGCACAGCACCTTGGTGTCGCCGAACGCGATCAGCACGGAGCCCTCGGCATGCTTGGTGTAGCCACGGGTGATGGTGAGCGGACGAAGGGCGTCGGTGGCGCGGGCTTGAGGGCGTTGGTAGGCCATGGTGATCCTGGGAGAGCTGGAAAAGAGGCGACGGGAAAAACAAAATCCGGTCGCGAGGACCGGATTTTAGAGGGTGAGGTGCCGCAAGCCTGCGGGCGGGGACACTCAGGTCTTCTTGGTGGCGGCCTGCGAGGAGCGGCGGATGGCTTCGTTGATCTCGCGGATGGAGCGTTCGATCTCGGCCTCGTCCAGGTCGTCGGAATCAGCGGCTTCGCCGGGGCCGGCACCGCCCACGCTCGCCTGGATGGTGGAGGCGAAGACCTCGTCGCCCAGGGCTTCGGTGGAGACGCTGGCCGGCTCTTCATTGAGGGCCGACTCCCACTCCATAGCCAGCACGGTGACGTTGTCGCACTTGGGGCCGCCATTGCGCAGGGCTTCTTCGACCAGCTCAGGCACGGCATCGGAGATGGTGCGCGTGGCCAGATGGCGGGTGATCACGTCGTCTTCGACCGTGCCCCACAGGCCGTCGGAGCACAGCAGCAGGCGGTCGCCCTCCTGCAGCAGCAGCGGGCCGGCGGTGTCGACCACGGGCTTGCCGGGGCTGCCCAGGCAGGTGAACAGCACGTTGCGGTTGTAGCGCTCGACCATGGGCACCACGGTGGAGAGTGTGTCCTGCAGCTCGGCGTAGGAGTGGTCACGCGTGCGGGCGATGAGCTTGTCGCCGCGGACCATGTACAGGCGCGAATCGCCGCAGTGGGCCCAGTAGGCGGTGTTGCCCTGGAGGATGCAGGCCACGATGGTGGTGCGTGGCGTGTCGATCAGGCCCTTCTCGCTGGCGTAGCGCAGGAGTTGGTGGTGGCCAGCCATGATGGCTTCCTGCAGGAAGCGCAGCGGATCAGCCAGATTGGGGCGCGCGTCGCGCTGGAACAGTGCGGCGATGGTCTGCAGGGCCAGCTGCGAGGCGACTTCGCCCTCGGGGTGGCCGCCCATGCCATCGGCGAGCGCGAACAGGCCGGACTCCCGCGTGTAGCAGTAGCCCATGCGGTCTTCGTTCTTTTCGCGGCCGCCCTTGCGGCTGACCTGGTAGACAGAGAACCTCATGCCTTGGTGCCCGATTTCAGATTCTCAAGCTGCAATTTGACGCGTTCGGAGAAACTCAGTTTGGTGTACCGGCGTTCGGTCTCGCGGGCCAATTCTTTCTGCAATGCAAAAACACTCTGAGGCCGAGCCAGCGGGTCCAGCGACATGCACCATTCCGTCACTTCCAACAGATTGTCAGAATAGACATTGCGCAGTCGCGAGAGTGA
Organism: Aquabacterium sp.; assembly: GCF_049274795.1. Classification (GTDB taxonomy): domain Bacteria; phylum Pseudomonadota; class Gammaproteobacteria; order Burkholderiales; family Burkholderiaceae_C; genus Aquabacterium. The sequence continues at coordinate 7,460 of NZ_JBASTH010000060.1, forward strand.
CAAGCTTAAACGGTCCTTTTCCAAACGCTGCGGCGCATCATTGGGCGGATAACCCTGCATGCATGCATAAATGCACGCTCCGATAGCATAAATGTCGGTCCAGGGGCCGAGCGATCCATCCCGGCGGTACATCTCGGGGGCGGCGAAGCCCGGCGTGTACATCGGGCGGATGAAATTGCCCTCTTTGGACAGCACCTCGCGCGCGGCGCCGAAATCCAGCAGCACCGCCTTGTTGTCGTTGGTGATGAAGATGTTGGCCGGCTTGATGTCCAGGTGCAGCATCTTGTGCTGATGCACGATGCGCAGGCCGCGCAGGATCTCGTCGAAGAGGCTGCGGATGGTCGATTCGCGGAAGACCTTGTCGCGCTTGAGATCACGCGCGGTGACGATGAAGTCCTGCAGGGTGTCGCCCTGCAGGTAGTTCATCACCATGTAGACGGTTTCGTTCTCGCGGAAGAAGTTGAGCACCGAGACCACGCTGGGGTGCGAGATCTGCGCCAGTGAGCGGCCTTCTTCGAAGAAGCTTTTCAGGCCCAGTCGGTACAGCGGCTGCTTGTCGGGCTTGACGCGGGGGATCAACTCACCGGGGGCACGTTCTGCCAGCGAGGCGGGCAGGTATTCCTTCAAGGCCACCAGGCGCTTGTCGGGGTCTTCGGCGAGGTACACCACACCGAAACCACCGGCCGCGAGCTTGCGCACGACCGAGTAGCCACCCACGACGGTGCCCGAAGGCAGCGGAGCGGGTTTCGGCTTTGACATAATCAGGTTTTATATGCTGTGAAAGGTGCCATGTCAGTCTACAGTATGACCGGCTATGCCAGCGCCGTGGCGTCGGTGGCAGACCACGTCGGTGAAAACACCGAGGATTCCGCCACGCACGGTACGGCACACGGTGGCGCGCGCCATGCCGTTGCCGACGGCAGCGTGGGGGCCGAACTGCGCTCCGTCAACAGCCGCTTCCTGGATCTGAGCTTCAAGATGCCCGACGAGTTCCGGGCGCTGGAGCCGGCTTTCCGTGACCTGATCACCGCCGCCTTCAAGCGCGGCAAGATGGAGTTGCGCCTGCAGCCCCAGCGCGTGGTCGACAACGCCTGGCCGCAGCCGCAGCCCGAGCAGTTGCACGCCCTGGCGCACCTGGAAAACACCGTGCAGAACTGGCTGCCCAAGGCCGGCAGCCTGACGGTGAACGAGGTGCTGAACTGGTGCCGCAGCGCGGCCCCGGCCGTGAAGCTGGAAGATGCCGCGCTGGAGGCCGTGCGCCGCTGCGTGGAGGCCATGAAGGAGGCCCGCGAGGTCGAGGGTGCGCGCCTGGTGACAGTGCTGCTGGACAAGCTGGGCCAGTTGCGTGAACTGGCCGCCCAGGCAGGCCCGCTGATCCCCCAGGCCGTGCAGCGTCAGCAGGAGCGCTTTCTGCAGCGCTATCAGGAGGCCCTGCAGGCCGTGGGCGGCTCCGTCACGCCCGAGGCCGCGCATGAGCGTGCGCTGGGTGAGGCCGCGGCCTACGCGCTGCGCATTGATGTCGATGAGGAGTTGCAGCGGCTGAAGGCCCACCTTGATGAGATCGAACGCCTGCTCAAGAAGGGCGGTGAGGCCGGCAAGCGGCTCGACTTCCTGATCCAGGAACTGCACCGTGAGGCCAACACCCTGGGCTCCAAGGCGGCGGCCCTGGAACTGACGCAGATCTCGGTGGGCATGAAGGTGCTGATCGAGCAGATGCGCGAGCAGGTGCAGAATTTAGAGTAGGGGGCACCATCCTCATGGTTCAGGTGCGCACCTCTCAAGATGTCCTTCACCGGACCGGATGCTTATCTTCTGGCACCCAAGAGCACAGCTTGCAATGAAGCATCCTCAAGCGCATAGACACCACGTGAGGCGCGCCATATGAGCGACTTGTCCTGCAGCGCTTGGAGCGCTGCTTGAGTAGATGGCACGTCGATCTTGGCTGCCGCCTCTGCGGACTCTCCGGCCGCCTTGAGCGCTTCACGGTACTTCTCCAAAGTAGCGGCTTCAAAAGGGCGGTAGTTCGTACCGCTTTCGGCCAGAACGCACAACACAGCAGTCTGCAATGGCGTGAGTGCATGGACGACGCGCATGGTCTCGGTGGCCGTGGCCTCGATCTGTTCATCGACGGCCCCCGCAAAACGGTTTGGCACATTGGCGGCCTCAAGCTCGAAATCGAATCGAATCGAATCGAATCTGCGGCAGCGCCGAGCAATTCAGGCCGCCATCCCGCTTTCTCGACCAATGTCCATACAGCATCCGCGTCGAGTTCAGCGGCTAAGCCTGCGTTCTTGCAGAACCATTCGATGTAGTTCTTATCGAGGTGCGGGAAGTTGACGAGCGGAGCCCCGTGAAACGCCTGATCCTTGCTGTTGCGAAGCATCGCGAGCTTGTCTCTGTTGGAGCCAGTGCATACCACACGCAGGCCGAAATGCTCGCTGCTGTTGAGTTCATCGCGAGCGGCTTTCAAAGCAAAGAGGCTGTCCATGCCCGCTTGGCTGGTGAGTGCATGTTGCGCTTCGTCGATCACGATCACGACGCGCTTCTTCACCTCATCGGGGAGGGCGGTCAGCGCTTGAGCCAGCGTATCGTCCTTGCCGATGCCAATGCGGTCGAGCGAAAAAATCAATGCCACCCAGCTTTCCGCCGCTGATGCCGATGCCCTTGGCAATTCTCTTGACGGCGTTGTCGTGCTTGCTCATTTCCTCGCGGATGGCGGTGGCGAGAAGCTCACTGGGGTCAACATTGCGGTCCGCCCCCAGATCAACTAGATGATGATCGCGCCTTTGCCTTCGAACTCAGGCCGTAGATCTTCACGCACGAAAGTGGACTTGCCGGTACGCCTTGGGGCCGCCAGAAAGACGCCGGAGGGCGACGCGGAGGTCGGCGACGTGTGCAGGATCTGTTCAGCCAATCTGCTGGCGAGTGCCGGGCGATGGAAGATCGAAGCTTTAGCCATGGCGTGCCATTTTAGGGGGGACTATGGTTAATAGTATTTCTCTATTGTTTGGCCCGAAAGGTGGCTCTTGCTTGCTACATTCTGTGGGGTTGCTTCAAAAGTGGAATGAGTAAAAATTCTTATAAATCAATGCCATAGGTGTTGATGCGCGCGAGCAGATGCAGCGCATCGAGTGAGGCCCTGCTCGACATGCTCGCTCACACTGGTTCAGAAGAAAAATGGCATGTCGTCCAGCGCCTTGAGCTCCTGGGCCTGTTGCCTCAGCCAGTGTTTGGCGGTGCCGGGGGCGTCCAGCCAGCGCAGGTCAAGCGTGGCGCTGTGCAGCATGGCCTGCCAGTGGCGCACTTCCTGGGCCAGCAGCACGTTCAATTTGCGGGGCTGCAGCCGTGCTCCGGGGGGCAGCATGTAGGTCATGCGCAGGTGTTCGGCCCGCATGAGCAGTTCATCCTGCAACTGTCGGAGTTGTTCGCTCAGCACGCGGTTGAAGTGGCTCACCCGATCTGATGTGGCGCGCGCCAGTTTCGCCATGTCGACCTGTTCGGTCTCTAGCTGCAGGGCAAACAGGGCCAGCAGATCCTGGCGTTCGTAGGCTTGGTTGGCGCGCTGCATAAGCGCGGTGCGCCGCTCGCGGTCCGTGTCATCGCTGGCGCGATCGGGGTGCAGTGCACTGGCCAGTTTGCGGTAGACCTCACGCAGGGATTGCGTGGCGTCTTGCGCTTCCTGTTCGCGACGCCGCTGGGCAGCGGTGGGGCGTCGGCGTGGCGTGGCGGGCCCGTCATCTTCGGGTTGGGTGAAGGCGCTGGCCTGTGCGCCTTCGGCCTGCATGCGTGCCTGCGCATGCCGCAGCAGATCCTCGGGTGAGTCGAAGGGGGCGTCACCAAGGTCCAGACCTGTCACGGCTTCAATGGTGGCCTTCATTTCTTCCAGCGACTGGGCCTGTTCGGACTCGAAATCAACCTCGGCGTGGGTGTCGTATAAGGCTTTCAGCGCCTCAGCCTGCTCGTCATCCATGAACTCGCTGTCGATCAGGTCCGCGGCCAGTTGACACATCAGGTCTCGCATCGTGGCCCGCTCCTTCTTCGTCCAGCCCTTGGGGTTGGACAGCATGGTATCCAGCCGCAGGACCAGGGTGTGTCGGCAGGTGTCCAGTTCCTGCTGTAGTGGTCGAACCTGTTGGGCATGCGCTTGCGCAAAGGCCGGGGTGTGATCGTCCCAGGCTTGAAGGTCAGCCCGGGCTTGCTCGATCTTCTTCAGCAGCTGATTGAACTTTTTTTGCGCCGGCGTCAAGGGTTGTTCAGGTGTGGGTGTGAGGGCGAGCTGGGCTGTCATGACAAAAGCACGGCGCAAAGTAGGCCGTCTTGCAGGCTGGATTGATGGGTTCAGGGGCGTGGCATTGCCTCTAGTTAGCCATTGTCCTACGGCGCCTGACGGTACGGCCGATGGGGCTGCTGTATGGATACCGCAGCAGGCCTCAAGGTTAAAAGTAATGATGTACCATCGCAATCAAATCGATAAGTCATGTCGATCTGTCCAGCGCTACTCGCGGATCCACCGCTGATCCCGTCGCGGCGCCGGTCCCTCGCCACCGGGCGTGCCTTCTCGGCCCTGTCTGCCCGGTACCTTTGGCCGGATTGATCCAGCCCCATTGCCACGCCATGCTCGTCTGACAGCGCCCCTTGACCAGGCCCGCTGCCCACGACTGAAGTCTCCGGCGGGAACTGGTGTTCGTCTGCATGTCGTGTGTCAGTGCCCTGCCGGCAGCCTTTGAGGCCCGCCGGGGCCGCCGCGTGCATCTCCGGCCGCCCCTCATCGGTTGATGGCGTGATCGCCACTGCCCGGGTGCCCCTGTGCGCCAGGCCGTGGCCATCATCCCGAACGAAAAGGAGCGCCGACTCATGGCCAAGGGAATCTTCATCGACCACGTGTTCAAGGTCTTCGGCGACAAGCCGGAGCAGGCCCTGGAACTGGTGCACCAAGGCTTGTCCAAGCAGGACATCCTGGCCCGCACGGGCCAATCCATCGGTGTGTTCGATGCCACCTTCGAGATCCAGGCGGGCGAGATCTTCGTGATCATGGGCCTGTCGGGCTCGGGCAAGTCGACGCTGGTGCGGCTGCTCAACCGCCTGATCGAGCCGACCGCCGGCCGCATCGTGATCGATGGCGAGGACATCAACGGACATTCCGATGCCAAGCTGCGCGCGCTGCGCCGCAAGGACATCAGCATGGTGTTCCAGTCCTTCGCGCTGATGCCGCACATGACGGTGCGCGACAACACGGCTTTTGGCCTGGAGCTGGCCGGCGTCGGCAAACAGGCGCGCCTGGCGCAGGCCGACCATGCGCTCGAGCAGGTGGGGCTGGCGGGTTGGGGCGACAGCTATCCCGATGAACTGTCTGGCGGCATGCAGCAGCGTGTGGGTCTGGCACGTGCGTTGGCGGCCGATCCGTCGATCCTGCTGATGGACGAGGCCTTCTCGGCGCTCGACCCGATCATCCGCACCGAGATGCAATCGGAGCTGTTGCGCCTGCAGCAGGTGCAGCGCCGCACCATCGTCTTCATCTCGCATGACCTGGACGAGGCTATGCGCATCGGTGACCGCATCGCCATCATGAAGGACGGCGTGGTGGTGCAGGTGGGCACGCCCGACGAGATCCTGCGCGCACCGGCCGATGACTTCGTGCGCAGCTTCGTGCGCGGTGTGGACGCAGCGGCCGTGTTCAAGGCCGCGGACATCGCGCGCCAGCCGCTGACCTTCATCTCCGAGCACAGCGACCGGGGCGCACGCGCGGCCCTGAAGCTGCTGGAAGAGCAGGACCGCGACTTCGCCTACGTGCTTAGCCCGACCAAGCGCTACCTGGGCGTGGTGTCGGCCGACAGCCTGCGCAGCGCGCTGGATGGGCACGTGGGGCCGCTGGGCCCGCAGCACGCCTACCTGAACGTGCCCACCATCGCGGCCGAAGCGCCCGTGGCTGACCTGTTCGGTCAGGTGGCGCAGGCCCCGTGCGCGGTGCCGGTGGTGGCCATCGATGGACGCTTCCGAGGCGTCATCAGCAAGACCACGCTGCTCAAGTTCCTGGACCGGGACACGCCGCCCATCGAGGCACCGCCAGCCACCGCGCCGGCCGCACAGCCCGAGCCCCAAGCACAGTGAACAACACGGAGGATTCCTTGATGAACGACAGCACCCTGATGCCGGTCGAGATGACGCCGGCCACCGATGCCGTGATCGACGCCCCGGCCTTGCCCACGCCTGACACGGCCCTGGACCCTTGGCAGTCCTTGTCCGTCACGCCGGATACTGCCCATGCCAACGCCTGGCTGGACGCACCGGCTGACCCCTCCGCCCTGGCGGCCGCAGCCGATGGCAGCTCAAGCGGCGTGTCATGGCATGCGCTGTTCGATGGCTCACTGCCTATCGAGCATTGGATCAACCAGGGCCTGGGCTGGGTGGTCGAGCACTTCCGCCCCTTCTTCCAGGCCGTGCGTGCGCCCATCGACGGCACGCTGGACAACGTGCAGGGCCTGCTCACCGCCTGGCCGGCCAGCACCATGATCGCGCTGATCGGCCTGCTGACCTGGCAGTTCGCGGGCCGCAAGCTGGCCGTGGGCACGGTGCTGTCGCTGCTGGTGGTGGCGATGCTGGGCATCTGGCCCGAGGCCATGGTGACCTTGTCGCTGGTGCTGACCTCGCTGCTGTTCTGCCTGCTGGTGGGCCTGCCGCTGGGTGTACTGCTGGCCAGCAGCGACCGGGCCGAGCGCCTGATGCGCCCTGTGCTCGATGCGATGCAAACCACGCCGGCCTTCGTGTACCTGGTGCCGGTGGTGATGCTGTTCGGCATCGGCAATGTGCCCGGCGTGATCGTGACCATCGTGTTCGCGCTGGCCCCGCTGGCGCGCCTGACCAACCTGGGCCTGCGCCAGGTTCGGCCTGACCTGATCGAGGCGGCCCGTGCCTATGGCGCATCGCCCTGGCAGATGCTGGTGAAGGTGCGTTTGCCGCTGGCCATGCCCTCGATCATGGCGGGCATCAACCAGGCGCTGATGTTGTCGTTGTCGATGGTGGTGATCGCGTCGATGATCGCCGTGGGCGGCCTGGGCCAGATGGTGTTGCGCGGTATCGGCCGGCTGGACATGGGCCTGGCCACCGTGGGCGGCCTGGGCATCGTGCTGCTGGCCATCACGCTGGACCGCCTCACGCAGGCCCTGGGCCGCTCGCGTCGCAGCGCTGGCCGCCACTGGTGGCACACCGGCCCGGCCGGGATGGTGCTCAAAAGCGTTCAGGGCCTGACGGGCGCCCTGCGCGGCGGCCCGCAGGCCACACCGGCCGTGCGCGAACAGGCGCACTGAGCGCCATAGCCAAAGGAATCAAGCATGACGATGAACATGACCATGACCCTGAAGAAGCCTGGGCGCCGCGCCCTGGGCCTGACCCTGATCCTGGGTGCCTTGCTGCTGGCTCCGCTGGCGCCTGCCCGTGCGGATGAAGCCCTGCCTGGTCAGGGCATCACCGTGCAGCCGCTCAAGAGCTCGCTGGCCGAGGAGGCCTTCCAGACGCTGCTGGTGTCCAAGGCGCTGGAGAAGCTGGGCTACACCGTGCTGCCCATGAAGGATCTGGAGCCAGCCACCGAGCACCTGGCCATTGCCAATGGTGACGCCACCTTCACCGCCAGCCACTGGCAGCGCCTACACGCCGATTTCTACAAGAACAGTGGTGGCGATGCCAAGCTGGCACGCGTAGGCGTGTATGCCGAAGGCGCGGTGCAGGGCTACCTGATCGACAAGAAAACAGCCGAGCAACACGGCATCACCCACCTCGATCAGTTGAAAGACCCGGCCATTGCCAAGCTGTTCGATGCGGATGGTGATAGCAAGGCGGATCTCACGGGCTGCAACCCCGGCTGGGGCTGCGAGTTGGTGATCGAGCGCCACTTGTCCGCGCTGAACCTGCGCAACCATGTAACGCACCAGCAAGGCAACTACGCCGCGCTGATGGCCGACACCATGGCCCGCTTCAAGGATGGCAAGCCCATCCTGTACTACACCTGGACACCCTACTGGGTGAGCGCTGTACTGCGCCCCGGTGTCGATGTGGTGTGGCTGCAGGTGGGTGCGCCAGGTGCGCAGGCGCCCAACGCGCAGATCGAGGCCACACGCTTGCCCAACGGGCGCAACTACGGCTTTGATGCCGATGCGCAGCATATCGTCGCCAATAAGGCCTTCATCGAGAAGAACCCGGCGGCGACCCGGCTGTTCGCCGTGATGAAGCTGCCCATCGCCGACATCAATGCGCAGAACCAGCGCATGAACGATGGGGCCAACACGCAGCGTGACATCGAGCGCCATGCAGAGGGCTGGATCCGGGCGCACCAGGCCCAGTTCGATGGCTGGGTCCAGCAGGCGCTGCAATCTCCTTCTGCGCCTTGACGAGTGTGCGGTGAGCGCGAGTTGTGGCGTGCGCGGCGCGGCCTTCGGGCCGCGCTCCGCTATCGAACCATGGCGCAGTGATTACGCCGGTCTGGTTTACGCTTGATCTGCAGGCTGCACCGTGTCTGCTTGAAGTCTGCCGTTGACATGCAGCGTCCGCGTCGGGAAGGCGAATGCCACGCCGATGGCCGCGAACTCCTGCATCAGCTTGAGGTTCAGCGCCTGCCGCTCGTCCATGTAGACGTTGTAGTCCGGATCGAGCACGATGAACACCACCTCGTAATCCAATGAGCTCTCTCCGAAGTTCAGCAAGTGGGCGCGGTCGAAGCGCAGGCGCGGGCTGGACTCGATGGCATGCTTGACGATCTGGGTCACCTGCTGCGCTTGCTCGGGCGTGGTGTCATAGGTGATGCCGAAGGTGTAGACGATGCGGCGCTGCTGCAGGCGCTTGTAGTTGCTGATGGTCTGCTTGAGCAGGTCGGTGTTGGACACCACCACCTGCTCACCACCCAGGCTGCGGATGCGGGTGCTCTTGAGGCCCACATGCTCGATCGTGCCCGACACGTTGTTGACCACGATGAAATCGCCCACCTCGAAGGGTTTGTCGATGGCGATCGACAGCGAGGCGAACAGATCGCCCAGCACGTTTTGCACCGCCAGCGCCACCGCGATGCCGCCCACACCCAGGCTGGCCACGAAGGCCGTGACGTTGACCCCCAGGTTCGACAGGATGGCCAGGATCAGCGTGGCCCACAAGATCGTGCGCAGCCCCCATGACATCAGGGTGGTGGTGGCGCTCATGTGCGCCGCATTGGCGGCCTCGTGCCGCTGCACATAGCGCGTGAGCAGCAGGCTGATCGCCTTGCCGCCCCACAAGCCGAGCTGCAGGGCCAGCACGATGAACCACGCCTGGTCCATGCGCCGCTGCCAGGCATCGGTCAGGTCCACCAGCCCCAGCCCGATCAGCAGCGACATCAGGGCCAGCAGGCCGCGGTTGGTCGAGCCCAGCACCGCCGCGATGTCGTCATCCAGCGTGTTCTGGCTCTTGCCGGCCATGGCTTTGAAACGGCCCATCGCCAGCCGCAGCACCAGGCTAAAAATCGCGAACACGGCAATGGCCACCAGCAGGGCGATCGCCCATTGCCGGGCGTCGGCGCCCATGAAGGTCAGGGAAAGAAGAGATGAAGGAGTCATGGCGAGGTGGGTGGTAAGGCGGGTTCAGATAATTTAATTTATACAAATGTAATTGGATGACCGTGGGCACATGGGTGGATGCCAACCTTGTGAGCAAGGTTGGGCAAACCGCATGCCGATGCGCTGCCTTTCTGGGAATTCTGATTACCGGACAAAATCAATTCACGATTGATTCATAATCCAAATAAGAATCATTCTTGAGATGTGGCGGTGCCCTACCGGGCACCGTTTCTTTTCCTGCCCAACCAAAGGACCACCATGAAGCGTTTCAACGCCTTCAAGCCGCTGCTGCTGGCCGCTGCCCTGATCTCCGCCTCGGCCCATGCCCATTTCGTCTGGCTGGAGCCGGGTGCCAAGCCGGGTGAATCCAACGCCTACTTCGGCGAATGGGCCGATGACGTGCGTGAAACCGAATCCGGCTACCTCAAGATCCTGACCGCACCGCGTGGTGTGGCCGCCGATCCCAACACCGTGAGCGTGACCCGCCACAACGACCATCTGGCCCTCAAGGGCCCCGCCACGGGCGATGCCCGTCTGGTGGTCGGCTACCTCAACGACAAGGGGGTGCTCAGCCTGTACCAGCCCAAGAGCGGTCGCACCGAAACGGCTGCACGCCACGCGCTGGAGCTGGTGCCCACGGCCGCCAACAGCAACAGCTTCACCCTGCTGCTCAATGGCAAGCCGCTGCCCTCCAAGGATGTGGTGGTGTTCGGCCCGCCCAAGTGGAGCAAGACCTTTCACACTGACAAGGAAGGCCGCGTCACCATCGCCACGCCCTGGCCCGGCCAGTACGTGATCGAAGTCGGCCACCTGGACAAGGAAGCCAGTGGCCAGTGGGATGGCAAGCCCTATACCCAGACCCGCCACGTCTCCACGCTGACCTTTGTGATGCCCTGATGACCAAGCCGGCCCGTCCATGGCCGGTCGCCCGCCGCCTGGCGCTGATCGTGCTGGCCGTGGTTGCCGGCGCATCGTATTTCTTCGTCTGGCGGGGGCAGGCTGCGCCTGTCACCGACATCAATGTCTGGGCCGGTCCTGTGCCGGTGCGGGTGACCTCGGCCACACAGGAGGACATGGACCTGTGGGTCAAGGCCGTCGGCACCGTCACGCCGTACAACACGGTCACGGTGCGCCCGCGCGTGGCCGGGCAACTGATCCGTGTGCACTTCAAGGAAGGCCAGCAGGTACAGGCCGGTCAGTTGCTGGCCGAGATCGACCCTGAGCCGCTGCGCGTCAAGCTCGCTCAGGCGCAGGGTCAGCAGGCCCAGAACCTGGCCCAGCTCAAAAATGCCGAGTCGGAGCTGGCCACCTACAAGGGCTTGTTCGAGAAGGATTCGATCGCGCGGCAGGTGGTGGACCGCCAGGTCGCGCTGGTCAACCAGTTGCGCGGCACCCGCCAATCCGATCAGGCCCAGGTGGATGAGGCCCAACTGCAGTTGTCCTACACGCGCATCGTGGCGCCCATCGCCGGCCGCATCGGTCTGCGCCAACTCGACGCTGGCAACCTGGTCGCGGCCGACACCGGCAATGGCCAGGCGCTGACCACGATCACGCAGACGCGCCCCATCAACGTGAGCTTCAACCTGCCTGATGCGCAGGTGGCCGATGTGCGCGTATCGCATTCGGCCGGCAAGCCGCTGGTGGTCGAGGTGTGGGGCCGTGGCGAGGCGCGCAAGCTGGCCACCGGCCAACTGGCTACGCTGGACAACCAGATCGACACGCCCACCGGCACGCTCAAGCTCAAGGCCCGTTTCGACAACGCGGATGACGGCCTGTTCCCCAACCAGTTCGTCAACGTGCGCCTGCAGGTGCGCCAACTGGCCCAGGCCGTGACCATCGTGGCCGATGCCGTGCAGCATGGCTCCAAGGGCGATTACGTCTATGTGATCCAGGATGGCAAGGCGCGTGTGCGTCCCGTCACGCTGGGCCCGGTCTCCGGTGACCGCGTGGCCGTGAGCAAGGGCCTGGCCGCTGGCGAGAAGATCGTGCTCGAAGGGCTGGACCGTCTCAACGACGGCAAGCCCGTGATCCTGCAAGGCAGCTAAGGCGTGTGACCGGATGAACATCTCCCGCCCGTTCATCGTGCGGCCGGTGGCCACTGCGCTGCTGATGCTGGCGTTGCTGATCTCCGGCCTGCTGGCCTGGCGGCAATTGCCCGTGTCGGCGCTGCCGCAGGTCGACGTGCCCATCATCCAGGTCTTCACCTTCCAGCCGGGTGCCAGCCCGGACGTGACGGCCCGCACCATCACCGCGCCGCTGGAGCGCCGCCTGGGCCAGATCCCGGGCCTGGCGCAGATGTCGTCGACCAGCGCTGCCGGCGCCTCGGTGATCACCCTGCAGTTCGCGCTGGAGGTGGACCTGGGCGTGGCCGAGCAGGAGGTGCAGTCCGCCTTGAACACGGCGGCCACGCTGTTGCCTGAAGACCTGCCCACCCCGCCCATCTACCGCAAGGTCAATCCGGCGGATGCCCCTATCCTGACGCTGGCGATCACGTCCAGCACCTTGCCTTTGCCGCAGGTGCATGATCTGGTCGATGCGCGCATTGCCCAGAAGCTGTCCCAGGTGCCCGGTGTTGGTTTGGTGAGCCTGGCCGGTGGGCAGCGCCCGGCCCTGCGCGTTCAGGTGCAGCCGGCCGCACTGGCCGCCCATCAGCTCAGCCTGGAGGATGTGCGCAAGGCCATCGCCGCAGCCAACAGCAACCAGCCCAAGGGCAGCTTCGACGGGCGGTTCCGCTCGACCATGCTCGATGCCAACGACCAGATCCGTTCCAGCGATGATTACCGCCGCCTGATCGTGGCCTGGCGCGATGGCGCGCCCTTGCGCCTGGGCGATGTCGCCACCGTGGTCGATGGCGCCGAGGACCGCTTCATGGGCGCCTGGGCCAATGAGGCGCCGGCCGTGCTGGTGAACGTGCAGCGCCAGCCCGGCGCCAACGTGATCGCCGTGGCCGACCGCGTGCGCGCCATGCTGCCGCAGCTCACAGCCACCATGCCCGCCGCCGTCGAGGTCGCCGTGCTGACCGACCGCACCGGCAGCATCCGTGCCTCGGTGCGCGATGTGCAGAAGGAGCTGGTCTTCGCCTGCGCGCTGGTGGTGATGGTGACCTTCCTGTTCCTGCGCAACCTGCCCGCCACGGTGATCCCGGGCGTGGCCGTGCCGCTGTCGCTGGTGGGCACCTTCGGGGTCATGTACCTGGCGGGCTTCTCGGTCAACAACCTCAGCCTGATGGCGCTGACGATCGCCACAGGCTTTGTGGTCGATGATGCCATCGTGATGCTGGAGAACGTGGCGCGCCACCGCGAGGCAGGCGCCTCGCGCCTGGAGGCTGCGCTCAAGGGGGCTGCCGAGATCGGCTTCACGCTGATTTCGCTCACCGTGTCCCTGGTGGCCGTGCTGATCCCGCTGCTCTTCATGGGCGATGTGGTGGGCCGCCTGTTCCATGAGTTCGCGGTGACGCTGGCCGTGGCCATCGGCCTGTCGCTGGTGGTTTCGCTCACGCTCACGCCGATGATGTGCGCGCGCATGCTGCCGCACATGACGCATGACGCCGCTGGCAAGCCCGACTGGATGGACCGCATCGTGGCCCGCTACGCGCAGGGCCTGGACTGGGTGCTGGCCCGCCAGCCGCTGGCCATGGGCGCCATGCTGGCCACCGTGGTGCTGACCGTGCTGCTGTATGCCTGGGTGCCCAAGGGCTTCTTTCCGCTGCAGGACAGCGGCGTGGTGCAGGCCGTGACCGAGGCGCCGCAGAGCGTGTCCTTCGGCACCATGGCCCAGCGCCAGCAGGCCCTGGCCGCGCAGATTCTGACGGATCCCGATGTGGCCAGCCTGTCCTCCTTTATTGGCGTGGATGGCGGCAATGCCAGCCTCAACAGCGGCCGCATGCTGATCAACCTCAAGCCGCATGGCGAGCGAGATGCCTCGGCGCAGGAGGTCATCGAGCGCCTGCGCCAGCGCATCGGCCAGGTGCAGGGCATCACCGCCTGGTTCCAGCCTGTGCAGGAACTGAGCATGGAAGACCGCGTCAGCCGCACCCAGTACCAGTTCACACTGACGGCGCCTGACGGCGCGTTGCTGGATCAATGGGTGCCGCGCCTGGTCGAGCGCCTGCGTGCGCGGGCAGAGCTGTCCGATGTGGCCAGCGATCTGCAGAGCCAGGGCCTGCAGGCCCATGTGGAGATCGACCGCGATGCGGCCGCCCGCCTGGGTGTGAGCGTGGCCGACATCGCCACGGCCCTTCGCAATGCCTTTGGCCAGCGCCAGGTGGCCACGCTGTTCACGCAAGCCAGCCAGTACCGCGTGGTGCTGGAGGTCGATCCGAAGCAGGCCCAGGGCCTGGAGGCCGTGCTCGACAGCTATGTCTCCACGCCGGCTCGCAAGCCGGTGCCCTTGGGCGCTGTGGTGCGCGTCACGCAGCGCCATGCGCCGCTGCTGGTGAACCACCAGGGGCAGTTCCCGTCGAGCACCGTGTCCTTCAACCTGGCGAAGGACGTGTCGCTGGGCCAGGCCGTGCAGGCCATCGACGACGAACTGGCGCAACTGCAGATGCCTGCCAGCATCGACCACCGCTACCAGGGTGCGGCCCAGGCCTTCCGAGGCTCGCTGTCGAACACGCTGTGGCTGATCCTGGCCGCCGTGCTGACCATGTACATCGTGCTGGGCATCCTGTATGAGAGCACCATCCACCCCGTCACCATCTTGTCCACCTTGCCGTCGGCGGCGGTGGGTGCGTTGCTGGCGCTGGTGATCACGGGCCAGCCGCTGGACCTGATCGCCGTGATCGGCATCGTGCTGCTGATCGGCCTGGTCAAGAAGAACGGGATCATGATGGTGGACTTCGCGCTCGATGCGCAGCGCAACCAGGGGCTGAGCCCGCCCGAGGCCATCCGCCAGGCCGCGCTGATGCGCTTTCGCCCCATCCTGATGACGACGCTGGCCGCGCTGGTGGGTGCCATCCCGCTGATGCTGGCCCAGGGTTCGGGTGCCGAGTTGCGCCAGCCCCTGGGCCTGGTGATGGTGGGCGGGCTGCTGGTCAGCCAGGTGCTCACGTTGTTCACCACGCCGGTGGTCTACCTGTTCTTTGATCGCCTGTCCCGGCGGCGTGCGGCTGCAGGCACGGCTGACGAGGCCCATGAGCCCGCGCGTTGAGCCATGAACCTGGCCCGCGTGTTCATCCGCTGCCCGGTGGCCTGCGCCCTGATCGCGCTGGCCATGCTGCTGGCCGGGCTGCTGTCCTGGCGCTTGTTGCCGGTGGCGCCGCTGCCCCAGGTGGATTTCCCCATCATCACCGTGAGTGCCAGCCTGCCGGGTGCCAGCCCGGACAGCATGGCCGCCACCGTGGCCACCCCGTTGGAGCGGGCCCTGGGCAGTATTGCCGGGGTCAATGCCATCACCTCGTCCAGCAACCAGAGTGCCACCGAGGTGCGCCTGGAGTTCGACCTGGGACGCAATGTCGATGAGGCCGCGCGCGAGGTGCAGGCCGCCATCAACGCGGCGCGGGGGCAGCTGCCATCGGGCATGCCCGGCAACCCCACCTACCGCAAGATCAACCCCACGCAGGCGCCGATCCTGGCCTTGGCCGTGGCCTCGCCCAACCTGCCGCCCAGCCGCCTGTACGACATCGCCTCGACCGTGCTGGCGCAGAAACTTTCGCAGATCATCGGTGTGGGCGAGGTGAGCGTGAGCGGTGCTTCGTTGCCAGCGGTGCGCGTGCAGCTCGATCCCGATGCCTTGATGCACCACGGCATCTCGCCCGACCAGGTTCGCCAGGCCCTGGCCAATGCCAATGCTCAGCAGGCCTGGGGCGCGGTGGAGCAGGGCGAGCGCCGCTGGCAGATCCACCTGGCCGATCCGCTGCGCAACGCCGCCGATTTCAGTGGGCTGGTGGTGCGGGAGCAGGGCGGGGCGGTGGTGCGCCTGGCCGATGTCGCCAAGGTCTTCGATGCCACGGAGGACCGCTACAGCAGCGGCTTTCACAACGACAAGCCCGCTGTGGTGCTGCTGGTGAGCCGGCGCGCAGGCGCCAACATCGTCGAGACCATCGATGCCATCAAGGCGCAGATGCCAGCCCTTCATGCCCTGATGCCGACGGACAGCACGCTCTCGCTGGTGATGGACCGCTCACCCGGCATCCGCGCCACGCTGCGTGATGCGCAGCTCACACTGGTGCTGTCGGCCATGCTGGTGGTGCTCGTGGTGTGGGCCTTCCTGGGCAGTGCCCGGGCGGCGCTGGTGCCCAGCCTGGCGATCCCGTTCTCTCTGGCGGGCGCCTTCGTGGTCATGTACCTGTGCGGCTTCTCGCTCAATAACCTCAGCCTGATGGCGCTGATTGTGGCCACCGGCCTGGTGGTGGATGACGCCATCGTGGTGCTGGAGAACATCGAGCGGCACATCGAGGCGGGGCTGTCGCCCATCCGAGCGGCCTTCCGCAGTGCGCGCGAGGTGGGCTTCACGCTGATCGCCATGAACGGCTCGATTGCGGTGATCTTCGTGTCCATCCTGTTCATGGGCGGCCTGGTGGAGCGCTTCTTCCGCGAGTTCTCGATCACGCTGGTGGGCGTGATGGTGGCCTCGCTGATCGCTTCGCTCACGCTCACGCCGGCCTTGTGTGCGCACTGGCTGCGGGCCAGGCGTGCGGATGTGCAGGCTGGTGTGTCCGGTGTCACGTCGCCTGCCAGGGGTGTTTGGGGTGGGCAGTGGCAGCGGTTCCAGCGCTTCATGTCTCGCGTGGGGCCTGATCTGTTCGAACGTGCACGCGCCACGTATGCCCATACCCTGGACTGGGCCCTGGGGCATGGCATCGCCGTGCTAGGAGTGCTGGCCGTGGTGGTTGGCCTGAACGTGTACCTCTACATCGAGATTCCCAAGGGCCTGCTGCCCACGCAGGACACGGGGCAGCTCGGCGGGTTCGTGCGCGGAGACGATGGCTTTTCCTTCCAGATCATGCAGCCCAAGATCGAGGCCTTCCGCCAGGTCGTGCTGGCCGACCCGGCCGTGCAGGATGTGACGGGCACCACGGGCGGCCGGATCGGGCTGAGCAATGCCTGGTTGCGCATCCGCCTCAAACCGCTGCCGGAGCGTGGCGTGTCGGCCCAAGAGGTTGTGCAGCGCCTTAGGGCCAAGGCCCCCAAGGTTCCCGGTGGCCTCCTGCTGATCAGCGTGGATCAGGACCTCAAGCTGAACTCTCCCTTCGGCCAGAGCGATCAGACCCTGGTGCTGCTCTCGGACGATCTGAGCGTGCTGCGCCCGTGGTCGCGCAAGATTGCCGA
This sequence comes from Aquabacterium sp., assembly GCF_049274795.1. Taxonomy (GTDB): domain Bacteria; phylum Pseudomonadota; class Gammaproteobacteria; order Burkholderiales; family Burkholderiaceae_C; genus Aquabacterium. The sequence goes on from NZ_JBASTH010000060.1 coordinate 24,303, forward strand.
CGCCATGAAGGAGATGCCCGAGCTGGTCGATGTGGACAGCGATGCGGGCGAGGCCGCGCAGCAGGTGGTGCTGGACATCGACCGTGAGGCCGCCCGCCGCCTGGGCGTGGACATGGCCATGGTGGCCACAGTGCTCAACAATGCCTTCTCGCAGCGCCAGGTGGCCACGCTGTTCGACCCGATGAACCAGTACCGCGTGGTGATGGAGTTCTCGCCGCGCTACACCGAACGCCCCGAGGCCCTGGCCAACCTGATGGTGCTGACCAGCACAGGGGATCGCGTGCCGCTCAGCACGTTCGCCACCTGGCGCTATGGCTTGTCGACCGACCGCGTCTACCACGACAGCCAGTTCGCAGCCGCCGCCGTGGGCTATGCACTGGCACCGGGCGTCACGGCGCAACAGGCCAACCGCGCCATCGATGCCATGATGGCCAAGCTGATGGTGCCCTCCAGCATCTATGTGCGCCCCGATGGCGCCATCCGGGGCTTTGGCAACACCATCCAGCAGCAGCCCTGGTTGCTGCTGGGGGCCGTGCTGGCCGTGTACCTGGTGCTCGGAGTGCTGTACGAAAGTACGCTGCACCCCTTGAGCATCCTGTCCACGCTGCCATCGGCAGGCGTGGGGGCCTTGCTGGCCCTGCGCGTGGTGGGCGGCGAGTTCAACCTGATCGCGCTGCTGGGCCTGTTCCTGCTGATCGGCATCGTGATGAAGAACGCCATCCTGATGGTGGACGTGGCCCTGCACAACGAGCGCCGGCTCGGTCTGGCGCCGCGCCAGGCCATCCACCTGGCGGCCGTGCAGCGCCTGCGCCCCATCCTGATGACCAATCTGGCTGGCCTGCTGGGCGCCGTGCCGCTGGCCCTGGCCTTCGGCGAGGGCGCCGAACTGCGCCGGCCGCTGGGCATCGCCATCGTGGGTGGCCTGGCAGTGAGCCAGATGCTCACGCTCTACACCACGCCGGTGGTGTTCCTCACGCTGGAGCGTTGGCGGCAGCGCGTGCTGGCGCGGCGTTCACATGGCGGCGAGTCCAACAACGAGCACACCGCCTCTTCCGACCTGGCCCAAGTGAGCCCCAAGTCATGATCCCAATGCCCTCTGTCCGCTTGACCGCACTGCTTGGCCTGTTCACGGCGCTGCTGGCCGGGTGCAGCACCGGCTCTGTGCACCCGCCGCCGTCTGCGGCCTTGTCCGAGTCGGCCACGGCCGGTTTCAAGCACCAGGCGGGCTGGCAGCCCTTGTCTGCGCTGACGCCGCCTGCTGCCGGGCCGTGGTGGCAATCCTTCGGCGATGCCGAGCTGGACCGCCTGATGCAGGCCGCCAACACGGCCAACTTGGATGTGGCCCAGGCCGCCGCGCGCGACCGCCAGGCGCGCGCCCTGTGGCGCCAGGCCGGTGCGGCCC
>NZ_JBASTH010000061.1:0-33817 GCF_049274795.1 Aquabacterium sp.
CGGCTGGGGCTGGGCCACGGGCGCAGCGGGGCGCGTGGCCACCAGGGATTCGCGGGCGGCCTGCAGGGCCTGCTCTTCGCGCTGGTTCTTCACCAGACGCAGCGAGGGGCCGGACAAGTCCAGGTCGGATTCGGGCAGGTTGATGGCCGGCAGGATGTCGGCGGCGCGGGGCATGGCCGGGGCCACGCGCTGGGCCAGTTGCTCTTCGGGCGACTGGGCCAGTTCCGGCTCCATGCGGGCCTTCAGGGCGGCCTGGCGGCGCTTGAGCATGCGCTCACGCACATATTCCTGGAACGACAGGGTGCTCATGGCCAGCTGGCGCACGTCGTCCTGCACGGAACTGGCCAGCGAGGCCATCGAGCCACGGGCGCCCTTCTCGGCGGCTTCCGGCTCGGCACGGGCGGCCAGACCACGGGCTGCGGCCGGCTTGGCGGCAGCGGCCTTCGGGGCCTGTTGTGCCACGGGCTGCTGTTGCGGCTCGTGGTGCTCGGCTTCCAGACGGTCGATGGCGGCCATGCCGTCAGCGCCCATCGCCATGATCTCCACGCCACCCTCGGCCGCCGGCTTGGTCGACAGCACAACAGCTTCGTCACCAAAGACTTGGCGAACCTTCTGCATGGCCTCGCGTGAGGTGCGTCCAGTAAAGCGTTTGACGTTCATGCGTGGCCTCCAATCAAGGTGCCGATGCGGATGGAGTGGGTTTCAGGAATCTCGCTGTGCCCCAGCACTTTCAGGCGGGGCGCGGCACGCTTGAGCAAGCGGGCCACCGACGGACGGATCACGTCCGGGACGAGCAGGCAGGCCGGGTGGCCCAGGTTCTCCTGACGCTGCGAGGCATCCGCGGCCTGCCGTGTCAGGTGATCGGCCACGCCCGGATCGAGCATGGGACCATTCGGGGAAGTGAGTGCCTGGGTCAGCAGGCGCTCCAGATCAGGTTCGATGGCGATGACGTCCAGTTCGCGGACGGGGCCATAGATCTGCTGGACGATGGCCGGGGCCAGCCCGACACGGATGCGGCGGCCCAGCTCGATGGCGTCGTTGGCGATGCCCGGCGACAGGGACACCTGCTCCGCCAGCGTCTCGATGATCGAGCGCATGTCGCGGATGTGAACGCCCTCGTCCAGCAGGAGCTGGAGCACTTTCTGGAGCGTTGCGATGCCAACCATTTTGGGAACCACGTCTTCGATCAGTTTGGGAGCCAGTTTCGTCACATGTTCGACCAGTTGTTGGGTCTCGACTCGACCCAGCAGCTTGGCCGCTTGCATTTGCATCAAGTGTGAGAGATGCGTGGCCACGACGGTCGAGGGATCAACGACCGTGTACCCCGCCATTTGCGCCGCTTCCCGCTGCCGGTCTTCGACCCACACCGCCGGCAGCCCGAAGGCCGGATCGGTGGCCGCCGTGCCAGGCAGTGCATTGGTCACATGCCCGGGGTTGATGGCCATCAGCATGCCGGGGAAGACCTCGCCCTCGCCCACCACGGCGCCGCGCAGGGTGATGCGGTAGACGCTGGGGCGCAGCTCCAGGTTGTCCTTGATGTGGACGGACGGCGGCAAAAAGCCCACTTCCTGCGCGAACTTGCGCCGAACGCCCTTGATCCGGTTGAGCAGGTCGCCGCCGCGGTCCTTGTCGACCAGTTGGATCAGGCGGTAGCCCACTTCCAGGCCCAGGGTGTCCACGGGCTGCAGATCGTCCCAGGTGGCCTCGCCGTTGGGGTTGGCCGCCGCCTCGGCGGGTTTTTCCACCGGCTTGGGGGCCTTGAGGGCCGCCTGCTGCTTCTGGTTCATCTTCCAGGCCCACCAGCCCATGCCGCCGGCGATCGGGCCGAAAATCAGCAAGGGCATGCCCGGGATGATGCCCAGCAGGCCGACCACACCGGCCGCCACGCCCATGACCTTGGGGTTCTTGAACATCTGGCCGGCGATCATGGCGCCGACGTCCTCGTCCTTGCCGACGCGCGACACCACCATGGCCGAGGCCACCGAGATCAGCAGCGAGGGGATCTGGGCCACCAGCGCGTCACCGACGGCCAGCAGGATGTAGGTGCTGGCCGCATCGCCCGCCGACAGCCCGTGCTGGGTCACGCCGATGATGAAGCCGCCGATGATGTTGATGAACAGGATCAGGATGCCGGCGATGGCATCGCCACGCACGAACTTGGAGGCACCGTCCATGGAGCCATGGAACTCGGCCTCTTCACCCACCTCACGGCGGCGCTTCTTGGCCTCCTTCTCGTCGATCAGGCCGGCGCTCAGGTCGGCGTCGATCGCCATCTGCTTGCCGGGCATGGCGTCCAGGGTGAAGCGGGCACTGACTTCGGCGATCCGCTCGGCGCCCTTCGTGATCACCACGAAGTTGATGATCACCAGGATGGCGAACACGATCAGGCCGACGGCGAAGTTGCCGCCAATCAGCACGTGGCCGAAGGATTCGATCACCTGGCCAGCGGCACCCGTGCCCGTATGGCCGTGCATCAGCACCACGCGGGTGGAGGCCACGTTCAGCGACAGGCGCAGCAGCGTGGTCAGCAGCAGCACCGCCGGGAAGGCCGCGAAATCCAGGGGGCGCAGCATGGTGGCCGCCACCATCATCACCATCAGCGCCATGGCGATGTTGAAGGTGAAGAAGATGTCCAGCACCAGCGGCGGCAGCGGCAGCACCATCATCACCAGGATCATCAGCACCACGATGGGTGCCGCCAGGCCCTGGATCACCTTGGCGTCGCGCCCGGACATGGCGCGCAGACGGTTCAGCCACTCGTTCATTCGTCAGACTCCTCGGCGGCAGCCGCGGGGCGGCGGCGTCCAGCCATCGGGTTTTCCTTGGGATCCATGTCGCGCGGCACCTCCAGGTCGGGCATGCCCGGCAGCGGGGCATGGCCGGCCAGTGCGGCCTTGAGCTGGTACACATAGGCCAGCACCTGCGCCACGGCGCTGTACAGGGCCATGGGCACTTCGTGATCGACTTCACAGTGCACGTACAGCGCGCGGGCCAGCGGAGGGGCTTCCAGCACGGGCACCTTGCTCTCGGCGGCCACGTCGCGGATCTTCATGGCCAGCACGTCCAGGCCCTTGGCGATCACGCGCGGGGCGTTCATGGTGGCGTCGTCGTACTTCAGGGCCACGGCGTAGTGGGTCGGATTCATCACGACAAGGTCGGCCTGGGGCACCGCGGCAAGCATGCGCTTCTTGGCCATCTCGCGCATGCGCTGCTTGATGCGGCCCTTGACCTCCATGTTGCCTTCCTGCTGCTTGTACTCGTCCTTCATTTCCTGGTGGCTCATCTTCATGCGGTTCATGAACATGAAGCGCTGCAGGGGCCAGTCGATGAGGGCGAAGCCCGCCAGCACGATCAGCATCGTCATCAGCACGTGGCGGAAGGTCGAGCCCATGTCGGCCAGGGCGGTCGGCAGGGGCTGGGCCAGCAGGTGGACCAGATCGGGCCAGTTGTTCCACAGCAGCGTGCCGCCCACGGCCCCCAGGATCAGCGCCAGGGCACTGGCCTTGAGCGCATCAACCATCTGCTGCTTGGAGAACACATTGCCGATGCCCGTGAGCGGGTTCAGCTTGGAGAACTTGGGCGTGATGATCTTGAAGCTCATCACCCAGCCGCCGGCGATCACGCTGGACGCGGCAGCCGCCAGGGCAATGCCCAGGCCCAGGGGCACAACCAGCACCATCGCCGTGCTGCTCCATACGCCCAGGCGTTCAAGCATCAGGCCCGGGGTGGCCACGGTGCGGGCATCGAAGCGAAAGCCCGCGCTCATCAGCGCGCTCAGGCGCTCCATCCACCAGGGGGCCAGGAACACCAGCACCATGGTGGCGGACAGGATCACCAGGAAATGGCTCAGGTCACGGGAACGGACGATCTGGCCCTCTTCCCGGGCTTTCTTGAGCTTCTGCTCCGAGGCGGGTAACTGCTTGTCCTGATTGTCCTGATCGGCCATGGCGTGCGAGCGTAGTACTGCGTCCTAGGCTCGGATTCTTGGCCACGGTCGGAAATTCTTTAGCCCGATAAACCGGGCCTCCACCCGTCATTTCGCGCCCCACCGCCCCCCCGTTGCCGGCCCCCTCGCACGGCACCGTGAATCACATCACGCTTTTTACGAATGATATTTGTTTAAATTTTCCCGAAAAACATTAAATATCAAATTAATTAAATAAATTAAAGACCCCTTCAGAACAATTCAATTACTGCACTTGAATTACGTGCTTTTCTCACACCCCGTCATATCACTTTGATCATTTTGAGGGGTTATCCCGTCCGTAAACGTTCGTTTAAGCATGTCTTAATTACTCATATTCCATTCATTTTCTGAAGGGCTTCATGAAGTTGCTTCGGCTGTGTGCCCACGAGATTCGCCTGAACCACCCTCTGCCTTGGGGGGTCCGCAATGAGCCGGGCCAATTGCTGCTGAACAAGGGTTTTGTCCCTACAGAACAGAGCCAGATCGAGACCCTGCTCGAACGCGGCGTCTATGTAGACGCTGAGGAATATGAAAGAGAAAACCGCCGGCAAATGCAGGATCAGGCGGCCGTTTTCGACCCCTTCAGCGTGTGGGCGGGTATTCAGCGTCGGGTGGGCGCTGTTTTGCGCAGTTGCACGGAAGGCGGCGAATTCGCCACCGAGGTGGCAGGCATCGGCCACGACATCGTCGGCGCCATCGGGCACAACGTGGACATCGGCAAATTTGAGATGGTCCACAACGATTCGCCCAACTACGCCGTCACGCATTCCTTGCAGACGGCCTGCATCGCCACGCTGGTGGCGGCCAGACTGGGATGGAGCGAAAGCGATCGTGCTGCGCTGATCAACGCATCGCTGACCATGAACGTGGCCATGATCGAGTTGCAGAACGCCCTGGCGGTCCAGGCCACGCCGCTCAGCCCCGGCCAACGCCAGGAGATCCGGCAGCACGCCAGACGGAGCCGCGAGATGCTGGAAAAGGCGGGCGTCACCGATGACACCTGGCTGCGGGCCGTGGAGTTCCATCATGTGACCGATGGCGGCAAGCCCCTGCCCGCTGATGTGCGCAAGGCCGGCGAACTGGCCTGCCTGATCCATTACGTGGACGTCTATCTGGCCAAACTGAGCTCCCGCGTGTCACGGTCGGCCATGCCGCCCAACGCGGCCGCCCGCGAGATGTTCCTGTCGGCCGGCGGAGCGAACAACCTGTACGCGGCCGCCATCGTCAAGGAAATGGGCATCTACCCCCCGGGCAGCTTCGTCAAACTTGGCAACGGAGAAACCGCCGTGGTGGTGCGCTCAGGCGAGGCCGCCAATACGCCACACGTATGCAGCCTGGTTAGTAGTGACGGGCGCGTCTACGTGCACCCCATCCCCCGCGATACCGCCCGGCCCGAGTTCAAGGTCGCGGCCACTGTGGCGCGCAGCAACGTGCTGGTTCGCCTGGATCGTCCAGGACTGTACGGCCTGGCACGCTGAGGCGAGCCACAAACACTCGCAGGGGCCCCGCCAAAGCGGGCCCCTGGAACGGTGGCTCACGCCGCCAAGGCAGCCTCAGACGCCCGCCAGCTTCTTGAACGTGGCGATGACCGCGTCGCCCTTGAAAGGCTTGACGATCCAGCCCTTGATGCCGGCAGCCTTGCCGCGCTCCTTCATGATGGGCGTGTTCTCGGTGGTGAGCATCACGATATTGACCGAGTTGTTGGCCAGCTCACTGCGGATCTTCTCGGCCATCGTCAGGCCATCCATGTTGGGCATGTTGACGTCGCTGACGATCAACTTGACGCCTGGATCGCCCTTGAGCTTGGTCAGGCCATCACGGCCATCGACGGCCGTGATGACATCCAGACCGTTCTTCTTCAGGAAATCGCTGACTTCATTGCGGACGGCGGCCGAATCGTCGACCACGAGGACTTGTGCCATGGTGTTGTCTACCTTGCAGGGTTTGATGGGTTTCAGAAGAGTTCGAGCTCGCCCGATTCGAAGAGGTCTTCGACCAGCGCCTCGTTTTCCTTGAACTTGTCCGGCGACCAGTTCAGGTTGAACACGAAGCGCTGATAGATGACGAGGGGTGCAACTGCACCGCTCCTGTCGGTCAAGGTGTGCTTGAAGCACAATTGGGGATCCTCGGAGCCGAAAGAGATATAGCGGTGCAGGTGGTTGACGATGATGGGCACCTGCGAGAGCTGGCCGCTCGGCGCCTCGTGCGAGATGAAGCGGTTCTTGAAAGCGCCCCAGACCAAATTTGTCACCTCGCCGAGCACGTGGTTGATGTCGCGGAAGTCCACGGCAGACGAGATGATGTGCGTCTTGTCGTTCTCGACCGCACTCATCAGCGGACGTTCCTCGGTCTGCAGCATCATGTAGCCGCGGCACCAGTTACTTTCCAGCGGGATCAGCGTGAACAGCTCGCCATAGATGATGCGGTCCCGCACGATGTACGGCGCATCTGAGGACACGTCCATGTCCTTGAACTGGCTTTCCAGTGCAGTGCGCGTGATCTCGGTGATGCCGCGCACCAGGGCATTGGGATACACCAGGCTGAAGATCGTCTCCTCGATCACCGGCACGAGCCTCTCGATGTCCTCGATGGTGTAGGCCTGGCTGAACAGGCTGTGGTCCGTCTCGGCCAGTTGCGGCGCATCGGCGGCACAGCGCAGGAAGATGGGCAGCTCGGGGCGCACCTGCCGGATCTGCCGCACCAGTGCCATCGGCTCGGCACCGCCATCGCCGAAGGAGTGCGACAGGAAGATGCCACCCAGGTCCACGTTGGACTTGAGCACGCCCATCACGTGTTCTGACTGCGCCTTCACGCCGATCAGACGGTTCGCATCGCAGAAGCTCTTGATCGTCTGTGCACACTCCTGGGAGTCCTCCAGGATGAGCACCTTGCTGACCAGTTCGGCCTTGTCAACCATGATTGTGTTTCCTCAAAAGGATGAGAGGGAGTCGCGCCGATTCAGAACAGCTCGAGCTCGCCGTGGCTTTCTTCCACCTTGGTGGTGTCGACCGTGAAATCGATCGTGGCGAAGTCGCAGACACACAGGCTGGCATGCATGGTCAACCTGTCGTTCACCTCCACCTTGAAGTGCTTGACATAGCCAGGCTTCAAGGTGCCGAGGTAGTCCACGCTGGGCCGGTCCAGCACGTTCGGCGTGGACATGCCCAGATGGGGGTAGTGCAGTGCGAGCTCGCGGTTGAGCGCACCGCAGAAGATGTTGCCGCACTCGCAGATCACATCGAGGAAGTCGGCATCCTGCATGCCGTCCACCTCCGTGCGGTTGATGGTCGCGAAGTGCTGGCGCGTCGGGTCGTTGAGGGTGAAATACACCATCGTGACCACCTTGAACACGTAGGACGACACCGTCAGCAACACCACCTTCTTCTCGGTGATCTGCTTGGTGTCCTCGATCGCCGTGACGACGCAAGGTGACGCATCCGGTGCGCTCAGCGCACTCTTCAGAGACTCGACCACGATATGGTCGAACGCGGCTTTGGCCTGTGAGCTGATCATGGGCGAGCGCCTCAGTAGGTTTCAGCGCTCAGCGCTTCCTGGGTCTTGCTGTTGATCATCTGGACCTCGGTCACCGCACCGATGATCATCTTGCCGCCGGCTTGCAGATCCTGGAAGGTGGTGGTGGTGATCAGGTCGTTCTTGTACAGATTGGCGCGGTATTCGTTGGACAAGGCCTGCGCGCGATTGGCCAGCTCGCGCACCTCGTTGGCGACCACCGCGAAACCACGCCCCTGCTCACCTGCGCGCGCCGCCTCGATGGAGGCGTTGAGTGCCACGATCACCACCTGGCGCACGATCGCGGCGAACTCGTCGTTGCGCTCGTGCATCTCGCGGTTGTGGATCAACAGGGAGTTCATGTCCGCATGCCAGCGCTCGAATGTCTTGATCAGGCCCAACAACTTCTCAACCGAATCGGCCAACTGGTTGCAGTTGACCAAGGCACCGTCCTTGCCGCTGCTGGCGGCCTGGCGCAAGGCCTGCAACTGGTCGCTCAGCTCGCGTCGCATCTCGCCAAGCTCACCCTGTGAGCTGACCTGCTGCTCATCGAGCTGGCGCTTGCACCGCGCCAGTTCGCCGTGCAGCACGTCAATGCCTGCTTCAAGTTCGGCCTCTCGCGCCTGGGCCTCGGTCAGCGGGACTAGCTCGCCACGACGGGCCAGGGCGCGGCGCTGAACGAACCAGCATGCCAGCCCGCCAACGGCACCACCCAGCAGGAACACAACGATATTGACCAGCATGCTCACCCCTGTACAGCGAATTTCTCAGGCAACGTGATCACCAGCTCGAAGGGGCGAAGCTCGGCACCTTCGTCGGCGGTGGTGAATCGGATGGCGATGTCGCCGCCCTCCTTGTTGAGGAAGCCGCGCACGGCATCCATGCCGACGCCACGGCCGGACACCTCGGTCACCTGCTCGGCCGTCGAGAAGCCCGAGGCGAAGATCAACTGAGCCACGTCCTGCGGTGCCATCACTTCGGTTTCCGTGATCAGGCCGTTGTCCAGCGCCTTCTGGCGGATGCGGCCGACAGCCAAGCCCTTGCCATCGTCACGCAGCGTGAAGCGCAGTTGGCCATCCCGCAGTGACACATCGAGATTGATATACCCTGCGGCACTCTTGCCCGCGGCCTGCCGTGCAGCGGCAGTTTCCAGTCCGTGATCCATCGAGTTGCGCAGCAGGTGGGTGAACACGTTCTTGAGCAGACCGGACGCCTGGGTGCGCACGGCGATGCCCTGGTCGGCCACGGTCACGACCGGGGCCTCCTTGCCCAGTTCGGCCGCCAGCGAGGGCAGCGATTCCACGATGCCGCTCAGCACGCTTTCGATCTTCTCCGTCCCGAGGAGGCCCAGCGTGCGGGTCACCTCGGCCAGCGCCTGGCGCATGCCCTGCTCGTCGGCCGATTCGACCTGCTTGATCAGCGACAGTGCACGGCTCACCTGGTCCGTCTCAACCATCAAGAAGCGCTCGACGCTGCCACGGCGGCCGGGGCCCTTGCGGCCCAGGGTGTGGTCGTTGATCTTGTGGTACTCGTCCACCAGGGCGCGCACCTCAGTCAGGCGGGCCAGCAGTTGCTCGGGCTCCCAGGCCTTGTCGGCGTCCTTGCGCAGGTCGTCGTACTCCTGCTCGGTCTCGTGCACGGCGTTGGTCATGTGCAGCAGCCCGTAGGTGCGCGCATTGCCCTTGATCGTGTGCATGTTGCGGAACAGCAGGCCGATGGTGTCGGCGTCCTTGCCTGAGGCCTTCCTGATCAGATCCTCGTTCTCTGTCACGAAACTGCAGGCGCTCTCGATGAAGTCCTGGAACTTCTCCTGGCTCACTTTCAGGATCTGGCCGATGATCTCCAGTTCGCGCTTTTGCGCACCAGCCTCGCTGGCCAGACGCTTGAGCTCGGTCACATCGCGAACGCACAGCATCAGCTTCTCGACCACATCGTTGTCGCCGGCGATCGGCGACCAGCTCAGCTCCAGGCTCTTGACGGTGCCATCGGCCAGGGTCTTGTCGAACTCGGCCACCAGCAGGTGGGCATTGAATTCGAAGTTCATCAGATCTTCGCCGATGCAGGAGGCCAGGGCCGCGTCCACCTGCGAGAGGTCGTTCGAACCCAGGCTCGTGCCGGTGAAGACCAGGTCCATCACGCCGCGCCCCGCGATCTCGCTGGTGCCGAATATGGTTTCCATGTAGGCCGAGTACTCGGGGTGGATGGCACCACCGGGCAACACCGTCAGCACGCCTTGCGGCATGTTCTGCAGCATGGCCTGGATATCGTTGGTCTTCTGGCGCAGTTGGGCCGTGCGTTCGGCGACGCGCTTTTCCAGCGTGGCGTTCTGCTCCTCGATCACGGCCATCATGCGGACGTTGTTTCGGATGAAAAACACCAGCACGCCCATGAAGCACAGGTTCATCGCGCCCAGCGCAATGCCCATGTAGAGATTGAGCTTGACCGAGGCTTGCGAATCAGCCAGGGTCTCCACGAAGTTGTCATAGCTCGATTCGCGGAACTTCTTGATCGAGTCGCGCAACGCGGCCAGCATGGCATTCATGCGCTGCGTCTGGGCCTGGATGTCGCCACCCTGCTTGTTGAGAAAACCCTCGGCAGTGGCAAAGGCCACGTCGTGGTACTGCTTGTACTCGGCACGCAGCTTGCGGATGTCGTCCTGGCGCTTGGGGTAGATGCGCGCCATCTCCTCGAAATCCTTGTCGGCCAGCGTGAAGAAGCCGGTGGCTTCATCCAGCGGGTCGTGCTCGCCGATCATCACCGCGCGCATGAACAGTTCTTCCATCTTGTCGAGCCGGACGATGTTCGCCTCGATCTTCTGCAACACCGGGAAATAGAGATCCTTCACCGCCGTCAGGTGGTCACTGCTCTGGAAGGACTTCTGCACGCTCAGGGTGGTCACACCCAAAAACACCAGGATGGCCACGCCGACCATGATGATGATTTTGCGCAAGGGATTGGCGGCCGGTGCGGCGGCACGGCTCTGCGACGCGCCGTCTGTGCCACCGGGGGGCACCGCGACGCCTTCCGGGCTCATGGTCAGTTGGTCCGTAGCCATGTGTGTTTACCTGTACAACGATGAGGAAAGCGGGAATCGAGACAGGCATGCCCTTTCGGGCATACCGTGGGGCGCCGCCGATCGCTGGCGTAAGGCGACCGGCTGGGCGCGTGGCAGGTGGATCACTCCACCAGCAGCACAACCTTCACCGTGGAATCCACGGCCGCCTTTTCGATGTAGCCGATGGCGTCCTGGTTGGCCGCAACGTGCTTCTTCACGTCAGACGCGTTGGGCATTTCCCGGGGCGGCGTGGCCTTTCCGGAGAACGTCAGACGAGCCCAGGTGGCTTTCACCTGAGAAGGGCTCTTGCCCACGGCCTTGCTGTAGAACTGATCGCGCGCGGCGTTCGATTCCGGCAGATCAGCCGGTGCGGCCATGGCGCCATTGGGCAGCGTGGTGCTCTTGCCCATGAAGATGGCCGACACCTGCTCGGGCGTCATGGACGCCAGCGGACTGCGAGGGTTGACGATGACGGCCACCTGCGAGAACGCCACGGACGAGGCGGCCAACAGGCCTGCGGCGACCACGCCGCGGAGGATGATGTTGCTTTTCATGAGATGGGTACGCTCGAGTTCAGAACACGAAATCGACCGAAAGGGTCAGGACGTTCACAGCCTTGCCGTCGTAGGAAGGCTGCACACCCTGGAACTGGCCGGCAGCATCGTCGGGCTTGATGCGATCCCACTGCGCCTTGAGCGCAGCAGACTTGAAGGCATCCCAGCGTACGCCAAGCGTGGTGGTCTTCTGGCCGTAGTCCTGGCCGCGCAGCAGGCGGTCGACACCGGGCGAGATCGCGGCAGCGGCAGGCGACGCCGAGGCCACGTAGGCTGCCACGGCCGGCGAGATGGGCGAGCTTTCCTTGCCATCCACCTTCAGCTGCGACAGGCCGACATAGGGCGTGAACTTGCCGAAGCGGTGGCCCACGGTGGCATACCAGCCCGTGCTGTCCACCGAGTAGGAATCAGTGCGACGCTTGGTGAACTCGGCGCTGCCAACCCAGTTGTCACGGTCGATGCTCAGGCCCAATCCCGTGAACGAAGCGTCCACGCTGTCCACCTGAACCAGACCCGGTACCGCGCCGTACTGAGCCGAGGCGGCCAGCAGCGAAGGACGACGCGAGTCCCCGCCAGGCAGGGCCGCGGCCGTCGCCGCGAAGCCATTGGCAGCTGTGTTTGCACCAGCGGCCAGTTGAGCGAGCGTAGGAGCCTCAATGGTCATCTTGCCTTGCGTATGCCCGAACCGCACCGTGATGCCGTTGTCCGTTTCAGCGATCAGATTCAGACCGAACTGCTTGCCCACTTCCACGTCGGCGGTGCTCAGGCTGCCGTCGGCAAGGATGGTGGAATACTTGGCCTTGGAGCGCCCCCCCCACAGCTGGGCCGTCACGATGGTTTCACCAAAGGTGTGCTGCAACGATACGTCAGCGCCATCGACCGAGCTGTAAGGGATCTGTCCATAGACGTCGCGCGGCGGGCGTACCGTCAGGTTGGCATAGCCCACATGACGGAAGTCCGACACCATGAACAGGGGGGCAGCCATGCGACCGATGCGAACTGCCACTTCCGGCGTGGCCTGCCACTTGACGAAGCCCCAGTCCAGGCTGGGATCGTAGTTACCCTTGGCGTTGAGCTGGCTCATCACCTGCACCGTGGCGGAGATGCTCGGGGTGAATTTGTAGACACCCTGCAGTGCCGCCTTGGTGTCGACCTCCAGGCTGGGATCCTGGCGAACGCCCCGGCCCTGCCCCAAGGAGTTGAAGATCACGTCATCGTTGTCTGTCGCGACCAATCCGACAGTACCAAAGCCGGACAACTGGAACTTGCCATCTGCCGACGTGTAAATGTCCGCATGGGCACTCACGCAAGCTGCGGCAGCCGCAAGCGCCAATGGCAAGCAACGAAGATGGGGAAGGGACATGAAGGGATCCTTCAGCGATCGGTTTGAGGTTGAAAGTGGGCGTGCCGTCCAACGGCAAGCTGGGATGTGCTGTGAGTACTGAAAAGGCCATCAAACGTGTCATCAGTCGCAAATCTCGTGGAATGTGACCGTCACAAGAAATGACGTCATTTTTTCGTCATTTCTAATTGCGACTTTAGGACGAGGGTGTAACCACCATCTGGTGATAAACCCCCACTAACACTGCAAGTTTTCCGTTTGAAACAAAGGGCTTAAACCAATTTATGCACGTTTGAAACAAGAAAAGCAAAAGCGGCCCGCAGGCCGCTTTTATTGCATGCTTTTGATTAACCGATTGTCATTCCATGACAGAAGGAACCACCGTCCACTGCTGGCGCACATGGCCTTGGGGATCCACGCTTTCCATATGCACCGGAAAGCCCCACAGCCGCGCCACATGCTTGAGCACCTCGCGGGTGCCATCGGCCAACGGGCGGTTGTTGTGCTGGGTATGTCGCAGCGTGAGCGAACGATCACCGCGCAGATTCACGCTCCACACCTGGATGTTGGGCTCGCGCGAGCCCAGGTCGTATTGGCGTGACAGGGCCTCGCGCAGGTTGCGGTAACCGGCCTCGTCGTGGATGGCGGACACCTCCAGCTCGGAATCATCCTCGTCATCGTGGATGGCAAAGAGCCGGAAGTCACGCATCACCTTGGGCGACAGGAACTGTCCCACGAAGCTCTCGTCCTTGAAATTGCGCATGGCGTAATCCAGGGTCTTGAGCCAGGCGTGGTCATCCGGGGCGGCACCTTCGGCCGAGCCTGCGAAATCCGGGAACCAGCGGCGGTCTTCCTCGGTGGGCTTCTCGCAGATGCGCTTGAGATCGGTGTACATCGCAAAGCCCAGCGCATACGGGTTGAGGCCGCTGTACGCGCGGTGCCCCACCGGCGGCTGGAACACCACGTTGGTGTGCGATTGCAGCCACTCCAGCATGATCCCGTCGGCCAGGTGGCCCTGCTCGTACATGGTGTTGAGCAGGGTGTAGTGCCAGAAGGTGGCCCAGCCCTCGTTCATCACCTGGGTCTGGCGCTGCGGGTAAAAGTACTGCGCCACCTTGCGCACGATGCGCACGATCTCGCGCTGCCAGGGCTCCAACAGGGGGGCGTGTTTCTCGATGAAGTACAGCAGGTTCTCTTGTGGCTCGGCTGGGAAGCGGCGCACGGCTTCTTCTTCCGGCCGATCCACACGGCGCGGCAGCGTGCGCCACAGGTCATTGACCTGCTGCTGCAGGTAGGCCTCCCGTTCTTCACGGCGGGCCAACTCCTTGTCGAGCGAGAGCTTGCTGGGGCGGCGGTAGCGGTCCACGCCATGGTTCATCAGCGCGTGGCAGGAATCGAGCGTCTCTTCGACCAGGTCGATGCCGTAGCGCTCCTCGCACTGGGCCACGTAGTTCTTGGCGTAGACCAGGTAGTCGATGATGGAGCCCGCATCCGTCCACATGCGGAACAGGTAGTTGCCCTTGAAGAAGCTGTTGTGCCCGTAGGCCGCATGCGCGATCACCAGGGCCTGCATGGCCATGGTGTTCTCCTCCATCAGATAGCTGATGCAGGGGTTGGAGTTGATGACGATCTCGTAGGCCAGGCCCATGTAGCCGCGGCGGTAGTTCTTCTCCGTGGCAATGAACTCCTTGCCGTAGGACCAGTGCCGGTAGTTCACCGGCATGCCCACGCTGGCGTAGGCGTCCATCATCTGCTCGGCGGTGATGATCTCCAGCTGGTTCGGGTAGGTGTCTAGCTTGAAGCTCTCGGCCGTCTGGCGGATCACCGTGTGGTAATCGTGGATCAGCTCGAAGGTCCAGTCGGAGGGGCCCGGCAACTGGTGGCTTTGCTTGGTTTCCGCATTCATGCTTCCACCCCTTCCTTCTTGAACAGCTCACGGAACACCGGGTAGATCTGCGCGGCATCGAGCACCTTGCGCATCGCGAAGTGCTTGTGGCGCTCGCCCAGGGCCAGGTACTCGTCCCACAGGTTCTGCTCGGTCTGCGCCACCTGCACGTAGGCGTAGTAGCGCACCAGCGGCAGGATCTTGTCTTCCAGGATCTGGCTGCAGCGGCTGGAATCGTGGTGCCAGTTGTCGCCATCGCTGGCCTGGGCCACGTACAGGTTCCACTCGCTGGTCGGGTAACGGGCCTGGATCACTTCATCGAGCAGCACCAGCGCGCTGGACACCACGGTGCCGCCGGTCTCGGTGGCGTGGAAGAACTCGTCCTCCGTCACCTCCTGCGCCTGCGTGTGGTGGCGGATGAAGACCAGCTCGATGTGGTCGTAGTGCCGCGTCAGGAACAAATACAGCAGGATGAAGAAGCGCTTGGACAGCTCCTTGCGCTGCTCGTCCATCGAGCCGGACACGTCCATCACGCAGAACATCACGGCCTTGGTGGTGGGCACCGGCACCTTGATGCGGCTGCGGAAACGCAGGTCGATCGGGTCCAGGAAGGGGATGCCCAGCATGCGGCCACGCAGGTGCTGCAGGCGGGCCTCGATCTGCTCCATCTCCTCGGCATGCTTGCGCAGCAGCGCAGCGTCACCGGATTCGGTGATGCCACGCAACTCGGCCAGCCGCTCTTCCAGCTCGCGGATCTCATGGCGTGAGGAGGCACCCAGCGCGATCCGACGGCCCAGGGCACCGCGCATCGAGCGCACCACGTGCAGGTTGTTGGGCGTGCCGTCGCTGGAGAAGCCGGCGCGCTGGCTCTTCCACTCCGGCACCTCGGCCAGCGCGGTGCGCACCAGGTTGGGCAAGGCCAGGTCTTCGAAGAAGACCTGCATGAACTCTTCCTTGCTCAGCGAGAAGACGAAATCGTCCTCGCCCTCACCATCGTCGCTGGCCTGGCTGCCGCCACCGCCCTGCCCGCCGCCGCCTTGCGGCCGCTCGATGCGGTCGCCGCGTACGTACTCGCGGTTGCCGGGGTGCACCATGTCGCGGATGCCGCCCTGGCCGTGGCCGAAGACAGGCTCGGACAAATCCCGCTTGGGGATGGTGATGTCCTCGCCCTTCTCGATGTCGCGGATGCTGCGGCCATTGATGGCGCGCTGCACGGCCTCGCGCACCTGATCCTTGTAGCGGCGCAGGAAGCGCTCACGGTTGCCGATGGACTTGTTCTTGCCCGCCAGCCGCCGGTCGATGATGTGCTGCATCGTCATGTGTGCTCCCCCCCCGTGACAAACCCGGGGCCGCGCATCACACAGCGCCAGCCTCGCTGGGGACGGCCCGGCAACGGGCCTGTCGTCTGCTCTGCTGCACCTTGCCGCATAGGTCTCCGATCAGGTCATGACGATTTCCGCACACGCAGGTACCACTCGCACAGCAGGCGCACCTGCTTGGCGGTGTAGCCCTTCTGGACCATGCGGTTGACGAAGTCCTCGTGCTTCTTGACCTCGTCGGCGCTGGCCTTGGCGTTGAAGCTGATGACCGGCAACAATTCTTCGGTGTTGCTGAACATCTTCTTCTCGATCACCGTGCGCAGCTTCTCGTAACTGGTCCACAGCGGGTTCTTGCCGCCGTTGTTGGCCCGGGCGCGCAGCACGAAGTTGACGATCTCGTTGCGGAAATCCTTCGGGTTGGCGATGCCGGCCGGCTTCTCGATCTTCTCTAGTTCGGCGTTGAGCGAGCTGCGGTCGAAGATCTCGCCGGTGTCGGTATCCCGATATTCCTGGTCCTGGATCCAGTAGTCGGCGTAGGTGACGTAGCGGTCGAAGATGTTCTGGCCGTACTCGGAGTAGCTTTCCAGGTAGGCCGTCTGGATCTCCTTGCCGATGAACTCGGCATAGCGCGGCGCCAGCATCTCCTTGATGTAGGCGATGTACTTCTGCTCCAGCTCGGCCGGGAACTGCTCGCGCTCGATCTGCTGCTCCAGCACGTACATCAGGTGCACGGGGTTGGCCGCCACCTCGGCGCTGTCGAAGTTGAACACCTTGGAGATGATCTTGAAGGCAAAGCGCGTGGAGATGCCGCTCATGCCTTCATCCACGCCCGCGTAATCACGGTACTCCTGGATGGACTTGGCCTTGGGGTCCGTGTCCTTCAGGTTCTCGCCGTCATAGACCTGCATCTTGCTGAAGATGCTGGAGTTCTCGGGCTCCTTCAGGCGCGTGAGGATGGCGAACTGGCTCATCATCTTCAGCGTGCCCGGGGCGCACGGTGCCTGGCTCAATGACGAGCCGCGCACCAGCTTCTCGTAGATCTTGATCTCTTCGCTGGCGCGCAGGCAGTACGGCACCTTGACGATGTAGATCCGGTCGAGGAAGGCCTCGTTGTTCTTGTTGTTGCGGAAGGCCTTCCACTCGCTCTCGTTCGAATGGGCCAGCACGACGCCATCGAAGGGGATCGCACCGAAGCCTTCCGTGCCCTTGAAGTTGCCTTCCTGGGTGGCCGTCAGCAGCGGGTGCAGCACCTTGATCGGCGCCTTGAACATTTCCACAAATTCGAGCAGGCCCTGGTTGGCCAGGCACAGGCCGCCGGAGTAGCTGTATGCATCCGGGTCATCCTGCGCGTAGGTCTCGAGCTTGCGGATGTCGACCTTGCCGACCAGGCTGGAGATGTCCTGGTTGTTCTCGTCGCCCGGCTCGGTCTTGGCGATGCCGACCTGCTTGAGGATGCTGGGATAGCGCTTGACGACGCGGAACTGGCGGATGTCGCCCCCGAACTCGTCGAGGCGCTTGACGGCCCAGGGGCTGAGGATGCGCTGCAGGTAACGGCGCGGGATGCCGTATTCCTTTTCCAGGATCGGGCCGTCTTCCGTCGGGTCGAACAGGCCCAGCGGCGATTCGTTCACGGGCGATCCCTTGATCGCGTAGAACGGCACCTTCTCGGCCAGCAGCTTCAGGCGCTCGGCAATGGACGACTTGCCGCCGCCCACGGGGCCCAGCAGGTACAGAATCTGTTTCTTCTCTTCGAGGCCTTGCGCGGCGTGCCGGAAGTAGCTCACCACCTGCTCGATGGCGTCTTCCATGCCGAAGAACTCTTCGAAGGCCGGGTAGATCTTGATGACCTTGTTGGTGAAGATGCGCGACAGGCGCGGATCGTTGCGCGTGTCCACCATCTGCGGCTCACCGATGGCCTGCAGCATGCGCTCGGCGGCGCTGGCAAAGGCCGTCTTGTCGCGCTTGCAGATCTCGAGGTATTCCTCGAGGGAGTACTCTTCTTCGCGTGTGCGCTCATAGCGGGCGGCGAAGTTGCTGATCACGTCCATGCATACCTCCGGTCCATCGTCACGAGAGAGTCGATGCACTGGGATGCCCCCGCCAGATCCGCGCTGGTGAGACGCACAAACCGTGCATCGTCATGTCCATCAAAGATCAATCAAATCGCGGTTGCTTCAATCGGGGAGAAACCTGGGTTTCCACCTTTTGATCCGTGACTTGTTGGTGCCTATCTTGCACCTTTTTCGCCTTGCGGGTGCTGTGCCCGCGCAACAAACCCTTCCAGAGCGCAATGTTGCCGAAATCACCCAGCGTGCACCAGCCTCAGGCATTGCTGGTCGAACGCACCTCTTCCATGCTCGTCAGGCCCGCCAGCACCTTTTCGATGCCGTCTTGCCGAAGTGTGCGCATGCCATCGGCCAAAGCCTGACGCTGCAACTCCTCCGCCCGGGCGCCGGTCTGCACCAAACGGCGCAGATCCCGGCTCACCGCCATCAGTTCGTGGATACCCGCGCGGCCTTTGTAACCGGTCTGGTTGCAGTGCGCGCAGCCCGTGTTGGTGTGGCGAAGCAGGCGCCCTTCTCTACCGAAACGCGTCAACCAGTCACTTCGGATGACATCGGCCGTGAATCTCGCATCGTCCCTGGGGCAAACGTGCAGGTAATCAGCCAGCAGCTCGTCGATCTGCTCCTCGGTGGCCGGCTCGCTCACGCGGCACTGGGTGCACAGCCGGCGCACCAGGCGCTGGGCCAGCACCACCAGCAGTGAATCGGCAAAGTTGAACGGGTCCATGCCCATGTCGAGCAGGCGGGTGACCGTCTCAGGCGCACTGTTCGTGTGCAGGGTGGACAGCACCAAGTGGCCCGTGAGCGAGGCTTCGACACCCATGCTGGCGGTCTCGCCATCGCGCATTTCGCCGACCATGATGACGTCGGGGTCGGCCCGCAGGAAGGCCCGCAGCGCCTTGGCGAAGGTCCACTCGATCTTGGGGTTGATCTGAACCTGGCGCAGGCCGGGCTGGGTGATTTCCACCGGGTCTTCGGCCGTCCATATCTTGCGCTCGGGCACGTTGATGAAGCTCAGCGCCGAGTGCAGCGTGGTGGTCTTGCCGGAGCCGGTCGGGCCCACGCACAGCACCAGGCCGTAGGGGCGCTCCATGGCCTCCTTGAGCTTGGCCAAATTCCAGGGGCTCAAGCCGATCTTGTCCAGCGGCAGCGGCTTGGCCGAGGCCAGGATCCGCATCACCACATCCTCCATCCCGTTGTTGGTGGGGATGGTGGCCACACGCAGCTCGATCTTGTACTGAGGCACGAAGCGCGCGAAGTTGATCTTGCCGTCCTGCGGCTTGCGGCGCTCGGAGATGTCCAGATCGCACATGATCTTGATGCGGGCGATCACGGCGCTGCGGTAGTTGTGCGGCAGCTCCAGGTAGGGCACCAGGGCGCCGTCCTTGCGGAAGCGGATCTTGATCTTCTCGCGGCCCGGATAGCTCTCGATGTGGATGTCGGACACGCCCTGCTGGTGGGCCTCAACGATCATGGTGTTGATCAGGCGCACCAGCGAGTTGTCGCTCTGCTCGATGGACTTGTCTTCCTCGAGGTTGACGGCATCGATGCCCTCCTTCTCGAGGTTGGCGACCAGGGCGTTGGAATCCGCCGGGTCCAGGTCCAGCGGCATCGAGGCGCTGCCCGACATCTTGGTGAACATGCCCGCGGACATGTCCGCGCCGATCTTGCCGTAGGCATCCTGCAGGGCCCACTGGATGTGGGCGGGCTGGCCCAGCACCGGCACGATCTTGCACTGAGCGATGAACTCCAGCTCCGACAGCGTCAGGCGGCGGCTGGGATCTTCCACGGCCACGATCAGACTGGACTCGCGCAGCAGCAGCGGCAGGGCCTCCAGGCGAGAGGCGACGTTGTAGGGCACCTTGCGCAGCGCCTCGGGCTCGATGGGGAATTTCTGCACGTCCACCAGCGGGTAGCCCATCTTGCGGGCCAGGGCCGTGAGCAGATCCTGCCGCGACACCATCTGCAGGCGCACCAGCAGCTCACCCAGCGGCACGCTGCGGTCGCGCTTTTGCTCTTCCAGCGCCTCGGACAGTTGTGCATCGGTGATCAGGCCCAGGGCCGTGAGCGCCTCGCCGATGCGCACCATGGGCATGCGCCCCTGCTGCTCGATCGCCATCAACAGTTGGTCGGCCGACACCACGTGCTTGGTCAGCAGGATGTCGCCCAGCTTCTGGTTGCGCATCTGCTGCTGAACCTCGACGGCCTGCTCCACCTGCGCCGTCGTGACCGACTGGGTGGACACCAGCACCTCGCCGATGCGGGGGCCAACCTCGAAGCTGGCATAGACCTCGCGCGGCACGAACAGGCGGCTGACCGAGCCCTGGCCGTCCATCGGCGGGAACAGGAACAGGCCGAAGTCCTTCTCGACATGGCCGATGGTGGTGCCTTCCATCTCGCCACCAGCCTTGAGGTGCACCACGAAATCGGAGATGGGCCGCTGCTCGAGCATGGACGCATGTGGATCCGCATCGTCCGAGTGCACGGTGGGCTTGCAGGCGCGCGTGAGCAACAGCGTGCGGAACTGGCTGAAGCGCAGCGGCATCGTGGTGCGTGCGGGGGGCACTTGCACCTGAGCCAGGTTTTCCTCGGGTTCGAAGAAAACCAGCCGGCCCTTCATCAGCTTGCCATTGAGCCCTTCGAACTCGCAGGCCTCGTGCTCGCGCTGTGGCGTGGGCGCGGGGTAGGTGGCAAACGGGGGGGTGGGCCAGCGGAACGCGTCACCGGCATCGTCATCCTCGACCGCCATCGACGTGGCGGACTCTCCCTCCATAGAGAGGGGGGACAGGTCGCCCGGGGCGTCGGGATCGACCGACCAGGACAGCGGCGGCAGCGAGGGCTCAGACATGGATCTCCTTCAGGCGAGGCCTGCGCAAGCCTCGCATTCACAGATGCCATGCTATGAAAACAATGGCAAGGGAATGCTGCCAAATGCGTGACTTATCGCGCGCTTATCTCCCTTGAAGCCCTGCTGGCGGCTCAGAGATCGCGGTATTTGAACTCGATCTGGATCGACGACGGCACCTTGCCGCGCTCATCGGCGGGCAGCACCTCGGTCTTGTCGATGGCCCGCAGCACGGCGTCGTCCCAGGCCGGCAGCCCGCTGGACTTGATCAGCTTGCGGCCGATGATTCGTCCGTCGGCGGCGGCACGCACCTCGACCTCGGCCACGGGGTTGCCGGACACGGTGTCCGTGAACAGGATGTTGGGCTTGACGCGGGCAATGATGCGCCCGGCGTAGTTGCCGCCACTGGGCCCGGCCGAGCTCAATGCGGGGCCGCCCAGATCGGCCATCATGCGGGCCAGCGCGTCCTTGCGCGCTTTCTCACGTTCGGCGGCAGTAGCGCCAGGCGGCGGGGCTGGTGTCGGTTTGGCCGCGGGCTTGGGCTCGGCCGGTGCCGGCTTGGGTGCGGGTTTGGGCTCCGGCTTCGGCTTCGGAGCAGGCTTGGGCTCGGGTTTCGGCTCAGGCTTCTTGACCGGTTTCGGCGGCGTGGAGTCGAACACCTCTTTCGGCGGCTTGGTCTTGACCGGCTTGGGCGGCTCCTTGCGCACCTGCACCTCGGCCGGGATAGGCTCCGGCGGTGGTGCGGGCTCGGGGGCCGGGGCAGGAGGCGGCGGTGGCGGAGGGGCCGGTTCCGGCGCTGGCTCGGGTGCGGGCTCCGGCGGCGGGGCCGCACGAACGGCTGCCCTCGGGATCTCGGACCACATCTCTGCTTCGACCGCCTCGGTCTGCGTGGTGCGCCAGTTCACGCTGAACAGCAGCGCCAGCAGCAGGAGGCCGTGGGCGGCCAGGGCCATGGCCAGGCCCGGGCGCCAGTCTTCCGTGCCGCGCGGGCGCAGCACCGGTCCGGAGGGATCGATCACACCAATGGCCACCCGTCAGCCTCCGGTCGTCCTCACGGCCAGGCCGACGCGCTTGACGCCGCCACGCTGTAGCTTGTCCATCACCTGTACCACCGAGTCGTACTGGACGTCCTTGCGGGCGCTGATGATCACGGGGGCGCTGTCGGGGCCGCCAGCGGCCCGGTCCTGCTCGTCCTTGACGCGCTCGGCCAGGCCGGCCAGGTCGATGGCCACGGGCGTGCTCTTGTCGATGCTCACCGTCAGGGCGTTGTCCTTGCCCAGCACGACCTCGATCACCTTGTCGGGGGCCTGCTTGGCCTTGCCGATGCTGGGCAGATCCACCACGCCGGTGGGCATCAGCGGCGCGCTGACCATGAAGATGATCAGCAGCACCAGCATCACGTCGATGAACGGGACCATGTTGATCTCGTTCTTAGTGCGCCGCCGACGGCTGCGCAGGCTGGAATCGGCCATGGCTTGCCTTTCGTGCGCCGCTCAGCGGAAGGTGGAGGCGCGGCCCACATCGGCCGCCGGGGCCGGCGCCGTCAACATCGCATTGCGCGCCAGGATGTTGGAGAACTCTTCCATGAAGGACTCCAACTGCGTGGCGATGCGGTCGATGTCGCGGGCGAAGCGGTTGTAGGCCAGCACGGCAGGGATGGCGGCGAACAGGCCGATGGCCGTGGCCACCAGGGCTTCGGCGATGCCGGGCGCCACCGTGGCCAGCGTCACCTGCTGCAGGTTGGACAGGCCGGTGAAGGCGTGCATGATCCCCCAGATCGTGCCGAACAGGCCCACATAGGGCGAGACGGACCCGACCGAGCCCAGGAACTCCAGGCGCGATTCGAGCAGGTCCATCTCGCGCTGGTAGCTGGCGCGCATCGCGCGGCGGGCGCCATCGAGCAACGCCGGCACATCCTGCACCTTCTTCTCGCGCAGCTTGAGGAACTCGCGCATGCCGGCGGCGAACATGCGCTCCTGGGGTGCGGCCGGGCCATCGCCACGGCTGGCGTCCTGGTAGAGCTCCTGCAAGGTGCGGCCAGCCCAGAACTCGCGGTCGAACTCGTCGTTGTCGGCCTTGACGCGGCGCAGGCCGATCACCTTGGTGAAGATGATGGTCCAGCTCACGAGCGACACGCTCAGCAGCAACACCATCACGATCTTGACCACCAGGCTGGCGTTGAGCACCAGCTCGAGGATGGACAGGTCTTGGTTCATGTAGAAATGCCTCCGGATGCAAGGGCGTCATCTTGGCACAGAGCCGAAATGACCACGGATGATCAGGATTGTGCGGTATCCGTGTAAACGGGCAGCGCGGCCAGCACCTCGGCCGGCATGCGCCCGGGCTTGAGCCGCCCGTCAGGCTGCGGCAAAACCCAGCCGATGCGGATCTCGCCTTCGACCAGCAACTGCTCACCGCGCCAGCATTGCTGGGCCACGGCCAGGCTGGCACGCCCGGTGTCGGTCAGGCGCACGGTGACGGTCAGTTCGTCATCCAGGCGTGCCGGGCGCAGATAGCGCATGCGAGTCTCGCTGACCACGAACATGCCCTGCCCTGCGCTGCGCATGGCCTCCTGGGCCGGGCCCAGGCTGCGCAGCCACTCGGTGCGGGCACGCTCGAAGAACTTCAGGTAGTTGGCGTAGAACACCACGCCACCGGCATCCGTGTCCTCCCAGTAGACCCGCACGGGCCACTTGAAATGCACCAGCTGTTCACCGTTCATGCAGCGCCTGGCGTATCAACTCGATCGCCCGTAGTTGTCTTCGAAGCGGACGATGTCGTCCTCACCCAGATAGCTGCCTGACTGCACCTCGATGATCTCCAGCGGAATGGTGCCGGGGTTGGCCAGGCGGTGCGTGGAGCCCAGCGGGATGTAGGTGGACTGGTTCTCGCCCAGCATGATCACTTTGTCGCCGCAGGTGACCTCGGCCGTGCCGCTGACCACGATCCAGTGCTCAGCGCGGTGGTGGTGCATCTGCAGGCTGAGCTTGGCCTTGGGCTTGACCATGATGCGCTTGACCTGGAAGCGCGGGCCGAAGTCGATGCTGTCGTACCAGCCCCAGGGGCGGTGTACACGGCGGTGCAGGCTGCCCTCAGGGCGATCCTGCTGGCTCAAGACCGTCACGATGCTCTTGACGTCCTGGCTGCGGCTGCGATCAGCCACCAGCACGGCATCGGGCGTTTCCACCACGACCACGTTGTCCAGGCCCACGGTGGCCACCAGGCGCGAAGTGGCGTGCACCAGGGTGTTGCGGCTGTCGTGGATCAAGGCATCGCCTTCTGCGGCATTGCCAGCATCATCCTGCGGGCTGACCTGCCACACGGCATCCCAGGCCCCCAGATCGGACCAGCCCGCATCCAGCGGCACCATGCGCACCGTGAAGCCGGCCTGAGGCTGGCGAGGGCATTGCTCCATCACGGCGTAGTCGACGGATTCGGACGGTACAGCACTGAACGCGGCTTTGTCGGGGCGCACGAAGGCGGCATCGGTGACGCGGGCCTTGAAGGCGGCCTCCGTGGCCTGGGCGATGTCCGGGCGGAAGTGCGCCAGCGCCGCGAGCCAGCGCGAGGCGCGCATCACGAACATGCCGCTGTTCCAGTAGTAGCCACCCTTGGCCAGGTAGCCTTCGGCGGTCTGGCGGTCGGGCTTTTCGACGAAGGCCTGCACGAGGTGAGCGCCATCGGCCGCAGCATCGCCTGCGTGGATATAGCCGAAGCCGGTTTCAGGACGATCAGGCGTGATGCCCAGGATGACGATATCGCCACTGGCCGCCGCACGGATGGCGGTCTGCAGCGCAGCGGTGTAGGCCGGCACATCGACCACGGTCTGATCGGCGGGTGTCACCACCAGGATCGGATCCTGCCCATCGGCCGTGGCCTGCAGGGCGGCCAGTGCCACCGCTGGCGCGGTATTGCGGCCCACGGGCTCGAGCAGCAAGCTGGAAGGATCGGCTTTGACCTCGCGGAGTTGATCAAGCACCAGGAAGCGGTGTTCCTCGTTGCCGACGATGCAAGGTTGCGCCACCGTGATGTCATCGGCGCTCAAGCCTTTGAGGCGCAGGTGGGCTTGCTGAAACAGCGTCTGCGGACCGTTGAGCGCCAGAAACTGCTTGGGGTACAGCGCGCGCGACAGCGGCCACAGGCGAGTGCCGGAACCGCCGGCCATGATCACGGGTAGAACGTCGAAGACAGCCATGAGGGTGGGAAGTGCTCGAAACTTGAAGGGGGCCGGTGGATCAGCCCCCGAAACCTTGGGGATTGAGTGATTGCCAGCGCCAGGAATCGGCGCACATGTCATCGAGGCCCCGGCGAGCCTTCCAGCCCATCAGGGTTTCTGCCAATGCCGGGTCAGCATAGCAGGCCGCGACATCACCCGCGCGACGGGGCGCGTAAACGAGGGGGATGGCTTTGCCACTGGCACGTTCATAAGCCTTGGCCACCTCGACCACGCTGTAGCCTTGC
Organism: Aquabacterium sp.; assembly: GCF_049274795.1. Classification (GTDB taxonomy): domain Bacteria; phylum Pseudomonadota; class Gammaproteobacteria; order Burkholderiales; family Burkholderiaceae_C; genus Aquabacterium. The sequence goes on from NZ_JBASTH010000061.1 coordinate 25,002, forward strand.
CCCGTGCCCAGATTGACGGTGAGCGATTGCTGCTGCTCATCCAGGTAACGCAGCGCCGCCACATGCCCCTCGGCCAGATCACACACGTGGATGTAATCGCGCACACCTGTGCCATCGGGTGTGTCGTAGTCGTTGCCGAAGACATTGAGATGGGCACGCTTGCCCACGGCCACCTGGGCCACGTAGGGCATCAGGTTGTTGGGAATGCCACGGGGGTCTTCGCCGATTTGGCCGCTGGGGTGGGCACCCACGGGGTTGAAGTAGCGCAGGTAGGCGATTTTCCAGGCTCGATTGCAACGCTCAAGTTCACGCAGCAACTCTTCGCCAAACAGCTTGGTCTGACCGTAGGGGTTGGTAGCCTGCAGATCCGCGCCTTCTGTGATTGGCAACTGCTTGGGCTGGCCATACACCGTGGCAGATGAACTGAACACCAGCTTGGTGACGCCATGACGTTCCATGGCCTGGCATGTGGCAACAAGGCCGCCGATATTGTTGTCGAAATACGCCAGCGGCTTCTCGACGGACTCGCCCACAGCCTTGAGCGCGGCGAAATGGACCACAGCGGAAACCCGCCCACCACGGCTGGCGGCCAACGCGAAGGCTTCATCCAGCACCGAGGCGTCGCGCACATCCCCCCGCACAAAGTCGAGTGATCTGCCTGACAGCGCCTGAATGCGCTCCAGTGCCTGGGGCGAACTGTTGCAGAAATTGTCGATGCCCAGTACCTGGTAGCCGGCATCCAGCAGCGCGAGCCAAGTATGCGAAGCGATGTAGCCGGCGGCCCCCGTCAGCAGCACATGATTTGAAGCCATGCTGTCGCGTCAATCAAATTTCACAGAGGCATTGCAAATGACTTGCTCGCCATCGTATTCGCGACTGAAAAGAGACGCGGTGCGACCATACTTCTCCACAGTGCACCCCATATTCACCGCACGATGAATCTGATAATTCGCCCCCAAAGAGAATGACCTGTAGTCGCCGTTGCGACTGGTCGAACCCGAACTCGAACCCAAAAGACCATCCTGCAATTGTCGAATCTCCTCCTCGTATCGCCGATAAGTAAACCCAACGTTTAAAGATATTTTTGCCGTGGCGCTGTGATTAACGCCCAACACCAACCCTGTCGTCAAACGATTCTGCGAGGTATAAAGACCCTGAAAAACCACTGGCAGCCCGGTAGCGCGGTCAGTAATATAACTTTCCAGACTACTACCACCCGCATTGTTTGTATCCCGGTCAATAGCTACCGAGTAGGTCGTTTTGCCTGTCGGCGAATAGCTCCAGCGCACATTGCCGGTCAAACCGTTGTAGTCCCGCCGCGAATCCCTGCTGTGCCTTTCCTGCGTCCAACCTACGCGAGTATTCAGACGACTGTATCCAGTAACAACCCATTGCGAGATCAACTCGTAGTCCATCCGCCTGAAAGGATCCCCTAGAACGCTTCCATCCAAAAGAGGATAATTTGGACTATCACCCTTGGTCCCGCGAACCCCAAAATCAAAATATAGCAAATCGGTAGGACTATGCCTCAAACCCATCCGAACATACTTTGAACTCTTGTCATATACATCCTTGGTTGCATAGTTTGCCTGTGATTGCCCAAGCGTCAGACTCGATGACCACCGACCATACAATCCATATTGGAGAACACCCTGCGTCACGCGAGAAATAATACTTTCAGCATATCGCTCTCTCGACTGCTGCTCAAAACTCTGCATCTGTTTGGTATTGTAATGATCCAACATGAAGTTCCAGTTGGACGCAAGCGTGGAGGTAAAACCAAGCTCAATATTATACCCATTATGATCCAGCTCTTTTGTGTTCTTGTACTTGTTGACATTACCCGTCAACGACGCCTTATACGACTGGCGCCCATATTGTTTATCCAATCCAACGGTCACAGCGGTGCTCGACACCCCATCCCTGTATTTATTGTTGTTGTCCCGCATGATGTTGCTGTCATACCGCAAGGATTGCGAGACCGAAAGACTCAGAGGTGTTTCGGCCTGCGCAGGGCTTACCGCCATGAGCACCACCGCCGCAGCAATCAGGGTGCGCAGGGGGGCCCATCCTTGGTTGTATGTCATGCCAACTCCAGCTCGGTCCGGTTTGTTCATCAATCACTCAGTAAGCATTACGATCAAACACCATCAAGCGCACCGTGCGGATGATGATCTGCAGGTCCAGCGCCAACGTCCAGTTGCGCAGGTACTCCAGGTCGTATTCAACCCGAGCCTGCATCTTCTCGATGGTCTCGGTTTCCCCACGGCAGCCGTTAACCTGGGCCCATCCGGTGATGCCCGGCTTGACCTTGTGGCGCACCATGTAGGCCTTGATCAGGCGGCGGTATTCCTCGTTGTGGGCCACGGCGTGCGGACGGGGGCCCACGATGCTCATGCGGCCCTGCAGCACGTTGACGAACTGCGGCAGCTCGTCCAGCGAGGTTCTGCGGATGAAGGCGCCGAAAGGCGTGATGCGCGGGTCGCCCTTGGTGGCCTGCTTGACGACGGCGCCGTTGTCCATCACCCGCATCGAGCGGAACTTGTAGACCATGATCTCTTCGCCATCCAGCCCGTTGCGGCGCTGCTTGAAGATGATCGGGCCGGGTGAACTGAGCTTCACGCCGATGGCCAGCGCCGCCAGGATGGGCGAGATCATCACCAGGATGATGGCGGCCAGGATGATGTCGGACACCCGCTTGACCAGCGCGTTCGTGCCGGTGAACGGGGTTTCGCAGATGCCCACCACGGGCACGCCGTTCATGTCCTGCAGGCGCCCCTGGATGATGCTGATGCCGAAGACATCGGGCACGAAGTAAAGGGATGCGGTCGTGCCCTGCACGGCCTCAAGCAGTTCGACGATGCGAGGTTGCGATCCCAGCGGCAGCGTGATGTAGACCTCGTGGATGCCGTGGGTGTAGACGTAGTTGGCGACATCCCTCAGGCCGCCCAAGCGCATGCTGACCGCCTCGGGCAGCACACGACCGTCGGTGCGGTCATCGAAGTAGCCCACGAACTCGGTGCCGCGCTCACTGTTGCCCTGCAGGGCACGTGCCACCTTGCCGCCCAGCGGCCCTGCCCCCACCACGATGGCGCGGCGGCGTGCGAACGGCTGCGCCGCCCGGTGCGACAGCACCCATTTGCCGATCAGCACGGCGGCCCACTGCAGCAGGGGCGTGAGCACGCCCCAGGTCAGCATCACATCGGAATCGAAGAAATGCAGGCTGTTGGTGGCATAGCCGCACAACCACAGGATGGCCAACATGGACACCCAGGAGGTGGTGATGTCCACCGCCGCCTCCAGGCGGTTGTCGTAGAAGCGGTTGCGGCCGGGGAAGGTCAGCGCGAACACCAGCAGGCACAGGGCCATGGAAGCGCGGAACACCGGCTCGCCATGCCAGGCCATGACGACCAGAAAGGTCACCACCGTGATCGTCGGCTCCAGGAAGGCAGCAACGAAGGAGGTGACCGACTGCGGCGCGTTGAAGAATGTCCGGTTGTAGTTTCGGTTATTGAACATGAGAACCGCTGGCTGCCCCCCGGCTCTGCCAGCCGTAAGATCTGAATGGACGATTGTGGATCAAAAAAAATGACAGAAGAGACATGATTCACCCTGCTACAAATCAGTCTGTTGCGCCGCAGCATATCTTGTGCTGCCTGCCGACACGGCCTTGTCCGCACCCCCAAGCAAGGGGTGTGGCGGCACCTACAATGGGCCCATGCTGCCTCCCCTGCTTCAAACCCTGAGCAACGCCGCCACGGCCCGTCTGGTGCTGCTGGCCAACCACGTCATCGCCAGCGAACCGGCTGCGGTGCACAAGCTCAAGCCCCACGCCGGGCGCCGCATCGACTTGCACCTGCGCCTGCCGGACAGCGCCGCCTGGGCGACCAAGCTGGCCGAGCCGCTGCCCCGCCATGTGGGCCTGCTGATCACCCCCGCCGGCCTGCTGGAGTGGGCTGAACCGAGCATTGCTGCCGACACCCCGGTACCGCCCAGCGGTGGCCTGAGCGTCACAGTGGACCTGCCCGATCCGCTGCAGGCCGTGCGCCTGGCCTTCAAGCGCGAGCGACCGCCCGTCACCATCGAAGGTGACGCCGCCCTGGCCGAGGCTGTGTCCTGGCTGATGAAGAACCTACGCTGGGACATCGAGGACGACCTGGCCCGCTGGCTGGGCGTGGCCCCCACCCAATTGCTCAAGACGGTGGCCGATAGCGTGAAGCAGGCCCTGAGCCGCCTGCGCCCCGGCAGCGCCGCCGACGCCCCCCGCGGCTCGGGCCACTGACCGGGCCCCGCATGCGCCGCAAGCTGCGTACGTCGCTGCGCCCGCTCTACATCGGGCTGATCGGTCTGCGCTACGGGCTGGACACCCTGCTGCTGGGCAGCCTGCGCCACCCCGTGCTCACGCTGCTGGGCCGGGTGCTGTCCATCGGCCGCAACCTGGACGCCCCGCGCGGCGAGCGCCTGCGCATCGCGCTGGAGCGCCTGGGCCCCATCTTCGTCAAGTTCGGGCAGATGCTGTCCACGCGGCGCGACCTGCTGCCCCCTGATGTGGCCGACGAGCTGGCCAAGCTGCAGGACCGGGTGCCGCCCTTCCCCAGCGAAGAATCGATCCGCCTGGTCGAGAAGGCCTTCCGCCGCCCGCTGGCCGAGGTGTTCCGCGAGTTCGATCCGACACCGGTGGCCAGCGCCTCCATCGCCCAGGTGCACTTCGCCGTGCTGCACGATGGCCGCGAGGTGGCGGTGAAGGTGCTGCGCCCCGGCATGCTGTCGGTGATCGATGACGATCTGGCCCTGATGCGCAAGCTGGCCCGCTGGGTGGAGCGCATGTCCGACGATGGCCGGCGCCTCAAGCCCCGCGAGGTGGTCGCCGAGTTCGACAAGTACCTGCACGACGAGCTGGACCTGGTGCGCGAAGCCGCCAACGCCGCCCAGCTGCGCCGCAACATGCAGGGGCTGGACTTGGTGCTGGTGCCCGAGATGTACTGGGATTACTGCACCACCACCGTGATGGTGATGGAGCGCATGAAGGGCGTGCCCATCAGCCACATGCAGCGCCTGCGCGAGGCTGGTGTCGACATCAAGAAGCTGGCCCGAGACGGCGTGACCATCTTCTTCACCCAGGTGTTCCGCGACGGCTTCTTCCATGCCGACATGCACCCGGGCAATATCCAGGTCAGCCTGGCGCCCGAGAGCTTCGGGCGGTACATCGCGCTGGATTTCGGCATCATCGGCACGCTCACCGAAGTCGACAAGGACTACCTGGCGCAGAACTTCATGGCCTTCCTGCACCGCGACTACAAGCGCGTGGCGGAACTGCACATCGAAAGCGGCTGGGTGCCGCCCGACACCCGGGTGGACGAACTCGAAGGCGCCGTGCGTACCGTGTGCGAGCCCTACTTCGACCGCCCGCTCAAGGAGATCTCGCTGGGCCAGGTGCTGATGCGCCTGTTCCAGATCTCGCGCCGCTTCAACGTGGAAGTGCAGCCCCAACTGGTGCTGCTGCAAAAGACGCTGCTCAATGTGGAAGGTCTGGGCCGCCAGCTCGACCCGGATCTGGACCTGTGGACCACGGCCAAGCCCTTCCTGGAGCGCTGGATGCACGAGCAGGTGGGGGTGCGCGGCCTGCTGCAGCGCCTCAAGAAGGAAGCGCCCCGCTACGCCAAGCTGCTGCCCGAGCTGCCCCGCCTGATCCACCACCGCCTGGAGACGGGCAATGACGAACTGCGGCAGGACCTGGCCGCGATCTTGCGTGAGCAGCGCAAGACAAACCGGTTGCTGTCGGCCGTGGTGTGGGTCGCGCTGGGCTTCGTGCTTGGCCTGGTGTCCGCCCAGGTGCTGATGCGCCTGCACGTGCTCGGCATTTTCTGAGCCGCCTGCGCCAGGCAGGCGTATCGGATCGCATACACTGCGCGCCGGTTCGCCTTCCCTTGTGTCCTTCGCTGTTCCGGATGTCCTTGAGATGAACACCACCCTGCTCGCCTTCGTGGTTCTGTACCTGCTCGTGACGATGGGCGTCGGCATGTATGCCGGTACCCGCATCAAGAACACGGCCGATTTCGCCGTGGCCGGCCGCAGCCTGCCGCTGGTGATGGTGATCACCACCACCTTCGCCACCTGGTTCGGTGCCGAGACGGTGATGGGCATCCCGGCCAAGTTCGTCGAAGGCGGCCTGAACGCCGTGATCGAGGATCCGTTCGGCGCCTCGATGTGCCTGGTGCTGGTGGGGGCCTTCTTCGCGGCCCGCCTGTACAAGATGAACCTGCTGACGATCGGTGACTACTACCGTGAGCGTTTCGGCAAGGGCGTGGAGATCTTCTGCTCCATCGCCATCATCCTGAGCTACCTGGGCTGGGTGGCCGCGCAGATCACGGCGCTGGGCCTGGTCTTCACCATCCTGTCGGGGGGCGAGCTCACGCCGGCCTGGGGCATGACGATCGGCACAGCGCTGGTGCTGGTGTACGTGCTGATCGGCGGCATGCTGGCCGTGGCCTGGACGGACTTCATCCAGATGATCGTGCTGGTGGTCGGCCTGTCGCTGATCGCCGTGCTGGCGGCCGATCAGGCCGGCGGCGCGGGCAATGTGCTGGCCCTGGCCAGCGAACAGAACTGGTTCAAGATCCTGCCCGAGCACACCGCCAATGGATGGATCTGGTTCATCGCCGCCGGCATCACGATGATGTTCGGTTCGATCCCGCAGCAGGACGTGTTCCAGCGCGTGATGTCGGCCAAGGATGCCGACACGGCCCGCAAGGGCGCCATCATCGGCGGCTTCAGCTACCTGCTGTTCGCCTTCGTGCCCATGTTCATCGTGGCCTCGTCGCTGATCATCATGCCGGCACAGACCAAGGATCTGCTGGCCAACGATGCCCAGAAGGTGCTGCCCACGCTGATCCTGACGCACATGCCCTTCATCGCGCAGATCTTCTTCTTCGGCGCGCTGGTGTCGGCCATCAAGTCGACCTCGTCGGCCACGCTGCTGGCGCCCTCGACCAGCTTCGTCGAGAACATCCTGCGCAACATCAAGCCCGGCATGACCGACCGCCAGGTGCTGCTGGCCCTGCGCATCACGATCTTCGTGTTCACGGCGCTGGTGCTGGGCTATTCGATCCAGATGCAGGGCACCTCGATCTACGAAATGGTGTCGGCCGCCTACCAAGTGCCGCTGGTGGGCGCCTTCGTGCCGCTGGTGGCCGGTCTGTACTGGAAGCGCGCCACCACGCAGGGGGCGGTGTTGTCCATCCTGCTGGGCATCGGCACCCTGGCCGCCTTCACCTTCCACGCTCCCTGGGGCGAGGCCTTCCCGGGCCAGTTGGCCGGGCTGCTGACGGCCGTCGTCGGCATGCTGGCGGGCTCGCTGGGGCCCCAACTGATCGGCGACCACCACCACAAGCACCGCGCCACGGTGATGGCTGGCGGCTCGGCCTCCAAGGCCTGAGCAGGCGCGCTCAGCCCCTCGGCCTGCGCCTTTCGCACGGTTTTCCCGTGCCTGAGGGGGCATCGGCCGTTCATCTCTTGAGACGGCCGGGCGATGCCCCCAATTAGAATGGCGTCTTTGCCGAAATGACGGGAAAACCCGAGGGTACCCATGCCGATCTACGCCTACCGCTGTGAAACCTGCGGTCATGCCAAGGATGTCTTGCAGAAGATGTCCGATCCCGTGCTCACCACCTGCCCCAGTTGCGGTGCGGAGAGCTTCAAGAAACAACTGACGGCCGCGGGCTTCCAGCTCAAGGGCTCGGGCTGGTACGTGACCGATTTCCGGGGTGGTTCCGGGGGCGGTGCCGCAGCAGCCTCCGGTGCGGCGGCCGCTGCACCGGAGGCCGACACGGCCACGCCGTCCAGCGGCGGTGATGCGCCCTCTGCATCCTCTGCGTCGTCCTCCTCTTCATCTTCGGATTCCGGCGGTTCGTCGGGCGCCGCCGGTTGCGCTGGCTCCTGCGCTTGTCATTGATGTCGGCCGCTTTCCGCAAATACATCCTCACTGGCTTGCTGGTGTGGCTGCCCCTGGCCGTCACGGTCTGGGTGCTGACCAGCGTCGTCGGCCTGCTCGATGGCATCTTTGCCTGGCTGATCGTGGCCGCCCAGACCGTGCTGCCCGCCAGCCTGGCGCCAGCGCTGACCAAGCTGCGCGAGATCCAGGGCCTGAGCGTGATCGTGATGGTGCTGGCCCTGCTGCTGACAGGCCTGGCCGTGACCAACATCGCCGGCCAGTGGCTGGTGACGCAGTCCAACCGGGTGTTCTCCAACATCCCGATCGTCAAGAGCATCTACAACTCGGTCAAGCAGGTCTCGGACACGCTGTTCTCGTCCAGCGGACAGGCTTTTCGCCATGCGGTATTGGTGCAGTATCCGCGCCAGGGCGCCTGGACGATCGCCTTCGTGACCGGCAAGCCCGGCGGCGAGGTGGCCGAGCACCTGCCCGGCGACATGCTGACGGTGTACGTGCCCACCACCCCCAACCCGACCTCCGGCTTCATGCTGATCGTGCCCCGCGCCGAGGTGGTGGAGTTGTCCATGTCGGTGGACGAGGCACTGAAATATGTGATCTCGATGGGGGTCGTGTCGCCGCCCTCCGCGCCAAAGGCCCATTCCTGACGGACAATCGAGGGTTCCGAGCCGGGCGGCGCGTTCAGTTGCCGCGCCCGGCCGCCTGATTTCCTCTTTTCAAATTCCCCTCCCTCTGGAGAGAACAACAATGCGCACCACTTACTGTGGTCTGGTCAGCGAAGCGCTGATGGGCCAGACCGTGACGCTGATGGGCTGGGCCCACCGTCGCCGCGACCACGGCGGCGTGATCTTCATCGACCTGCGTGACC
>NZ_JBASTH010000062.1:0-14794 GCF_049274795.1 Aquabacterium sp.
CCGCAAGCCCCCGCCGCCACGCAGCCGCGCCGACCTGGACGCGCTGGCCGCCGTCGCCCAGCGTGCGGCGGAACTGCCGGGCGATGTGGTCGTGGCCTTGCAGGAGGTCGATGGCCCCCAGGCTGGCGCCCAGACCTTCCGCCAGGGCTGGAAGCTTGATTGCTTCACGCCACGTGCGCACCCGCAGAAGGTGGGTTTTGCCATCCGCCAGGGCGTGCCCTACCGCTGCAACCCGCCGCTGCAGGCGCTGGACATCGACGGCCGCACCCGCGGTGGCGCCGACATCACGCTCTACCCCAACACCAAGAACGCGGTGCGCCTGCTGGCCGTGCACCTCAAGAGCGGCTGCTTCGATGGCGCACTGGACCGCGCATTCGAGCCCTGCGGCAAGCTGCGCCAGCAGGTGCCGGTGCTCGAAGCCTGGGTCGATGCCCGTGTGCGCGAGAAGGTGCACTTTGCCGTGCTGGGCGATTTCAACCGCCACCTGGACCGCGATGCCCGTCTGGCCGCCGGCCCCGACGAGGCCGCGCCCCTGGCCATGCTGGACGCCATCAACGACGACCGCCCCGTGGGCGCGATGGTCTACCCGGCCACCAACAAGCAGGTCTACGTACCCTGCACCTTGCGCGAGAAGCACACCCGTTACATCGACGACGTGCTGATGGGCCAGAGCCTGCGCTTCGCCACCAGCCGCGTGCGCTTCGTGCGCCTGTCCTACACGCTGGAAGAAGAAAGGCGCCAGGTGTCCGACCACTGCCCGATAGGCGTGCAGCTGGACAACATGGCGCCTTGACGCATCAGGCCTTGCCTTGCGTGGCCACGGCCGCAGCGGCCTTGGCAGCGGCTTCGGCATCGCCCAGGTAGTAGTGCTTGATGGGCTTCAGATCAGCATCGAGCTCGTACACCAGCGGGATGCCGTTGGGGATGTTCAGGCCCACGATGTCGTCGTCGCTGATGTTGTCCAGGTACTTGATCAGCGCGCGGATGCTGTTGCCGTGCGCGGCCACCACGATGCGCTTGCCGGCCTTGATGGCAGGCGCCATGGCTTCATTCCAGAACGGCAGCACGCGGGCCACGGTGTCCTTCAGGCATTCCGTCAGGGGGATCTGGTCGGCCTGCAGCTTGGCGTAGCGGATGTCCTGGCGCTGGCCGCGAGGGTCATTGGCGTCCAGCTCGGGCGGCGGCGTGTCATAGCTGCGGCGCCACACCAGCACCTGCTCGTCGCCGTACTGCTTGGCGGTCTCGGCCTTGTTCAGGCCCTGCAGGGCGCCGTAGTGGCGCTCGTTCAGGCGCCAGGAGTTCACCACGGGCAGCCAGGGGCGCTCCATCTCGTCCAGCGCGTGCCACAGGGTGTGGATGGCGCGCTGCAGCACCGAGGTGTAGGCCACGTCGAACTCGTAGCCCTCGGCCTTGAGCAGGCGACCGGCCTGCTTGGCCTGCTCGATGCCGGTGGGCGTGAGGTCCACGTCCGTCCAGCCGGTGAAACGGTTTTCCAGGTTCCAGGTCGATTCGCCGTGGCGGATGAGGACAAGCTTGTACATGGCGCTGCGTCGGTTGAGTCAGTCAGAAAAGGGGGGGCGCGGTCGGTCAAAGCCGTGGCGCCGAACCGGGGATTTTATAATCGCCGGCTCCACGCGTGGGCCCCCTGCCCGCGCGGCCCCTGTGACCCTGAGACCCGACGGCAAGCACGCCACGCATCAAACATGAGCTACATCACCGAAAACTGGTACTGGATCGTCGCCGCCCTGGGCTCTGGCGGCGCCTTGGCGTGGCTGCAACTCAAGAACGGCGGCGGTGGCGGCGATCTGAGCGCCCAAGACGCCGTGATGCTGATCAACCGTGAAAAAGCCACGGTACTGGACGTGAGCGACGCGGCCGAGTTCGCCGCCGGCCACGTGCGCAACGCACGCCACGTGCCGCTCGACCAGATCGCCGAAGGCGTCAAGGGCCTGCCCAGCAACAAGCAGTTGCCCCTGGTGGTGATCGACGCCACCGGCGCACGCGGCACCAAAGCCGTGGCCAAGCTTAAGGCCCTGGGCTACGAGAAGGCCCAGGCCCTGCGCGGCGGCCTTCGCGCCTGGCGCGAGGCCAACCTGCCCATCGACAAGGCCAACTGAGGCCCCAAGGCTCCGCACGCACCTGCGTGGCGCCCTACACCAGGGCGCCAACACCTTGCCGGCGCCTTGGTTAAGCGCTCGGCGGGACAATGACAGCCAACCGTTTCAGCAGCCCCTCAGCAGCCGACCACACCATGCAGCACGTCAAGATGTACACCACGCAGGTCTGCCCGTTCTGTCAGCGGGCCAAGATGCTGCTCAAGCAACGCGGCGTGGCCGCCATCGAAGAGATCCGCATCGACCTGGATCCCGCCCAGCGCGACCACATGATGGAGATCACCGGCCGGCGCACCGTGCCGCAGATCTACATCGGCGAGACACACGTGGGTGGTTGCGACGACCTGATCGCGCTGGACCAGCAAGGCAAGCTGATGCCCCTGCTGGGCGGCGAAGCCGCGGCCTGAGCCAGCCTGGGCGGACGCCATGTCCGCGATGGCGGCGGGCGGGACTCTTTCACCCCGCCTGCGCCCCCGGAACCAGGGGTAGACCCCTGCAAACCATGAACTGCGCCCCACCCGGGGCTGTCACAGGGCTGGGCGATAATCCAGCCCTGTTGCCTTTTTCCGGCTTGGAGTTCTTCGCGCCAACCGCAGCGCCCCGGCCACCATCATTCACCGACATCACGGATTTACGAGGATCACATGAGCGACCAAGCCCAACCCAGCTTCAACATCCAGCGCATCTACCTGAAGGACCTGTCCGTCGAACTGCCCAACGCCCCCCAGATCTTCCTGGAGCAAGGCAACCCCAACGTCGACGTGCAGTTGAACCTGAACGCTGAGAACGTCAACGAAAACGGCATCTTCGAAGTCACCGTCAGCGCCACCGTGACCACCAAGGTCAACGACAAGGTGCTGTTCCTGGTCGAAGCCAAGCAAGCCGGCCTGTTCGAGATCCGCAACGTGCCGGAAGACCAGCTGCAGCCGATCATCGCCATCGCCTGCCCGCAAATCGTCTACCCCTACCTGCGTGCCACCGTGGCCGACGCCATCAACCGCACCGGCTTCCCGCCCGTGCACCTGACCGAAGTGAACTTCCAGGCCATGTACCAGGCCCAGTTGGACCAGGCCGCCCAGGCCCAGGGCGCTGCTGGCCACGCCTGATTCACCCACGGTCTCGCTCCTGCGCCCCATGCCGGCTTCGCCCATGAACGTCTCCGTGCTGGGCGCGGGCGCCTGGGGCACCGCCCTGGCCATCAGCGCCGCCCGCCGCGCCACGGGCGTGGGGCGGGTGATGCTGTGGGCGCGCGATGCCGCCCAGGCCGAGGGCATGCGCGAGGAGCGCCGCAACACGCGCTACCTGCCTGAAATCGGCCTGCCCGAAAGCCTGGAGATCACGGCCGACTGGCAAGCCGCCATCGACCATGCCGGCACGGATGGCCTGCTGGTCATCGGCACGCCCATGGCCGCCCTGGGCGACATGCTCGCGCGCGTGCCCCCTGGCGCCGCCGTGCTGTGGCTGTGCAAGGGCTTCGACAAGACCACCGGCCAGTTGGGCCACGAGATCGCCCAGGCCGTGCGCCCGGGTGGCCGCAGTGGCGTGCTCTCCGGTCCCAGCTTCGCGCTGGAGGTGGCCCAGGGCAGTCCCACCGCGCTGGTGGCCGCCAGCCCTGACGCCACGCTGCGTGAGCAGGCCGTCACGGCCTTCCACAGCGACAGCCTGCGCGTCTACACCTCCACCGATCCGGTCGGCGTCGAAGTAGGCGGCGCCGTCAAGAACGTGCTGGCGATCGCCACCGGCATCGCCGACGGCCTGGCGCTGGGCCTCAATGCCCGTGCGGCCCTGATCACCCGCGGCCTGGCCGAGATGACCCGCCTGGGCGTGGCCCTGGGCGCACAGCCCGACACCTTCATGGGCCTGTCGGGCCTGGGGGATCTGGTCCTCACCGCCACCGGCCACCTCTCGCGCAACCGCACCGTGGGCCTGCAACTGGCCCAAGGCAAGGATCTGCCCACCATCCTGCGGGAGCTGGGCCATGTCTCCGAAGGCGTCTACAGCGCCGCGGCCGTGCTGGCGCGCGCCCAGACCCTGGGTGTGTCCATGCCCATCACCGACGCCGTGGTGCAGGTCATCGACGGCCGGCTCAGCCCGCAGGCGGCCGTGCAGGCCCTGATGGGCCGCGAAGCCCGCCCCGAGCACTGACCCTGCGTCCCAGGCAAACGCCCCAGAAAGGCGCTTGTGATCAAGATCAAGCTCGGCATCGAGCTCAGGTACGACATCGCCCCGCCAGGCAGCGACCTCATCTTCAACATCCACGCCGCCCACACCCGGCAACAGATGATCACGCAAGAGAGCCTGCAATCAGCCAGGCCCTCATTGCGCAGATCCACACCGACAAGGCCACCAGCAACCGCTACCTGCGGCTGAGCGCAGCGCCTGAGCCGCTGACCGTGCGCTACGGCGCCACCGTGGCACTGCACCACCACATTGCCCAACCCGAGCAGATCTCGGAGACCCCCGTGGCGCGACTGCCCATGGATGTCATGGGCTACGTCTACCCCAGCCGCTACTGCCAGTCCGACCAGTTGCATCGCCTGGCGGTGGCCGAGTTCGGGCAGCTGTGGCAGGGCTACAGCCGCGTGCAGGCCATCCAGGAGTGGGTCCAACGCCGGGTGAAGTTCACCAACAACGCGTCCAACTCGAACACCTCCGCGCTGGAAACCCTGCGCGATGGCGTGGGCATCTGCCGGGATTTCGCCCACCTGATGATCGCGCTGTGCCGTGCGGTGAACATCCCGGCGCGCTTCACCACAGGCATCGACTATGGGGCTGATCCGGCCCTGGGGCCCACCGACTTCCATGCCTACGTGGAGGTCTACCTCGGGCACCGCCATCCCGATGGGCTTCGTGCGCGTCGGCACGGGACGCGATGCGGCGGATGTGGCCTACGCCACCATCTTCGGCACGGTCACATCGGCGCTACCGCTCATCACGGTCGAAGCCCTGGCGGCACCGCATGCCGTGATGCCCTACGCGTGTCGCGAGGCGCTGTCCACCGACGAATGAGCCGCCATGGCCTGGCGCCGGCTCAGCCGCCGCCCGCGTAGCCGTTCTGGCGCCAGGCCTCGAACACGGCCACCGCCACCGCATTGCTCAGGTTCAGGCTGCGCTGGCCTGGCCGCATCGGCAGGCGCACGCGCTGCGCCACCGGAAACTGCTCGCGCAGGGCCGGATCCAGCCCCCGCGTCTCGCACCCGAACACCAGCCAGTCATCCGCCTGCCAGGCCACCTCCCCCATGGGCTGGCTGCCGTGCGTGGTGAAGGCGAACAGGCGCACCGGATCAGGGCGCTGCGCGGCCACGAAAGCCTCCCAACTGGCATGGCGCTGCACGGGGGCGTACTCGTGGTAATCCAGGCCCGCGCGGCGCAGCAGCTTGTCGTCCATCGAAAAGCCCAGGGGCTCGATCAGGTGCAGCTCGCAGCCGGTGTTGGCGGCCAGGCGGATCACATTGCCCGTGTTGGGCGGGATCTCGGGCTGGACCAGGACGATGCGGAACATGGGGCGCGATTCTAGGCCTCTGCAGTGCAAAAGCCGACAAAGCGCCCTACACAGATCTTTACGAGAGGTCCACACACGCTTTACCCCCGGGGCAGACGATCAAGCCATCGACAGGAGACATGGTGTCACCTGTCATCACCGAGGAGACCCACTCCATGACGCAATCGACTTCCACCCTGTCCCGTGGCCTGGCGCCACGCTGGGCACGCCTGGCCTCCGGCTCGATGCTGGTGGTCGGCGCCGTGCTGGCCTCCGTGTCCGCGATGAACGCTTCGGCCGCACCTGGCCAGGGCCCGCGCGCAGCCTTCCACAAGGTGGCCCACCACCCGGGCGGCAGTGCCCCTGGCGTGCTGCTGGGCGGCCCGGGCCTGGACCGCATGCTCGACGAAGTGCAGGCCAGCGCCGCACAGCGCGCCCAGATCCGCCAGATCGCCGGCGCCGCGCGCGATGACCTGCGCAAGCTGCGCGAAGCCGCCCCCGACCTGCGCAAGGACACGCTGAACGTGCTGACCCAGCCCAGCATCGACGCGGGCGCCGCCGAACAGGCCCGCCAGAAGATGCTGGCCCAGCAAGATGCCGTCTCCAAGCGCACGCTGACCGCGATGCTGGACGTGGCCAAGGTGCTCACCCCCGAGCAGCGCACCCAGCTGGGCGAGAAGCTCAAGGCCCGCCAGGCCGAGCGTGAGCAGCGCCGCGAGCAACGCCGCCAGGACCGGCCGGACCGCCTGCCCGGCGATGGCGCCCAGCCGCCGCCCGCTCAGTGAACGCCCCCCATGGCGCGCCCAGTGAGGCTGCCTCGCTGACGCCCCAGAAAGCGCCCTGACACGGCGCCTGCCCCCGGTGACGCCTGCCCGGCGCCACCGGGGCGCTTTGCCTTCCGACACCCCTACTTGAGCACGTCCGCCGGAGAACGCCACAATGATGGACATGAGCGAACACATCCTGATGATCGACGACGACCTGCGCCTGAGCACCATGGTCGGTGACTACCTGCGCAGCCACGGCTACCAGGTGTCGACCGCGCCCAGCCTGAGCGCCGGCCGCGAACTGCTGGCCCGCCAGGCCTGCGACGCCCTGGTCCTCGACCTCATGCTGCCCGATGGCGATGGCCTGGACCTGTGCCGCGAGGTGCGTGCATCGCCCCGCACCCGGGCGCTGCCGCTGCTGATGCTCAGCGCACGCGGCGAGCCCACCGACCGCATCGTCGGGCTGGAGATCGGTGCCGACGACTACCTGCCCAAGCCCTTCGAGCCGCGCGAACTGCTGGCCCGCGTGCGCGCCCTGCTGCGCCGCACCGCCACCGCCCAGGTCGACGACGACGTGTGGCGCTTTGGCCGGCTGGAGATCGACAACGGCCTGCGCCAGGTACGCCTGGACAACCAGCCCTGCGATCTCACGTCCTACCAGTTCGACCTGCTGACCGTGCTCGCGCGCCACCCGGGCCGTGTGCTCAGCCGCGACCAGATCATGGACTCGCTCAAGGGCCACCCGCTGGACGCCTTCGACCGCTCCATCGACGTGCACATCTCGCGCATCCGCGCCGCCATCGAGCAAGATCCCAAGAACCCTCAGCGCATCCTCACGGTGCGCGGCGTCGGCTACGTGTTCGCCAAGAAGCAAGACGCTGAATGAAAACCCTGGCGCTGCGGATCTACCTGGCGGTCGTCACGGTCCTGCTGCTGTTCGCCCTGCTCACCGGCTGGCTGGCCAAGCGCAACCTCGAGCGGGAGATCCAGCGCTTCCAGAGCGAGCAGACCCAGTCCGCGCAGGACACGCGCAACGCCGCGTGGGGCGAGCTGATCGAAAACAGCCTGCCGGGCGTAGATTCGCCCGAGGCCCTGCAGCGCGACGCGCTGCTCGACTGGTCAGAACGCCTGCGCCTGCCCCTGGCCCTGGACAACCCCCAGGGCCGGCGCATCGCCACCTCGGCCCAGCTGGCCGAACGCCTGCAGCGCCACCCTGATCTGGCCAACCGCCTGCAGAGCGCCAAGCTCACCGATGGCCGCACCCTGTGGATCCTGCGGCCCGGCGGCCCGATGCCCGGCCCCCACCGCCTGCCCCCCCCCGAGAGCAACGCCCGGGACGGTGACACCCGCCCCTCACCAGGCTGGCGGGACGAGCATGAGCGCCGTGATGGCAGGGAGGGCAGAGAGGGCCGCGAACGCGAGATGCGCCCGCCCCCCTTCGTACCCAACGAACCCTGGCTCTCCCCGCTGGGCGTGATCCTGCCACCCGCCTGGGCCGGTGGCGTGCCCGAACTGCTGATCGTGCTCGTCATGGTGTTCATCGCCGTGGCCGTGGGCGCCTGGCCCGTGGCCAACCACCTCACGCGCCGCCTCAAGCAACTGCGCCAGGGCGTGGAGCGCTTTGGCGAAGGCCAGCTGCAGCACCGCGTCGAGGTCGAAGGCAAGGATGAGGTCGCCGACGTGGCCCGCAGCTTCAACCAGGCCGCGCAGCGCATCGAAGAGCTGGTCACCTCGCACCGCAGCCTGCTGGCCAATGCCAGCCACGAACTGCGCTCGCCGCTGGCCCGCATGAAGATGGCCATCGCCATGCTCGACGATGTGCCGCCCGAACACGCCAACCGCCTGAAGGACGAGATCCAGCAGGACATCAACGAGCTCAACGGGCTGGTCGAGGAAGTGCTGCTGGCCAGCCGCCTGGACGCCCGCCCCACACTCGATCTGCAGCCGGTAGATGTGCTGGGCCTGCTGATCGAGGAGGCCGGCCGTGTGGGCGCCGAGGTCGACACCGAAAACCTGCCGCCCGCCCTGGCCGGCACACCGCTCCAGGCCGACGAACGCCTGCTGCGCCGTGCCGTGCGCAATCTGCTGGAGAACGCCCGCCGCTACGGGCGCACCGGCACGGAGCCGGCGGCGGTCGAAGCACGGCTGCGCATCAGCGCCACCCAGCGCCTGGAAATCCTGATCGATGACCGCGGCCCGGGCGTACCGTCCGACCAGCGCGAACGCATCTTCGAGCCCTTCTACCGCATGCCGGGCCATGCCGAGCACGCCGGCGGCGTCGGGCTGGGCCTGAGCCTGGTGGCCCAGATCGCCCAGCGCCATGGCGGCGAGGTGCGCTGCGAAGCACGCGAGGGCGGCGGCGGCCGCTTCGTCATCGCGCTGCCGATGCCTGCGGTGCCTGATGGCCGGGGCGCATCACGCCGTGGTACTCAGGCCCGGAAGTAATCCCGGTACCAGGCCACGAAGCGGGCCACGCCCTCGCCGATGGGCACCACGGGGTGAACGCCGGTCCAGTCTTCCAGGCGGGCGGTGTCTGCATAGGTGGCCTCGACATCACCCGGCTGCATGGGCTGCAGGTCTTTCACGGCCTGCAGCCCCAGCGCCCCTTCGAGCGCTGCAATGAAGTCCAGCAGGGCCACCGGCTCGCTGTGGCCGATGTTGAAGACACGGTAAGGCGCCCACGACGATGCCGGCGTCGGTGCCAGCCGGTCGAAGGTGTCATCGGGCGTAGGCACACGGTCCAGCGTGGCCACCACACCGGCCACGATGTCGTCGATGTAGGTGAAGTCACGGCGCATCTGGCCATGGTTGAACACCTTGATCGCCTCACCGGCCAGGATGGCCCGTGCGAACAGCATCGGCGCCATGTCGGGCCGGCCCCAAGGGCCATACACCGTGAAGAAGCGCAGCCCCGTGGTCGGCAGGCCATACAGGTGGCTGTAGGTGTGCGCCATCAGCTCGTTGGCCTTCTTGGTGGCCGCGTACAGGCTCACGGGGTGATCCACCGGATCGCCCTCGGCAAAGGGCATCTTGCGGTTGCCGCCATACACGCTGGAGCTGCTGGCATAGACCAGGTGCGCCACGCCATGGTGGCGGCAGCCCTCCAGCACGTTCACGAAGCCCACCAGGTTCGATTGCGCGTAGGCGTGCGGGTTCTGCAGCGAATAGCGCACGCCGGCCTGGGCGGCCAGGTGCACCACGCGGTCAAAGCGTTCACGTGCGAACAGCGCGGCCATGCCGGCCTGATCGGCCACATCGAGCGCCTCGAAGCGAAACGGCGCACCGGGCTGCTGCGCCGCGATGTGCGCCAGCCGATCATGCTTGAGCTGCGGGGCGTAGTAATCGTTGAGGTTGTCGATGCCGACCACCTCGTCACCGCGCGCCAGCAATGCCAGCACGGTGTGCATGCCGATGAAACCGGCCGCGCCGGTCACCAGGATTTTCATGTGCGCCCGATGGCCTGGTAATCCAGCCCGGAGGCCTGCACCAGCGAAGGCTCGTACAGGTTGCGCCCGTCGAACACCACCGGCGCCTTGAGCGCCGCCTTGATGCGGTCGAAATCGGGGCTGCGGAACTCCTTCCACTCGGTCACGATCACCAGCGCATCGGCACCGGCGAGTGCCCCCATGGGGCTGTCGGCGTAGGCCAGGCGCGGCTCATCGCCGAAGACGCGACGGGCTTCGTCCATCGCCACCGGGTCGTAGGCCGTGACGGTGGCGCCACGCCTGAACAGCTCGGCCAGCACCACACGGCTCGTGGCCTCGCGCATGTCGTCGGTGTTGGGCTTGAAGGCCAGGCCCCATACGGCAAAACGCTTGCCCGACAGGTCTTCGCCAAAGCGGCGCACGATCTTGTCGACCAGCACCAGCTTCTGCGCATCGTTGGCATCCTCCACGGCCTGCAGCACCTTGAGCTGCTGGCCGTTCTGGGCACCGGTCTGGATCAGCGCCTTCACGTCCTTGGGGAAGCAGCTGCCACCGTAGCCGCAGCCGGCGTACAGAAAGTGGTAGCCAATGCGGGGGTCGGAGCCGATGCCTTGGCGCACCTGTTCGATGTCAGCGCCCAGCTTCTCGGCCAGCAGCGCCAGCTCGTTCATGAAGCTGATGCGCGTGGCCAGCATCGCGTTGGCCGCGTACTTGGTGAGCTCGGCACTGCGCACGTCCATCACTTGCACCTTGTCGTGGTTGCGGTTGAAGGGGGCGTACAGCGCGCGCATCAGCAGGATGGCCTGCTCGTCGTCGGCGCCCACGATGATGCGGTCAGGGCGCATGAAGTCATCCACCGCCGCACCTTCTTTCAGGAACTCGGGATTGGACGCCACCGCAAAGCGGGCATCGCTGCCACGCTTGGTCAACTCATCCGCGATGGCGGCACGCACCTTGTCGGCCGTGCCCACGGGCACCGTGCTCTTGTCGACCACCACCTTGTAATCGGACATCAGCCTGCCGATGTTGCGCGCGGCGGCCAGCACGTACTGCAGGTCGGCAGAGCCGTCCTCGTCCGGCGGCGTGCCCACGGCGATGAACTGCAAGGTGCCATGCGCCACCGAACGGGCGATGTCGGTGGTGAAGGCCAGGCGGCCGGCCTTGACATTGCGCGCCACCACGGCGTCCAGGCCCGGCTCATGGATGGGGATGCCGCCTTCTTCCAGGATGCGGATCTTGTTCGGGTCGACATCCAGGCACAGGACATCGTTGCCCATTTCGGCGAGGCAGGCGCCAGTGACCAGGCCGACGTAGCCGGTGCCGATGACGGAGACTTTCATGGTTGCTCGTTGGCAGTGATCGGCGAATTGTGCCTGAGCAGGCTGTGACCGCCCAACTTGCGCAAAGAGCGTCCATAAAATCCGGAGAGACAGGCACCATCCCAAGGCCTTCACATGCAAGCTTTATGATCTCGGTAGGCGCCCGGCTTTGTCCAAAGCTTTGGCTTGCCCGCTTTGATTGAGATCGAACATCGGAACCGGTTGCCGTTGTCTCGCCGTTGAGTGGTTTGGCCTATCTGGCAATCCAACCGGTCTGTTTGAACCACTTAATTCAAGGACATCCGATGAAGTGTGTGATTCTCGGCGGAGCAGGGTTCATTGGATTGAACCTGGCCGAAGCACTTGTTCTCGCAGGCCATGAGGTGCTGTGTGTAGACCAGGCCAGCGCGCGCGGACGATTCGCCGAAGCATCGCTGACACATGCCCGCTTAGGCGCCCTGTGGGGCGACGCCTGGCACGAAGAACTCCTCAAGGAAGCACTGACCGGTTGTGACATCTGCTTTCATCTCGTGTCGTCGACGATCCCCCAGACCTCTAACGCGAACCCTCGCCACGATGCGCAGAGCAACCTGCTCGGCACGATCTCGCTGCTGGATGCATGCGTCAAGGCCAAGGTCCGCAAAGTGGTGTTCCTGTCCTCGGGTGGCACGGTCTATGGTGTGCCCAAGGTGGTCCCTATTCCCGAAGAACACCCCACGGATCCGACCTGCTCCTACGGCATCATCAAACTGGCCATCGAGAAGTACCTCGAGATCTACCGCAACCTCCATGGACTCGAGCACTCGATCGTCCGGCTCTCTAACCCCTATGGCGAGCATCAACGTACCACTGGTGCCCAGGGCGCCGTGGCAGTTTTCCTGGGCAAGGCCCTGCGTGACGAAACGATCGAGGTGTGGGGCAATGGCAATGTCTCCAGGGACTACGTGCACATCAGCGATGTCGTCGCCTGCCTGATGGCCACCATGGCCTCCAGCGATCCCAGGGCACGTCTGCTGAACGTGGGATCCGGCAAAGGTTGCACCATCAATCAGTTGCTCAAGGTCATTGGCGATGTGGTGCAGCGAGACCTGTCGATCTCTTATGTGCAAGAGCGCTCGTTCGATGTGCCCTCGAACATCCTGTCCATTGACCGTGCCACCACCGTGCTTGGCTGGCGCCCCTTGATTGGCCTGGACCAAGGTGTGCGCCGTTTCGCAACATGGCTCCATCAGCACGAATCGGAAAATGCCTGACCCGGGCATAGCATGGCGCGCATCCCGTCTTCACAGACGACGCGCGCCTTATTTTTACAGTTCGACACGATTTCCTAAAACAGCAAACGGGAATTAAATGAATCCCTCCGCGACGGCCTGGAAGGGCATGAAGTTTCGCCACAAGGCCCGTTACTGGGCCATGCGAGCCCTGGCACCGATTGGCCTGGCCGATTTCGAGCCGGAGTTCTATGCCCGGATGAATCCCGACATCGCAGCGACAGGGCTCGACCCCTTGCTGCATTGGGTCGTCCGTGGACGCAAGGAATCCCGCTTGTGTTCATCCAAGCAGATGAGCGCAGTCAAGGACGTCTGGCAACTGGGCGGGCTGGCGGACCAGGCAGGCAAGCCGACCGTGTTGCTGGTCAGCCATGAAGCGTCACGCACCGGCGCACCCATCCTGTGCCTGAGCCTGGCCCGGCAGTTGCAAGACCGCTTCAACGTCGTCACCCTGCTCTTGAAGGATGGCCCCCTCACCCCCCACTTCAAGAAGGCCAGCACCCGGCTGGCCGTGGCCGAAGGACATCAGGGCCATGACCTGCGCAGCGTGATGTGGAGCCTGAACGCTCAGAACTTCAAGGTGGACGTGGCGATCGTTAACTGCATCGTTTCGTACCCCGTGCTGGCCTACTTGAAACACTTGCAGGTGCCCAGCCTGATGCTGATCCACGAATACGCGGCGTATTGCAAGCCTTCGTACATGTTCGATCACGTGGTACAGTTCTCGGGCAAGATCGTCTTCTCGGCACCCAGCACGAAATCGAATGCGGTCGACGAAATCGGCGACTTGCCCATCCTCACCCAATCGCTGGTGCTGCCACAGGGCCAATGTGTCGCCGAGATCGAACCGCGAGACAGCGCCGAGGCAGCCCAGGAGCAAGCCTTGATTGCCGATGTGCTCGGCAAGGGCGCCGACGGCACCGCACTGGTCGTGGTGGGCGCAGGCAGCGTCAACATCCGAAAGGGAGTCGACGTGTTCATCCAGTGCGCCGCGCTGATGCGCAAGAAGGCCCCGGATGGGCGTTTCAAGTTCGTCTGGGTCGGCGGCGGCTACGACTCAGAAAAAGACCTAGCGTACTCGGTGTACCTGAAAGAGCAGATCAAGCGCAGCGGGCTGTCCGACAGCTTCCAGTTCCTCTCGGAAGTCGCGAACATCCAGGCGGTCTACGATCGCACGGACGTCTTCTTGCTGACCTCCAGGCTTGACCCCCTGCCCAACGTCGGCATCGATGCGATCTGCAATGGCTTGCCGATCTTCTGCTTCCAGAACGCCTCGGGGATCGCCGACATCCTGGTGCAAGAAGGCTATGCGGATGAACTGGTCGCCCCGTACCTGGATGCCGATGCCATGGCATCGCAGGTGTTGGCCGTGGCACGCACCCATGAGCAGCGCCAGGCGCTCAAGCAACGGCTGCAGCACACAGCCCACAAGGTGTTCTCGATGGAGCGGTACACCCAGGCCATCGGCGATGAGGCAGAAGCCTTGCTGAGCAGCCGCGCCTGAGCGCCTTCCTCTGCGCGAGCAGGCCCCTGATCAACCAGAAAAACAGATACGACGTGAGTCCATACCCCACCCAGGATGAAGCTGATCTTGGTGAGGTTGAATTGGACCTTCAGTGCCCAGTTCGCGCATCGGAGACAGTTGAACACCGACATAGCAAGCCAGCGACACCAGGAACAGGCCCACGACCACCCAGCCCGTTCGCCTGACATCCGGCTGACGCACGAACAAGAGCGCAGCCGTGGCATAGAAGAAGATCTCACATGACAGACTCCATGACACCACATTCAAGGAGAAATAGTACTCAGGCATCGGGAAGTAAGCCTGCGTCAGTGACAAGTTGCTCATGAGCACGAGCACCTTCTTGTAGAACGGAATGTCGTACTGAAACGGAAACACCGCCACGGCAAAAGCCGCATAAGCCAGAAGGGTGAGCACATGCACCGGATAGATGCGCGCCGCACGGCTGACGATGTACAGCGGCACCTCGTCGCGTTTCATGGCGCTGTACCGATAGGCGATGACGAAGCCCGACAACACGAAAAAGAAGTTGACCCCGGCCCCCAGGTTCAGGACACCGCGCAGATCGGGGATGTCGAAACCCTGGCAGGAAGTCGGCCCTGCAAAATTCACCGTACCGCCAGGGTTCGTAATCTGACCCCGGTTTTCCCCGCCGCCGCGGCCGTTGCGAACGCGGCAGCGAGCATGCACAGCAGCGCGAGCACGGGCGCAAGAAGGCCTTTGAGCCCCAAACGCACGATGGCCCGCAGCAGCCAGCGGATGTTGTAACCCGCCGCGCACAGCACCGCGTGCAGCGCGTCGCCGGTTGCCCCTTGCAGCCAGCACCGGTCCATGGCGTTGTCGTGCTTGAGGTGCCCGATGGCCGGCTCCACCGCCTGGCGTCGTTTGAGCCATC
>NZ_JBASTH010000063.1:0-5885 GCF_049274795.1 Aquabacterium sp.
GGCGCCAGCCCCGCAGGCACGCCCCCCCCAGCAGCACGACGCGCGTGACGACGCCAGGCCGGCCATGGCAGAGGCGTCGCCCGCCCGTCAAGCTGCCAGGCTCACCGGCGAGCCCGCAGCCAACGACAGTGCACGTGCCAGCACCCGCACCGCGCCTCGAACAGCGCCTGCTGCCGAGACAGAAGCGACCACCGGCACCACCACGCCCGCGCCGGACATCAGCGCGCTGCCCACGCCCCGCGTGCTCGCCCTGCATGAGCTGCCCGACCATGTCCGCCGCCAGTTGCCGAACTTGGTCATCGGCGGCGCGATGTATTCCGAGAACCCGGCCAACCGCATGCTGGTCATCAACAGCCAGCTCTTCCATGAAGGCGACAAGCTGGGCCAGGACCTCACCCTCGAAGAGATCAAGCTCAAATCCGCCGTGCTGCGCTTCCAGCGTTGGCGCTACAGCGTGAACTACTGAGCGTCCTCCCAGGGCCGCCATATCCCCTGCCGGGCACGGTTCAGCACCACGGCCGTAGAATCGACACGTCGGCGCACCGCGGCTTTCGGGCTATGGCGCACCGACAAAGCGTTCTCAGGGCGGGGTGAAAGTCCCCACCGGCGGTGATGGGCCCAGGCCCTCAGCCCGCGAGCGCCTGCCGGGCCTGACCGTGATGGTTTGGCCTGGCAGGGTCAGCAGATCCGGTGTGATTCCGGGGCCGACGGTCACAGTCCGGATGAAAGAGAGCGCGGCACATCCGTGCGGTTCGCGCGTGTCTATTTCCCTTTGCGGAGTGACGGCACGTGCGCGGCATGGTGTTGTTCGTGCGCCCTGATTTCTGGTATCGCCTTTCGAGGTCTCCATGAATCAGTCTGATCTTCCCGTTGCGTCCCTTCCCGCCTCGCCTGCCGAGGGCTCCCAGCCGCTGCGCGTGGCCTTCATCCAGGCCAGCTGGCATGCCGACATCGTCGGCCGCGCCCGCGAAGGCTTCCTGGCCGAAATCGCCCGCCTGGGCGTGCCGGTCGATCCCGTCACCGTGATCGACGTGCCCGGCGCCTTCGAGATCCCCCTGCATACGGCCACCCTGGCCAAGTCGGGCCGCTTCGACGCCATCGTGGCCTGCGGCCTGGTGGTCGATGGCGGCATCTACCGGCACGACTTCGTGGCCACCGCCGTGATCGACGGCCTGATGCGCGTGCAGCTCGACACCGAGGTGCCCGTGTTCTCGTGCGTGCTCACGCCGCACCACTTCCATGAGCATGAAGAACACCGCCGCTACTTCAGCACGCACTTCGTGACCAAGGGGGCCGAGGCCGCGCGTGCCTGCGTGAACACGGTGCAGAGCCTGCGCCGCGTGCGGCATTTGTTGGCAGCGGCCTGAGCGCCGGGTTGCCAGGCAAGCCCGGGCCGTGCCACACTGAGGCCATGAGCCAGTACGTGACATCGCTGCACCGACACCACCGTTCGCCCACCGGCGCCGGGGTGTTGCCCGACCGCGTCCGTGCAGGGGCCAGCTGACCACAAGCCACCCGCTCAGACCTGTCGACCAAGCCAAGGCGCCTTCGGGCGCCTTTTTGTTTGCCCGCGCCGTTCGCATGGCCAGATTTCAACCGCTGAGGAGAACCACCATGAGCCGCTTCTGGAGCCCCCTGCTGAACCAGCTGACACCCTACGTGCCCGGCGAACAGCTGGCCGTGCCGAACCTGATCAAGCTCAACACCAACGAGAACCCGTATGGCCCCTCGCCCCGCGCGCTGCAGGCCATCGCCGAGGCAGCGGGCGACGCGCTGCGTCTGTACCCGGATCCGCACGCCACCGCGCTGCGCACGGCCATCGCGGCGCGACACGGCCTGGCGCCGTCACAGGTCTTCGTGGGCAATGGCTCTGATGAAGTGCTGGCCCATGTCTTCCAGGCCCTGCTCAAGCACGGCCTGCCGGTGCTGTTCCCGGATGTGTCCTACAGCTTCTACCCGGTCTACTGCAAGCTCTTCGGCATCGAGGCGCACCCTGTGCCCGTGAACGCCAGCTTCGAGATCGAGGTGGATGGGTACAAGACGCCTTGCGGCGGCGTGATCATCGCCAATCCCAACGCGCCGACCGGCCTGGCCCTGCCACTGGCCGACATTGAGCGCCTGCTGCAGTTGCAGCCCGACCGCGTGGTCGTGATCGACGAAGCCTATGTGGATTTCGGGGGCGAGAGCGCCGTGCGGCTGCTGGATCGGTATCCCAATCTGCTGGTGGTGCAGACCCTGTCCAAGTCACGAGGGCTGGCGGGGTTGCGCGTGGGCTATGCGATGGGCTCGTCCGAGTTGATCGAGGGCCTGGAGCGCGTCAAGGAAAGCTTCAACTCCTACCCGGTGGACCGCCTGGCCATGGCCGGCGCCGCCGCATCCTTCGACGACGAGGCCTGGTTCGAACACACGCGCCAGGCCGTGATCCGCACGCGCGGGGAACTGACGGCATCGCTGCAGGCCTTGGGCTTCGAGGTGCTGCCCTCCGCCACCAACTTCGTGTTCGCCAGGCATGCGGGCTTCGATGCGGCGGCCCTGGCGCAAGGGCTCAAGCAGCGTGCGATCATGGTGCGGCATTTCAGGCTGCCGCGCATCGAGCAGTTCCTGCGCATCACCGTGGGCACGGACGCGCAATGCAGCGCGCTGCTGGACGCACTGCGTGAGTTGACGGGGCCGCAGGCCAAGGCCGCCTAATGGCGATGGTGCTTCGCAGCTTCGGCGTTCAGCGGATGAAGCTGCGCAGCACCGACTTGAACTCCGGCGCCCCGGCGTGCACCAGCCACTCGAAGGCCACCATCTCGCGCGAGACGATGTCGGCGCCATGGCGGCGCATGCGCTCCAGCGCCAGGGCCTTGTCGCGCGCCTGGCGCGAGGCCACGGCCTCGTCCACCACAAAGACCTCGCGGCCCAGCTCCAGCAGATCGAGCACCGTCTGCATCACGCACACGTGCGCCTCCATGCCGGCCACAATCCACTGCACACGCTGGCCTTCCGGTGCGCGGAACAAACCGCCCTCGCTCACGGCCGAGAAGTGCGTCTTGCGCACCACCGACGCGGGTGGCAACAGAGGCCGCAGGGCCGCCACCGACTGACCCAGCTTTTCCGGACAATGCTCGGTGGCGATCACGGGCACGCCCATGCGCTGGGCCACCCGCACCAGCCAGAGAACTTCGGACACTGCCGCGGTGCCATCCGCGACCACGTTTTCCAGCCTTTCCTGGACGTCCACGACCAGCAAGACCGATTGCTCCGCACGCATGCGCATAACTGCCGCCGCATCTTTTTTGTTTCGCTCGGTTGCAGCCTACCCCAGGGCCCGCGCGCGGTCACCCATGGATAATCCCGGCCTTTGCTGAAGATCTCACGAGACAAGGACCTCCGTGTTCAAGAATTTGACGGTGTACCGCATCGGACCTGACTGGAAAGCCGATGCCCGCGCGATCGAGACCGCCCTCGACAAGCAGCGTTTCGTGCCCTGTGGTGCAACGCAGCAAGAGTCCAGCGGCTGGGTCGAACCCCGCGGCGAAGCGCACGCGCCTCTGGTGGAGGTCGTGGACGGCCAGCTCATCCTCAAGCTCAAGTTCGAGAAGCGCCTGCTGCCGGGTTCGGTGGTGAAGGAGCGCATGGACGAGATCGCCGAGCAGATCGAGCATCAAACGGGCCGCAAGCCGGGCAAGAAGCAGACGAAGGAGATCAAGGAGCAGGCGCTGCTGGAGTTGCTGCCCATGGCCTTCACCAAGCGCTCGGCCCTGATGGTGTGGATCGCGCCGAAGGAGCGCCTGCTGGTAGTCGATGCGGGCAGCCAGGGGCGTGCGGATGAGGTGGTGGCCTTGCTGGTGAAGGCAATCGATGGCCTGGCGGTGTCGCATCTGCAGACGGAGCTGTCGCCGGCTTCGGCGATGACGGGCTGGCTGGGCACGGGCGAGCCGCCGTACAACTTCGTGATCGACCGTGAGTGCGAGCTGAAATCACCGGATGAGATGAAGTCGGTGGTGCGGTATGCACGGCATCCGCTGGACACGGAAGAGGTCAAACAGCACATCACGCAGGGCAAGGTGCCGACGCGGGTGGCGATGTCCTGGCTGGACCGGGTGTCTTTCGTGCTGACGGAGAGTCTGCAGGTCAAGAAGTTGGCCTTCCTGGATGTGGTGCTGGAAGCGCGGGATGCGGGGGGCAAGCCGTCGAAGGACGAGGCATTCGATGCGGATGCGGCGTTGGCGACGGGTGAGTTGCGTCGGCTGATTCCGGATCTGGTCGAGGCTTTGGGCGGTGAGTTGATGCAACTGCCTGGCAGTGGGGCTCGGGTGGCTGAAGCGCCTCCTGTTGCTGCTGTGGCTACTGAGCCTGTCAAGGCGTCTTCTGGTGCAGGTGCCGAGGAAAGTGAAGCGCCCTGGTGACGCTCGCTTTTTGAAGGGCTTCGCTTGCGGTGGTTTGCGCGCAGGCAAGGCACAGGGGGATGGGTGCCCAACGTGCGTAGCTGTATGCACATTCTGGAGAGACTGCGCGTCAGCCCTCCCCGCCAACCACAGTGCATCGACGGGCTGGTGAAGGCGAGTGCCTGAGAAGGGAGCATTCGCGGTGTCCTGGCTTTCCGCAAGGGCAGGCCGGTGTTGACGAGGTGACCTGGGCAGCCCCCGGTGGTGCCCCGCGTGGGGACCGGAACAGGCACTCGCCTTCACCAGCCCGTGCGCTCACCCCACCCCAAAAACATGGTGTCCGAAAACGGCGAGCGCGATGACCCACACGCGCTCACAATGGCACCATGTCATCGCCTCGCAAGCCCACCCGAACGGCCGCTCCCAACGAGCTGCCCTCGCCTGAAGCCCACGCCGCGCACTACGCCGCGCTGGTGGCACGCGATGCGCGCTTCGACGGCCGCTTCTTCGTCGGCGTCACCTCCACCGGCATCTACTGCCGCCCTGTGTGCCGGGTGCGCACACCCAAGGCCGCCAACTGCCTCTTCTTCGATCATGCCGCAGCCGCCGAGCAGGCCGGCTTCAGGCCCTGCCTGCGCTGCCGCCCCGAACGCGCCCCCGGCCAGGCCCCCATCGATGCCAGCTTGCGGCTGGCCTGGGCCGCCGCCCAGCGCATCCAGGCCGGCGAGCTCGATGAGCACGGCATGGAAGGCCTGGCGGCGCGGCTGGGCATCACCGACCGGCACCTGCGCCGCGTGTTCTCCGACGCCTTCGGCGTCAGCCCCATCGACTACGCCCAGACCCAGCGCCTGCTGATGGCCAAGCGCCTGCTGGCCGACACCTCATTGCCCGTGACCGAAGTGGCCCTGGCCGCCGGCTTCGGCAGCCTGCGCCGCTTCAACACCCTGTTCCAGGAACGCTACGGCCTGGCGCCCAGCCAGTTGCGCCGCAACATGCTGGTCTCTCACGCCCCAGCCAATGACAAGGCCGGCAGCAACGACATGGCCACCATCGCCGATGCCACCAGCAGCCTGCGCTTCGAGCTGGGCTACCGCCCGCCGCTGGATTGGCCGCGCCTGCTGGCCTTCTTGAGCAAGCGCTGCATCGCCGGCGTGGAGCAGGTCGATGGGCTGGCCTACCGGCGTACGGTGCGCGTGGGCCAGGGCCCGCTGGCGCCCACGGGCTGGCTGGAGGTCACGCAGGCCGATGGACGCGATGCGCTGGCCGTGCGTGTGTCCGCCGGGCTGCTGCGCGCCCTGCCTGCCGTGCTGGCCGGCATGCGGCGCCTGTTCGATCTGGATTGCGATCCGCAGGCCGTGGGCGCGGTGCTGGGTGACTTGGCCGCTGACGCGCCAGGCCTGCGCGTGCCCGGCGCCTTCGATGGCTTCGAGATGTCGGTACGGGCCGTGCTGGCCGGCATGCGGCGCCTGTTCGATCTGGATTGCGATCCGCAGGCCGTGGGCGCGGTGCTGG
>NZ_JBASTH010000064.1:0-3375 GCF_049274795.1 Aquabacterium sp.
GCTGCGAAGGCTGCCCACGCACAGGGCTAGTCAAATCAGCGATCTCTTGCCGCATCGCTGGGGGCCTGCGGCCGTTTGATTCCAGCATGTTGACGGGATGTCAACATGCGTTCGCCGGACGCTTACATTGAATCTGCACACCTTCTTGGTAATGCATATAATTATGCACAATATGCCAAGAATTGCCAAACCACCTAATGCAGAGTTACCGCGTTTGCGTCGTGAGTTGGCCGACTATCTGGAACGCATTGACAGCAACGCGAACTGCTTTGCCAAGGAGCAAGGCGTCAGCCAGTCCACGGTGCAACGCTTCCTTGCTGGTCGCACCAAGAACGTCACAGAGAGCATGCGCCCACTGCTGGTTTATGCAGGCATTCGTCTTGATAACTGCATAAACGAGCAACATCACGCCGCAGGGCCACTTGGTCACGTTCGCATTCAGCAGGCTCTGGAAAAGGTGTGGGATGGCAGTGACGCGTCTGCAGCAGTGCTGGCTCAGGTCATCGAGGCGATTGGGGCCCTTCTATTCGCTCGACATCGTTCCTCCATGT
Organism: Aquabacterium sp.; assembly: GCF_049274795.1. Classification (GTDB taxonomy): domain Bacteria; phylum Pseudomonadota; class Gammaproteobacteria; order Burkholderiales; family Burkholderiaceae_C; genus Aquabacterium. The sequence continues at coordinate 552 of NZ_JBASTH010000064.1, forward strand.
GATGGGCCGTTGCCTATGCCTCATGCACATGGGAGGTGCAACCGTCAATGGTCACCATTGCCTGACTTATTGAAAGCTTGAGTTCGCGGCTCAGCATCACAAAGCGGCCACACATATTGCGAATGCCCGTCCCATTGTTGCTGCGGAAGTCTGCAATCGTTTTGGGGCCAGTGAGTCACCTCTGTTAATGGCTACTGAATGCCGTGCTCAGATGGCTTTGGCGCGCGGTTGTTGAATGCACGAGGGCCTGACCACGATAGGTTTGCGAAGAACTGCGGGCAATAGGCCGCATGTAGCGTAAGCGTCCGGCGAACGCATGTTGACATCCCGTCAACATGCTGGAATCAAACGGCCGCAGGCCCCCAGCGATGCGGCAAGAGATCGCTGATTTGACTAGCCCTGTGCGTGGGCAGCCTTCGCAGCACATCGCGCAGGTAGGCGTGCGGATCGTGCCCGTTGAGCTTGGACGACTGGATCAGGCTCATGACGGCGGCCGCACGCTGGCCTGCCAGCAGCGAGCCTGCAAACAACCAGTTCTTGCGTCCAATCGCGATGGGGCGCATCTGGTTCTCGATCCAGTTGTTGTCGATGGGCAGCCTGCCGTCGTCGATGAAGCGCGTGAGCGCCTGCCAGCGTTTGAGGCTGTAGTCCAGCGCCTTGGCTGTGGCACCTGAGAACACCTTGGCCCGTTGCGCCAGCATCCATTCGTGCAAGGCGTTGGCAATGCGCCTTGATTGCTCCTGCCGGATGGCCTGTCTGTCTTGGGCGCTGAGGTTCTTGACCTCGCGTTCGATGTCGTAGAGCAAGCCGATGTATTGCAAGGCCTGCCCTGCAATCTGGCTGGTGCCATTGGCATGCAGGTCGAAGAACTTGCGCCGTGCGTGGGCCATGCAGCCCACCTCGGTGATGCCCTTGGCGAAGCTGGCCTTGTAGCCGCCGTACTCGTCGCAGATCAGGCTGCCGCGCCAATCGCCCAGGAAGGCTCGCGCATGCTCGCCGCTGCGGCTTTCTGCAAAGTCGTAGACCACGGCCTTCATGGGCTCGAATGCGCCGGGGCTGTAGGCCCACAGGTAGGCCCGGTGTGTCTTGCCGGTGCCCGGCTTGAGCATCTCCACGGGCGTCTCGTCGGCGTGCAGCACCGTGTGGGTCAGCATCTCTGCTTTGAGTGCATCGACCAGGGGTTGCAGTTGCACGCCGCACTGGCCCACCCACTGCGCCAGCGTTGAGCGCGGCAGTGGCACGCCCTCTCTGGCGTAGATCTCTTCGAGGCGGTACAGCGGCAGGTGGTCGCCGTACTTGGCCACCAGCACGTTGGCCAGCAGGTTCGAGGTGGGGATACCCTTGTCGATGATCTGTGCAGGCACGGGGGCTTGCACCAGCTTCTGGCAGGCCGCGCAGGCCCACTTGCCGCGCACATGGCGCTCCACCGTGAAGGTGCCGGGCGTGTAGTCCAGCTTCTCGCTGACGTCTTCGCCAATGCGCTTCATCTGGCAGCCGCAGCCACAGGCGGTGTTCTCGGGCTCGTGCTTGATCTCCACGCGTGGCAGGTGCGCAGGCAGCGCCGTGCGACGGGGCTTGGCCTTGGGTGTGTCGGCGGTGTCGCTTGGCTCTGCTGGTGCTGGGCTCAGCGCCTGGAGTTCGGCCTCCAATGCGGCCAGATCGGCGTCCAGTGATTCGTCGAGCAGGCTGCGCTGATCGGCTTGCAGCTTCTCGCTCTTGGCTGCGAACTGCAGGCGCTTGTAGCGGGCAATCTCGTGCGTGAGCAAATCGATCTTGGTCTGCTTGAAGTGGATCTCCTGATCCTTGCTGACGAGTTGTTGATCCTTGTCCACCAGCTTGGTCATCAAGCCCTCGGCCAGGGTGCGCAGTTGCTGCGCGTCCATGTGCTGCAGTTGTTGGGGATCGATGACCATGGCCGTCATCATCACTGCCATCTGGCTTGTTGGCCATCGCAGGCTTGAGGGATTGCGCCACACATGTCGAGATGTTCGGCAATGGCATCCAGCCGCCCGATGAACAGCTGAGCCAGTGCGCCATCACACCACCCGAATGGCGCCGTCGGCCTGCAGGCGCTGCCAGGGCAAGCCCATGATCAAGGCTTGCCACTGCGCCTGGTTGAGCTCGATGTGCGCAGCCAGCTCGCCCTGCGGCCAGACGAAGCGGCCTTGGTGCAGGCGCCGCGCCAGCAGCCACAGGCCCTGGCCGTCGTGCACCAGCACCTTCATGCGCGTGCCGCGCTGGTTGGCAAACAGGTACGCGTGATGCAGGCGTGCGGCACCAAAGACTTCGACCACCCGCCCCAGGGCTTTGTCGGGCCCGGCGCGCATGTCCAGTGGTGCCGTGGCAAGCCACAGCGAGTCGATGCGGATCATGTCGGCGCCCCCGTCTCATCGCAGCCACTCGCGCAACCAGGCACCGCAATCGGCGGCAGCTGTTGCAGGCCACTGCAGGCTCACGGTGCTGGCGCCTCGGCGAAGCTCCAGACGGATTGGCTCGGGGGTGGGAGCACTGGCGCGTGGCATGGGCACTTCGACAAACGCGCCTGATGGCGCGCCGACCACCGACAGCGCACCAGGCGCCTTGTGCTCGCATTGCAGCCAACGGCGAACCAGGTTGGCGTTGAGTCCATGGGCCAGCGCCACACCGGCAACCGATGCGCCAGGTTGCTGACAGGCCAGGACCACCTGGCGCTTGAGATCAGGTGCGTGACGGCGCCGGGTGCGCTTAGTTTGCGTGCTCTGCATAGTGTCCACTTATCTCCTTGGTGGACACTATCCTCACGGTTCAGGCTTGGGCTCTCAAGATGCCTTCACCGGACGCTTAC
>NZ_JBASTH010000065.1:0-45218 GCF_049274795.1 Aquabacterium sp.
GGCGTCTGGTCAAGTTCATCGACAACGGCATGCTGACCATGACCAAGTGCTCCAAGTGCAGCGGCCACTTCGTGACGCATCCGCATGAGGTGGCCCGCCACTTCGTGTGCGGCCTGTGCAACCCGCCTGCACGCGCCGGCAAGGGCAAGGCTGCCGGCGGCATCCAGATGCACTGACCCTGGTGCACTGAACCCCAGTTTTCTCCGCTTGTCTCCTCCTGGCGCGCAATCCGGTTTGCGCTTTCAACGGGCCCTCTTCAGGGCCCGTTTTTTCTGGTCGCTTCGGGGAGGCTGCTGACGAAGGCGGCCACATCATCGAGCACCGGGGCCATGCGGTGCAGCGGGCGCGAGAAGGCGCCGATCAGCGTGAGATGGTCCACGCCCTCATAGCGTTTGAAGATCACGGGCACGCCCAGGGATTCGAGCTTGGTCGCCAGGTGGCCGCTGTTGGTGTCTGGGTTGACCTGGGCATCAAAGTTGGACACGCCCAGGAAGGTACGCGGCGCCTGGGCCGAGGCGTGGACGATAGGCTGTGAATCGGGCGGCACGTTCGGGTGGTGGAACACAGGCTGCACGGACTTGTCCTTGAGTGGGATGAAGTCATACGGCCCCGCCAGGCCGACCCAGCCGGCCAGCTCGGTGATGTGGTGCCCCTGCTGCGCCAGCCAGCGGTCGTCCAGCGCCACCATAGCAGCGTTGTAGGCCCCCGCGCTGTGCCCCATCACCAGCACACGGCGCGGGTTGCCGCCGTAACGCCCGGCATGCGCCAGCGCATAAGCCACGGCCTTGGCGCTGTCCGGCAGGAAATCGGGGTAGCTGACCTCGGGGTAGAGGCGGTAGCTGCTGGACATCAGCACGATACCGCGCGAGGCCAGCGCCTCGCCCAGGAACTTGTACTGGTCACGGCTGCCCTTTTGCCAGGAGCCGCCGTGGATGAAGACCACCACCGGCCAGCCGCCTGCCGGCGGCGTACCCAGCGGACGGTAGACATCGACCTGGTTGGCGGGCAGCGGGCCGAAAGACACATCGCGGGTGAGCGCGAAAGTGTCGTCGGGCGTGACGGCGTTGATCAGCTTGACGGGCGAGCAGCCGGACAGCAGGCCCAGGGCAACCAGGCCAGCACCGACAGGTACGCGCCGCCACGCGGCCAAGCCTTGTCTGATCTTGGATGTGCTTGAAACAGGCATGGCGTGCAGCGTAGCCGCTGGCTTCACAGGTAGCGCGCCCAAAGGACATTCGAGAAGCGATTGAGCGGGTCATGCCGGCGCTTGAGATCGCGCAGGGCCGCGGCCTCGGGATAGGCCTGGTCGAACTGGGCACGGGTGGCGTACAGTTGGTAGGGCAGGTAGTAGCGGCGCCTCGTGGCGCAAGGCCAGGTCGATCAGGCTGCGTGTCCAGTCACCGACGGCGCGGCAGGTGGGCTCGCTCGTGCCCTGCTTGTAGTAGATGACGAAGGAGAAGACCTCTTCGCGGGCCCAGGGCAGCAACGCATCCGCATCGGGCGGCGAGTGGCGGATGGACACGTTGAGCACCTCGGCACACGGTGTGTTGAGCAAAGGCGCCAGCGCACGGGTGTAAGGCAGGAAGTGGCGCGGCGGGATGAAGTACTCCTACAGCACATAGGTGGAGGCAGTGCGCGAACGGGGCTCCAGCTCGGCCACGTCCAGGCTGGCCTCGCGGTTACGCCAGACGATGCATTCACCGCCCAGCCGCAAGGGCTGGATTACGTTGCGGCGCAAGGCGCCGCCACCGGGCCATTGCCCACGTAGCGCCCATGCGCATTGACCGACACCGCGTCGCCCACGGTGAAGTTGGCGTCGCTCTGCATGGTCTTGATGGCCAGGTTGTGCGGGTCGATCACATCCTGCAGATCGCGCCAGCGCATGCCGGCCTGCACGCGTACCCGTTTGGCAACCGGGTCCAGCCAGGCCAGGTGGTGATGGCCTTGGCCACCTCGGCCGTGGTCTGCGGGGTGGCGATGCGGGCCACGCGCACGTCGTACAGGCGCGTGACATTGGCGATGGTGAGCTGATCTGCCGTGAGGGCCAGCGCGCGCAAGGGTTGCGCGGCGGCCAGGCCGGCGGTGAGCAAGGCCTGCTGCAGCAGGGTGCGGCGGGTCGGCATGCGGGGTGTCCTCTGAATTCGTTGGTGTTCGGAAGACATCCTAGCCGGTGCCACGAGTTGGCCCCGCATGAAAAAAGCCGCGCAGGTGCGCGGCTTTGGTCTGGTGCTTGTCCGGTCTGATCGTTACCGTTGGCTCATTCCGATGTGCCCGGCTCGCTCGGCTTGTTGTCCTGCGGCTTGTTGGCATCGGCCGGTGCGGCGTTGCGAGGGCCGCGCGGCTGGCCATCGCGGTTCTGCGGGCGTTGCTGCGCGTTCGGGCCCTGGCCTTGGCGTGGGCGATCACCACCACGGTGGTCACGGTCGCCACGCGGGCCACCGCCTTCAGGGCGGCCACGGCGGTCATCCCCGCGAGGGCCGCGTGTGTCGCGGCGGTCACCGCCGGGTCGTTGCTCGCCGGCACGTGCGCCACCATGGCCACCGCCACGGTGGCCACCACGGTCTCCGCGATCACCACGACGGTCATCACGGCGCTGATCACCGTGCTCATGGCGCGAACGGCCATGGCCATGCGGCGGGCGGCCCTGCGGTGCGGGCGGGCGCTCCAGCGCTTCCTTGCGGGCCAGCGCCAGCAGCTCAGGCAGTTGCTCGGCCGTGATGCCCTTGAGCGCACAGAAGTTGGCTTCCGTCAGCTTGGTGGTCTCGAAATCGCGCAGCAGCGAGGCACGGTTGCGCCGCTCCTGGTCTTCTTCGCGGCGGGCGGCGTCTTCCTGGGCGCGACGCGCGTCCTGGTTGGCGCGGCGGCGGGTCAGCTCGTCGGCAGCGACCTTGCGGTGCTCTTCGGTCAGCTCACCAGCCGGCTGGCCGTCCAGGTCGAAACGCTGCGTGCCTTTGGACACGGCGATCAGGTAGGACGTCGCGCCCGTATGGCGGCGCAGGAAGGCCGACAGCACGGCCTTGGTGAAGACGCCCGGGGCGCGCTCCTGGATGTCGGCTTGGATGCGCAGCTTCAAGGGCTTGGCACCGCCGGTGAACAGCGCCGGGAAGAGCTGCTTGAGGCGGTCGCCCGCGGCGGCGGGGCTCATCTCTTCGGCCTTGGCCGCAGGGGCAGCCACCGCCTCATCCGCCACAGGTGCGGGGGCCTGAGCGTCTGCGGCCACGGCGGGTGCGGACTCGCTCACCGGCGCTTCAGCAGCGGTGGTGTCTACCGCAGGAGCCGGGGTCGGCACGGCCTCGGGCGAAGCAGCGTTGTCGTGGTCGGGCGAAGGGCTGGTCGAAGAAGACATGAACAGGGCCCCAGAGGCGGGGCGCGGGAGACGGAAGGGCTGATTGTGCCTGCAAAGACCGGTGCGGTGCAGGGCTGGGCGCCAAGGGGGTGGCAGGGGCTCAGCCTGGGCCAGGGCCAGGGCCAGGCCCCGGCTGCCAGCTCAGCTCGCGCTCATGACGCCGTTGGGCGGCCCGGGCCACGCACTCACCACGCTGCTCATTGGACATCGCCCCCCACTGGCGGATGTCGTCCAACGTGCGGCCACAGCCGATGCACACGTCGTCCTGGTCCAGGGTGCAGCGGCGCACGCAGGGGCTGGCCACGGGCAAGGGGGCCTCTGGGGTGGAAGACGGTGGCAAGGGCAGCGACATGGGCACGATTGTGCCGCTGGCGCTCCGCAACCTTGAAACGAGTCCATGCGGCCATACATGCACTGCAGACACGGTCATTGCAGACCGCACGCGCCAGGCGCACAATGGATCCCGCAGCGAAAACGGCTGTCGTCTTCCGTTGTCGTTCAGGCTTTTCATTTTTCTATCCACGTCACCAGGCACCGTCTCACCATGACGATCTTCACCCCCGTTTTCACGGCCGGCCAGCACGCGCTTCGCTCCAGCGACGCGGGTCTGCCTGTGGGTGAGCGCACGACGCACGCCTTGCGACGATAGCCTTTCGACATCCCTGTTCGGAAGGCTTGGGCCTTCCGGCACACCGCCCCGGTTGGCTCTCGGCCTCCGGGGCTTTTGTTTTTCAGCGGCAGGTTTTCAGCAGCACTTTCCGAAGGACCACGCCATGCGCACCTACGACAAGTTGATCGCCACGATTCACGAGGCGCAAGCCCGGGCCCACCTGCGCCCGCGCCTTGACACGCCCATCGCTTCGCAGGCGCACGAGGCCTAGCCCCACCCGCATCAGCGCACAAGCGCACCACGCGGATCCCGACAGGGGCTGGCCTCTCACCCAAGACCAGTGTTCTGAAAGATCCGTATGAGCCACCGTCACCACACCCCTCCCGCTGCCACCAGCCCCCGGGCCCTGCGCAACATCGGCATCATTGCCCACGTCGACGCGGGCAAGACCACCACCACCGAACGCATCCTGTTCTACACGGGTGAAAACCACCGCGTGGGCGAAGTCCATGACGGCGCCGCCACGATGGATTTCGATCCGCAGGAGCGTCAGCGCGGCATCACCATCAACAGCGCCGCCACCACGGTGTTCTGGAAGGGCGTGCAGATCAACGTGATCGACACGCCCGGCCACATCGACTTCAACATCGAGGTCAACCGTTCGCTGCGCGTGCTCGATGGTGCTGTCGTCGTGTTCGATGGCGTGGCCGGCGTGGAGCCGCAGACCGAGACCAACTGGCGTCTGGCCGACCAGTACCGTGTGCCGCGCATCGCCTTCATCAACAAGCTGGACCGCACGGGCGCTGACTTTGCCCGCGTGGTGCGCATGATCGAAGAGCGCCTGGGCGTGCGCACGGCCGTGCTGCACCTGCCGATCGGCGAGGACGCGGGCTTCCACGGCGTGGTCGATCTGGTCGCGATGCAGGCCCTGTACTGGCCCAGCGACCGCGCCGGCGCGCCGATGGAAACCGGCCCCGTGCCGCCTGAGCTGCTGCCCCAAGTGGAAGCGGCCCGCGCGCGCCTGCTCGATGCCGTGGCCGACCAGGACGAGGCCGCGCTGGAAGCCTATGTGCGCGATGGTGAAGTGCCTGAAGCGCTGCTGCGATCGGCCCTGCGCCGAGGCACGCTGGCGGGCGCCGTGGTGCCCGTGCTGGCGGGCTCCGCGTTCAAGAACAAGGGCGTGGAGCCCCTGCTGGACGCGGTCAACGCCTACCTGCCGGCGCCCGAGGACATCGCCGCCGATGCGTCGCATGGCGAAGGCCAGGGCGCGGCCGGCCCGTTCGCCGCGCTGGCCTTCAAGCTGGTGCACGACGAGCACGGCGCGATGGTGTTCGTGCGGGTCTACCAGGGCCGCGTGCGCGTGGGTGACGTGCTGCTCAACACCAGCACCGGGCAGAAGGAGCGCATCGGGCGCCTCTACGAGGTGCATGCCGACAAGCGCCTGGAACGCACGGAGCTGGTGGCGGGCGACATCGCGGGCATCGTGGGCCTGAAGTCCACATTGACCGGGCACACGCTGAGCGATCCGGCCCACCCGGTGGTGCTGGAAAGCATCACCGTGCCCGAGCCGGTCATCGACGTGGCCGTGGAGCCGCGCACCCAGGCCGACCAGCAGGCGCTGTCCAAGGCGCTGCAGGCCTTGGTTCGCGAGGACCCGAGCCTGCACCTGCGGCAGGATCCGGAAACCGGCCAGACGCTGCTGTCCGGCATGGGCGAGCTGCAGCTGGAGGTGTCGCTGGAGAAGCTGCGCGCGCGCCATGGCGTGGAGGTGAACGTGGGCCGGCCCCAGGTGGCCTACCGCGAGACGATCACGCGCACGGCCGAGGTCACGCACCTGCACAAGAAGCAGAGCGGCGGCCCGGGCCAGTTCGCGCAGGTGGTGCTGCGCCTTGAGCCGTTGGAGCGCGGCGAGGGCGTGCGCTTCGCCAGCGAGGTGGTCGGCGGCGCGGTGCCGCGCGAGTTCATCCCGGCCGTGGAAGCCGGGGTGCGCCGCGCGGCCCAGGTCGGCGCGGCGGCGGGCTTCCCGGTGGTGGACTTCGTGGCCACCCTGGTCGATGGGGCTTTCCACGAGAAGGACTCGTCGGCCCTGGCCTTCGAGTTGGCCGCGGCAGCCGCCTTCCGCGAGGCGGCCGCCCAGGCCGGCCCCGTGGTGCTGGAGCCCGTGATGGCCGTGGAGGTGGTGACACCGCCCGACCACGTGGGTGACGTCATCGGCGACCTGATGCGCCGGCGCGGTCTGGTGCGTTCGCAGGACACGCGTGGCAACGCCGCCGTGGTCGGGGCGCAGGTGCCGCTGGCCGAGATGTTCGGCTACATCGGGCAATTGCGGGCACTGTCGCACGGACGGGCGCAGTACTCGATGCACCTGGACCACCTGGGCGAGCTGCCGGCCAACCTGGTGGCGAAAGCCACGGCCCACTGAGGGCCAGCGCACCGCAGGGTGCGCGCGAGAGGCACGGACTTCCGCAAGGAGGCCGTGCTTTTTTTCATCCACCCTCGAAGATGGGACCACAGCGACAATAGCGCATGGAAACCACGACCCCGATCCTCCGTACGCTGCCTAACGGCGTCCGGCTGCTGGCCCTGCCCATGCCCCACGTGCGGAGCGTCAGCGTGGGCGTGTTCCTGCACGTCGGCTCCCGCGACGAAACGCCCGCCACCAACGGCATCAGCCATGTCCTGGAGCACATGGCCTTCAAGGGCACCACCACGCGCTCCGTGCAGGCCATCAACCTGGATGCGGAGCGGCTGGGTGCGGACGTCAACGCCTACACCGGCAAGGACAGCACCGGCTACTTCATGACCGGCCTGGCGGAGCACGCGCAGCAACTGCTCGGCATGACGGCCGACATCGTGCTCCACAGCACATTCCCCGAGATCGAACTGCAGCGCGAGCTGGAAGTGATCCGCCAGGAAGCCATCGAGTACGACGAAGACCCCGACGACAGTTCGAACGATCTGCTCGACCGCGCCCTCTGGGGCGCCCATCCCATGGGCATGCCCGTGATCGGCACCGTCAAGAACATCGAAGGCTTCACACGCGACGATCTGGTTCGCCATGTGCAGCAGCATTACGTGGCAGACAACACAGTCGTCGTGGCTGCCGGCCACTTCGACGTCGATGCCTGGATGGGCCTTGCCGAGGATCTGTTCACGGCGATGCCTGCATCGGCCGACAGTGCCAGATCGCATCCCCCATTGCCCGCGGCGTATGCAGGCCAGGCCGTGGCCCGGCGCTTCACGCAGGTGTCGCAGGTGTTCCTGAACATCGCTTACCCGCTGACGCCCACGAGCGCGGACGGCATGCCATCGCAGCGCTTGCGCCTGGCCGCTGCGCTCGCGGCCAATCTGTTCGGCGGCGGGATGTCGGCCCCGTTGGTCGACACGGTGCGGGAGCGGCTGGGCCTGGCCTACACGGCCGATGCCAGCATCGACAGCGGCGACAACTGGCTCAACTTCGTGGTGCATGCCGTGACCACCCCGGACAAGATCGAAGCGCTGGTGAAAGCCACGGGCGAGCTGCTGCATGCCCAGACGGCCACCATCGACCCTATCCATCTGGAGCGGGCGAAGAACCAGTTGACCGTGTCCTATGTACGCGCCAGTGAACGGCCCTTCGCCATGATGGAGCGGGCTGTCGAGGAACTTTGGGCCAGTGGAAGCGTGACGCTGCTGGCCGAGACGATTGCCCTGATCGACGACATCTGCTCGGAAGAAGTACGGGATGTGTTTGCGCGGATGCTCACCCACGCCCCGGCGCTGTCGATCACGGGCAAGGGGGTCAGCGCCAAGGCTGCGCGGGAGTTGGCGGGCGCTCTGGTGGCCAGCGGCGAACGTTGCCCTATGAAGGAATAGTCAACGAACGACGGTGTTCAACGCAGGGGCCAATGCCATGCTCAAGCGGCCAACGATGGCGGGCAAGGGTTCTGGCGAAAGTTCGTTCTTCTTGAGAAATGCCCGCCACAGCGCCTGACGCGAAGCGTCGTGCGCAAACTCGTCGCTTAGGCCGACCGGTAGAGCCTCAGTGACCGTGCGGATCAGAACGAATGCCTGATCCCCACATCAAAACCCGTCGAGCTGCCACCCGGCTTCGCATTGCCCGGGCTGGTCAAGCCATCGGCCGACAGGCTGCGCACGCCATTGCCCTTGTTGCTCAGGCGGGCGGCGGTGACGTACAGCACCGTGCGCTTGGACAGCGAATGGGCGTAGCCCAGCGAGAGCTTGTCGAAATCATCCGAGCTGTCGGCCACGTCGTAACGCGCCACGGTGGCCTTGATCTCGCCCACACCCACGGGGATGGACGCGCCGAGCAGCCAGGACGCCACCTTCGCCTTGCCCGCCGGCCCGCTGGCCTTTTCCTCACCATAGAAGGCCACCGGCTTGACCACGCCGAAATCCCAGGTGGCCACCACGTTGCTCACTTCCACATCCCGGCCGATGACCACGGGCGCCACATCTGACGCGCCCAGCACCTGACGCCACTTGCCGTAGGAGGCCGCGACATTGAGCCGCCCCGTCATATAGCCGATGCGGCCGCCGTAGAAATCGCCCTTTTTGGAGTTGGGCACGTCGGACGACTGCTCGCCCGGCGCGTACTGCAGCTGCCCGTACCAGCCGCCCAGCGTCGAGGGCAGCACATAGCCGATGGCATTGCTGTTGTAGACCGTGTTGTAGCCAAAGTTGTTGACCGCCTGACTGGTGCCCACGCCCCGCGCCGCGAAGGGATCGAACAGGGAGATGTTCCACCAGATCGGGGAGAAATCGCGGCCCACCCGCAGTTCACCGAAGGGGCCCATCAGGCTGACGGTGGCCCGCCGCGTGAAGGCCATGCCCGAGCCGCCTGTGTCCAGCGCCAAAGGCGCCTCCAGCCAGAAGCCCGCAGACATGCCGCCGCCCAGATCCTCCGTGCCGCGAAACCCGATCCGCGTCGGGATATTGCCGCCATTGGATATACCCAGTTTGCTGCCGGCCCCGGAGGTAGAGATATTCGTGGCCGCCACATCGACCACGCCAAATACCGTGACCGAGGATTGCGCCATGGTTACGCTGGCCGCCGAGATACTGGCCAACGCCAGCAAAGCCTGTTTTGAAGTCATGTTGATTTGAAAATATTAGGCGTGAGAAAATCCCGCCTGCCGAAACAGGCGACATGCACGAAATGGATATTGAAGCCGGCCTTATGGCTGAGGCGCAGCGTCCTCAGGGATCGGGTTCAGCCAGCGCAGCACCAGGGCGCCCAGAAACACCGGGGCCGCCAGCAGCAGGCAATATTCCGGCCGGTCAAAACCACTGGCCATGGCCAGGCCTGCGATATAGGGGCCCACGGCGCCACCCAGGCGGCCGAAACTCATGGCCAGGCCGGTGCCCGTCGTGCGGACCGGCAAGGCAAACACCTTCGGAATCACCGCGTACAAAGCCGCCACCGAGGAGCCGATGAAGAACCCGACGAAGGTGGCCGCCGTCAGCATGCTGTTCACCGTGGCCTCCGATCGCCCAAACCAGACACCCGCCGCCGCCAGGCAGACCATGGCCACCGCCGAGAGTCTGCGCACGCCCACGTAGTGCGCCAGCAGACCGAAGATCACCCCGCTGATCACGCCGGCAGAGTTCATCAGCACCGAGGCCGAAATGCCGTTTTCCGTGCTCAGACCAGACTGGGTGATGATTTTCGGGATCCAGCTTATGAAGAAGTACACCGAGGTCATCACCAACAGGTAGGTCAGGCAGGCCGCCACCGTGGGCACGGCACGCCCGCCCTCCAGCAGGGACGACAGGCGCGGCTTGCGCACCGCACCCTTGGCGGCGCCACCGGCCACTTCCGGCAGCACGGCCAGCGCCTGGCGGCCCATGCGCTGCAGCATCTGGTTGACCTTGCGCAGTGCATTGGGCGGGCGACGGTGGCTCAGAAAATCCAGCGATTCCGGCAGCAGCCACAGCGAGATCAGGATGAAGGCCACGGCGGTGCCACCACCAGCGATGTACACCGCGCGCCAGTCGTAGTAGCGCATGATCCAGATCGCCACCAGCCCACCGAAGGCCGCGCCCACCTGGTAGCCCACGGCCATGATCGAGGTGCACAACTCGCGGCGGCGGTCATTGCTGTACTCGCCGACGAGGATGTTGAGGTTGGCCAGGATCCCGCCCATGCCCAGGCCGGTGAAGACGCGCAGCAGCATCAGTTCCTTGTGGCTGGCGGCATAGCCCGAGGCCACCATGCCGATGGCCATGATGCCCAGGCAGACGATGACCGCGCGGCGGCGGCCGATCCAGTCACCCATGGGCGCCACGAACAGCGCGCCCAGGCCCATGCCGATCAGCCCCGCGCTGAACAGCAGGCCAACATCGGCGGGGCCCAGGCCCCATTCCTTGCTGAGCACGGGCGCCGTGAAGGCCACCACCAGCACGTCAAAGCCGTCGAGCGCGGAAATCAGGGTGCACAGCGCCACCACGATGACCTGGTAAGGGCTCATCGGCAGTGACTTCATTTGAGATCGAAGCAGTGTGTCGGACATGGTTTGGGGGAATACTGTTTCTTGAAATGCACCCATAACGGTCATGGCTGCCCAAAATGCAGACATATACCCGTCAAGGTGAATGGATTTATTCTTCTCGACCCATTCGCCGGGGGTGGCGTTGTTGGCGCAACTATCCGGTCACGCCCCGGAAATCGGCTATCCGTTTCTCGCAATCACTATCCGCTTGTCGAGAATATTTTCTGCGCTCATCCATTTCATCTCAATTGTTGGCCGATACGAGAATTTTATGCCCGATCAATATGAGGGTTAACACTTAAATTCCCCATCAAAATTCGCTTTGTGGATATTTCATGCAGGTTTTGGCTTTTTTGGAATATTCCTTTCTGACACATTTCCAGCCATCGACCCGGCCATGGTTTGCGGCCTGGGCGAACAGGTCACATCTTTGTCGGAGCACACGTGGACAGCACCATTGCGCTGAAGGTCGAGCGGGTCGACGCCATCACACCGCGCATCAACCGGCTCGTGCTGAGCGGCGCCACCGTTTCAGCCTTGTCGTACGAGGCCGGCGCGCACATCGAGCTGCATGTGCCGCCTGCCAGCGCAGGCGGAGCCAGGCTGCACCGCGCCTACTCGCTGGTGCGCCCCGGCTGCAGCGAAGGCACGCTGGAGATCGCCGTGCAGCTCGAAGAGCCCAGCAGCGGCGGCTCCAAATGGGTGCACCAGCTCAAGGCCGGTGATGCCCTGGCCGCCAACGCGCCCAGCAACCACTTCCCGCTGCATGGCGCCGAGACACGGCCCCTGCTGATCGCCGCCGGCATCGGCATCACGCCCATCTTGTGCATGGCCCTGTCGCTGAAAGAACGCGGCCAGCCCTTCGACATGCACTACGTGGCCCGCGATGCCGAACAGGCCGCCTACGCCCAGGAGGTCGAAGCCCTGCCCGGCGCCCACTGCTGGTTCGACGGCGGCGACCCTGCACGGCGTGTCGACCTGCGCGAGGTGATCGGCAAGCCCGTGGCAGGCCGCCACCTGCACGTCTGCGGCCCCAAGGGCTTCATCGAGGCCACGCTGGCCACGGCGCGCGAGCTGGGCTGGCCCGAAGAACAGCTGCACTGCGAGCTGTTTGTGGGCAGCCTGCAGGGCGCCTCCGACAAGCCCTTCACCGTCGAACTCAAGGCCGCCGGCATCACGCTGGACGTGCCCACCGGCAAGACCGTGATGGACGTGATGGAAGAAGCCGGCCTGGACCCGATGTTCGATTGCCGCCGCGGCGACTGCGGCATCTGCGTGGCCAAGGTGCTCGATGGCGAAGCCGATCACCGCGACATCTGCCTGTCGGCCAAGGACCACCAGGCCGGCAGCTTTTGCATCTGTGTCTCACGGGCGCGCAGCGACCACCTGGTCCTCGACCTCTGAGCCCTCTCTCTGAATGAAGCAGGAGTCCCCAATGACCATCTCGAATGAAACCATCGCGTCCATGGTGCGGGCCGACAGCGTGCACAAGGCGCTGTACACCGACCCGGACATCTTCGCGCTGGAGATGCAACGCATCTACGGCCAGGCCTGGATCTACGTCGGCCACGACAGCCAGGTCAAGAACGTGGGCGACTACGTCACCACCCGCATCGGTGATCAGGACGTGATCATGGTGCGCGGTTCGGACAAGCGCGTGCACGTGGTCTACAACCGTTGCCCGCACAAGGGTGCCAAGCTGGTGGCCGAAGGCAGCGGCAACATCGGCAAGTTCTTCCGTTGTCCCTACCATGCGTGGACCTTCAAGCTCGACGGCAGCCACCTGTCGCTGCCCCTGAAGAACGGCCTGGAAGGCACGCGCTACGACCCGGCCGACCCGGAGTTCTCGATGAGCCGCCTGGCGCGGGTCGACAGCTACCGTGGCTTCGTGTTCGCCAACCAATCGGCCGAAGGCCCTGACCTGAAGGGATTCCTGGGCGGCGTGATCACCTCCATCGACAACCTGTGCGACCGCTCGCCCGTCGGCGAGGTCGAGGTGGCCGGCGGCGGCAGCTTCCGCGTGATGCAGCCCTCGAACTGGAAGGTGTTCTACGAGAACCTGCACGACACCATGCACGCCCGCGTCACGCATGAATCCTCGTTCGAGGCCGCGCGCGAAGAGGCCAAGGCCATCGGCGAGATGCCCTTCGAACTCCTGATCATGGACGGCAACGGCGAGCCCTACGAGTTCTGGGAAAAGCTGGAACTGCGCGCCTACCACTATGGCCACGGCTACATGGAAGGCATCTTCGATCCGGCCGCCGCCACGCGCGATCCGGTGTCGCGCAGCCACTTTGAACTGCTCACCGAAACCAAGGGTGCCGAGCAGGCCCAGGCCATCCTGGGCATGAACCGCCACAACACCGTGATCTACGGCAGCGGCTCGCCGCACACCGTGTTCCAGCAGTTCCGCGTGATCCGCCCGATCGCGGTGAACCGCACCATGGTCGAGATCCAGCTGTTCCGCCTGAAGGGCGCACCGCAGGCCGTGTTCGACCGCGCGCTCACCTACGCCAACCTGATCAACTCGCCTTCATCGAACGTGATGCCCGATGACGTCGAGGTCTACCGCCGTTGCCAGGAAGGCAACCAGACCAAGGGCGGCGACTGGGTCAGCCTGCACCGCTACGCCGGCACCGACAAGGCCCTGGAAGACGGCATGGTCTCGGTCAATGGCACCAGCGAGCTGCCGATGCGCAACCAGTTCGCGGCCTGGCGCCACTTCATGCTTGGCACCGATGCCAAGGCCCCCCTGGACACCAAGGAGAAGCTCCATGCAGCTGCTTGACCGCACCTTCGACGTCAGCATCACCCCCACTGCCTCCGTGCAGTTGCCCCATGACACCCTGAGGGCCCTCGAAGCCTACCTCTTCCAGGAAGCCCGCCTGCTCGATGACTGGCGGCTGGACGAGTGGCTGGCCCTGTGGGACGAGGACGGCCGCTACTGGATCCCCCGTTTCGAGGCCCAGGCCGATCCCTTCGAATCCATCTCGCTGTTCTGGGAAGACAAGATGCTGCGCGAGACCCGCGTGCGCCGCATCAACAACCCGCGCAACTGGTCGCAGCAGCCACGCACGCGTTCTTCTCACCTGGTGGGCAACATCACCGTGGAAGGCGTCGATACCGAAGGGCACCTGATCGTGCGCTCCAACGTGGTGTTCACCGAGTTCCGCAACGAGCAGCGCACCCTGGCCGGCACCGTGCACCACAAGCTGCGCGCGGTCGAGGGCGGTGGCTGGCGCATCCGCATGAAGCGCATTGACCTGGTCAACTGCGAGAGCGTCTTCGGCAACCTCGAGGTGTTCATCTGATGACGCCCCCCTGCGACGTTCTGCTGGCCCTGCACTACCAGAACGACGTGATCCACCCGGATGGCCTGATCCGCGTCGGCATCGACAACGATCAGCGCCGTGAAGCGGTGATCAGCGCGGCCACGCGGCTGCTCGATCACGCACGCACCTGCGGCTGGAAGATCGTGCACGTGCGCGTGGCCTTCCGCGAGGACTACGCAGACCTGCCGCGCAACATGCCCATCATGGCCAATGTCAAGAAGATCGGTGCGGTACGTGAGGGCTCCTGGGGCGCCGAGTTCCACGAGGCCCTGGCGCCTAGGCAGAGCGCGGATGAGTTCGTGGTCAAGCACACCAGCATCAGCGCCTTCCGGGGCACGCCGCTGGCCGGGCTCCTGCGCCTGTTCAATGCGCAACGCGTGCACGTGGCCGGCGTGGCCACGCACTCCGTGGTGGAGAGCACCGTGCGCGATGCGGCCGACCGTGGGCTGGAAGTCACCGTGGTGGCCGATGCCTGCACCGCCGCCCAGCCCGACACCCATGAGGCCGCGATCAAGTCCATGGCCCTGATGGCCCACATCACCACCGTGGCCGCGTTGAAGGAAGCTGCATGAGCACATCGAACAAGCTGCAAGGCAAGGTCGCCCTCGTCACCGGCGCCACACAGGGCCTGGGCGCCGACATCGCACGCGAGCTGGCCCTGGCCGGCGTGCACAAGGTGTTCGTCATCGGCCGTGGGCGCGAGGCCGGCCTGGCCGTGGCCGCGGCCATTGGCCCCAATGCCGCCGCCATCGAGGCCGACATCAGCGACGATGCGGCCATCGACCGCTGCATCCAGATCGCCCTGAAGGAAACCGGCGCCATCGACGTGCTGGTCAACTCCGCCTGCATCTACGATGATGCCGGGCTGGACTCCACCCGCGAGCAGTGGACCAAGACGCTGAACGTCAACCTCGTGTCCGCCGCCATCTTCACGCAGAAGGCAGCCCCGCACATGCAGGCCGGCGCCGTGGTGATCAACCTGGGCAGCATCGGCGGCAAGTTCGGCGCGGCCGGGCGGGCCATCTACCCGGCCTCCAAGGCCGCGCTGCTGCAGATCACCAAGAACTTCGCGGTGACGCTGGCGCCGCGCGGGATCCGTGTGCTGTCCGTGTCGCCCGCGTGGACGTGGTCGCCCGCCGTAGAGCGCCTGGCCGAAGGCTCGATGGCACGCGCCGACCAGGTCGCGGCCCTCACGCACCCGCTGGGCCGCGCAGGCCGGGGTGAAGAGGTCGGCCGCGCCGTGGTGTTCGCCGTGAGCAGCGATGCCTCGTGGATGACCGGCACCGATCTTGCTGTGGATGGAGGCTTCTCGGCCCTCGGCCCCGACCAGGGCCTGTCCGCAAAAGCCTGGTTTGATCGCGTTGCGCACACGGGCTGAGTAGACCGTTTCGGCCATGGCGTCTTATCATCCTCCACAAGGCATGCGCCACCCACAGGTGACCGCGCCGCGTGCTGATGCCGTACCAAGCTTGAACGGGGGGGCCGTTTCTTGGAGACAGCCAACCATGCCCACTTTTGGCCTGGAAACCACCGCCGTGAACGCCGCCGGCATGTATGCCAACGCGGTGTTCGAAGGCAAGGACCTGTGCGAATCGCAGGCCTACATGCAGCGCGCCATCGTCGAGCACGAGGTGCGGGCCGGCTATGGCCGGGCCGATGCCGCGCTGTTCATGCGCTCGACCCCGCGCCTGCAGCTGATGGTGCTGCGCTATGGCGTCGAGGTGGAGATCACACCCCGGCTGTTCGATGATTTCTCGCTGGTGCAGGTGCCGCTGCGCGGTGCCACCCGCATCCACTGCGATGGCGAGGCGCTGGATCTCACGCCCGGGCAATCGGCCCTCGTCTCGCCCCGACACGCCCTGAAAATCCTGTGGAGCAGCGAGTGCGAACAACTGATCGTGCGCATCCCCAACGCGCTCTTCCACCAGGCGGCACTGGACCACATGCCCTGGCGCCAGCGGCTGGACATGAGCAAGCCCCTGATCTCACCGGTGACGCTGATCGATGGCGACGCCGGCTGGCAATGGAACGCGCTATTGGGCGCCCTGCTCACCGCCACCGAGCAGCAGGCCCCTGGCGCTGCGGCCGGGCACCCCGCCTGGATCGCGCATTGCGAGCAGGGCCTGGCGGTGCACCTGCTCACGCAGCAGCGCCACCTGAACGACCGCGATGAGCGCGCCGGCACACAGCGGGGCAACCCGCTGGCCGCGGCCGAGAAGTTCGCGCGTGACCGCCTGGCCGCGCCCGTGAACATGGACGACCTGGCCCGATCGGCCGGCGTCAGTGCGCGCACGCTGCACCTGCATTGGAAGCGCCAGTACGGCACCAGCCCCATGGAATGGCTGCGCAACCTGCGGCTGGACGCCGCGCGCGAGCAGTTGCAGGCCAACCCTTTTGCCCCCATCACCGATGTCGCGCTGTCCTGCGGCTTCAGCCACTTGGGCCGTTTCGCGGCCTATTACAGAGACCGTTTCGGTGAACTGCCGCGGCACACCAAGCCGCAGAAAGCCAGTTGAGGCTTGAGATGACGACGATGGCACACGACACCGGCGAGGTGATGGACTGGAGCGACAGCTTCGCGCTGGGCCACCCGCGCATGGACGATCACCATGAGGATTTCGTCGATGCGGCCCGCTTGCTGCGCCACTGCACGGCCGGTGATGCCGTGCAGGCGCTGGAGCGCATGGCCCAGCATCTTGAAGAGCACTTCGGCCAGGAAGACGACTGGATGAACGCCAGCGCCTTCCCGCCCCGCGATTGCCACATCAAGGAGCACGCGGCCGTGCTGTCATCCGTGCGCGAGGTGCAGCAGGCCCTGGCGCAGCAGCAGGCTGATGTGACCATGGTGCACCACCTGGCCGACAGCCTGTGGCGCTGGTTCCCGGCCCATGTCGATCACCTGGATTCGGCGCTGGCCGCCTGGTTGACCAGCCGCCAGCATGGGGGCAAGCCCGTCGTGCTGCGGCGCGACGTCACGCGCCACGGTGCACCAGCACTGCCCTGAAATCGTTGACGTTGGTGAAGGTGGGGCCGGACACCACCGCATCGCCCAGCCGCTCAAAGAACTGACCGGAGGCATGCGCCCGCAGCATCGCATATGGGTCCATGCCCGCCGCACGGGCCCTTGCCAGCGTGTCGGGCGTGAGCAACGCGCCGGCCGCCTCGCTGGCGCCATCGATGCCATCGGTATCGGCGGCCAGCATCCACACGCAGGGCTCGCCACGCAAAGCCAGGGCCGCGCCCAGCAGGAACTCCGAGCAGCGGCCGCCGCTGGGGGCCAGCGAGCTTGTGGCGCCGTCGGCCTGGGCAGACACGGCACCCAGCGTCACCGTGGTCTCACCACCCGAGAGCAGCACGCAAGGCGCCTCGAAAGGTGACGCGCCATCCGCACCTTGTGGCCCCTGTGACCCGCATGAGCGCGCCGCATGCAGCGCCAGCCCGGCATGCACCGTGCCCACCTCGCGCGCCTCACCCTCGATGCGGTCGCTCAGCACGTACGCCTTCAGGCCCAGGTGCCGTGCGTGCTCGGCCGCTGCGTGCAACATGGCCAGCGGCGTGGCAATCAGTTTGGCCTCATCACGGGCAAAAGCCGCATCGCCCGGCTTGGGTGTTTCCAGCGTGCCCTCGCGCAGGCCTTCGAGCAGGGCTGGCGGCAATGTGAGCTGGTAGCGGTCGATCACGGCCAGCGCGTCGGCGCAGGTGCTGGGATCGGGCACCGTGGGGCCGCTGGCGATGTCGTGCAGCGCATCGCCCGGCACGTCCGAGATCGCCAGGGTCAGCAGGCGCGCGGGCCGGCACAAGGTCGCCAGGCGCCCGCCCTTGAGCGCGGACAGGTGGCGGCGCACCGCGTTCATCTCGCCGATCGCGGCGCCGCTGCGCAGCAGCTGGCGGTTCAGATCCTGCTCTCCTTGCAAGCTCCAGCCGGGCAAGGGCGCGGCCAGCAGCGCAGAGCCCCCGCCCGACATCAAGGCGATCACCAGATCGTCCGGTGTCAGGCCCTTCAGGGCATCGAGCATCTGCTGGGTGGCGCGCAGGCCGGCCTCATCAGGCACCGGGTGGGCCGCCTCCAGCAGGGTAATGCGGTCTGCGGACGCACCGGCCGGCAGGGGCGGCACGTGCCCATGGCGTGTGATGGCCACGCCGCTCAGGGGCTTGTCAGTTGGCCAGGCGGCCTGCAGCGCACGGGCCATGGCCGCGCTGGCCTTGCCCGCGCCGATCACCACGGTACGCCCCTTGGGCGGCGGTGGCAGGTGCGGCGGCAGGGCCAGCGCCGGCTGGGCCTGTGCCACGGCGGTGTCAAACAGGGATCGCAGCAGGGCGCGAGGGTCAGGCAGGTGGCTCATGTCGGTCATGTCACATCCAGGGCGCATGCACGTTCATTTCGCATCGGGAAAACGAACGCGCTGAACACGGCCATCATCCCAGAACGTGGCGGGCTTTATCTCGGCCTCGGCTTGTGATCTACTGGTCAGCCGGACGCCCGAAGAGGCGCTCCGGAGCAGTACGCGCACGGCCTGGCGCCACCGGGCCCGATGACAACGCATGGGATCGTCTCGATGACCGCGTTCACCTCCTGGAGTGCCCGTCACCGGCCCGACGAGCCCCCCAGCCGCGACACCGCCATGGCCGGCCGCCCCCCGTGGCGCATCCGCACCAGCCTGGCCGTGCTGGTCGTGGCCTGCGTGCTTCCTGGGCTGCTGCTGTCCACCTACTTCATCGTGTCGGACTACGAGGCACACAAGGCGCGCGCCATCCGCGATGTGATCGGCACCGCACGCGCCGCCGCCGCCAGCCTGGACCGCGACCTGGCCAGCATCGAATCGGGCCTGCGCGTGCTGGGATCGTCCGCCGCCCTGGCCGATGACGACCTGGGCACCTTCCACGCCCAGGCACGCGGCGCGCTGCCGTTCCAGAACATCAACAACATCGTGCTGATCGATCCGCAAGGGCGCCAGCAGGTCAACACCTTGCGCGCCTGGGGCTCGGCGCTGCCGCTGGTGGGCGGTCCGCCGCAATTGATGCGCATCTTCACCACGGCGCAGCCCGTGCTCACCGATGTGTTCACCGGGCCGGTCACCGGCAAACCCATCATGGCGCTGGGCATTCCCGTGCAGCGCAGCGGCACCACGGTCTACACCCTCAATGCCGGCATCTTCCCGGACCGGGTGGCCGGCGTGCTGGCCGGCCAGCGCCTGCCGCGCGACTGGATCGCCGCCGTGCTCGACAGCCAGGGCCGCATCGTGGCCCGCACGCATGAAATGAACCTGTACGTGGGCAAGTCCGCCGTGCCCGACCTGGTGCGTGCCGCCCACGACCAGGCCGAAGGCGTGATCGAGACCGACACGCTCGAAGGCATCCCCGTGGTCACGGCCTTCACACGCTCGAACCTGTCGGGCTGGAGCGTGGCGGTCGGGCTGCCACGCGCCGAACTCACGGCCGGGCTCAAGCAATCACTGGTGTTGCTGCTGGGCATGAGCGCCGCCTTGTTCACCCTGGCCTTGTGGGTGGCCTGGCGGCTGGCCGTCTCACGCGTGGTGGCGCCCGCCGACCGGCTGCTGGACCGCATGGCGCGCACCTCCCGCGGTGAGAGCCCCGGCCCGCCCACCGAGCCCGCCCGCCACGATGCCAGCCTGGAGTTCGTCGCCCTGGAGCAGGGCTTCACCGACATGAGCCAGCGCCTGGCGGAGCGTGAACACGAGCGCGAGGCCCTGCTGCAGCGCATCACCCATACGCTCGAAAGCATCCACGATGGCTTCTTCCAGCTCGATGACGAAGGGCGCTTCGCCTACGTCAACCGCCGGGCCGAGTCCCTGCTGCACCAGGCCAGAAGCCATCTGCTGGGCCAGGCCCTGAGCACGGCGCTGGCCCCACGCGACGCCGCCGCCCTGCGCTCGGTGTTCGACAGTGCCGTGAACCGCCAGCAGCCCGTGCACGCCGAAGCTCACCTGCCCAGCTTGCGGCTGTGGCTGGACGTTCAGGCCTACCCCTCCGGGCGAAGCCTGGGCGTGTACCTGCAGGACGTGGGCGAGCAGCACGCCGCGCGGCAGGCCCGCCAGGCCCAGCAGGTGGCCGAGGCCTCCAACCAGGCCAAGACCGAGTTTCTCTCGCGCATGAGCCATGAACTGCGCACGCCCTTGAACGCCGTGCTCGGCTTTGCCCAGGTGCTCAAGCTGGACACGCGCCAGCCGCTCAGCGCATCGCAACTGTCCATGGTCGAGCAGATCGATTCATCAGGGCGCCACCTGCTGACGATGATCACCGACGTGCTGGACGTGTCGCGCATTGAGGCCGGCACCATGCACCTGGTGATCGAGGATGTGAACGTGTCCGATGTGCTGCTGGACGCGCAGCAGACCTTGCTGGGCGAAGCCCGCGCCACGGGCATCCGGCTGGCGCTTGACCTGCCGCCCGGCCCGCCCCTGATCGCCCATGCAGACCGCACCCGCTTCAAGCAGGTGCTGCTCAACCTGCTGAGCAATGCCATCAAGTACAACCGCCCCGATGGCGAAGTCACGCTGTCGGCCAGCCAGGAGGCCGATGCGCAGGGCGCGCCCATCCGCTTCAAGGTGCGCGACACGGGCATCGGCATGAGCCCGGCCCAACAGGCCCACCTGTTCGAGCCCTTCAACCGGCTGGGACAGGAAAGCACCAGCACCCCGGGTACCGGCATCGGCCTGGTGATCTGCCAGCGCCTGGTGGCCCTGATGGGCGGTACGCTACGGGTGTCGAGCACCGAGCAACACGGCAGTACCTTCTTTTTCGACCTGCCGGCGGCACACCCGCCGCACCCCGGCGCCGCCCAGGCCGCCGGCAACCCGACGGAGACCGAGCCCATGCACAAGCCCGCCGCCCCTCTGGCCGAGGCCCCCTACGACACCCGCAAGGTGCTCTACGTGGAGGACAACCTGGCCAACCGCGACATCATGGCCGCCATGCTGGGCCTGCGTCCGCAGATCGAGGTGCACAACGAGGTGACGGTACACGCCGGCATGGAACGGCTGGACACGGAATCCTTCGACCTGGTGCTGCTGGACATGCACCTGCCCGACGGCAGCGGCCTGGACCTGCTGGCCTGGATGAAGCGCCACGACGGGATGCGCGAGGTGCCCGTGGTGGTCGTGTCAGCCGACGTGACGCCATCCACCATGGCCCAGGCCCGCGCCGCCGGGGCCCTGGCCTACCTGCAAAAGCCGCTGGACCTGCCCACCGTGCTGGAGGTGGTCGATGCCATCCTGGCCAAGGGCAGCGTGCCGGCCAAGGCACTGCCCTGAAAGCCAGGCGACGGCTCAGTCCTTTTGATAGTTGGGCGATCGCGGCCCAAAAAGCATGCCGTTGGGACGCCCCGCGACCAGCAGGCGCTGGCTGGTAATGCCGGCGACAGGGTGGCTGGCATCGGTCACATTGTTCATGATCTGCTTGACCACCGCCGCGACCAGCATGCCAACCAGACCGCCCTGCCCGTTGTTGCCACCCTCGTTGTTGGAGGCCGTGGCCGTTCCCTCCCACAACATCGCGCCCGTCTTGAGATCCACCAGCTTGCCAGTGGCCGACACCACAGCGGCACTGTCAAACACCGTGTAAGTGGCCCCGTACCGGGTGACCGTCACGTACAAGGCCGCATCGGCCCCGAAGATCTCGTGGAGCTTGGCGATCGAGACTTCATGGATTTCGCCCGCGTTGTGCAAACCATTGTTCTTGAAGGTCTCTGCGACCAGTGTGACGGGCAGAACGTAGTAGCCAGACTCCGCCAGCGGATAGGTCATCTGGGCCAGCATGCTGGCCGTCGCATTCACCTCAGGCGATTGGTTCAGCGGCGGGAGCACCAGAATCGACGTGGGGCGACTCTGTTTGAACGCACTGTAGTCGTATGACCGGTTCTGCGTGGCGCAGCCCGTGAACAGGCCTGCCACCAGCGTGATCGCGGCCATCTTGAGCAAGCTCGATGTCTTCATGGATGTCATGTCAGTGCCTTTCAGTTCTTCTGGGCTTTGGCCATCAGAAAATCCATGTACTTGGCCGACTCAGGGAAAAGCGCCTTCTCCGTGCGCAACTGCTGAACGGCCTGATCATCTTTACCCACTTGCAAGTACAGCAAGCCGAGGTGCGCGTGGTAGCCGGGAGGCGGCATGCCGCCTTGAGCACGGATCTTTTGGAAGCCCTCTTCCATCGCCGCAATCTGAGCTTCGGGGCCAGTGGCTCCCTGGGAGCGCAGGTGGTTGTAGACCTGGGCCTGATAGCCCTCCCACTGATACAGCGGCTTGGGCGCGGCGCAGCCCACCAGCACGCCGGCCATCAACAAGGCCACGCTCACGCCTGCCTTCTTCACAAGGTATTTCATGTGTTCTTTCAAAAGACATCGTCATCCCATGGCGCAAGGCCACGGGCGACCATCAACACGGGGCGATGTGGATTACTTGGCGGGCTTCCAGGCGCCCGAGTCGATGGCAACAACCAGCTTGTTGACCGCCTCACGCATGGCCAAGTCCAGCACCTTGCCGTTGAGCGTAGAGTCATAGCTGGCGGTTCCGCCAAAGCCGATGATCTCTCGGTTGGAAAGGCTGTACTCGCCTGCGCCCTGGGTGGAATAGACCACCTCCGACGTGGAGATGTCCACGATGTTCAGCGCGACCTTGGCATAGGCGATCTGCGATTTGCCACGGCCCAGAATGCCGAACAGCTGTTGATCGCCCACCTCTTTGCGACCGAACTCGGTCACATCGCCGGTGACCACGTAGTCAGCGCCCTTAAGCTTGCTGACTTGGCCCTTGAAACCCGCTTCCTGCTTGATCTCGGCCAGATTGTCACGGTCGAGCACATTGAAGCGATTGGTCTGCTGCAGATGTGTAATCAAGATGGTCTTGGCCTGACCGCCTAGGCGGTCTACCCCATCCGAGAAGATGCCGCGCATGTAGCTGGAACGGTTGTCGAACTTGCCGACGGCAATAGGCGAACGCACGCCGCTGTAGGTTTGACCTGCAGACTGCACTTGCGGCACAGACAAGGCTTGCGAGGATTCGGTAGCGCAACCGGAAAGCACGCCAATGGTCAACGCAGCGGCCAGCGCCGCCAACGCCTGAGTATTGATCTTCATGTGGATTCCCCCTGAAAGCAGCCAGACGTCAGGCTGCAGGGGACATTATCACCGCTGGCTGAGACACAAATCCACTGGCAGGATCCCTCACACCGCCAAAGCACCACCTTCGGCCTTGTCGGCCGCCGCCTGCCGCAGCCTGGGGCCATCTTCGCCCTGGCTCACGCTGGCGCCATCCCCAGGCTGGAGCGACCAGAACGTCAGCGATGACAGCACCGTCAGGCCGGCCATCGTCAGGAAGGCGTGGTCCAGCGCATGCATCACCGCGATGCGGTCACTCTGCGCCATGTCGCCCAGGCACCAGCCCACCACCAGCGTGCCGAAGGCCAGCCCGAAGCTCATGGACATCTGCTGCATCGAGCTGGCGATGGTGCTGGCCATGCTGGAATCCGCCGCGTCCACATCGGCATAGGCCATGGTGTTTATGCTGCTGAACTGCAGCGATTTGAACAGCCCCTGCGCCAGCCCCGGCAGCACGATGACCCACACCGGCGTGCCGATGTCAACCAGCGAGAACAGCCCGATCGTGATGCCGATCCGCACGGTATTGATGGTCAGCACATGCCGGTAGCCAAACTGCTTGAGCAGGCGCCCCGCCACCAGCTTCATGCCCATGGCACCTAAGGCGGCCGGCATCATCAGCAGGCCCGACTGCCAGGCCGGCATGCCCATGCCCACCTGGTACATCAGCGGCAGCAGGAAAGGCAGCCCGCCGATGCCCAGCCGCGTGATGAAGCCGCCCACCACCGACACCCGGAAGGTGCGCACCTTGAACAGCGCCAGCTTGAGCAGCGGGAAGGGCACCTGCGTGGCGTGCCAGGCATAGGCACCCAGCAGCGACAGGGAGACCACCAGCAGCACCGCCCCGAGCCCTCACCACCGATGTCAACAGGCTGGTAACCTTGCCGCCGGCCAATGGCGGCTGACACACATCACGAATAGACATGGGGCGTTCGAGGTTCCTCTCCGCAGTGCTGCTGGCCTTTGCGCTCTGCAATTCAGCGTCCGCGCAACCGATCGCGCCGGGCGAATACGTCCGCTCCGGAGATTCCGGGGTGCTGAAGATAGAACGCCAGCATGGCCAGACGAGCTTTTCTCTGGAAACGACGGGCGCCAACTGCCATTCGTGCAGCATGTCGGGACAGATCAAGGGAAGCTACGCACAGACCAACGATGAGTCCGATGACACCACCGGCCCATCCTGCCGTGTCCGCCTGACACCATCGCACCAGGGACAGTGGCTCGACCTGCCGCTGCAGAACGGCGAAGCCTGCCTCCAGCACTGCGGCGCGCGGGCCCACATCGGTGGAACCTACCGCAAGCCTCCGGCGCACTGCAGCCGCACAGGCCAGCGCAAGGCCCGCGACACTTTCATCGCGCATTACCGCGCCAAGCAGTACCCCCAGGCCGTGGCAGCACTGAGCCCCGTGCTGGAGCAGTGCGGTGATTTCCTGGACTGGATCGAGGCAGACCGCATCCGCAATGATCTGGCACTGGCCCATTTCCATGCCGGCGCCCCTGGGCAATGCCTGAAGCTGCTTCAGAACACCAGGGCCTCAGGCCAGGCCGACGAGCAAGGGCTGAAAGGCGAGATACCGCCTTGCGACTTTGACAACTACGTC
This sequence comes from Aquabacterium sp., assembly GCF_049274795.1. Taxonomy (GTDB): domain Bacteria; phylum Pseudomonadota; class Gammaproteobacteria; order Burkholderiales; family Burkholderiaceae_C; genus Aquabacterium. The sequence goes on from NZ_JBASTH010000065.1 coordinate 24,493, forward strand.
GCCACAGCCCGAGCTACCTGGCACAACATGAGCCTGTGCAAAGGTTCAACGGGGCGCTGAAGCCATGCGCCGCATGGCATGCCTACTTGCCGATGCAAAACCTGCTGAATATCTCCCCCAGCAGGTCATCCGCCGAGAACGCCCCGGTGATGCGCCCCAGCGCATCGTGCGCCAGGCGCAGTTCCTCGGCCAGCAAATCCAGCGCACCATCGGCCTGAGCCGCATGCAGTTGCGCCATCTCCAGGTGCCCACGCGCCTCGCGCAGCGCCTGCACATGGCGCTGGCGGGCGATGAACACGCCTTCGGCGTTGTGCTGCCAGCCGGCCAGGGTCAGCAGTTCGCGGCGCAGCGGCTCCAGGCCATCACCCGTGCGGGCTGACAGCGCCACGCGCTCGCCGTGTGGCGCCAGGTCCAGCGCCAAATGTGCGGCCACGGTGTGCGCACCCGCCGCATCGGCCTTGTTGAGCACGTGCAGCACCGGCACCCGGTCGCCCACGGCCTCGGCCACGCGCTGCGCGATGCCGGCATCGGCTTGCGCGTAGGCGGGTTCGTCCACCCGCGTCAGGTCATGCAGGAAGAGCACCACATCGGCCTGGCCGATGGCTTCCCAGCTGCGCGCCATGCCGATGCGCTCGACCTCGTCGCTGGCCTCGTGCTCGGCACGCAGGCCGGCGGTGTCGATCACCTTCAGCGGCACGCCCTCGATCTGGATGGTCTCGCTGACCTTGTCGCGCGTGGTGCCAGGGATGGGCGTGACGATGGCCAGCTCGGCCCCGGCCAGCGCGTTAAGCAGCGAGCTCTTGCCCGCATTGGGCTGGCCGGCCAGCACCACCTGCAGGCCTTCACGCAGCAAGGCGCCCTGGCGGGCATGGGCCAGCACGCTGTCCACGGCGGCTGCCACCTTGTCCAGGCGCTCGCGGGCACGGGCCTTTTCCAGGAAGTCGATCTCCTCTTCCGGAAAATCCAGCGTGGCCTCGACCAGCATGCGCAACTCGATCAGGCGGTCACGCAAGGTGTTGACCTCGCCGGAGAAGGCGCCGCCCAGCGAGCGGCTGGCCGAGCGTGCGGCAGCCTCGGTGCTGGCGTCGATCAGGTCGGCGATGGCCTCGGCCTGGGCCAGGTCGATCTTGTCGTTGAGAAAGGCACGCTCGGTGAACTCGCCCGGCTCGGCCAGGCGCAGGCCGGGCAGCAAGGCGCGGCCGGTAGCAGTGTCAATGGATGCAGCAGCCTCCAGGCAGCGCGCCACCAGCAGCTGCAGCACCACGGGGCCGCCGTGGGCCTGCAGCTCGAGCACGTCCTCGCCGGTGTAGCTGTGAGGCCCCGGGAAGTAGATCGCCAGGCCGTGGTCGATGGCCTCGCCACGCGCATCACGCAAGGGGCCATAGGTGGCATGGCGCGGGGCGAGGTCACGGCCCGTCAGTGCGCAGGCCAGCGGCGCCAGGCCTTTGCCGGAGACGCGCACCATACCCACGGCGCCCCGGCCGGGGGCCGTGGCCACGGCCACGATGGGGCTGTTTTGATCGGTCCACGCCATCTTGCTGCTCGATTCCTTGACAGTCGCGGCCGCAGTGCGCAGGCGGCCAGGCCGTCATTGTCGGCGATGGGTGAACCGCTGTCAGATCATGATGCCTTGATGCGCAGGCAGGGTTGCATCAAGTGGGCATCAAGGGCGTGTGGCCATCAAGCCGTCAACGGCTTGCCGTCATCACCGGCCACGCGCTGCGCGGGCAGGGTCTCGCTGAAGACAGGCTCCGTCGGCACGGCATCCTGCGCAGCAGCAGCCTGGCGCGCTTTCCAGCGCTTCCAGGTGAAGGGGATCAGCAACTGGCCCCAGAAGTTGTGCCGGGGGTAGTACAGCTCATTGAACAGGCCCATCTTGGCCGGGCGCTCCTGGCCCTGCGGCTTGTAGACGAAGGTGCCGAACAGGTGATCCCAGATCATCACCACCGAGAAGTTCTTGGCCTCTTCGATCTTGTTGGAGTGGTGCCAGCGGTGCACTTCGTTGGAGCCGAACACGTAGTTCAGCACGCCGAAGCGGAAATCCACGTTCATGTGCGTGATCACGGCCAGCGTGGCGCCGATGGTGTTGGCCATGATCATGGCCTCGGGGCTCACGCCGGTCTGGAAGGCCACGAACAGCGGCACCAGGCGGCGCCAGATGATGTCGATGGGGTGCACGCGGCTGGCGTTCATGAAGCTCAGCCGGTTGGCGCTGTGGTGCACGCTATGGAAGCGCCAGAAGAAATCGACCTCGTGCGCGATGCGGTGCGTGGCGTAGAACATGAAGTCGAACACCAGCCAGGCCACCAGCACCTGGCCCCACATGGGCAGGTGGTGCGCCGCGAAGGATTCAGGCAGCCAACCCCACTGGAACAGCAGGCCATTACCGCCCGCCGCCATCCAATGGACGATCGCACCCTGCAACGCCGTGATGCCCAGCAGGGCGGCGTTGTTGAGGATGTCTGTCCAGACCTCACCAGACTCGAACTGGTTGGGCTGCTCGGGCCACACGTATTGCATCAGGGTGGCCAGCGCGAAATAGGGCAGCAGGAAGTACAGCACGACCTTGTTCTGGTCGTAGTCCAGCGCGATGGTGGACCAGATCCCCAGCGCCAGGGCCACGCCCAGGAAGGTCCAGCTCAACAACAGCTTGCGCATGTGCTTTACCTTAGGTTTTCTATCAACGTTTAACAGTTGATAGTTTTACTCTTCATACTGCGCCGCGTCAAAAGGGTTTCTACGCGAAGGATTCTGCGCACCCCTTGGTCGTGGGGGTGCGGATCGCACGGTTGGTGACGGTCATGCTGCACATGGCCGGATTCCTTACACTCTCACGATCAAGGCCGGTGCACATTCCGCCTCGGCATCATCAACAGGGAGATTCAATGTGATCGATGACGATGCGCGGCCTGGTTCTGGCCGCGTCCATGCTGGCAGGCAGCGCACAGGCAGCGGCCACCTTCAACACCTCTTTCACTTGCGGCCAGACGCTGGCCCTGAACACCACGGCCTTCGGTCTGAGCATCAGTTGCCTGGGCGAACTGAGCCTGTCTGGCGGCTCCATCGTGTCCGACGAGGCCATCAGCTTTTCCAGCGACACCAGCATCACCCTGATCGACATCCTCGTCCAGGCACCGACGCTGTCGCTCTACGCTCCCCTGATCGACATGCAAGGGTCAGCCAAACTCATTGGCGACACGGCCAACATCCATAGCAACGTGGTCGGACAGGCGCCCATGCCTCTTCCCAGCGGCATGGTGCAGTTGCCACCAGGTACCGAGGTGTTCATCGGTCAGCCTACTTCGCCCTCGGGCAGCCTGTGGGTTCAAACCACCGGTCCGAGCTCACCCACAGATGTGAGCCTGCAGCAGGGCGGCACCATCGTGCTGCAGAACACCGCCGGTGTGCAGTTCAGCCTTGAAGGCCAGATCGACCCGTCTCAATGGGGCAGCACCGGCACGCCCACCCTGTACGTGCAATCCGTGCCCGAACCGGGCACCTGGGCCCTCATGGGCGTTGGGCTGCTTGCCGTGGCCGTGGCCGTGATGCGCCGCCACCGCTGAACGGTGCCATGCCGGGCTGGCCTGGCTGAACACGCAGCGCCTGCCATCCATCGGCAATAAACGGACATGAAAAAGGGCCCCTCGGGGCCCTTTCGCACATGTGCAGCTTTGACAAGAGACCGATCAGGCCTTCTTCGTCGCGCCTTCGATCTGCTTGTTGATCATCCACTGCTGGGCGATCGACAGGATGTTGTTCGTCAGCCAGTACAGCACCAGGCCGGCCGGGAAGAAGAAGAACATCACCGAGAACACCAACGGCATGATCCACATCATCTTGGCCTGCAGGGGATCCGGCGGCGTCGGGTTCAGCCAGGTCTGCAGCAGCGTCGACAGCGTCATCAGCAGCGGCAGCACGAAGTACGGATCCTTCACCGACAGGTCGGTGATCCAGCCGATCCACGGTGCGTTGCGGATCTCGACCGACGACAGCAGCACCCAGTACAGCGCGATGAACACCGGGATCTGGATCATGATCGGCAGGCAGCCGCCGATCGGGTTGACCTTCTCCTCACGGTAGATCTTCATCATCTCCTGCTGCATCTGCTGCGGCTTGTCCTTCAGGCGCTCACGCATCTCCTGGATGCGCGGGTTGATGGCCTTCATCTTGGCCATCGAGCGGTAGGCCTTGGCGTTCAGCCAGTAGAAGGCGGCCTTGAGCAGCACCACCAGGGCCACGATGGACCAGCCCCAGTTCTGCAGCAGGCTGTGCAGGTAGTACAGCAGCCAGAACAGCGGCTTGGCCAAGATGGTGACCAGGCCGTAGTCCTTGACCAGCTCCAGGCCGGGGGCCAGGGCTTCGAGCTTCTTTTCTTCCTGCGGACCCACGTAGAGCTGCGACTCAAAGGCCTTGCTCTGGCCTCCAGCCACGTCGCCCAGGTTGAACAGCATGCCGACAGCGTACAGGTTCGTGCCCACCTTGCGCGCGAAGAACTCGCGCGAGGTGTCCTGCGTGTTCAGCCAGGCCGACGCGAAGTAATGCTGCACCACCGACACCCAGCCATTGTTGGCCGTCTTGTCGAACCCGGTGCTGTTGTCGTCGATGTGCTTGAACTCCACCTTCTTGAACTTGGAGTTGGCCGTGTAGAAGGCCGGGCCCACGTACGAAGTGGGCGCGCCGAAGAAGCCCGACGAGGCCGGCACCACGCCATCACGCACCAGCTGCACATAGACCTGCGGGCGCACCGTGATGCCCGAGGTGTTGACCACCTCTTGCTTCACGCCGACGGCATAGCCGGCACGCGGGAAGGTGTAGGTCAGCACGCGCTTGACGCCGTTGACGGGCGCCGATTCAAGCTTGAGCACCAAAGCATCCTGGCCGTCGGCCAGCGTGCGCTCGGCCGTGACCGGGGCCATGGCCGAGGTGTGGTTGGGCAGGTCCGTACCGGCCGCATCCACCAGGCCCGACTGGGCGGAGTAGGAGTGGGCCGGATCCAGCACCAGCACGTGCTTTTCAGGGTGATCCTGGTCGGTGTACTTGAGCAGCTCGACCTTGACCAGGTTGCCACCCTGCGTGTCCACCGTGGCGCGCAGCACGTCGGTGGTCAGCACCAGTTGCTGGCTCGGCACGGTCGGCGCAGCGCCTGGCACCGCGGCCCCCGAAGCTGCAGCCGCCACGGGCACGGCAGCATTGGCACCGGTGGCCGAAGGCGGCGGCACCGAGCTGGCATCCGTTGCACCGGAAGCCTGGGCCGAGCCGGAAGGTGCCGATGCGGCAGAAGCAGCCGGTGCGGGGGCGAACATGGAAGGCTGGCCGGTGTGGCGCAGCCAGCCGTCCCACAGCATCAGCAGCGAGAACGCAAACACTGACCACAGAATGGTCCGACGCATATCATTCATGGGCGGGGTGCTTCAGACGAAGAAGAAGTGGAAGACAGGAAAGAAAACAGACGCGGCGCCCGATCAGGCACCGGGTCATGGCCGCCCGGGCAACCCGGGTGGCAGCGCAATAGACGCCGCGCGCTCAGATAAGTGCCCGCTGCCGGGCCATGCTTTTGCAAGGATTCGAGTGCATAAGCTGAACAGGTGGGCGTGAAGCGGCAGGCCGAGCCCAGCCAGGGGCTCAAAAAGAAGCGGTAACCGCGCACCAGCCCCATCAACAAGGCGTTGACCAGGCGGGACAGGTAGCCCAATGCCATCACCAGCGGCGTCCAGAAACGGTTCATCGCTGGCCCCCTGGCTTGAAGCCGATCTGCACGCAGTGGCGCAGCATGGCCTGCAGTTCAGCGCGAACAGCCTGCTTGAGCGGCTCGGAAGCCGCGCTGGGAAAATCCTTGACCGGCCAGGGCGCTTTCAGGCGCAGCACCCAGTCGCCCACCGGGCGTTCGGCACACAACCAGCCGGCCTGCTCCAGGGCAGCGGCATGCTCGCGCCACAGCTGGCGCGCCTGTTGCTTAATCAGCGAGCGGGTGACCGACCGCTTCGCCATGCGCTTGGGCAGGACCAGCCCGAGCCGCCAGACACGGTGGTGAGTGCGCACTTCATCCACAGGCTCGATCACCTCAAGGGCGGTGCCTGTTGACAAGTCAGGTTCATGCAAGGCCTCCCCCACGGATCGGGGAGCCCGCCGAGCCAGCGAAGGCAGGGCGAAATGCACGGTGAAATGCGCACTGCGCGCCACGGGCTTCGTGCCCAGGGCCTGCTGGAAATCGGCCGCGCGCAGGCGGGGCCGCAAAGCCAGGGGGCTGAGCCAGGAGCTGGTCACGGCGCTGCTGCGGGTGTTTTGGGGCCAACCAAAAAGTTCAGGCTGCGTGAGCCGACCCGGAGTGTGTCCGGGCACCGCCATGCAGCCTGTCGAGGCGAGGCCGGCATGCCTGCCGCCCACGAACAAGGCGTGGGAGCGGCCCGTCGGCCTCATCTCATCGTCGGGCGACGATCAGACAGCCAGACGCTTGCGGCCCTTGGCGCGGCGGGCGTTGATGACCTTGCGGCCACCCTTGGTCTTCATACGGACCAGGAAGCCGTGGGTGCGGGCGCGGCGGGTCTTGGACGGTTGGTAAGTACGCTTCATGATGAATCCTTCAGGCCCCCGGCCGTCCGATCAAGGCCGCCCGGTGTGGCTGCAAGCCACGGGCGGTTCGTCGAACGGACCACGAAGGGGTTTTTCATGTTCCGGGCTTTCATGCACCGAAGGCGTCATGCGAGACCGGGTTTGTTGACAGCTTGCGAATCGATTGCCGAAAGCCATGTGCAACCCATCAGGGCGGGGCACGCTTTTCTGTCAATTATGCAAAAAGACAAGGCTGTGCCCAACCACAAGGGGTCGAACCCGCGATTACAACAGAGTCCGTTGATGCCGTCAATGGGTTTTCGTCATAGAGCGCAAGGTCAAAGTCTGTGGATAACCTGTCGGAAACTGCGGCCCGCGGGCTTAGAATCAGCGGCCCGAGGAAGGACTTGTCCACAACCATGAGCGCCGCCGATTCCAGCGTCAACCCCAGTGCCAGCCTGGCACCCACCCACAACCCGGACGCTGTCTGGGCACAGTGCTGCGAGAAACTGCGCGCCGAACTCCCCGAACAACAGTACAACACCTGGATCCGCCCGCTGCCGCCGGCCGAACTGCAGCGTGATGGCGACACCACCGTGCTCAACGTGCGGGTGCCCAACCGTTTCATCCTCGACTGGATCCGCACGCAGTACAGCGCCCGCCTGGAGGGCATCCTGGCCGAGGTGGTCGATGGCGCCATCCGCCTGGACATCAGCATGGCGCCTCGCGCCACGATGGCCCGCCCTGCTGGCGCCACCCTGATGCCGCCCAATGCGCAGACGGGCAGCCTGGGCACAGCCCTGCCCCCGAACGCACTGGCCGCACGCGGCCTGGCTCAAAGCGCCCAGTACGGCCAATACGGCCAGCCGCCCGTCAACCCGCTGCCGCCCAGCGCCGGCCCCCACACCGTGGTGCTGGCTGATCCGAACAGCGACCACCACAACGTGGTCGGCCTGTACACCGGCCAGCGCCGTGGCGGCCACCCGCAGGTGATGGGCCTGAACCCGGGCCTGACCTTCGACAACCTGGTGCCCGGCCGTGCCAACCAGATGGCCCGCACGGCCGCCCTGCACGTGGCCGGCGCCCCCGGCCACATGTACAACCCGCTGTTCATCTACGGCGGCGTGGGCCTGGGCAAGACCCACCTGATGAACGCCGTGGGCAACGCCCTGCTGGCCGACAAGCCCGATGCGCGCATCCTGTACCTGCACGCCGAGCAGTTCATCTCCGACGTGGTCAAGAACTACCAGCGCAAGACGTTTGATGAACTGAAAGCGAAGTACCACAGCCTGGATCTGCTGCTGATCGACGACGTGCAGTTCTTCGCAGGGAAAGACCGAACCCAGGAAGAGTTCTTCAACGCGTTCGAGGCCCTGCTGGCCAAGAAGGCGCACATCATCATGACCAGCGACACCTACCCCAAGGGCCTGGCCAACATCGATGAGCGCCTGACCTCCCGCTTCGATGCGGGCCTGACGGTGGCCATCGAGCCGCCTGAGCTGGAAATGCGCGTCGCCATCCTGATCAAGAAGGCTGACCAGGAGGGCATCGCCATGCCCGAGGACGTCGCTTTCTTCGTGGCCAAGAACGTGCGCGCCAACGTGCGCGAGCTCGAAGGTGCCCTGCGCAAGGTGCTGGCCTTCGCCAAGTTCAGCCACAAGGAAATCACCATCGCGCTGGCCCGCGAGGCCTTGAAGGACCTGCTGTCCATCCAGAACCGCCAGATCAGCGTCGAGAACATCCAGAAGACGGTGGCCGACTTCTACAAGATCAAGGTGGCCGACATGTACAGCAAGAAGCGTCCGGCCAGCATCGCCCGCCCACGCCAGATCGCCATGTACTTGGCCAAGGAGCTGACCCAGAAGAGCCTGCCCGAGATAGGCGAGCTGTTCGGCGGCCGCGACCACACCACCGTGCTGCACGCCGTGCGCAAGATCGCCGGCGAACGCGCCAAGGACACGGAGCTGAACCAGCAACTGCACGTGCTGGAGCAGACACTCAAAGGCTGACCGGGGGCTGACATCGTGACCACCTCGTTTTCTGCGAGGATGTCAAGCCAACAAGGTTGTGGATAAAAAAAGGACAAGGTGGTGCTTGTCCACAGGCCGCCGTTATTTCCCGAAGTTGTTGTCTGTTGTCCCCAAAACTGCGGCCTGTGTGGCCCACAGGCTTGTCCCGACGCTAAACCCTTGATGGATCAGGACAAAATACGGTTGTGCACAGAAACATGCGGCCTTCTACTACGACGACCAATTTGAAAGACTGAAATGATTGTGTTGAAAGCAGCCCAAGAAAAAGTTCTCTCGGCCCTGCAATCGGTCAGCGGCATCGTCGAACGTCGCCATACCCTGCCTATCCTGGCGAACGTGCTGATCCGCAAGAAAGGCCCCCAGATCGAGCTGGTGACCAGCGATCTGGAGATCCAGATCCGCACCAACGCCGATCTCGGCGGTGATGAGGGCGACTACGCCATCACCGTGGGCGCCAAGAAGCTGGGTGACGTCCTCAAGAGCCTGCCCAGCGACCAGACCGTGTCTCTCACGGCCAACCAGACCAAGCTGACCCTGCAGGCTGGCAAGAGCAAGTTCACGCTGCAGACCCTTCCGGCTGAAGACTTCCCCCTGGTGCAAGAAGCTGTGGATTTCGGACCGGCCTTCAGCATCCCGCAGAAGATGCTCAAGCTGCTGATCAGCCAGGTGCACTTCGCCATGGCCGTGCACGACATCCGCTACTACCTCAACGGCATCCTGTTCGTGGCCGAAGGCAAGAGCCTGACCCTGGTGGCCACCGACGGCCACCGCCTGGCCCTGGCCCAGGCCAACCTGGACGTTGACATGCCCAAGCAGGAGGTGATCCTGCCCCGCAAGACGGTGCTGGAGTTGCAGCGCCTGCTCAAGGACGACGGCAAGGCCGCTGAGGGAGAAGAAGCCCAGATCGAGATGCGCTTTGCCGGCAACCAGGCCAAGTTCGCCTTCGGTGGCCTGGAGTTCGTCACCAAGCTGGTCGAGGGCAAGTTCCCCGACTACAACCGCGTCATCCCCAAGAACCACAAGAACCACATCACCCTGGGCCGTGCCACCCTGCTGGCCAGCCTGCAGCGTGCGGCCATTCTCACGTCCGAAAAGTTCAAGGGCGTGCGCATGAACTTCGCACCGGGCGTTCTGGGCATTGCCTCGAGCAACGCCGAGCAGGAAGAGGCCAAGGAAGAGCTCGAGATCGACTACGGCGGCGACAGCTTCGAGATCGGCTTCAACGTGGGCTACCTAATGGACGTGCTGGCCAACATGAGCCAGGACATGGTCACCGTGTCCCTGCACGACGCCAACAGCTCGGCGCTGATCACCAATCCGGAATTCGAAGGGTTCAAGTACGTGGTGATGCCGATGCGCATCTAACGCGTGGCCTCGGGGCCTCACCCGAGGGAAAAGCCTCTAAAACGGCTAAAATGTCAGAGCCCTGAAGACCGTCTTCGGGGCTCTTTCTTTTCCGGGCCCGACATGAGCGACACCCCAGCGAACGACCAGAACCCCGATCAGCAGCCCCCCGTACCCGACACGGGCTACGGCGAAGGCAGCATCCAGATCCTGGAAGGCCTGGAGGCCGTGCGCAAGCGCCCCGGCATGTACATCGGCGACACGTCCGACGGCACCGGCCTGCACCACCTGGTCTTCGAGGTGGTCGACAACTCCATCGACGAAGCCCTGGCCGGTCATTGCGACGACATCGTCGTCACCATCCACACCGACAACTCCATCAGCGTCACGGACAACGGGCGGGGCATCCCCACCGGCGTGAAGATGGACGACAAGCACGAGCCCAAGCGCTCGGCTGCCGAGATCGCCCTGACCGAGCTGCACGCCGGCGGCAAGTTCAACCAGAACAGCTACAAGGTGTCTGGCGGCCTGCACGGCGTGGGCGTGTCCTGCGTGAACGCACTGAGCAAGTGGCTGCGCCTGACGGTGCGCCGCGAAGGCAAGGTGCACTTCATCGAGTTCCGCAAGGGCGTGCCGCAGGATCGCCTGCTGGAGCAGCGTGACGGCTTCGAGATCAGCCCGATGCGCATCACCGGTGACACCGACAAGCGCGGCACCGAGGTGCACTTCCTGCCCGATGAAGAGATCTTCACCAACATCGACTTCCACTACGAGATCCTGAGCAAGCGCCTGCGCGAGCTGAGCTTCCTGAACAACGGCGTGAAGATCCGCCTGGTCGACGAGCGCAACAACAAGGAAGACAACTTCGCCTATGCCGGCGGCGTGAAGGGCTTCGTCGAGTTCATCAACAAGGGCAAGACGACCCTGAACCCCAACATCTTCCACGCGCAAGGCGACAAGACCTCGGACCACGGCACCAACGTCGGCGTCGAGGTGGCCATGCAGTGGAACGAGAGCTACAACGAGTCGGTGCTGTGCTTCACCAACAACATCCCCCAGCGGGATGGTGGCACCCACCTGACCGGCCTGCGCGCGGCCATGACCCGCGTGATCAACAAGTACATCGAAGACAACGAGCTGGCCAAGAAGGCCAAGGTCGAAGTGGCCGGTGACGACATGCGCGAAGGCCTGGCCTGCGTGGTGTCCGTGAAGGTGCCCGAGCCCAAGTTCAGCAGTCAGACCAAGGACAAGCTGGTGTCCAGCGAAGTGCGCGCGCCGGTGGAAGACATCGTCAGCCGCCTGCTGACCGACTGGCTGCTTGAGAACCCGATCGACGCCAAGATCATCTGCGGCAAGATCGTGGAGGCCGCCCGCGCCCGCGAAGCCGCCCGCAAGGCTAGAGAAATGACGCGCCGCAAGGGCGTGCTCGACGGCCTGGGCCTGCCCGGCAAGCTGGCCGATTGCCAGGAGAAGGACCCGTCGCTCTGCGAAATCTACATCGTGGAGGGTGACTCCGCCGGTGGCTCCGCCAAGCAGGGCCGCGACCGCAAGTTCCAGGCGATCCTGCCCCTGCGCGGCAAGATCCTGAACGTGGAGAAGGCCCGCTACGAGAAGCTGCTGACCAGCAATGAAATCCTCACGCTGATCACGGCACTGGGCACCGGCATCGGCCGCGGCGCGGGGGGTGATGACTTCAACCCCGACAAGCTGCGCTACCACCGCATCATCATCATGACCGATGCTGACGTGGACGGCGCCCACATCCGCACCCTGCTGCTGACCTTCTTCTTCCGGCAGATGCCGGAGCTGGTGGAACGCGGCCACATCTACATCGCGCAGCCGCCGCTGTACAAGGTGAAGCTGGGCAAGCACGAGCAGTACCTGAAGGACGCCCGCGCGCTGGACGACTATCTGATGAAGGTGGCCCTGGAAGGCGCCGTGGTGGAGCCCGAAGGCTCAGGCGAAGGCAAGCCCGCGATTGCCGGCGATGCCTTGGTGGACCTGGCCAACGCCTACGTGACGGCCAACGCCGTGGTGGAGCGCCTGGGCAACTGGATGGACATCGAGGCCCTGCGCGCGATTGCCAACGGCCTGACGCTGAACCTGGACACCCTGGAAGCCGCCGAGGCCAGCGCCGTGGCGCTGAAGGCCGCGCTTAAGACCGCCGAGGTGACGGCCGAGTTCGACACCCGCACCGACAAGCACATCCTGCGCATCAGCCGCATCTTCCACGGCAACACCAAGTACAGCATCATCAATGCCGACTTCGTGCATGGCGCCGACTACGAGGCGCTGAGCCGCGCGGGCATCACCTTCAAGGGCTTGCTGGGGCCGGACGCCGTGGTGCGCCGCGGCGAGGGCGAGAAGGCCAAGGAAATCAAGGTGAGCGATTTCCGCGCCGCGATGGCCTGGCTGTTGCAGCAGGCCGATGGCGCCGTGGGCCGCCAGCGCTACAAGGGGCTGGGCGAGATGAACCCCGAGCAGCTGTGGGAGACCACGATGGATCCTGAAGTGCGCCGGCTGTTGAAGGTGCAGATCGAGGATGCGATCGAGGCGGATCGGGTGTTCACGATGTTGATGGGCGATGAGGTGGAGCCTCGTCGGGATTTCATCGAGACCAACGCGCTGCGGGCGACGAACATCGACGCTTGACGCTCTGGTAGCAATGTAATAACGTACCTACATCTCTTTTGAAGGGATGTAGGCCGTGACCATCACCACTCTTTCAAGCCGCGAGTTCAATCAGGATGCCAGCAAGGCCAAGAAGGCCGCGCAACATGGCCCTGTGTTCATCACGGATCGTGGTCGGCCGGCCCACGTGTTGCTGACCATCGAGCAGTACCAGCAACTAGCTGCTCAACAGGGGGCCGACATCGTGGACATGTTGGCCATGCCTGAGGGCGGCGACATCGCGTTCGAGGTGCCCAAGCTTCAAGGCCCACTCGCCAAGCCAGCCGGTCTGAGTTGACGTGAACGGCGCCTGACATGTACCTGCTGGATACCAATGTCGTCTCCGAACTGCGCAAGGCCAAGTCGGGCAAGGCATCGCTGAAGGTGATCGAATGGGCGCGCAGTGTGGCGCCTGCATCGCTCTACCTGTCGGCCATCACCGTGCTGGAGATTGAGCTGGGCATCCTGCTGATCGAACGCAAGGATGCAGTTCAAGGCGCGCAGTTGCGGTCTTGGATGAGTGGCCACGTGCTGCCATCGTTCACTGACCGCATCTTGCCGGTGGACACGACGGTGGCCTTGCGTTGTGCACGATTGCATGTGCCAGATCCAGGGGCCGAGAGAGACATGCTGATCGGGGCCACGGCGCTGGTGCATGGGTTTACGCTGGTGACGCGCAATGTGGCTGATTTCAAAGGGATTGAGCTTGCGGTGCTGAATCCCTGGGAATGATTCAGAGAAGGGTGGGCCGTGTCAGCGTAGAAGCATCACTTCGCCCCAACAACCTCCTCCGTGTCTTCTCAATATTGCTCCGCAACGCATACACCTCCTCCGCATGCGCCAGCGGCACGGTGATCTGGCTCGCCACGCGGTCCAGCTCGTCGAGTTCATTGAGCAGTTCGGTCGCATCGGCATCGCCTTCTTCCATGCGCGCCTCTACCTCGCGCAGCCGCGCATACCAGCGGAACACGCGCTGGCGCACGCGGTAGGTGTACAGCGGCGGCACCACGCGTGACAGCGGCAGCAGCAGCACGATCAGGCCGCCGATGACCAGCCACATGCGTTCCAGCAGGTTGCTGGCCCAGAAGGGCAGGTAGCGTTGGTAGAAGGGCGGCGTGCCGTTGATGGCGCGGTCGCCCTCGGGGCTCACGGGCAGCTCGCTGGTGCGCGTGTTCGGAAAATCCCGCGCGCCGTTGAACCAGCCCGATCCACCGTGGATCTGCTGGGCCGCCTGCGCGAACAGCTGGCGCAGGGCGGGGTGGGTGTCCTCGTGCGTGAGCAGGGCGGTGGTGGCGGCCAGCAGGTGGATGTCGTCAGGCGGCAGATCACGGGCCAGGTGCACCATGCCACGTGGCAGCGTCACCGTCTGCAGGAAGGGAAAGCGCCGGGCCAAGGCATCGGCCTGAGGCAGCTCGGCCAGCGCGATGCCGGGCTGTTGCAGCAGGCTTTGCACCACGGGCGATTCGGGCGCGGTGATCAGCACCAGGGCGTCGAGTTGGCCGTCCTGCAAGGCCTGCGCGGCGGCTTGCGGGGCCATGCTGCTCACGATGACCTCGTTGGACATCATGCCGTTGGCCTCCAGCAGGCGGCTCATCAGATCAGGCACGCCGCTGCCGGGCTGGTCCAGGTTGACGCGCAGGCCGCGCAACTGGGTCAGGGAGGTCAGGCGGGTGTCTGCTGGTGTGGCGGGCTTCTGCGTGGTGTTGCCCTTGGTGTTGTTGCTGACCAGCGCGGCAGGCCGGTAGAACAGCCACAGCGGCTCATAGAAAAGCGCGCCCAGGGACATCACGCCGTGCTCTGCATCGTCGCTCATGTCGGCGCTGCCGCCGCGCACGAAGGCCACGTTGGCCTTGCCATCACGCAGGGCCTGCAGGTTGGCTGCCGGGCCATCGGTGGTGAGCAGTTGCACGCGGATGCCGTCACGCGCCAGGGCCTGGGCGTAGCGCTGGCCGAAATCGGCGTAGGCGCTGCCCGCCGGGCCGGTGGCCAGCGTGACGGTGCGCGGGGGTTGCGGATCCAGCCACCAGTAGGCCGCTGCCAGCAGGCCCAGGGCCAACAGCAGCACGGGGCCGACCGAGGCGAGCATGTCGCGGATGGACAGGAGGGCCAGGAGCAGTGCTTCTCGAATTTGTCTTGTCATGGCGGATGCGAAGGTTGCGGCCCCAATCTTGCCAAATTTTGCCAAACCTCGTAATCTGTCCACATGGGCACGATGAACATTTCCTTGCCGGACAGTCTGAAATCCTTTGTGGACGAGCAGGTCAGCGAGCGTGGGTACGGCACAAGCAGTGAGTATGTGCGTGAGCTGATCCGCAAGGACCAGGACAGGCAGCAATTGCGTAACGTGCTGTTGGCCGGTGCATCTTCTGCGCCAGGCCCTGTGGCTGATGCAAACTACTTCGATGGTTTGCGTGATCGCGTTCGCCGCGGTGGCAAGCCCCGCAGCAAGGCGTGAAAGCCAAACAGGTCATCCCGCGTGAACAGGCGCACCAGGATGTGGACGAGGCGGTAGCCTATTACCTGAATCAGTCTGCGGATCAGGTGGCACTTGGGTTCATCGATGCCCTGGAGCAGGCCTATATCCACATCGGGCGGCATCCGGCTACAGGTTCGCCACGTTATCAGCATGAACTGGGATTGCCGGAGTTGCGAACCTGGCCTTTGAGCCGCTATCCGTACCTGCTGTTTTACGTCGAGCGCCAGGATTACATCGATGTCTGGCGGGTGCTGCACAGCCAGCGAGATATTCCAGCTTGGTTGCAGGTGCCGGACAGCGGGGCATGAACCTGCGTCTGTAGCTTATTTCTGCTGGTCTATGAATCTCTTGAGCTGCGCGATGCCCTCCTGCAGATCCTCCTTGGAGGCAGCATAGGACAAGCGCACATACCGCCCAGCATCGCTCACACCAAAGTCATGCCCCGGCGTCAACGCCACATGCGCTTCATCCAGTGCCCGCTGGCAGAACCGCATCGCATCCATCCCCGTGTTGCTCACGTCGATGTAGACGTAGAAGGCCCCATCCGGTCGCACCGGTACCGGTAGGCCCATGGCTTCCAGCCCGTTCAGCACCAGCGCGCGCCGCTCGGCCAGCTCGTGCCGCCGTGCTTCGCATTCGGCGATGGATTCGGGCGTGAAGCAGGCCAGCGCGGCCATCTGCGCCGGGGTGGGCGCGCAGATGTAGTAGTTCTGCGCCAGCCGCTCCATCACCGGCACCATGGCATCGGGCACCACGGCCCAGCCCAGGCGCCAGCCGGTCATCCCGAAGTACTTGGAGAAGCTGTTGATCACGCAGGCGCCGGGGTCACTGGCCAACACGGTCTGCGCGGCCTGGCCTGAGGCGGCATCTGCATCGCTCAGGTTCAGGTAGATCTCGTCGACGATGCGCCAGGCCTGGTGCGCCTCGGCCCAGTCGCAGATGGCGACCAGCTCGGCGGGCGGCATCGAGGTGCCCGTGGGGTTCGATGGCGTGGCGATCATCAGGCCGCGCGTGCGGGGGCTCCAGTGGCGATGCACAGCGGCCATATCGAGCTGGAAGCGCGCGCCGGCATCGGTGGGCACCAGGCGCACATCCGCGCCGAAGCCGCTGAGGAACTGCCGGTTGCAGGGGTAGGAGGGATCGCCCACCAGCACCTCGTCACCGGGGTCCACCAGCGCGGCGGTGAGCAGCAGCAGCGCGGCCGAGGCGCCGGCTGTGACCACCACGCGCTCGGGGCTGATGGCCACGCCATGCGCGCGCTGGTAGAAGCCGGCGATGGCCTCTCGCAGCGCGGGCAGGCCCAGGGCGCCGGTGTAGGGCAGGGGCGTGTTGGCGGCCATGATGCGCTGCAGCTCGGCACGCACGGCGGGCGGGGCGCCGAAATCGGGCTCACCCAGGTTCAGGCGGATCACGCGGTGGCCGGCGGCTTCGAGTGCGGCAGCGTGCTTGCCGAACTCCATGGCCAGGAAGGGGGTGATGGCTTGGGCGCGTTGGGAGAACTTCATACGGAGCAGCAGTTTCAGTAGTTCACGGGGGCGCTGGCAGCCTCCGCATAGAGATTCGGGAACAGCACCCCCAGGGTGTCCAGCGGAAAGCCGATCCTCACCGGGCCTTTGGGCGTGTCACTTTGCAGCAGGCCATCAGCCAGCAACTGCGACAGCAGCTTTCGGCCTGTGCGCTCGGCCAGGCCTGTCATCTGCAGGAACTCACCGCGTGTCACAGGGCCGAGCGCGATCACATGCTGCAGAGGCTGAATGGCTTCAGGCCGGTAGTCTGGGGTGCCGCGCTGGTGTGAGCGGATGGTGATCAAGGCAGCAAGGTGATCCTTCAGCGCATCGGGGTTGAGCATGCGTGTCATGAACTCGACCTGGTCGCGGCAAATGTCGATGAAGAAGCCACACCAAGCCAGCAGCATGCGTTCACTCAGGTTGCCCCTGCCATCCAGATCACCCTGGCGGGCCATGTCGGCCTCGGAAAGGTGGCGGTAGTAGTCGTCACGCTGGCGCGCAAAGCCCCGGTTGACCGACCAGAGCCCGCCCGTAAGGCTGCGCAGTACGGCATGGGTGTACAGACGGCAGGCGCGGCCGTTGCCATCAAGAAAGGGGTGAATCCATGCCAGGCGGTGATGCGAGCAGGCGGCCACCACCAGCAACTGGTCGAGCCCCCAGGGTTTGCTGTAGCAGGCATCGGCGCGGGCCAGGAAGCGCGGCAGTGAGGCTGCGGTAGGGGGCTGATGGCGATGCACCATCACGTCTTGGGCGCGCAATTGGCCTGGTACGACGGCCATGCCTTCATCCGTGCGTCGGTCTTCGACAGACAGTCGCTCATACAGCGTCTGGTGCGCCAGGATCAGGCTCTGGCTGTGCAAGGCCTGAGGCTCGCTGGTGATCAACGTTTCCAGCGCCTCTTCTGCCTGGATATGGGCCAGGGCCAAGCGTTGGCGTCTGGCGATGTCGGGCTGATCAGAAAAATCGGCCCGCAAAGCGCGGGCGATGTGCACGGGGTGGGTGCTTTGCCCTTCGATGCGGTTTGAGTAGTAGGAGTTCATGGCGCGCACCAGGGCGCGCAGTTCCTGCAGCGTGGACGGATGCGCAGCCGCCTGTAGGCGATGGGCTGCTTCGATCACCGGGCGCGCACTGCGCCCCAGCTCGTCCAACTGTCGGGTGGGCAGCAGTGGTTCGAACTGATGAGGCTGGTCGTAGACGTCGATAGTTCGCGGCAGCTCGGACATGATTTGCCGATCTCATAACCAAGATCGGTATTAGTATAAACATGTTTACATTCAATGAGTTATAAATGTTTCATTGAAAATTGGTGGGCTTTTATTGCCGATCTTGGTGCCGATGACGCAACGGCGCCATCGAAAATCATTGGATATCCCCAACAAGGGTGCTTTATTGAATGCCTGAGTCCACGATACTTGCCCGTAAAGCCCCTCGGCCTTGAAAGAAGGGTGATCCATCACAAAACGCAAAAGGGGGCCAGCAGACATGCCTGATAGAAGACCTGTATCCAGCCGTGGCAATGGCTTGATTCGAAGCGCTGCGCGGCTTCTCTGTAACACCCGCGTCACGCCCAACATGGTGTCGGCCTTCAGTGTCGTCGCCAGCCTGCTGGTTCCCATCGGTCTGCTTCTGAGCAGTGGATGGCTGGGCGTGAGCCTGGCAGTGCTTGGCATTCAGCTGCGTTTGCTGGCCAATGTGCTTGACGGCCTGGTTGCTGTCGAGGGTGGCAAGGGCTCACCGATCGGTGCCCTGTACAACGAGTTTCCTGATCGGCTGGCAGACACCATCATCCTGGTCAGCATGGGTTATGCCGCCGGGGCTGATTGGCTGGGTTGGGCCGCTGCGCTCACGGCGGCCTTGACAGCCTACGTGCGCGTGTTTGGCGGGGCCCTGGGCCAGCCGCAGAGTTTCCAGGGGCCGATGGCCAAGCAGCATCGCATGGCGCTTGCCACGGTGGCCTTGATCGGTGCGCAGGCGGCTGCTGTGTGGCAGCCAGGCTGGTACGCGGTTGTTCTGCAGGGGGCGTTGGCGGTGATTGTGGTGGGGTCTGCCATCACGTGCGCAACGCGTACGCGCACCATCGTCCGACACTTCGATGCACAAGGGGCGCAATCATGATTCGCCGCCCAAGGCACCTCATCGTTCTGCGCGAAGTGGTTTGCGGCATCGTGCGCGTGCTTGTCGGTGCCTACCCGAACGGTGAACGCCCTGCTGGCCAGACGCAGCGCTTGTTCTTCGCCAACCACTCCAGCCACCTTGACACCCTCACGTTGTTGAGCGCGCTGTCGCTGCGTGCACGCCTGAGGGTCAGGCCCGTGGCTGCGCGTGACTACTGGTGCGCCACGCGGCCGCGCCAGTGGGTGGCTGAACACGTGCTCAATGTCGTCTTCATCGATCGGGTGCGGCAGGAAGGGCAGGACCCCTTGGCACCGGTGCACGAGGCTTTGGCGCAAGGCTGGTCGCTCATCTTCTTCCCGGAGGGCACGCGCAGCCCTGTGGATCTCCCCGGGCCATTCAAGAGCGGCCTGCATCGCTTGGCGCAGGCCTTCCCGGATGTGCGCCTCACGCCCGTCTACCTTGAGAACCTGCACCGCATCCTGCCCAAGGGCACGCTGCTGCCCGTGCCCTTGATCAACAAGGTTCACTTCGGCCCTGTGCTCGATCGAGTAGACGATGAGCACAAGGAAGCCTTCCTGCAACGCGCGCATGCCTCGGTCTGCCGGCTTGCGGCGTCGCATGTCGCTGCTGCTGCGCCATCTCAATCCATCCATTGAACCAGATGGCCGGCACACGGCCTTGTTCGCATGCAAGCTCTTGATCTTTCTCCGTTCTCGACACTGGCGGTGGGCATCGTCAGTTTTCTAACTGTGGCCACCTTGATCAGCCGCCTCATTGGCCTGCGCGTGGGCAGCACACCCACGATGGTGAACCTGCATGAGCGCATCAATGCCTGGTGGGTGTTGGTCGGCCTAGCCCTGCCTGTGCTGGCCTTGGGCAAGGAAGTCACCATCGTGATGTTCGGGGTGCTTTCGTTCCTGACCTTGAGGGAGTTCATTTCCCTCACGCCCACGCGGCAGGGGGATCGCGTTGTGCTGTTCGCCGCCTTCTTCGTGGCTGTGCCGTTTCAGTATGCGCTGGTGGCGATCGGGTGGTACGGCCTGTTCTCCATCCTGATTCCTGTCTATGGGTTCTTCGCCATGGCGGCCATGTCCACCTTCGCGCAAGACACTCAGCACTTTCTGGAGCGAAACGCCAAGATCCAGTGGGCGGTGATGGTGTGCGTCTACGGCATCAGCCATGCGCCCGCGCTGCTGTTCCTGGAGATCCCCGATCACCAGGGCATGCAGGCCGCCATGCTGCTGTTCTTCCTGCTGGTGGTTCAGCTGTCGGATGTGATGCAGTACGTGTTCGGCAAGCTGATGGGGCGGCGGAAGGTAGCACCTATCCTTAGCCCGAACAAGACGGTGGAAGGCCTGGTGGGTGGTGGCTTGTCAGCCAGCCTGGTCGGCGCGCTGCTGCACTCGTTCACACCGTTCACCGCGGTGCAGGCTTTCCTGCTGTCGCTGGCGATTGTGGTGGCGGGGTTCTTCGGTGGGCTGGTGCTGTCTGCCGTGAAGCGATCCCTGGGGGCCAAGGATTGGGGCAGCAGCATTCCGGGCCATGGAGGTGTGCTGGATCGGCTGGATTCGGTGGCGTTTTCAGCACCGATCTTCTTTCACTTGGTGCGGTATTGGTTTGTGCCGTGAAGCTGTGGATGTGCTCTAGTCCAGTCGGCGGCCGACCAGCAAGAAATGAGCATTGGACGAACTGTCTTGAACGACCACAACCTTTGCTCGTTCACCATATATAGTCGGCCCTGCAAAATTCACCGAAGAGCCAGGGTTGGCGATCTGCCCCCGGTTTTCCCCGCCGCCGCGGCCGTTGCGAACGCTGCACCGAGCATGCACAGCAGCGCGAGCAGGGGCGCAAGAAGGCCTTTGAGCCCCAAACGCACGATGGCCCGCAGCAGCCAGCGGATGTTGTAGCCCGCCGCGCACAGCACCGCGTGCAGCGCGTCGCCGGTTGCCCCTTGCAGCCAGCACCGGTCCATGGCGTTGTCGTGCTTGAGGTGCCCGATGGCCGGCTCCACCGCCTGGCGTCGTTTGAGCCATC
>NZ_JBASTH010000066.1:0-4522 GCF_049274795.1 Aquabacterium sp.
GGCCACCGGCAGCGCGGATCTCGGCCACCACCGCCTCGGCGGGCGCCAGGTGGAGGTCGTTGACGACGACCTGGGCGCCGCGCGACGCCAGCAGGCGCGCATGGGCGCGGCCCAGGCCGGCACCCGCGCCGGTGACGATGGCCACGCGGCCGTCAAGGCGCAGGGAAGCGGCGGAACCCAGGGAATCGGTGGAAGCGTTCATGGTGTGGAAGGCAATGCGGTGAAGCTGGCACAGCGCACATCATGCGACAAGGCCGACGCACGGGTAAACCCGAGTGCAAAAAACGCGTCAGGACGGCGCCAGACCCCTGGGTGTCGCGCGCGATGCCTGTCTGTCGCATTGACGTGCACGTCAACCTTGTCGTGATTTCTACACTGGGTCTCATTGGCTGGCACCCACCGACGCGCACCGGCCCCACCGCAGGAAACACCGCATGACCCACAAGCAGACCCCCGTGAGCCCGAACCCGATCGTGCCCCGCACCGACCTGGACTTCGACATCACCGAGCAAACGCCCCGCTGGTGGTACGGCAACGACGCCTTCAAGACCCGCCTGTTCGATGGCATGCAAGCCGCCTTCCCCGATGGCGAGCGCTACTTCTGCACCAGCGTGCGCGCCTTCCGCCCCCAGATCACCGACGCCAAGATGGCCGAGGACGTGAAGAACTTCATTCGCCAGGAAGCCCAGCACGGCATGGCGCACACCGACTTCAACGATCTGCTGCGCAAGCAGGGCCTGGACGTTGACGGCATCCTGCACGAGGCCAAGGACCTGTTCGACCAGTACACCAAGAACTACTCGGCCAAGTACAACCTGGCCCTGACCGCCGCCTTCGAACACTTCACGGCCATGATGGCCCAGATGCTGTTCGAGACCAAGGACGTGATGGCCCCTGCCGACCCCAACGTGCGCGCCATGTGGGCGTGGCACGCGATTGAGGAGATGGAACACAAGGCCGTGGCCTTCGACGTGATGCAGCAAGTGGCCAAGGTCGGCTACGTGATGCGTTGCGTGGCCATGACCCACGCGCTGTACAAGGTCGTGGTGGACAGCATGCGCCTGACCAACCGCCTGCTCAAGGGCGACGGTTTCAGCTGGCGCCACCGCATGGTGATGTCGGTCAAGGGCGCCTGGTGGCTCTACGGCCGTGGCGGCATCTTCGCGCGCAACACCGCCAACCTGATGGCTTACTACAAGCCCGGCTTCCACCCGTGGGAGCACAAGGCCATTCACAGCTACCCGGTGTGGGTCAGGACCTACGAAGCAACCGGCAACCCCATGCTGGCCGGTGCCGCGCTCTTTCAGGCTGCCCACTGAGTCGCGTTGCTGCACTGCATGGCTGCGCCAGCATCGAAGCCGTCCCTCGGGGACGGCTTTTTCATGGCGCTTGGCCCACATGAAAGGCTCTTGGGGATGGTCGCCCGGCACCGCACTGCCTAGACTCTCGCCATCGCCCTTTGCCCTGCCCCACCCGCTGTTTCGCCCATGCATGACCCTGACCCGTTCGTCGCCAAAGTCCCGGGCATCGACTACGGCATCCTGGATTCACTCCTGGGCTACGCAGTGCGCCGCACCCAGATCCGGCTCTACGAAGATTTCATCCCCTCGCTGGCGCCCTGGGGCATCACGCCGCCGCGCTTCTCGGCCATGGTCATCGTCTCGCGCAACCCGGGGCTCAAGCTGACGCAGTTGGCCCGCATCATGGGCATCGCGCGCTCGGGCTCGGTGAGCCTGGTGGACGCCATCGAGGCGCTGGGCTACATCCAGCGCCTGCCCATGCCCGGCGACCGACGCGCCTTCGGCCTGGCGCTGACGGCCAAGGGCGAAGCGGACCTCGTCGCCATCAGCGCGGCCGTGCAAGCGCACGATGCCCGCATGGCGCAAGCGCTCACGCCCGACGAGCGCACCGTGCTGCGTGGCCTGCTGACGCGCCTGAGCGAAGCGCAGCCCTGATCCGGGTCGGTGCCTTGCTCGGTGCCAAGGCCCGAGCCGTCACTTGTTCTTCAGCTTGCCCTTGGGCTGGACCGCCGTCATCGGGGCGACGGGGCGGTCGGAAGGGGATGAGTTCGAAGTGTCCTTGGAGGAGCCGGTGTCCTTCTTCGGCTTCTTCGTCATCTTGTTGCTGCGCTGTTCGCCTTTGGCCATGGGGTCTCCTGTGAATGGGGCTCAATGTAGCGCGATTCGCTGCTCAGACAATCCTGCGCCCCGCACGGTGACGCACGCCTGAAGCCTGCTGGCTCACTTGCCGTTGGCGGATGGCACAACACCAGCCTGAGCTTGCGCGCCGGTGGCATCTTCGATGGCCATGTGCATGTTGGCCACCGCCTCCCGCTCGCCCTTGATGGCATAGGTATCGTGGCCGCAATGCGGACACGAGGCCACGAAGGCCGCGTCGATGCCGTGCATGCCCGAGACGTCAATGGGGTCCATCTCGGACAGCTCTGCCTGGCAGTTGTTGCAGCCGATGTGCTTCGGCCGCAACGAAAGTTGCCGCTCGATCGCGGCCTGCTTGCGTTGCTCGGGCGTGCCGCGGATTTTTGCTTGTCCCATGGGGGCTTCCAGTGTGTGAGTCGCAGGATTTTGGCTCACCCGGGGCCGAGGATGAGGGCGAGGGTGCGCGTCAGGCGGTCGAGGTTCTGCCCATTCGCGAGGGCCGACACCAACGCACCCTGGATGGCCAGAGGCCAAAACGGCAGCGTACTCTGCTCTCTCGGTGGGGAGATGGTGGTGGGGGGGCGATGGGGCGCCTGGCGCGCTGCGTTCAGCCCGCGATGGGCGAACACAGCTCCACGAGCACGCCGTCGGGACAGCGCACGTACGACACCGTTTGCCCCCAGGGTTTGACTTGAGGAGCGGCCAACTCGGTGGCGCCGACCTTGAGTGCTTGCGCGTGGGCCGCGGGCACGTTGTCTGTGACGAAAGCCACCTCGAAGCCCAAGGGCTGCGGCGAGGCGTCCGCATGCACATGGCCGCCAGGGAAGTTCATGTCGCCCAGCGCGTGCGCGGCGAAGGACAGGGTGGTCGCACCTGTGTCCAACTCGCCGTACGTGCCGCTGTCATGCAGGAACTTGCGCTGGAGCCCGAAAGCCTGCTCGAAGAAGGTCAGTGAGGCCGAGACATCCGGCACGTAAACGATGGTGTAGCCGAGTTTCATGGCGATCCTTGGGTGAGGTGGCGTGGCGCTGTGGCGGCAGCTCAGTGGCGCCGCGCGATGAGGGATGACTGGCGATGCTCTACCGCGCTGACGACCCCGTCTGTTTCCGTGATGATGCGGCGCTTGCTCGACTTTAGTGGACACAGGTTGCAGTTAGGTGGCCGCGTTCAAAAGCGGCCGGCGGCAAATAGTCCAGGCTGGAATGCAAACGTTGTTGGTTGTAGAACTGGATGTAGTCAACCAGGGCCTCACTGAGTTGTTGATCGCAAGCGAATGTCTTTTTGTAGAGCCCCTCGACCTTGAGGGAGTGGAAGAACGACTCTATGTGCGCGTTGTCGTTCATCGAAGCGGGTCGATTCATGCTCTGGATGAAGCCATGCTGTCGGAGTTTGGCTTTGAAATCAAGGGCTGCGTATTCGATGCCCCGATCTGAGTGGAAGTGAACGCCGGGAGGTGGTTTGCGGTTGCGGATGGCGTGCTGCAAGGCGTCGATGGTGAGCGCGGCGGTGCGCTGCGAGGACAGGCTCCAGCCGACGATGCGGCGTGAGAAGCGATCCATGACCACAGCAAAGTAACGCCAAGCGCCTGCGACCTTGAGGTAGGTGACGTCGCCGTGCCAGAGGCGATTGGGGGCTCGGACATCAAGGTCGCGGATGCGGTTGGGCACGCGAGCGAAGAATTTGAGGATGGGCATGCGGCTGCGAAACAGGCCATTGCCATGGCCTTGCAGGCTGGCCAGTCGCATCAAGCGAGCGACGCGGCCACGGCTGACGCGGATGCCGCAGTGGCGCAGCTGGCGAGTCACGCGGGGGCTGCCGTAAAAGCCTCTGGCGTCTTTGTGGGCCTGTCGGATGTGCTCAACCAATTGGGTGTCATGGATGCTGCGGGCGCTGGGGGCGCGGCGCTGCCAGGCATAAAAGCCAGAGCGCGAGACCTTGAACTGCGAGCACATCAGCGCGACCGGGAGGGCTTGGCGGTTTGCTTCGACGAAGCAGAAGACGTCAGCCTTCGCTCGGAAACAAACCGAATGGCTTTTTTTAGGAGGTCGTGCTCCTGCCGCAGTTTTTTGAACTGACGCTCGACCTCACGCAGGCGTTGAAGCTCGGCGACGGCCTCAGGCTCAGGTGCCGGGGCGATGCCCACGAGCAAGCCATCACGGGCCTCTTTGCGCCAGCGAGACAACATAAAGGGATGGATGCAAAGCGACTCGGCGACGTCTTGAACAAGAACGCCGGGTTGCTGGCTCATGGCCACGGCCTGGAGCTTGAACTCCAGGCTATAGCGTTTGGTCTTTTGTGGTCCAGGGGTGCCCATGGCACGGATTCTCCGTTAGGTCGGAGTGTCCACAAAAGTCAGGCAAGGTTCG
>NZ_JBASTH010000067.1:0-1752 GCF_049274795.1 Aquabacterium sp.
CACGTTAAGTGTGTCCGCGCAATCCCCCCATCTCGCCCACTTGAATCCTTCGTGCCCAACCCCATGATAATTGCCGACGGAGCGAACCGCTCCAGAACCTAACTCAGGAGGTATCTATGAACCGGCTAGTGACACGCGGGGAAAATTCCCCGCTCAACAGATGGGGTTTTTTGGGTAACGATTTCGACCGGGTGTTCGAAGGCTTTTTCCGGCCGATGCGTGGGGTTGAAGAAGCAACCAGCGAAAGCTTGGTGCCGAGCATGGACATCACCGAACACGAGAACGACTATGTCGTGCGCACGGACCTGCCCGGCGTCAAGAAGGAGGATATCGCGGTAACGCTGGAGAATGGTCTTCTGACCATCACCGGCGAATGCCGGAGCGAGACCGAACGCAAGGACGGCGAGCGGGTATTGCGGCAGGAACGGCGCTACGGTCGGTTTGCCCGGAGCCTGCGGCTCGGGACCCATATCAATGAGCAAAACGTCCGGGCGAATTACAGGGACGGCGTGCTCGAATTGGTTCTGCCCAAGGCCGAAGAAGCCAAACCGAAGAAGATCTCGGTGAGCGTGGGTTAACTGTCGATAGTCGGCACCGCATGAACAAGGCCGCGCTAGCGGCCTTGTTTGTTTGGGTCGCGGAAGGTACTTTGCGAACGAATATCCCATGACAGGTCCGCTCGTGTCTCAAACCGCCAACGATTTCTCTGCAGCCGACCGGGTGCGTGTGCTGGCCGAGGCGCTGCCGTATATCCAGCGCTTTCGCAGCAAGACCGTCGTGATCAAGTACGGCGGCAACGCCATGGTCGATGAGACCCTGAAACAGGGCTTCGCGCGCGACGTGGTGCTGCTCAAGCTCGTCGGCATCAATCCGGTGGTCGTGCACGGCGGCGGGCCGCAGATCGGTGAACACCTAGAGCGCATCGGCAAGAAGAGCGAGTTCGTGCAGGGCATGCGCGTCACGGACCGCGAGACCATGGACGTGGTCGAGATGGTCCTGGGCGGGTTGGTCAACAAGGAGATCGTGAATCTCATCAACCAGCACGGCGGTAAGGCGGTGGGGCTCACCGGCAAGGACGGCGGCCTGATCCGCGCGCGCAAGATGGTGCTGTCCAAGACCAAGGCCGACGCACAACGACCAAGCGAGATCATCGACATCGGCCATGTCGGCGACGTGCAGAGCATCGACCCGCACGTGGTGTCGTTGCTCGACGAGGCCGAGTTCATTCCAGTGATCGCCCCGATCGGCGTCGGCGCTGACGGCGCGACCTACAATATCAACGCCGACGTCGTCGCCGGAAAACTTGCGATCACGCTCAAGGCCGAAAAACTGATCCTGCTCACCAACACCACGGGTGTGCTCGACAAAGCCGGCGCGCTGTTAACAGGTCTGACCGCCCGGGTGGTGCAGGAACTGATCGAAGACGGCACCATTCATGGCGGCATGTTGCCCAAGGTCGAGCGCGCGCTCGACGCGGTCGCGAGCGGCGTCAAGAGCGCCCATATCATCGACGGGCGCGTGCCACATGCGGTACTTCTGGAAATCCTGACCGACAGCGGTGTGGGGACGTTGATCCGCGCTTAAAGAAGCTCTGAATAAGTCCATCCTGGACTTCTCAGAGCACGAAAAGCAAAAACGTGGTTTTTTGCTTTTCTTCATTTTTCAAACACTTCGTGCTTGAAAAATGGCGGTGCCTCCCTGCACCGCAGGAACCTCTGATTAAGTCAGAGATTCCTTAGCCGCACACCGGAC
>NZ_JBASTH010000068.1:0-31004 GCF_049274795.1 Aquabacterium sp.
CCGCCCAAACAGCGCAGCAAACACCTGTGCGCAGACGCGGGATACCGTGGCAAGCCCGCTGCCAAGATCATTGCCGAGCATGGCTACATCACGCATGTGGTTGATCGGCGCAAAGAGGCCGACAACAAGCGACGTGATACGAAGAAGAAGGCGCGCCGCTGGGTTGTCGAGGTTTGCCATAGTTGGTTCAATCGGTTCCGCAAACTCCTCGTGCGGTACGAGAAGCTGGAACGCAGCTTCCTTGCGCTCAACCATCTGGCTGCTGCCATCATTGCGTTTCGCAAAGTACCACTACGCGTAAATATAATTTACGGATAGATTCTTGGCGACTACCCTGATCCACTAACAGGTGTCCAACTTCTTCCCACAATCGCCCCCCTCAAATCTTCCCACAATGGGGAGGCAGAGAAGCAGGTCAATTCGAGCATAACCCTTTATTCATCGGCATTTCAGGCGGATTCCAGCATGATCCGCACAAAGCAAAAAGGGCGCTTGTGGCGCCCTTTTGCTTGTCATGCCTGCCCTCGGTGTTTCACCGCGGCAGGCTGATCCTCTTGTTGACCTCAGCCCCGGGCCGCACCCTGGGCATGCGCCGGCGATGCAGGCAGCAGCTCTTCGATGGCATCGGCCGGCGAGGGCTCGACCTGAGCCAGCGGGGCCACCTTGCCATCGAGCACTTCGTTCAGGCGCTCGGTGTCGAGCTGCTTGCACCACTTGGCCACCACCAGCGTGGCGACACCGTTGCCCACCAGGTTGGTCAGGGCGCGGGCTTCGCTCATGAAGCGGTCGATGCCCAGGATCAGCGCCAGGCCGGCCACCGGTACACCGCCCACCGCGCTCAGCGTGGCGGCCAGCACGATGAAGCCCGAACCCGTGACACCGGCAGCGCCCTTGCTGGTCACCAGCAGCACGGCCAGCAGGGTCACCTGCTGCATGATGGTCATCGGCGTGTCCGTGGCCTGGGCGATGAACACGGCGGCCATCGTCAGGTAGATCGAGGTGCCATCGAGGTTGAACGAGTAGCCCGTGGGGATCACCAGGCCCACCACCGACTTGTGCGCACCGGCGTGCTCCAGCTTGGCCATCATGCGGGGCAGCACGCTTTCGCTCGACGAGGTGCCCAGCACGATCAGCAGTTCATCCTTGATGTAGCGGATGAAGCGCGTCACGGTGAAGCCGTGGGCACGGGCGATCACGCCCAGCACGCCCAGCACGAAGATCAGGCAGGTCAGGTAGAAGGTGGCCATCAGTTGGGCCAACTGCTGCAGCGTCTCCACGCCGTACTTGCCGATGGTGAAGGCCATGGCGCCGAAGGCACCGATGGGGGCAACCTTCATCACGATGCCGACGATGGCGAACAGCACGTGCGAGAACTTGTCGATGAAGGTGAACACGATGCTCTGGCGGCCACCGAAGCGCTGCAGCGCGAAGCCGAACAGGATCGAGAACAGCAGCACCTGCAGGATGTCGCCCTTGGCGAACGCATCGACCACGCTGCTGGGGATGATGTTCATCAGGAACTCGCTCGTGGTCGCCATCTTGTGCGGGCCCACGTAGGCGGCAATGCTCTTGGTGTCCAGCGAGTGCGGATCGATGTGCATGCCTGCGCCCGGCTTGATCACGTTGACCACGATCAGGCCGATGATCAGCGCCAGCGTGCTGACGATCTCGAAGTACAGCAGCGCCAGGCCGCCGGTCTTGCCCACCTTCTTCATGTCGTCCATGCCGGCGATGCCGACCACGACGGTGCAGAAGATGATCGGCGCGATCAGCATCTTGATCAGACGGATGAAGCCGTCACCCAGCGGTTTCATGGCCTCGCCGGTCTGCGGGGCGAAATGGCCCAGCAGCACGCCGATGGCGATGGCCGTCAGCACCTGCACGTACAAGGACTTGTACCAGGCAGGCTTGGTTTGAATGGCAGCGGAATTGGGTAGGGTCTGGGTCGTCATGGGCTCACCTCGCAACGGTCGCAAGGATGCCGAAAACAACCCACAGGCGGGATTGTGGACTTCCACACAACGACCGCCCGGGGTCCGGAATCAGGCCCAGAACATGGTAAAAACCCTAGGTTTATCCGCCCCTGATGCTCCAAGGTGGTGCATGCGCCGGCAGCGGGTTCAGCGCATGTTCAGCGTAGATCAGCTGTCAGCGTGCCGAAGGCCAGGCAATCGGCCTCATGACCCGGTTCGCGCCAGGGTTCTGCCAGCGCCTGCTGTTGCCACTGCTGCAGCGACGCGCATTGCAGCAGATGCTGCACATAAGCCTGGGCCGGCTCGCTCAGAGGCAGGCCATAGGTCTGCACACGGAAGGCCACTGGCGCGTAGAACGCATCCACCGCAGTGAAGGCCTCGCCCGCCAGGAAGGGCCCGCCGAACTTCTCCAGGCCATCGCGCCAGAGCTCGTCCAGCCGGGACAGATCGGTCTTGAGCGCGGGGCCGATCTCATGCAGGTGCACACGGATGCCGCAGCTCATCGAGCATTGCGTGCGCAGCGTGCCGAACCCTGAGTGCATCTCGGCGGCTGCGGAACGCGCCCAGGCGCGCGCAGCCGATTGGGCCGACCACACGCCGGGGTGGCGCTCGGCCAGGAATTCGACGATGGACAGGGAATCCCACACCGTCAGGCCATCATCGACCAGACAGGGCACCTTGCCATTGGACGCGAAGCGGCGGAACTCCTCCCAGTTGGAGCCGGCCCCGAACGGCACCAGCACCTCCTTGAAGGCGATGCCCAGTTCGGTCATCAAGGCCCAGGGCCGCAGCGACCACGACGAGTAGTTCTTGTTGGCGATGTAGAGCGTGTACATGGGGATCCCTCGCGTGATTAGTGAATGGTTTTCACCATGATGCCAGCACCTTCACGCACCGACATCACACCCCCGAAAGCCCTGCCTCATGGCCGCCTCATGCCGTGTCGGAGGGAGGCTGCCGCTGGGATTGTCGCCGGCTCTCCAACTGCTCGGCCACACGCTCGACCTCCTTGCGGATGGACTGGTCCAGATCGAGCCTGCGCTCGGTGGCCACCACCAGCGGCATGATCAACTGGCGGTAGGTCACGGCCATCTCCAGCACGGCCTCGGCCAGGCGCAGGCCTTCGGAGAGGCCCGGCGGCGTGGCCTGGGCGGGTGGCGCCGGGGGGGGCTTGAGGAGTTCCACCGCGCGGGCCACGTCCAGCACGGTCGAGGCGATGCGCGTGCTGCCATCGGCATCGTCGCCGCCCAGCTTGCGCTGGCGCACGAACTCGTCGCAGATGTCGCGCCAGCGGGTGGCCTCATCGGGCGTGGGCCGACCCAGCAGCTGCGAAAGCTTGAGCAGGTTCTCCTCGGCGCCGGTGGTCAGCGTCTGGGCCTCGCCTCGGTAGTGGTCACGCAGCAGCGTGTCGATTTCATCTTCGCGCATCAGCGGCGTGACCTTAGCCGCCAGCTTGCCCATGTTGCGGTAGCTGCCCTGCAACTTGAAGGGCGGCTCGGTGCGGTAGCCATCCTTCTGCGCGGCCGAGGCGATGTAGGCCAGGTTCACCTTCAGCAGCAGGTCACGTACCTGGAACAGGCGCTTGAACAGGGCGGACAGCTCTTCCAGCTCCAGCGCGCTGTAGGCATGTGCGAAGGCACTGGCCGCCACCTCCTCGCCTTGCGCCATGGCCACCAGGCGGTGC
This sequence comes from Aquabacterium sp., assembly GCF_049274795.1. Lineage (GTDB taxonomy): Bacteria > Pseudomonadota > Gammaproteobacteria > Burkholderiales > Burkholderiaceae_C > Aquabacterium. Next base: position 3,658 of record NZ_JBASTH010000068.1, read on the forward strand.
ACGTCGGCCGGCTCGCGCGAGGCCAGCGGCAGCAGCAGCGGGTGGGCCGTCAGGCAGTTCTCCAGGTAGGACAGCGAGAACAGCGCATCCTGCCCCGAGAGCACATCGCCCAGGTTGTGGATGTCGGCGCGGTTGGCCAGCATGTCGGGGATCTTGAAGACATCGCCCGACTCGGTATAGGGGTTGCCGGCCATTGCGATGGCAAAGCGCTTGCCGCGCAGGTCGTGCGTGCGCGGTTCGCCGTTCCACACCCCCTCGATGCGGCGCGTGCCGTCGGCTAGGCCGATGAACTTCTGCAGGAACTCGGGGTTGGTGTGCTGGATGTCGTCCAGGTAAAGCATCACGTTGTTGCCCATGGCCAGGCCCAGGTTGAGCTTGTCCAGCTCTTGCCGGGCGGCGCTGTTAGGCGCGGTGCTCGGGTCCAGCGAGGTGACCGAATGGCCCAGCGCCGGGCAGTTGATGCGCACGAAGACCAGGCCGAGGCGGTCGGCCACGTACTCCAGCAGCGTGGTCTTGCCATAGCCGGGCGGCGAGATCAGCAGCAGCATGCCCATGCGGTCGCTGCGGCTGGCATCGCCCGCCGCGCCGAGCTGCTTGGCCAGGTTGTCGCCCAGCACGGGCAGGTAGACCTGGTCGATCAGGCGGTTGCGCACGAAGGACGACAAGGGCTTGGCCTGGAACTGGCCCAGACGCAGGCGGCGACGCTCCTGCTCCAACAGCTCGTGCCGTCGATGCTGCAGGGCCTCGTAGGCGGGTACGGTGTGCGCGTGGTGGTGATCGAGCCGGCGCCAGTAATCGTTGAGGTTGAGCGCCATGCGCCCACCATCGATGCGGGGATGTTCGCCACGCAGGCCGTCGACGATCTGGTCCAGCGTGGCATTGACGCGCTGGCGTTGCGCCGGCAGGGCCAGCACGCTGGCGGCGTCGTCCACCCAGGCCTGCGCGGCGGCAGTCTGCGTGGCCGCGAAGGCCTGCACCCACTGGCGGGCGATGCGCCAGCGCTCGGCCACGGGCGCGGCCTCAAGATCGCGCCGTACCTCATCGTGGCGGCCGTGGCGCTCCAGTTCGCGCAACAAAGCCTGCGCGAGGTCATCGCCCAGGCCGGACACGACCCAGGCCTCGGTGCCGTGCTCTGCGCTGATCTGGCGCACCAAGTAGGCTGCCGATGAGCGGCCCATCGTGGCGGCGTTGTCGCCGGACTGCGCCAGCTCGGGCAGGGTCACAGCCATGAAGCCTTGCAAGACCTGGCCCAGCGTGGCCTCCAGGTCATGCAGGGCCAGGGCCTGGCCGAACAGCGCCTTCATCTGCAGGCAGGCCCGGGCCTGGCGCAACAGGGCATCACGCGCGTCAGCATCGAGCCCTTCCTGCCAGTACATCAGGGCCAGCGCACGCTCGGCCGGGCCCCAGGCCAGCAGGCCAGCCGCGTCCTGCATCATCACCAGGGCCGACAGGATGCGCAGCGCATCCTCGTCGTGCACGCCTTTCTGGTAGCCCTCCTGGTAGCGGGTGGCAGCCTCGCGGCGCACCTGCTCCAGCAAGGTGGGGTGCATCGGGTCTTCGGTGAACAGGGTGCGCACCTGAACCAAGTCCATCGCGGCCTCGCCTTCGCGGGCCTGGCCGGCTAGCCAGCGCTTGAGCAGGTGGCCGGCCAGGTACTCGGCACGAGACAGCTCGGCCGTCTCGGACACCAGGGCCTGCGACCACTGGGCGCGCAAGGCCAGCAGGCCTTCGTCGTACACCGGGGCCAGGTAGTCGGTGCCGGTGATCTGGAAGGCCTGGCCATCGCCATGCGCCACCAGCGTCAGGTCGATCGCCTGGCGGTTGATGGTGAAGGCATGGCGTCCCAGCTTGAGCGTGTTGCCACCATCGACGGCCAGCTCGCGTTGGTCGCGCACCGCGCGCACGGCCATGTCGCGCGCGGTCTGCAGGCGCGTGGCCAGGTCGTCGGCCTGCACGGCCGCGCCCATGGCGCGCAGGTCGGCGATGACCTTGCCCAGCTTGGCCAGCAGCACGTCGGAGGCGAAGTAGCTGTGCACATCGGCTAGCTCGCGCATCTGTGCCACGCGGCGTGGCACGCCTTCAAGGATGCGGGCGCCGGCCTCGGCCATGGCCTGGGCACGGCGCTGGCGGGCCTCCACCAGCATCTGGCGGCGCGCGGCCAGAGCCTCGACGAGGGATTCGCGCTTGGCCGCGATGTCGGCGATGAAGGCCTCGTGCTCGCCGAAGCGGCCTTCGAGCTCTTCGAGCTGGGCCAGCAGGCAGGTCAGGGCCTCGTCGCACTTCTCGGGGCTGTCGGCGAACTCCAGCGCGTTCTCGACGGCCTGGCCGAAGAGCTTGAACTGCGCGCCGAACTCGGCACGCGCCTCGCCCACGCCCATCGTCTTGCGGCGCAGGCGGGCATCGGCGCGCAGGCGGTTGATGTCGGCGTACAGGCCGGAGATGCTGTCCAGGATGGTGGTACGCACCACGGCATCGCCGCCGGGCAGCGTGCCGAGCTGTTCGCTCAAAAGATCCAGGCCGGCGGCTTCCTCATCCAGCGTGGCCAACAGCTTGTCGAGCACTGGCGTGGTCATGGCGGCCGGCAGCTCGGTGGCCAGCGCGTTCAGGGCCTGCCGCTGTGCGTCGAAGGCGTTCGGATCGGCCAGGAACTGCAAGGCACGTTCGCCCACGCGCTGCTGCTCGGTGGCCAGCGCGGCGTCCATCTGCTCGACACGGGCGCTGTCCACATAGCGCAGCTCACGCACCAGCTGCAGGCGGCCCCGCCGTTCGCGCAGGCGGCCCAGCGCCTTGACGAAATCGGCCGGCAGGCGCCAGATGGTGCTGGCGATGTCGGTGAGCAGGGCATGCTGCTCGGCCTCGGCCTGCACCAGGGCGCGGGCTGTGTCACGCCGGATGCTGTCGACCTTCTCGAACTCGGCCAGCGTGGCGCGCGCGCCATCGGCGATCTGCCTCAGCAGGGCCGACAGGCCACCGGCCTCGGGCGATTCAAGCCAGAAGTAGGCGTCCGACACGCGGGTGCACTGGCGGATCAGGTCGTCGTAGGCCGTGCGCGTGGGGGCCTGTTCGCGCACCGCACGGGCGATGCCCATCAGGTCGGACACACCGCGCACCAGCTCGGCGTTGCCGATCTTGCCGAAGAAACCCTGCACGGCCGGCTGCGCGGTCACGTGGTCTTCGGTGGCAAAGGGCGTCTGCCACAGCTGCATGGGGTGCACGCGCGTGGGCTCGCCACGGTCCACCTGGAACACCAGCATGCGCCCATCCGCGAAGCGCGCGTAGCCATTGGCCACGATGGGCGTGCTCAGCGTCTTGTTGATCAGGTTGTAGGTGAACAGCGCGTAGTGGCCCGAGCCGGGCTGGTAGAACACATAGGCTACGTCCTCGCCGTTGGGTGACTTGACCATGCGCTTGAAGCGCAGGCCGGCCACCATGTCCTCGGGCAGGTCGAAGCGCTTGTACTCGCCCGACTGCAGGTAGTAGCCGCCAGGGAAGATGATGCCGTGGTCCTCGGGCAGCTGCACGCAGGAGCCGCCGACAGCATCGAGCCGCTCGGCCTGCTGCGTGCGCTGGTTGTAGACCAGGTAGCGCGTGGTCTGCTCGCGGTAGGGGCGCACGCGCAGCAGCACCAGCATGCCGAGACGAGCGTAGGCGATGTCGGCGTCGGTGAGCGACTGGTTCTTGTCCTCGACCGGCTCGCTGTAGATGCCCAGGCCGGTCTCGGTGTTGTTCTCGATCTTGATCGTGAGGTCACCGCCCACCGTCTCCACAAACACCGTGTCCAGCACGTTGATGTGCGGGTGGCGGCCGGCGACGTGGTCGTCGCGCGTGGTGGGCGTCCACTCGAAATCGTGGCTGGGCGGCAGGGCGATGTCGCGCTCGCCGCGGTTGTCCACATAGCGCACGCTGCCGTCGCGCTCGATCTGCCAGCGGAACACGCGCAGGTCATTGACCTGCTGGCCGATCTGGAAGGCGGCCAGCAGCTTGTCCTGCGTCACGCGCAGCTGCAGAAGCGTGGCGTGCTTGTAGTAGGCGTGCAGCTCGCGGAAGTCCGACACGAAGCGGCTGTCTTCCAGGAAGCTGCCGGCCAGCGGCACAGCCTCGAGCTCGTCGGCGCCCTCGTGCTCGGCCAGGCGGTACAGCGCGAACACGTCGCAGACTGCCGTCTCCTTGCGCAGCCCGATGAAGACGTTGTAGCCGAACAGCAGCACATCGCCAATGCGCACGATGTCGCGCGCCACGCAGTTGTTCTCGGTGCGGGCACGGGTGCGCAGCAGCAGCACCTGGTCGGCACGGCCGAACTCGGCCACGCGGGCCTCATTCAGGGCCTGGGCTTGCTGCTGCAGTGCGTCGCCCTGCTGGGCCAGGCGCTTCTTGAGCAGGTCGTAGCTGCCGCTTTCGGCCACCAGGCTGTCGGTGGCGTCCGCGGTGTCCGTCCGTGGGGTGTCGGTCATGCAGGGTCCTACCAGCCGGCCCTCAGCAGGGCGAGCAGTTCTTCGCGGCGGGGCTGGGTGTCGAGCCAGGTGCGGATGCGCGTGAGCTCGTCCAGACAGTCATCGCCCAGACGGGCACGCAGGGCCTGTTCGCGCCGCTGGCGCAGGTCGGCCTGCTGAAGCTGGCGCTGCCAACCATCGGACAGCACCTCGTCGAGCCGCCAGGCCAGGCCGTCCTGGGCCAGCGCCTGCCACTCACCCCGGTCGAACCACACCGTCTGGCATGGCGAACAGCGGTCGATGCGGAAATCAGGCAGGTCGGTGCTGACGCGCAGGCGCTGCATCAACCGCTGACAACGCGGGCAAGAACGAGCACCCGGTGCATCTTCCACCGCCACCAGGCCATGCAGGGCGGCAGTGGTTTCGATGGCCGGCGCGGCATCCGGTTGCGCCAGCCAGCGCCGGTAGGCATCCAAGGCCAGCAGCGTGCCTTCGCAGGCGGCGCACTGATGGGCAGGCAGCCCCGTCGCCAGCAGCGTGGGCTTGAGCGAGCCCTGGCCTGAACAAGTGCAGCGCATGTCGTGTTGGCTCATCAACCGGCTCCCGATCAGCGGGCCAGCAGCGTCTGCAACGCGGCCTTCTGGCTGTCGTCACCATCGCGGGCCACCTTGGCCAGCAAGGCTGCCACGCTCAGGTTCTGCAGCTCACCGGCCGATGAGCCCAGCGCACCGATCAGGTCGCGCACGTCGGCCACCATGTCGCGCTCGCCATTGAGGTGGTCCTTCAGACCGATCTGCAGCGTGTTGCTGCGCGAGATCACGCCATCGATGCCCTTGCCCACGGCCAGCGACTTGACGAAGCTGTCGAAGTAGCCGCCCTCGCCACCCACGATGTCGATCTTGGCGTTGCCCAGGGCAGTGCCCAGCACCTCGGCCTGCTCCTTGGCGATGACGGTCTGCGCGTCGATGCCCTTGAGCGTCTCGACATGCGATTTCTCCAGGCGCATGCGGAACTCTTCGTGCGCGCGGGTGTGCTCGCTCATCTCCTTCATGGCGTCGAACTTGTCGCGCAGGCCCTTGGCCTCGGCATGGAACTTGGCCTCGACATTCAGCGCCTCGACCTCGCCGGCCTTCAGGTCGGCTTCGGCATCGGCGGTGCGCACCTTCACCTCGGCAAGGCCCAGCAGCTCCTTGACCTGGGCTTCGGCCTGACCGGCCTTGAGCGTGGCGTCGGCATCGGCCGTCTTGACCTGCACCTCGGCCAGACCGACCTTCTGCTTGCCGCTGGCCTCGGCCTCGAACTGGGCCAGTTGCGCCTGGGCGGAGGCCACCTGCACCTTGGCGGCAGCCAGGCCGGGAGCGGCGCTGATCGCCTCCACACCTTCGGCTTCACGTTTCTTGGCCTCGGCATCGCGCTCGGCGATCTTGAGCTTGGCATCGGCCAGGGTCAGGTCTTCGGTGGCCTTGTGGCGAGCACGGCGCTCCTGCGCCTCGGCGGATTTGACCTCCAGCACCAGCTTCTCTTCGGCTTGGCCCTCGGCCATGATGATGGTGGACTTCTTGGTGCGTTCGGCCTCGGCCACCACGCGCAGCTCCTTGATGGCCTCTTCCTGCTCGGCCACCGTGCGCTCGACCACGATGCGCTCGCGGATCACGTCGGCGATGGCCTTCTTCTGCACCTCGACGGCCTTGTCCTTCTCGATCTTCTGCAGGGTGACTTCCTTCTCGCGGTCGACCACCTCCAGCTCACGGGCGCGGGTCACCTTTTCTTCTTCGATGGCGACGGCGCGCTTGCGGTTGTTCTCGGCCACTTCCTTCTCGCGCAACACGTTTTCCTGCTGCACGGACACGGCCTGCTCGGCCTGCAGGCGGGCCAGTTCGGACTTGGCCTTCTCCTCGGCCTGGATCTTGGCGGTCTCGGCTTCTTCGCGGGCACGCACCGTGGCCACCTCGCGCTGCTGCTTGGCCTGCGCATCAGCCTGCTGGCGCTCCAGCTCCAGCAGGGCCTCCTGCGTCTCGACGTTCTTCTTCTTGATCTGCATCTCTTCGTTGCGACGCAGCTCGTTGGTGCGCACGTGCTCGACCGCCGTCAGCTCGGTGATCTTCTTGATGCCCTGCGCGTCGAGGATGTTGTTGGAATCAAGGTCGCCCAGCGGCGTCTGCTCCAGGAAGTCGATGGCGGCATCCTCCAGCACATAGCCGGAGAGGTCATCACCGATCTGCGCAATGATCTCGTCGCGGAAGCGGTCACGGGCCTGGTACAGGTCGATGAACTCCATGTTCTTGCCGACCGTCTTCAGCGCCTCGGAGAACTTGGCCGAGAACAGCTCTTCCAGCGTCTCCTGGCTGGATGCCCGCGCACAGCCGATGCCCTGCGCCACCTTGAGCACGTCGTCGGCCGTCTTGTTGACGCGCACGAAGAACTTCACATCGATGTCGGCGCGGATGTTGTCCTTGCAGATCAGGCCCTCGCGGCCCTTGCGCTCGATCTCGATGGTCTTGACCGAGATGTCCATCAGCTCGGCCTTGTGGATGATGGGGTAGACCATGCGCCCGGTGAAGGTCACCTCAGGCTCGGCCCTGAGCGTGTTGACGATGAGCGCATGCCCCTGTTCGATCTTGTGATAGAACTTGGCGAACATGGCGAACATGCCCAGGATGAACAGCGTGAGCACGCCAACGGCGACAAAGATCGGCTCCATGAGGGTCCTCTTGTAGGCAGGTGTAAGCAGTGAGCAGGAACGAAGACAAGGAAAAAGTGCATCGGCCGCGCGCAGGTCAACGCACGGATTCGATCAGGTAGCGGCCCGCGGTGTCGTCGTACTCGACGATCAGGGCGCTGTCGCCCCGGGCCAGGGTGTTGGGCGTCTGCGCCCACACACGGATGTTGATGTTGGCGCCACGGCGCGCCACCTCGGCGCGGCCCAGCTTCTCATCGACGCCCTGCGTGAGCACCTTGCAGGTCAGGCCCACCAGGGCGGCATTGCCGATGGCCGTGTGGCTGACGAACAGGCCGCGCATCGGGCGCACCACGCGCGCCGTGACCGGGATGGACACCAGGAAGCTGCCCACCAGCACAACCGTGCCAGCCACGGCCTTGAGCAACAAGGTAGGCACCCAGGCCAGCACCCACATGCCGGCCAGGCAGCTCATCGTCCAGCACACGAGCACGATCAGGCTGACCACGATGGAAAACGGCACGCCATTGAGCCCGAAGCCCACCACATAGCTGGCCAGCACGCCCAGGTCGTCGATCTGGCCGTCGGCATGCATGTCCACATCGATGTCGATGCCGCTGGATTCGAAGTCGACGACACCCAGCAGGGCCATCAACCAGTACACCAGCACGACACCGAGCAGCGCCGTGTAGACCGCCGTGGGATAGCCCACGGCCGCATCGAGAAAACCTCCCATGATCCCCCCTTGTCAGGTCCGCGGCAGGCATCTTGGCCTAGCCGTTCAATGTTGTTGTTCGATTCTATGAAGCTTCTTCAGGTCTGCCGCCTGGGCGGCGACGATTTCCTGCCTGGCGGCGCTGCGTCACCTCCCTGTGCAAAAGCGATGAGCTCCTGCGTGACGCGCTCCTTGATCGCCAGGCGGTCGTCGGCCGGCAGCTGGTAGCGTGATGACAGCAATTCGTAGTCGGCGCCGCTGAGCGACACCGTGAGCCTTGGGCGCTTGGGGCGCGACGGGGTGGGCAGGTCCAGCAGTTGCCGGATCTGGTCCGAGGTGGACAGGTGGTTCTGGAAGGCGGCTTGACGCACCGCCTCCAGCACAGCCTGCTCCACATCGAAAGCCACCTGCACGGCCCGGATCGCATCGTCCGAGTCCCGCCAGCGCGCCGGCTTGCGCCCCAGGCTCATCCTTGTCCTTCGGAGGCCTGGCGCGCGCGCACGCGCTCCATCACCTTGCGGGCCCGGTCGGCGTCCTCGCCGATGCCGGCCGCGGCCAGCTTCTTCTCGAGCGCGGCGTGGCCGAATTCCGCGTCCAGCGATTCGGCAGCGGCCATGCGGTCGGACAGATCCTCGTGTCGCTGCTTGATGCGCTCGAGCGACTGGCGCGCATTGACCAGCTTGGAGCCGCTGCTGCCGATGTTCTCGGAGATGGAGCGGGTGGCACGGTAAACGCTCTCGGTCGTTTTGGCAATGGCCAGTTCACGCTCGTGCTCGCGGATGCGGGCTTCGGCCGACTTGATCAGCTCCTTGAGCTTGGCCACCTGCACGGCATAGGAGGCATGTGCCTTGGTCTGCTCGTCGAGCTCCTGCTCGAGCGCGCCCACCTTGTTGGCCACCTCCAGCGCCAGCGTTTCCTGCGACTTGTTGAGTGCTTCGAGCGCCAGGCCTTCGTAGCGGGCCACCTCGGTCTTGAGCTTCTCGATGGCGCGTGCGGTCTGCATCTCCTTGGCCATCACGCCGGTGAGATCGCCACGGGCCTGGTCGATGCTGTGGCGCGCGTCGACGATTTCCTGCTCGTAGATGCGCGTGGCATTGGCATCGACCACGCTTTCGCCCAGCTCGCGGGCACTGCCGCGCAACAGGGTGACCAGTTTCTTGATGACGGTCATGGTGTGTCCTCGGTCGATCAGTTCAGGAATTCCGACAACGCATCGAGCGCGTCGAGCGCGTTGTCGCTGAGCACGGCCACGTCCTTGGCGATGTCTTCTGTGCGGGCATCGGCCGACAGCGCGCCGAACAGCACGTAGCGTCCGTCCACGCGCCCGAAGGATGACAGCGGCACCGATGGATTCAGGTCCAGCAGGCAGCCCAGCAGTTCGGTGCGGCGATCGGCCTTGACCTCGTCGTCCGTCCACAGGTAGCACATGCACAGGATCTGCGCCTGCGAGCCCGTCAGGAAGATGGGCAGCTCCTGGCGGCCATCGATGGTGATCTGCACCACCGGCACATCGCCTGGAATGGGTTGCAGATGCACGGACAGGCCGCCCATGGCCTGGCTGATCAGCGCGTCCAATCCCTGGAGTTGATCAAGCAGTGGTTTCATTTCACTCCCTGTTGAAGGCCGCCACATCGACGTCCCATGGCGCTCAATGTAGGGCCATCGACATAACATGTCAACAGGGTTCTCACGCACTGGTGACTGGCTGCAACGCGGTGGGACAATCGCGCCGGATCAGCCATCAGCACGAAGGACATCGGATGGGGCGCCTCGCCATCATGGCGGCCATGCCGCAGGAACTGCAGACCCTGCTCGACGCGATGCCGGACGAGACCCGGGTGCGCCGGGCCGGCCCTGACTTCTGGGTCGGCCACTGGGAGGGCCGCGAACTGGTCGTGGTGCTGTCGGGCATCGGCAAGGTGGCCGCAGCCACCACTGCCACGCTGTTGCTGACCGAGTTCCAGGCCACGCAGATCCTCTTCGTGGGCGTGGCCGGCGGCCTGGGCGCGGACGTGCAGGTGGGCGATGTGGTCGTGGCCACCGAACTGCTGCAGCACGACATGGATGCCTCGCCCCTGTTCCCGCGCTTCGAGATCCCGGGGCAGGGCCTGTCACGCTTGCCGACGCACACGGCGCTGAGCAACGCCGTGGCAGCAGCGGCCACTCAGGCACTGGCCACAGGGTCCGGCCGCCGCACGACCCATGCCCTCGATGCGCTCGCCACGCAGCGGGACGCCCGTGTCCACCAGGGCCTGATCGTCAGCGGCGACCGCTTCGTGTCCAGCGCCAGCGAAAGCACCGCCCTGCGCCAGGCCCTGCCCGATGCCCTGGCCGTGGAAATGGAAGGTGCCGCACTGGCCCAGGTCTGCCATGATTTCGGCGTGCCCTTCGCGGTGGTGCGCACCATCTCCGACCGCGCCGATGACACGGCGCATGTTGATTTCGGCCGTTTCATCGACGAGGTGGCTCGCCACGTGGCCCTGGACATCGTGCGCGGCACGCTGCGCCACGGGTCCTGAGCGCCGCCGCCGTTTCAAGCACACCGATTCAACCCGCCACCAGGAGCCCGTGATGACCACCCACACCATCCTGCAACCCATGGCCGTGCTGGCCCTGTGGACCCTGCTCGTGCTCTTGCTGGTGCCCATCGCGCGGTTCAAGGCCGGCGCCCGCGGCGAGGTGGATTTCGACGATTTCAAGTACGGCGAATCCCCGCGCGTGCCCACCGCCACGCGGGTACCCAACCGGGTCTTCATGAACCTGCTGGAAGTGCCGGTGCTGTTCTACCTGGCCTGCCTGGTGGCGGTGATCACGCAGCACGTCACGCCCACGTTGCTGATGCTGGCCTGGGCCTACGTGGCGCTGCGCGTGCTGCACTCAGTGATTTACCTGGGCTACAACCACGTGCCCCACCGGCTCACGGTGTTCGCCCTGAGCAATGTGGTGGCCGCGGTGATGTGGTGTCTGCTGCTGGCTCGACTCTGGGCGCTCTGAGCCCGCGCAGCCGCAACCCCACGCCACCGCTCAGCGAGGCGCTTCCAGCCGCTGCCGCAGCGCTTCCAGCATCGGCGCGATGCGCGAGCCCACACTGATCTGCGGGTTCGAGTAGCCATCGTCCTTGCCGGCCTCCTGCTCACGCTGCAGGATCAGCTCTCGCGCCTTGGCATGCGCCTCGGTGAACGATCGGGTCTGCGTGCGCAGCAGCTCGTCGTACATGGCGCGGCCGAAGAAGGTCAGCGGTGAGAGACGGCCACAGCCGTAGGACGTGTGCTCGGCATCGGCCGCGGTCATCAGCAGTGCGTCGTCATCGGCCAGCGGCGCGATCCAGCTGCCCGAGTAGCACGCCGAGATCGACACCACGCGGTAGCGGATGCCCGCATCCTGCAAGGCAGCCTTGAGCGAGGCGGGCGTGACCGCATCCGGGCGCACCGGCCACAACTCGGTGGCCAGTTGCCCATCGCGCGCGCCATGCGAGGTCAGGTGGATGAAAAGAACATCCTCACGCGGATCCATGAGCTGCCCGATGCGTTGCAGGGCTCGGCGCAGGTTGTCGCTGGTGGCCCACGGCAGTTGCTCGGCCGTGCGCGGGTTGTTGACCAGTTGCAGCGCGCGCCCCTGTGCGTCGAAGCGTTGCGCCATCACGTCCGCCACCATGGCGCTCTCGCGAAGGAACACGTCCTCATCGCCATAGGGGGCGAAGGTCAGCACGTACACATCCACCACGCCCGGGCGCTGCGGCTTGAGAGCAGCCAGTTGCTGATCCAGCAAGGTGGCCTGCGCGCGCAGCACGGGCTCGGTCAGGGTCAGCCGCGCTGACTCGTCCGACTCGTCACCAGCACCCTGGCTGATCCGACCGGGTGTCCAGATCTGCTGCGAGGGCATCACCCAGTGCAGGGCCATCAAGCCCGCCAGCAAGGCCATACCGCCCAGCCACGGCCGCAGGAGCCGGTCGCCCTGGCGCCACAGCACGGCCCCCACGGCAGCCATCCACCACACCATGGGGCCCAGCCACAGCAACCAGAGCAGCCACACGCTGCCCTGGCGCCACAGGCCCGCCGCCTGCGCCTGCCCGGCCAGCACCCACAGCAGGCCGCTGACCTGGCTGATCACGAACTCGGTGCCCAGCACCAGACAGAGCAAGGCCATGCGTTGGGGCCCCGGTGCGCGCACCCACGCGCACACCCAGGCGATCACGGCCAGATCGAGCCCGCCTTGCAGCAGCCCTTGCCCATGGAAATCGGCCGGTCCCGGCATGGCCAGACGCTGCCACAGCACCTGCACGGCCAGGTTGAACAGCACCAGCCAGGCCACCACGGCCGGCGTGGCTTGCAGCGCGGACAGGTCTGGCGCCTGGCGGAAGGTGGCCGCACGCACGCCGGCCCGCCACCAAGGACCCAACGCCCCCGGCTGCAGACGTTCGCGCGGCGCGACGGGCGCAGAAGGCTGTTCGGCACGCACCGGTGACGCAGCTATCGCCAACGCTGCCGCCTCGTGCTGCCACACGCGCATCCAGGGGCTGTCGCCGTCAGGCAGGCTCACCGCCTTGCGATCACTGCTGTCCGTCATGGGGCTCCTCGGGTTTTAAGTACGCCTAGCCCTTCTCCCTGCGGGGACAAGAAAACTCGGCTGGCCCAGCCTATCCTTGAGCGCACCACTGTACCAAGCGCCTTACGCCTCCTGCGCCATCACCCGGGGTGTGAGCACGATCAGCTTGAGCGCAGAGTGCTGGGCCACCCGCAGCGTGAACTGCTCATACTCGCGGCGCCCCAGCCGGGGGTGATCGAAACCCCTCAGCCCGCCCTCGCGCGACAGCACCGCCTGCGAGCGCCAGGCCGCCTTGAAGGCCGGGCTGGCCCACTGCAGTTCGTCAACCAGGGCCTGGGCCACCGGGTCATCGCGCCACGAGGCGGTATCGGCACGGTACTCGGCCACCAGGCGGCGCGCACGCTCGCTCCAATCGCCAATCAAGGCTGGCGCCCCATCGTGCAGGAACACATAGCGCAGCAGGTTGCGGCTGCCCGGCGCCTGGGCTGTGCGCCGGGCACCACCACCCAGCCAATCCTCGAACAGCTGCGCGGCCGGGCGGTTCCAGGCCACGGCATCCCAGTGCCTGTCGAGCACATAGGCGGGCGTGCGCACCGCGTCCACCAGCGCGCTCAGGGAGGGCAGATGCTCGTCATCATCGATACCCGCCGCCGTGGGCTGGGCGCGTGCCGCCAGCTCGAACAGGTAAGCACGCTCGGCCGCCGACAGCAGCAGGCCCCGCGCCAGCGCCCCCAGTGTTTCGGTGGAGACGGCACGCGTGCGCCCCTGCTCGATCCAGGTGTACCAGGTGGGGCTGATGCCGCACAGCGCCGCCACCTCTTCACGGCGCAGGCCCGGGGCCCGGCGGCGGGCGCCTTGTGGCAGCCCCACGTCCTGCGGGCGCAAGCGGTCGCGGCAGGCGTGCAGGAAGTCGCCCAGGGCGTTGTTCTCGGGGGCATCGCCCGGAGCGGGCTGAGGATCGATGGGAAAGCGGGTAGACGGCATGTCTGGATGATGGCGGAGTACGTCTCACAATAGGATAAGGATGCAACTTGTACCAGCATGATCTGCTGCGTATCGTCGGTCATCTCCATGCACAGGAGCCGGCCATGACACCCCCATCCGCCACGCCCATACCCACCACACACCAGCAGGCCATCCAGCAGCAGTTCGACCCGCATGCCCAGGCCGATGCCCTGCCCTTCGAGGACGGCCACTTCTGCACGGTGGCCACGCGCTACAGCGCGCGCATCACTGGACAGCGCTCGAAGCCTCACTGCGCGAGATGCGCCGCGTGATCAACCCGGCGGCTACCTGCTGGTGATCGACATCCTGGGCCACGAAGAATCGCTGGTCGACACCCACCTGCAAGCCATGGAGATACTGCGAGACCGCTCACACGTGCGCAACCACTCGGCTTCGCAATGGCGGGCCTTGCTGGCCGAAGCAGGCTTCACGGTGCACGAGCAGGCGCAGTGGCCTGTGCGGCTGGCATTTGCCGACTGGGTGGCCCGCATGCGCACGCCAGCCCTGCAGACAGAGGCGATCCGGGCCTTGCAGCAAGGCGCGCCGCAGGAGGTTCAGCAGGCGCTGGCCATCGAGGCTGATGGCAGCTGCACGCCGAGAACGGGGCTGTTCTGGGCACAAAAGGGCCACTGACGCATTCGGCCCCCTGGCCGAACGACGGGTTATCCCTAGGTTTCCCCCCATGTGTGGGGATGGCAGCCCTGCCTACCTCCCTAAAATCAACGCCAACAGGAGGGCCCCCGGGCCACCTGGTGGAGTGAGACAGACAAAGCAAACGGGACCGGGTGGCACGCCACCGTGCCGCCCGGCATCCCTCAAGCGGTTCACTCAGATCCCTGGCGCCTCTACCTGCGCCAGCGCGTCCAGCAAGGCACGCACCGCCGGCGACAAGCCCCGTTGGCTCACATAGACCGCCTGCAGGTGGTTGAGCTGGAAGCGCCACCCCGGCAGCACCGGCACCAGGCGTCCGGCCTCGATCTCCGGCAAGGCAAAGACTTCAGGCAGCATGGTCACGCCCAGGCCCAGCAAGGCCGCGCGTGTGCGCAAGGCGAAATGGTCGCTGGCCAGGCGCGGTGCCAAAGCCACCTCCTTCACCTCGGCATCCGGCCCCTCCAGCCGCCAGTGCACCTTGCCATTGGGGCCCGCGGCCCCCAGCACCGGGGCCGACTCCAGCTGCGCGAACGTGCTCAGGCCGCCGTGGGCCTCGGCCAGCGCGGGGCTGGCCACCAGCAGCGGCCGGGTCGGCATGAGCCGGCGCGTGGCCCACTGAGGGTCTTCGTCGTCGGTGGCGCGCACGCGCAACGCCAGATCGACGCCCTCCTCGATCAGGTCGACCCGCCGGCTGGTCTGGATCACGTCCAGCGTGACCTTGGGGTGGTCCTGCATGAACTTCTCGAACACGCCGATCAGGCTGATGTCCAGCAGGTTCATCGGCAGGCTGACGCGCACCCGGCCCGAGGGCTCGGCCTTGACCCGGGCCGCGGCGCATTCGGCCGCCTCGGCCTCGCGCAGCAGGGCCTGGCAGTGCGCCAGCACCTGCTGCCCCACGTGGGTGACGGTGATGCGCCGGGTGCTGCGCTGAAGCAACCGCACACCCAGTCGAGCCTCCAGCCCGGCCACCCGGCGCGACAGGCGCGATTTGGGCAGGCCCAATTGCCGCGCCGCCGCAGAGAACCCGCCGCAGTCGACCACTACGGCGAAATAACGGTAGTCGTTCAGGTCGGGCGGCTCACCAGCTGGCGTCATTTGAACCATGGATGGAACAGTCATTCTCAATCCTGGTAACTAGTGCTATTCATGGCGCAAATATACGATGACTCCATCGACCAAACAACCTGTCTACCTGGAGCCCATCATGAAACTGCTGCACCTTGATTCCAGCATCCTCGGCGCCCATTCCACCTCGCGCCTGCTGACCGCCGAAGTCGTCGAGGCCATCAAGCTGGCCGAGCCCTCGGTGAGCGTGAGCTACCGCGACCTGGCCGCCGCCGACGCCCTGCAGGTGGACGCCACCGTGCTGGGTGCCCGTGGCACACCGGCCGAGCAGCGCACCGCCGAGCAACAAGCCCTGGCTGCCAGGGCCGATGCCGTGATGGCCGAGTTCCTGGCCGCCGACACCATCGTGCTGGGCGCCCCGATGTACAACTTCACGGTGCCAACCCAGCTCAAGTCCTGGATCGACCTGGTGGCCGTGGCTGGCGTGACCTTCCGCTACGGCGCCAACGGCGTGGAAGGCCTGGCCAAAGGCAAGCGCGTGGTGATCGTGGCCACGGCCGGTGGCGTGCATGCCAACCAGCCCTCGGGCCAGGCGCACGTGGGCTACCTCAAGCAGGTGCTGGGCTTCCTGGGCATCACCGACATCCGCGTGATCACGGCCGAAGGCCTGGCCCTGGGCCCCGATGCCCGCGACGCCGCCCTGGTGTCGGCCCGCAAGGACATCGCCACGGTGTAAGGCCCGCTGCGCGCGACGGAGCCCGCTCCGTCAGCGCGTGACGATCGGGAAGGTGCCTGGCGCCTTCTCGATCAGTGCAAAGAAGCGTGCCAGGTCCAGCTTGCTGCCATCGATCTTCGTCTGATCGGACAGCAGCAGGTCCTTGGCACCCGCCCCCCCGGTGACCATGCGCAAAAAGAAGGCCTTGGTCAGGGTGAGCGTGGCGTTCGCGTCGGTCGCCGGCGGCGCCTTGGTGAAGTGCAGCACGCCATTGGCGATGCGCAGCACGTAGCCCTCCCCCAGATCCGAGAACACCAAGTTGATGCTCAGGCGCGTGTCGCCGGCCTTGGGGCCGTTGAGCGAGGCCGCCATGGCCTCCAGGAAGCGCTCGATGGGCGTGTGCTGCAGCATGTCGAGCAGCGCGTCGCGGGCCATGCCCTTGTCGGGCGCGCCCTGGCGCAGCTCCAGCGCACCGGTCAGGTAGAAGTTGCGCCACGGGGTAGCTTCGGCCATGTAGCCCATCTGCTCGAAGGCCTTGGCCTGCAGCTCCTTCGCGGGCTTGTTGTCCGCATCCGCATACACGGCGTGCTTGAGCAGCTCGGCCGCCCAGCGGAAATCGCCCGCATCGTAGGCCTGCTGGGCTGAAGTCACCAGCTTGTCCATGCCACCTGCCAGCGCCACGTAGCGCTTGGCCGCGTCCACCGGCGGCAGCGGATCGAGGTTGGCTGGGTTCGCATCAAACCAGCCCATGTAGTGCTGGTACACCGCCTTCACGTTGTGGCGCACGGTGCCGTAGTAGCCGCGGATGGTGAGCTCGTCCTGCAGGGCCTTGGGCAGCTGCAGCGTCTCGGCGATCTCGGGGCCGGTGAGGCCCGCGTTCATCAGTCGCACCGTCTGGTCGTGGATGTAGCGGTAGACATCGCGCTGGCGCTCGATGGACGTGCGGATGCGCTCGGCGCCCCACACCGGCCAGTGATGCTGGTTGAACACCACCTCGGCTCCTGCCGATTGTTCCAGCGCGGCATCGAGATAGCCCGACCACTTGAGCGCATCGCGCACCTTGGCGCCGCGCAGCGTGTACAGGTTGTGCAGGGTCTGGCTCATCAGCTCGGCGCCGCCAAAGGCCTTGAGATCAGGCAGCGAGAAGGTGAACTCCGAGGGCGCCTCGCTGCCGGGCACGTTGTAGAACACGAAGCGCACGCCATCGAGCATCAGCTCCTGCTGGGGCTGATCCACCACCACGGTGGGCGGCAGCAGACCCACGCGGCCATAGGCCACGGCCTTGCCCAGGCCGTTGTCGACCAGGCCCTCGGCATTGCGCGGCAGGCGGTTGCCGTACATGTAGAGCGCGCGGCGGCCCATGGCCGTGCCCATCAGCACGTTCTCGCTGGTGGCTTCCTCCATGAAGCCCACGGGCGCCACCACGGGCACCTTGCGCTGTTTGGCTTCATTCGCGGAGATCACGCCCAGCGCACCGCCAAAGTGGTCGATGTGGCTGTGGGTGAACACCACCGCCGACACAGGTTGATTGCCCAGGTGCTGGCGCGCGAAGGCCAGTGCATAGGCGGCCGTCTCCTGCGCGGTGCCGGTGTCGACCACGATCCAGCCCGTCTTGCCCTGGATCAGGGTGATGTTGGCCAGGTCGAAGCCGCGCAGTTGCCAGACGCCATCGCGCACCTTGAACAGGCCCACCTGGTTGTTGAGCAGGGCCTGGCGCCACAGGCTGGGGTTGACGGTGGCCGGCGCCGGGCCCTTGACGAAGTTGAAGGCGGCGAAATCCCAGACCACGCGGCCTTCGGCATCCTTGACCTGGCCGGTGGGCGCGGCGATGAAGCCGCGTTTGGCATCTGCGAAGTTGGTGGGATCGGACAGATCAGCCGCCTGGGCGACGGCGGCATTGGCCTGCTGCACGGTGCTGGACACCGCACCGTGAGCCGTGCCCTCGGCGCTTTCAGGCGCCTTGCCTGGCGAGCAGGCCGCCAGGGCCAGGGTCAAGCCGATCAGGCTCAGCGTGGGCAGCATGCCCCGCCGAGTGCCACGCGGCGCCCTGGCCTGCACCGAGGCCCATCGCTCACGCGGGCCGGCCACAGGTTCGTCATGGATGGCGATGGCATGCGTCATGTCGCTTGTCTCCTTCAGCGCGTGTTATCGATTAGATGCGGCGCGATCATGGACAATAGGCCATCATGTGTCAAATGCATTGAAATCATATTCACCATGCTTAATTAGCATGGATATCCGCATGAACATCGAACTCCGCCACCTCAAGCATCTGGCCGCCGTGGCCGAGCACGCCAGCTTCAGCCGCGCCGCCGAGGCGCTGCACATCACGCAACCGGCGCTGTCACGCAGCATCCAGGGGCTGGAGGCGCAGGTGGGCGGCGCGCTGTTCGAGCGGCAGCGCGGCGGCATCGAGCCTACTGACCTGGGCCGACTGCTGCTGCGGCATGCCAAGGCTTTCGAGGCCTCCACGCAGGACCTGGAACATGAGATCCGCCTGGCGCGCGGGCTGGCGCTGGGCGAGCTGCGCATCGGTGTCGGGCCCTTTGGCGGCTCGGCCCTGATCGGGCCGGTGGTGGGCCGGCTGAACCGCCTGCACCCTGGCCTGCGCGTGCAGTTGCTGGTAGCCCCCTGGCAGGAACTGCCCGAGCGCGCCCGTGCACGGGACGTGGACCTGATCGTGCTGGATCTCAGCGAGGTCGAGCAGCTGGAGGATTTCGCGTCGCAGGCCCTGTCGCCTCACCAGGCCGTGGTGGTGTGCCGCGCCGGGCACCCGCTGGCCGCCCTGCCCGCCCCGGGGCTGGACGATCTGTTCAGCTACCCGTTGGCCGGGCCGCGCCTGCCGCCGCATGCCGCCAAGGCCCTGGCCGCAGGCATGCCGGCAGAACGCCGCACCGCACTGCGCGGCAGCCTGCTCACGCTGGAGTGCGACAGCTCCAGCGTGCTCAAGGCGATGCTGGTGGATTCGGATGCGGTGTCGATGATGCCGCGCTTCATGGTGCAGGCCGAGATCAAGGCCGGGCTGCTGACCGTGATCGACGATATCGAACTCGGCACCAAGGCGCGCTTCGGTGTGGCCTGGTTGAGGCAACGCACGGTGTCCGGGGCGGGCCTGAAGTTCATCGAACTGCTGGCCGCGCACGATGTGGCGCTGGCTGGCGGCCGGCGAAACACCAAGCGGCGTCGGCCACAGCCTCGCTGAGAGCCCTCAGAAAATCTCGCTGCCCAGTTGCCCGATCAGCGCGCCCGGGTCCACATCCGGCACCTCGAATTCCACATCGTCCATGGACACGACGAAGGGCTCGCCTTCCACGTAGTGCACCGGGAAGTTCACGCCGAAGCGCAGGTTCGAGCCCAGCTCGTACGCGGCCAGTTGCCAGCGCTGGTCGTACACGCTGAAGCCCAGCGCCGTCACGGCCACATAGCCCGACACGTCGAACTTGAACTTGGGCTCGGCATGGAAGGCGGCGTTGGCATCGATGCGCAGGCCCTGGTTCGGCATCCAGTCCACGTGCACGCCGGCCTCGGCCGCGCCGTCGATGCCCAGGGTGCCGCCCAGCTCCAGGCCGCCCGTGGCGCTGGCCCCGGTGATGCCCAGGCCGATGCCCGCGCGCGCGGCCAGGCGCAGGCCTGCGTCGGCCGGCACGTTGAGGTGTGCGTCGCCAGTGACGCGGGTGTTCTCTTCGTGCGCGGGGTTGTATTCGATGCCGATGCGCGCCTGGTCGAGCACGCCGGGGCCGATCCCCGCCTTGGCGGACAGGCTGCCGCCCACCTCGGCCACGATGCCCGGCACGATCGGGATCTGCGTGGACAGGCTGAACAGCGACTTGTTGATCTCCTTGCGCGGAAACAGCTCGATCGAGCCGGGCAGGCCAATCTCGCCGGACACCGTTACTTCGCCCGTGGGCGAGAAGCGTATGCCCGCCGTGCCCTGCAGCCAGGGCGCGATGCGCAGCGTGGCGCTGCCACTGCCGTAGACCACCAGCGGCGCGTCCGGGTCGCCCAGGCCGCCCAGGTTGCCCTGCTCATCGACGCTGCGGTTGGTCACGCCCACCGTCACCTGGCCGGACATCATCCCGCGTGCATAGGCACCGCTGAAGCTGGCGGTGAAGGCCCCGTCGTCGTAGCTCACCTCCAACTGCGAATCGACGCCGGGGATGTTGGGCTGGGCCGTGCCGGTGGCCGACAGCTTGTAGCCCTCGGCCTGCTCGGTGGCATTGACGTGGATGCGGCCCGAGCGCACCAGTGCGCTGGACGACAGGTTCACGTCGCCATCGAAGACCATGCCCTGGTCCGTCTTGCGCACGCTGATGCTGGCATCGCTCACGCCGGGCACTGACAGCGCGGCATTGCCCGCGAAAGACCAGTCACTGCCCGTGACGCCCACTGTGAGGCTGGCGCTGCGAATGCCCTTGATCTTGTCGGGCCGGTCGATGCCGATGGTGCCTTCGGCGCCCATTTCGCCGTTGCGCCACCAGGCGCGCACGCGGGCACGGTCGAACAGGCGGCTGTCGAAGTTGAAGGCGCCTTCCAGGCCGATGCCGCCCCCGGTCGAGAAGCTCGCGCTCAGGTCGCCGCTGCCGACGCGCGCCACCGAGAAGAAGACCTGGCCGCCCGCACCCAGACCGCGCTCGGTCGAGTAGAACAGGCGCACGGTCGAATCGTCGATGGTCAGGCCCGGGATGGGCAGGCGCAGGTCGCCCGCGCTGTAGTCCATCGAGAAGGTGATGTCGCGGCCCTGCATGCTCACGCTGATGGGCGCGCCGAAGATGGGCAGCGAGGGCGTGAGCTGGCCCTGGGCCTTGAGTTGGCCGTCGTCGGCCGAGATGCTGTCGAAGGCCACCGGGCTCAGGTGGCGGAACTCCAGCGCGGGCGTGGGAATGCGCGAGGGGTAGCCGCGGTAGTCGCCGTCGGCCGCCATGCTCATGGTGATGTTGGGATCGGCGGGCTGCCAGTCGGCCGGCAGCTCCCATTGCGCCTGGATGGAGCCCACCGAGGCCGCCGCGCCGCTGCCCGCGTTCTGCAGCGTGATGGACTGGATCACCATGCCAGCCAGTCGGCGCGCGGCCGCGCCCTGCGGTGTGATGGTGGTCTCGGTGGGTGCGTGGCGAAAGCGCCCGACCTCGATGCCGCCGGGTGAAGAAGACAAGATGAACTCGTCGGGCGTGCCTTCGCGCGTGGCCGGCGCGGGCCGTGCGGTGGCCAGCGGCTCGGCGGCCTCTATGTCGGCCTTGCTCCACCATGAGGAGGCGCCGGCCGGCGCGCCAGCGCCGCCATTGGCCTGCACGCTGTCGAAGATGACATCGGTGGTGCGCAGGAAGGTGCCACGGTCAGGGCGCGGCGTGAAGGTGGCCAGGTAGGCATCGACCCGCGCGTAGATGCCGCTGCGGATCTGCCCGCCGGAGCTGCTGTTGCTGGGCTGGTCCAGCAGCTCCATGTTCTGGATGGTGTTGCCCACGCCGCTGCCCATCTGGCCCGACACCTGCAGCTCGACGATGTGGTCGACCTGGAAGCCGTTGGCCGGCCGTGTGCCGCGCCGGCCCCACTCGGGAATCTTGAGCATGTCCTGCAGCTCGGGGATGGTGCGCTTGTAGTTGCGTCCGCCCAGCGTGATGGCGACCTTGTCGGTGTTGTTGGCGGGCGGCGCGATGCTGCGCCCGGTGAGCTGGGTGCGCACGGCGGTGTCGGGCACCTGGATCGTGCTGTTCCACACCGAGCGCTGGTTGGCGCCGTCACGCCCGTAGCCCTTGACGCGCTTGAGGTTGCCGGCCGCGGCCAGGCTGGCGTACATGGGCAGGTGGCGCGCCTTCACGGCCGGAATCTGCAGCGTGCCAAGGGCCGTCTCGGCGGCGGGCGTGCCGGAGCCGGCCGTGTAGGTGGAGGCCAGCGTGGGGTCGATGCGGCGGTTCACGGCGGGCACGCTGTCCTTCTGCTGCACGACGTGGGTGAGTTCGTGCGAGAGCAGTTGCAGGCCGGCGGGCGTGCCCGGCTGGTACTGGCCGCTGGCGAAGAAGATGTCACTGCCCACGGTGAAGGCGTGGGCCGAGAGCTCCTTGCTCAGGCCGTCGGCCTGCCCGTCGTGGTGGATGCGCACGTTGGAGAAATCATGGCCGAACTCCTTCTCCAGGCGCGGCTTGATGTTCTCGGGCAGCGATTCGCCTTGCCCCAGTTGCTGCTTGATTCGTGATTGCGTGTCGTGGCCATCCTTGCGCGCGGCGGCCGCGCCCACGGCGTTCTGCTGCTGCTTGTCCTTGGCATCGTTGGGCGATGCGGCTTCGCGCATGGCCGGCACGGCGCCGCTGGCGGTGCGGGGGATGGCCTGCTTGGGGGCTTCTTCCTTGGGCTTGGCGGCGGCGCCCTTCTTCTGCTCCGCGCCAGAACCGCCCGCCTTGACGTGGTCCTGCGCCGGTGCGGGCTCGGTCATCTTGCGGCTGACCTTGTCGGCCACCTGGTCGGCTTCCTTCTCGACCGCATCGCCCGGATCGCTCACGGCCAGCTTGGCGCGCACGGCCATGCGGTCCACGCGCTGCTGGGGGGTGACCTTTTCCCCGCCGCCTGCTGCACCCGCTTGCGCACCGCCCTTGCCTGCGCCCTCCTTGGCCGCGCCACCGCCCTGCTTGCCAGCCGCCTTGGGCTCGGTGGCCTTCGCGGCGCCCGCCTGGCCGCCCTTCTTCTCACCCTCGGGCGGCTTGGCAGCGGGCTTCTTGGTGTCGGCGACGCGTGGGACGCTGGCCATGGGCGGTCTCCTTGGCAGATCGGTGCTGCAGGCGTCAGCGCGGGTAGATGATGTCGTACACGATGACCGTGAGCACCTCGGCCCCGCCGCCCAGGTCGGTCTGCCCGGGGATCTGGTAGCTGGCGGCAGTCTGTCCACCCACGGTCTTGGCGATGAGATCGCTCTGCACCTCGGGCTTCACACCGTTGCTGATGACCGACGCATCGAGCCGGTAGGCATTGCGTGAGAAGGGGTTGCCGTTGGTGTTGGCAGCCTCCCAGGTCTGGTCGGTCTTGACGAGCTTCTGGGTCTGGGCCGCGGTGAGCGTGTTCTCCTTGAAGGCCAGTGACAGCTCCTGCACGTTCTGGTCTGGCGACTGGGTGAACTCGTTGAGCGCCTTCCAGCCCCCGGCGTAGTCGCCCGACTTGAAAGACGGCTCCACATCCGCCCACAGACCGATGTCGACCAGCAGCACGCGGTGCGTGTTGGCCACGGCCTCCTTGGCGCCGATGGTGACGACCAGGAAGCCTCCGTCCAGCGACTGGCCCGCCAGCGGTGCGGGTGCCTTGGCCAAGGTGGTGATGCTGCCATCGCCCTGCGGCGGCGGCGTGGTCAGGCTGCTGATGCGGGCCAGCATGGCGCGCAGGCGGAAGTGGTTCTGCCAGCCCTGGCCAGCGGTGGGCGTGGTCTCCCAGGCGCAGCCCAGCACTACCTTGTTGCCGGGCGCGGCCTGTTGCCACATGGCCAGCACCTTGGCAGGCGTTTCCTCAGGCTCGGTGCTGTCGTTCTGGTAGCGCAGCACGCCCACGGGCTGGAGCTTGAAATTGGACAGGGCCTCGGCCTTGTCGTTGTCCAGCACGCTGCGCAGCGCCTTGAGCTCTTTCTCCGAATCGACCTTGATGTGCCAGACCTGGAAGGCCTCGACATCGGGGGCGACAGGCGGCACACAGGCCGGATCGCAGAAGGTGGGCCGGCGGCGGCGGAACAGCACCCAGTCGAGCACGGCGGTGATGTCCTGCTGCGGGGCCGCGTCCAGCGAGGGAAAGAGACGCTTGCGCGCACGCGCCAGAAAGGCACTGTCGCTGGTGGCATCGGACAGGCTGACCAGGGTGGTGAGCGCCTGCGATCCGATGGGGCTGGCGGGCTGAGGCGCCTGGTTCAGGCCTTGCAGGCTGGCGATGGTGAAGGTGCTGGTGTCCGCATCGCCTTCTTCGGCTTGCTGGCCATCGATGGCGATGCCGTCGTTGCCGGCGCTCATCTTGCGCAGCATGTTGCCCACGCCCGATTGAGGCGCGGCCCGGCTCATGGTGACGGTGGCCAGACGGGGCGATTCATCCCAATCGACGTTCAGGGGTGGTGACTTGGCATCGAACTGCTCGTCATCGATCAGCAGCACGCCGGTACGCCCGTCACCCTGGCGCACCAGGCCCAGGCGCTGCACCAGACGGGTATTGCGCGACTTGGTCTGGCCATTGAGGTTGATGACCTTGACGGAGCTGACCATGTCCAGCTCGATCACCAGGGCTGTGCGGCCCTGGCTCCTGGTCTGGCGCGACAGCACCGAGAGCGTGCCCGACACCCGCGCGTCGCCCGCCGCACCCGCCTGGCCCAGGCGCATGAGCTGGCGCAGCTCGCCCTTGAACGTGGTGTCGTCGCCCACGGCCAGATCAAAAGGATCCTTGGCGATGTCGGTGGACAGGTAGAGAGAGAACGCGACACTGCGGTCGCTGCCGTCATCGTCGCTGCCGGTGGTGTCCTCCACGCGCTTGAAGCTCTTGAAGGAACTGCGCAGTGCTTGCTGGTAGGCCACGGGGGTGAGTTCACCTGTCAGCAGATCGGGGTCCAGCGACACGGCCAGGGCCAGGCCGAAGCTGCCATCCTCGCGATCACCTTCGGTGCGGGCCAGGCCTTGCAGTTGGAGCTGGGAGGCTTCGTCGTTCTTGACGTTGGTGTTCAGGCGCAGGCCGGCCGCGTCCAAACGCGCAGTACCGGTGAGCGGTACGCTGGCCTTGGCGGTGCCCGCACGGGCCTGGGCACTGGTCTTGCCCGCTTTGGCGGCGGGTTTGGTGGCGGCCTTCGCCGAAGCCTTGGCACCTGCCTTGGGTGCTGCGGCGTTGTTGGCCACGGCCAGTTGCACCTCGGCGGCTTCGGCCTTGAGCTTGTCGGCCACGCTCTGTGCTTCGGCCTCCTGCTCAGTCTCATCGCCGGCGGACACCAGCACCGAGAGCAGCACGATGGCTGAGGTGCTCATGTCCACCGACCACCAGGTGCCCGGGTGCTGGGTGGTCACGTCCACGGCCTGACCATCTGGTACGAAGATCTCGACCTCTTCGAGCGCGCTGGGCTGGTCCAGGCCTTTGGTGAGCGAGATGCGCTCCATGTGCTGCGCTTCTTCCAGCAGGTGCGGCAGCACGTCGGCGCGGGCGGCGCGCAGGTACAGGCGCACGCCTTCGCCGAACAGGCGTTGAAGCTGTTCCTGCAACGATGTCTTGCCCGGCTGCACCGGCAGGTAACCGGCCGGCGGCAATTGCACGAAGCCGCTGTTGAGCAGCAGGCGGTTGGCGGGCAAGGCGCCCTGCCCTGCCTCGACGCCGGAGAGCTTCTCAGACAGCTCGAACAGATCGGCATAGCTGCCCTGCACCTGGTCGGCCAACTGCTTGGCCTCCTCCTTGGTGGGCTTGCCGCCGGCCAGGGCTTCGACCAGCTTCTTGGTGCTTTCGGCATAGGTCTTCTGCAGGGCCTCGATCTCCTTGCGTGCGTCGTCGAGCACGGCGCGGATCTGGTCGCAGTTGTCCGGCACGGTCACGACCACGTCGGTGTCGCTGAACACGCCGGAGAGCTGGCACTGGAACTGCAGGATCTGCGCGAGAAACACGTTCCACGGCCGCATCGCCATGCGGCCCTGCCAGTAGCCACGAGCCTGCGCCTCCATGCGCTCGCGCCGGCCAGACCACGCATCGATCACGCGGTTGACGCCGCCTTCGCGCGCCAGCAGGCCGATCACGACCTCGTCACGGCCGTAAAGGCTGGCGGGCTGGCACCACACGCCGCTGGCCAGGCCCGAGGCGCTGAGCGCCGGCGGTGTGGAGCCTGGCTCGATGGCGAAGTAGGCCGAGGCCATGCGGTTGCGCAGGTGCACGTTGCTGAAGGGCACGACCACGCTGGTGGGCAACTGGAGGGTGATCGGCCGCAGGCGCAGCACCAGGCCTTCGCGCCAGTAGGGGTGGCGCGAGTCGGACACGCAGGCCGATTCGCACAGCGCGCCGTACACGGGCTCATTGCCGCACAGGCCTTCGATGGGGCCGACGGTGATCTCGTAAAGGCCCAGCGAAGCCGTTTCCTGCACGCCACCGGCGGGCTTGCCCGCGCATTCGCCGAATTCGGTGTTGCCACCGGGTGTGACGCTGGCCGTGGCTACCTTGAGAAGGTCGGCCACCTTGGCCTGCACATCGCCCACGGTGAACACGAAGTGCCCGGCCGGTGTGATGGCCAAGCCGCCGCCCACCGTGAACTGGTCGCCCGCCAGGCCGATGCCCAGGCCGTTGACCACGCCCCAGCCACCGGCCAGGTTGGACAGGCGCACCTGCGTGCGGTGGTAGGCCTGCTCCTGCGCGAGCGCATCGGCCTTGAGGAACTTGCCGTCGAAGTAGTGCAGCCGGGTCAGCGGGCTGGCCTGCTCGATGAAGGCCACGCCGTCCTGCGTGTCCAGCTCGACGGAGCCGGCCGTGATGTCGTTCTGATTGCCCATGGCGAACCTCGGTGGATGGTGGTGTGGGTGAAGATGAAGAGCGGTGTCTAGGTGCCGGCCTTGCCGGTGCGGCCGACGCGCTTGAGCTTCGTCGTGTCACCGGACAACGGTGCCTGGGCCAGCAGCGGCAGCAGCAGTTGCTGCAGCGCGCCAGTGGACAGCAGCAGCGGGCGGGTGTTCAGGTCGATGCTGCCCAGCGTGGCGGTCCAGCCGTCGGCGTCCTTCTTGAGGTGCACGCCGCGCAAGGTGCCCAGCGGCAGACACAGGTCGGCGGTGTCGATGGGGTCAGGGGCTGCGGTGTCGATCTGCGAGAGCAGCAGGGCCAGCGCGGCGTGGTTCTTCGCGGCTTCGTTGAGCGGCGGCACGACCGGCGGTGTCTCGGGGGACGGATCGACGTTGGGATCGGCAGGTGCAGGTGCCGGCGCGGGGGCAGGCGCTTCGGGCGGCGGCACGTTGCGGCGCAACAGCAGCGTCACTGTTTCGCACACGCGCGAGTAGGCGATGTCGGAGGCGTTGCCCGCGCAGGGCTCGGCGATGGCGGGCACGGGGCTGCTCAGGCAGGTGCTGTAGCAGACGCGCACGTCCAGGTCGATGGTGGCGTATTCCAAGCTGGCCAGGTCATCGAAGGCTTCGTCGTTCTGGTACTTGAGCCACCACTGGACGAGGTTGACGCACTGGCCCACGTCCAGCGCCAGGTCGCGGCCCAGCGCATCGACGGCAAAGCCCGGGCCCACGCGCAGGTCGAAGGTCTCGTCATCGAAGGTGAGCGGATAACCGGCGACCACGCCCAAGCCGTGCAGCAGGCGCTGGTGACGGCGCGAGCGGCCGATGTGAAAGCCCTGCTCGGTGCGCAGCTCGTCCACGCCCAGCAGCATGCCGAAGTGCACGTTGAGCGTGCAGGCCGGGTTGTCGGGCAGGGTCGCGTCGCAGCGCAGGCTGTCGGCCGTGGTCAGGCAGCCGGAGGGCGACAGGTCGTTGAGGTTCATGGCTCGGGGCTCCAGCAACAGCGGGGATGGGCGCGCGGGCTCACAGCGGCGCCGTGTCGCGTGACGCGGCCTTGGCGCGGCGGGCGGCGGTGGCC
>NZ_JBASTH010000069.1:0-43928 GCF_049274795.1 Aquabacterium sp.
GGATTCCATCACCACGCCAGTCTGAGCATCGCGGCATACGGGTTCCTCATGGCTGAAAGACTGATTGCTGACAAACCAGTCGGCGGCAAAAAAAACTTCCTCGAACGCCAAGTGCCTGCCCTTCCCCGCGATTACATCCCTCGTGGCAGTCCTGCGCGCGCAGAGGCACGTGGATAACTCAATGACAACTTTGCGCCATCGGCTCAGCTATGCGCTCATCGCTCGTCTGGGGCAGTGCCCTTGCTGCGGACGCACAAGCGTAAAACTACTTTTGTGACACGGTAAGTAAGATTAAGCAAGGCCACCACATGGCCAGCCTGGATGCCCCCAGCGCTCGCATTGGCCACCTGATTCACAGACACGTCGATCAGGGCCCTCCATTGCAGGGCGTTGATCTCGGCATAGGCCAGGCGGCGTTCATGGGCCTGGGCAATGCGGCGCAGCTCCAGTTGGTGGCACCGCGCTTCCAGGCGCTTGAGGCTGTCCAGGTAACAGCCGGCGGCGCTGTACAGGGCTTCCTTCTGGGTGGGCGTGGTCTTGCTGTCAGCCAGGGCATCGGCCAGGGGCATGGTGTGCAGCTTGCGCAGATCGGGCGGCGCACCGGGGCCGGTGCCATCCTGCTGTAGTTCGCGCTCGGCCAGCCACAGTTGGTGGGCCTGGTACAGGGCATCGAGCAGTTCACGGCTCAGGCACAGTTCGGCCTGCTGGGTTGCGATGTCACTCTGGGTGGCCTGGCCGGCAAGGCCGTGCCAGCCACTTCCGAGCAGCGGGGCATAGGCAGGCACTTGGCATTGAACTCGTCCTTGAGCACGGCCAGGCGCTGCTCAGCCTGCACGCGGTGTTGCTGCAGCGCAGTGCGTGATTGGGCAAAGACAGCCGGATCGCCCACCAGGCGCTTCAAATCGGCCTGGATGGGCGCCAGCAAGGTGTCGCCCAGAGGCTCGCTCCCAGCATGTACCGCAGGCGGTGGTCACGGATGCTGGTGGCCAGTTCGGTGGCCAGCAGGCGGTCAAGGTTGCCGCGCTCGGTGACCACCAGGGCGGGCAGATCCACCGCCTTCCAGGCGGTTTGAGCGGCCATGGCCTGCTGGTGGCGGTTTTCGCTGTAGGGCCGAAGGCCCGCGCAGCCGGTAAGCAGCACGGCAGGCACAAGACACAGCAGGGCCTTGCGTGAGATGGCACAAGTGCGCCAAGGCATGGCGGGCTCCCAGAGTGAATGATCTGGGGGCAAATTCTCGGCGGGAGATCAGGCTCAGAGGGCCCTTTATAGTGGGGCGCCGAGAGGGGGCAGGGTCAGCCCTGCCGGGCCAGGAAATCCTTGTAGGCCAGCGCAATGCCTTCCGTCAACCCGGTCTTGGCCTGCCAGCCCAGGCCATGCAGGCGCGACACATCCATCAACTTGCGCGGCGTGCCGTCGGGCTTACTGGTATCGAACGTGAGCTGGCCTTCAAAGCCCACCACCTGCACCACGGTTTCAGCCAGTTCACGGATGGAAATGTCCGTGCCCGTGCCAATGTTGAGCAGCGGGCCGCTGTAGCCCTGCTCCATCAGGTACGCGCAGGCATCGGCCAGATCGTCGGCATACAAGAACTCACGCAAGGGCGTGCCTGTGCCCCACACCACCAGTTCGGCATCACCGCGCTGCTTGGCCTCATGCGCCTTGCGGATCAGCGCAGGCAGCACATGGCTGTTGTTCAGGTCGTAGTTGTCATTGGGGCCGTAGAGGTTGGTCGGCATCACGCTGATGTACTGCCGGCCATACTGGTCGTTGTAGGCATCGCACAGCTTGATCCCGGCGATCTTGGCGATGGCGTAGGGCTCGTTGGTTGGCTCCAGCGGGCCGGTGAGCAGGTAGTCCTCCTTCAGCGGCTGCGGCGCCAGTTTGGGGTAGATGCAACTGCTGCCCAGAAACATCAGGCGCTGGACACCTGCCTGGTGCGCGGCATTGATCAAGTTGGCCTCGATCACCAGGTTCTGGTACAAAAATTCGGCGCGGTAGACGTTGTTGGCCTGGATGCCGCCCACCTTGGCCGCCGCGATGAAGATGTAGGCAGGCTGCTGGGCCTGGACAAAATCATGCACGGCACGCTGATCAAGCAGATCAAGCTGGGCACGGCCGGCGGTGATGACATTGGTATAACCGGCGGATTGCAGGCGGCGCACGATGGCAGAGCCCACCATGCCGCGGTGGCCGGCAACGAAGATTTTGGCGTCTTTTTGCATGGTGTCTGAAGTGTAAATGCCTTGGCTCCAGGGCAGGCACATCGTGAACACAAGGCAACCATGCGCACGGGGCCTGGGGTTCGCCCCAGGGTTTGCCGACAGAACTTTGAAGCGGCATGGGTAACAATCTCGGGCTTGATCAGGAAGTGAAGCGGAGAAAACACAGTGAAGAGCGATCCCAGTAACCCTCAGTCGTTTTCATCGAGTGCCCGCTCGCGCCGCGTCAAGCTGTTCGCCAGCTACATCGATGAGCTGCACGCCAAGAGCGCGTTCTCCAACAAGAAGATCCGCATCCTGGACATTGGCGGCACGGTGGCGTTCTGGGAGATGAATGCCGCCCACCTGCCGGTCGACAAGATCGAGCTGGTGGAGGTGGTGAACCTGCCCCCCGTGAATGAGGAATACCGCGAGATCAACGGCCTGAAGGTGCAAGCCTATGCCGGCAATGCCCTGAACGCTGCCTCCCTGCGCTCAAGCGCCTACGACATCGTTCACAGCAACTCCGTGATCGAGCATGTGGGCAATTACTCGGCCCAGCGGGTGTTTGCCGACAACGTAGCCAAGCTGGCCCGTTATCACTTCATCCAGACGCCTTGCCGCCTGTTCCCGATCGAGCCGCACTTCTACTTCCCGTTCTTCCCGATCCTGCCGCTAAGCCTGAGAACCTACCTGCACCACAATTTCCACCTGGGGTTCATGCCCAGGGAGGCCTCGTGGGTACAGGCCCGGATCAATTGCGAGGAAACCCGGCTCATGACCCGCAAAGAGCTGCAAGGGCTTTTTGAAGGCAGCACCATCCTGGCTGAGAAGTTCCTGTTTCTCAAGAAATCCTGGATGGTGACCAACATGGCCAGCGCCTGACCCTTCGGCAACCCATGGCAACTCTGCCCAGGGTGCTGCTGGTACACAACGCTTACCAGCAGCGTGGCGGCGAAGACAGCGTACTGGAATCGGAAATGACCCTGCTGCAACAGCAGGGCCATGAAGTAGCCCTGTACCGGCGCAGCAACGACGACATCGAGACGATGTCTCGCCCGGAACTGCTGGCCCAGACCCTGTGGTCCACCCAGACGGTGCGCGACATCGAACAGTGGAGCCTTCGCTTCAAGCCCGATGTGATCCACGTGCACAACACGCTGCCGCTGGTCTCTCCCTCGGTGTTCTGGGCTGCAGGCAAGGTGGATGTCCCCGTGGTGCAGACACTGCACAACTACCGCCTGGCCTGCCTGGATGCCACCTTCATGCGCAACGGCCTGATCTGCGAGGATTGCCTGGGCAAGGTGCCATGGCGTGGCGTGATGCGCGCCTGTTACAGAGGCTCCAAGCTGCAGTCGGGGGCCATGGCTTCCATGTTGGTGATGCACCGCGCCATGGGCACGTTTCGCCGCAAAGTAACGCGTTACATCGCGCTCAGCGAGTTCAGCCGCACCAAATTGGCGCAGGCCGGGTTGCCACCAGAGCGCATCAGCGTCAAACCCAATTTCCTGGAATGGCAGGATGCTCCGCCGCAGGATGACAGAAGCGGCGGCCTGTTCGTTGGGCGCCTGAGCCCTGAAAAAGGCATCGAGGCCTTGCTGAAGGCTCTGTCAACCCTGCCCTCCCACAACGTGCGCGCGGCCGGCAGCGGCCCCCTGGCCGATCTGGTACAGCAGCAGTTGGGTAGCCTGGCCCTGGGTTTCCAGCCCCTGGCCCAGGTCATGGCCTTGATGCGTTCGGCCTCCTTCATGGTGCTCCCCAGCCTGTGGTACGAGGGCTTTCCGCGCACCATCGTGGAAGCTTTTGCCTGCGGCACGCCCGTGCTCGCCAGCCGGCTGGGCACCATGGCCGAGGTGATCGAGGACGGCGTGACCGGGCTGCTTTTCACGCCCGGAGATGTGCAGGACATCGCCGCCAAGCTGGCGTGGGCCCAGGCCCACCCCGCCGAGATGCAGGCCATGGGCATGGCCGCAAGACGCCGCTATGAAAGCCACTACGTGCCGGCTGTGAACCACGCACAATTGCTGTCTATTTACAGGCAGGCGATCACGGAACATCATACGGATGGGGGAAGGTTCCAAGGGTTATCCGCAGGAACTTCGTGAATCTATAGGTAACAATCTCGGGCGCCCACTCTTGGCCCGACGCAAGACGGGCAGTTGTTCAGCCATGTCTTCCACCGTGTCATCTTCGTCTGCTCACACAGAAGTGCTGCCAAGCCCCTCGGTTCAATACCCGCGGTGGTCGATGGCAGTGCTGGCCATCGGCTTTCTGCTGCTGTATATCCCGACCTACGTGACACTGGCGGAAACCACTTGGTCGACGGAGGAGCAAGGGCACGGCCCCATGATCCTGGGCGCCAGTGCCTGGCTGCTGTGGACGCTGCGCGAGAAGATTTTCGCGGGTCCGGCCAAGCCTGCCCCCCTGGCCGGGTTCATCTGCCTGCTGATCGGCACATTGCTGTACGTGATCAGCCGCTCCCAGCAGGTGATCGAGATCGAGGGCTTCTCCCAGATCCCCGTGCTGATCGGCTGCCTGCTGCTGCTGCGCGGCTGGCGTGGCGTGCGTACCGCCTGGTTCCCGCTGTTCTTCCTGCTGTTCATGGTGCCGCTGCCCGGCGCCTTCGTGCAGGCGCTCACGCTGCCCTTGAAGGCCATGGTGTCTTACGTGGCGGAAAACCTGCTGTACTGGGCTGGCTACCCGATCGGCCGTACCGGCGTGATGCTCACCATCGGCCAGTACCAGTTGCTGGTGGCAGACGCCTGCTCAGGCCTGAACTCGCTGTTCACCCTGGAGGCGCTGGGCCTGCTGTACATGAACATCATGAACTACAAGTCCAAGGCCCGCAACATCGTGCTGGCCATCATGATCATCCCGATCTCCTTCGTGTCCAACGTCACGCGCGTGATCACGCTGGTGCTGATCACGTACTACTACGGCGATGCCGTGGGACAGGGTTTCGCACACAATTTTGCGGGCATGGTGCTGTTCACCGTGGCCCTGGTGCTGACCTACGGTTTTGACCGCCTTCTGGCAGCCCGTTTCGACAAGGAGCCCAGCCATGCCGTCGCTTAAGCAAGTACCCCGCATCCTCTTTGTGGCCGCCGCCGTGATGGTGGCCGGCGCCGCGGGCTCGGTGGCGCTCAAGCCGACACACATGACGGCTGACGACCGCCCGCCGCTGGTGGTGTCGCAACTGCTGCCCGACAGCTTCGCCGACTGGCGCATCGACCCGCACTCCGTGGTGATCACGCCCGACCCAACCTTGACGGCCAAGCTCGACGCGCTTTACTCGGAAACCTTCAACCGCACCTACATCAACAGCCAGGGGCAGCGCATCATGCTGTCGATCGCGTACGGGCGTAACCAGAACTCCCAGTCCACCGCGGCACACCGCCCCGAGTTCTGTTACGTGGCCCAGGGGTTCAGCCTTCAGCATGGAGGTTTTGACACCCTGAACCTGCCGGGGCACCAACCATTGAAAGTGGCGCGCCTGCTGGCCCACCTGGACAACCGGATCGAGCCCATCACTTATTGGGTGACCCTGGACGACAAGGCCATCCTGCCCGGGTTTGAGCGCAAATTGACGCAATTGCAATATGGCTTGCGTGGCTTGATCGCCGATGGAATGCTGGTGCGGGTGTCTTCTCTGACCAATAGCCACCAGCAATTCGATTATTCTCTGCATGATCGGTTCCTGGCCGACATGGAGGCCGCCATCCCGAGCGGCTACAAGACCCGCTTCTTCGGTTCCTGAGATTTACCCCAACGTTATGACAATGTCGCGCAAAGTTGCCCTCATCACCGGGGTGACCGGCCAGGATGGCGCCTACCTGGCCGAGTTCCTGCTCAAGAAGGGCTACGAGGTGCACGGCATCAAGCGCCGCTCGTCGCTGTTCAACACCGACCGAATCGATCACCTGTACCAGGATCCGCACGTCGACAACCGCAACTTCATCCTGCACTACGGTGACCTGACGGATTCCACCAGCCTGGTGCGCATCGTGCAGAAGGTGCAGCCCGACGAGATCTACAACCTGGCCGCCCAATCGCACGTGGCCGTGAGCTTCGAAGAGCCCGAGTACACCGCCAATGCCGACGGCATCGGCGCGCTGCGCCTGTTGGAAGCCATCCGCATCCTGGGCCTGGAGAAGAAGGCCAAGTTCTACCAGGCCTCCACCAGCGAGCTGTACGGCCTGGTGCAGGAGATCCCCCAGAAGGAAACCACCCCCTTCTACCCGCGCAGCCCCTACGCGGTGGCCAAGATGTACGCCTACTGGATCACGGTGAACTACCGTGAGGCCTATGGCATGTACGCCTGCAACGGCGTGCTGTTCAACCACGAGAGCCCGGTGCGCGGCGAAACCTTCGTCACGCGCAAGATCACGCGGGCCATCAGCCGCATCGCGCTGGGCCTGCAGGAATGCCTGCACCTGGGCAACATGAGCGCCCTGCGCGATTGGGGCCACGCCAAGGACTATGTCGAGATGCAGTGGCTGATGCTGCAGCAGGACAAGGCCGAAGACTTCGTGATCGCCACGGGCGTGCAATACAGCGTGCGCCAGTTCGTGGAGTTCTCGGCCAAGGAGCTGGGCATCACCCTGGCCTTCGAGGGCGAGGCCGAGCAAGAGGTGGGCAAGGTCGTGAAGGTCGAGCCCGTCAACGGCGAGCTGCTGGCCAAGTGCAAGGTGGGCGATGTGATCGTGCGGGTGGACCCGCGCTACTACCGCCCCACCGAGGTCGAGACGCTGCTGGGCGATCCGACCAAGGCGCGCGAGAAGCTGGGCTGGACGCCCAAGATCTCGTTGCCCGAACTGGTGGCAGAGATGGTCAAGAGTGACTACACCTCGGCCAAGCGTGACAGCCTCGTCAAGATCGCAGGCTTCAAGGCCTACGACCACTACGAGTAAATGACGGCTGCGGCCCCTTCTTTTTCCGTCGAGCGCCGCTCGGTATCCATCATTGGTGGATTGCTGGTGGTGTCTGTGGTGCTGCTGTTCGGCAGCATCTTCTGGCTGTTCAGCGGCCAGAACCTCGCGCTGCTGCAGATACCGTTGGTGCTGCTCTCGCTGATGCTGGTGATGATGACGGGCTTGCTCTACATCATCAATCCACCCAAGCAGATGGGCGCGGCGCTTCTGACGGTGATCTACTTCACCCTGGACCTGACGCTGCGCCAGGGCCTGGTTCAGGGCGGGGGTGCCGACGCGCAATCCATCGTCAAGGGGATGATCGGCATCTTCCTGTTCGGGTTCGGCTTATTCAACGGGCTGCAGCGGGTGTTCCGTCACCCCATCCTGGGGCTGTTCTTCATCTACGCGGGTTACGCGGCGTTTTCAGCCTCGTACTCCAGCACCATGGCGCTGGCCGTCGGCTCCGGGCTCACCTTGCTGGGCATTGTCTTCGTGGTCGCCAAGACCGCCACGGAAGACAAGACCGGTGTCATGCGCCTGTGGACCTACATCTACGCAGCGGCCGCGCTGGCAGCGGTGTTGTCACTGGGTTTGCTGGCCGCCGTCCCGAACATGGCCCGGGACTTCTCCGATCCTGGCGCGTTCCGCCTGCGCGGTATCACCGGCAACGCCAACAGCCTGGGGCCCATGATGGCCGTGGGCTTCCTCATCAGCCTGCTGATGATCAAGTGCGCGCCCACGCCCCGCTGGAAATGGATCCATCGCTTCTCTGCGCTGGCCCTGATCACTGCGCTGGCCATCACCAACAGCCGGGCCACCATCATCGGCTTGGCCGGCTCCCTGGCCATGTCCTTCTTCATCACCCATCAGATGGGCATCATCGGCGTGCTGCTGCTGCTGATGGTGGGCACGATGGCCATGGCCATGATGCTCAACCCCGACCTGCTCGCCGGCGTGCTGGGCGTGTTCGCGGAGCTTTTCTCGCGCAGCGGCTCCGTGCAGGAACTGACATCGCTGACGGGGCGCAGCAGCATCTGGGACGCCTGCTTTCTCTTGATCAAGGAAAAGCCGTTCGCGGGCTATGGCCTGGGCAGCGTGCGCGTCGAACTGCCCAAGGTCTTCTATGACCAGTGGGGCAACAGCGCAGCAACAGCGCACAACTTCCTGCTGGAAAGCATGATCAGCGTCGGGCTGATCGGAACACTGCCTTTGGTGGTGATGCTGGTCATGATGACGGCCGGCCTGTGGCGCTATGTGGGCTCGGGGGCCAAGGCTTACGGGCTGGATCTGCAGGAGCGCGCCATGGCCTTGTGCGCCTTCCAGATCCTGTGCATGTTCTGGATCCAGTCGATGGTGGAGAGATCCTTCTCCGGCATGGCATCGCCCACCACTGTGTCGTTGGGCTTGTGCATCACCACCTGCGTGTACCTGTTGCTCAACAAGCCTCAACCCCTCAGACACAGCCAGCCGGGCTACACCTTCGCCAGACCTGCCCGGAGCACCTGACCTTGGCCCCACTGAAGGCCAAGGCCGCCGTCCTGTGGCAAAGCCCTTCCCTGTGGCTGCTGGGCTCCAACCTGCTCACGCGGGGCCTGAGCTTCGTCGTGACGCTGTTGATTGCACGTACGGTGGGGGTTGCAGCGCTGGGCATGTACTCCAGCACGCTGATCTCCGCCGCCAGCCTGACGACCCCCATCTCGCAGGCCATGGCCAACAGCGCAACCTTGATGGCGGCCCGCGAGACGGGGGGGGTGTCCTCCTGGCGCAAGGTGCTGGCCGCCAATGCCTGGGTTCTGGGTGCTTGCGCCTTGCTGGCCGTGGCGGGGCCCTGGTTCCTGTACGCCCGAACGGATACGCAGAACGCGTTCGGGGTGATGCCAGCCATGGGGTACACGGTGGTTGCCGCCCTGGCCCTGGGGCAATTGCTCTCCCAGTTCATGCTCGGGCTGGCGCATGGCACCCATCTTTCAAGGCAGTCGGCATGGGTCGTCACCGCCGTGATGCTGATCGGGTTGCTCAGTTGCTGGCCGGTGATCCAGATCTGGGGCCTGACGGGCGCGCTGGTTCAAGCAGCCCTCGTCATGGCAGCGCCTGGCTTGCTGCTGTGGCTGCACGCCAGGCGCCAATCTGCAGCCACCTCTCCCGCCGAAGCCCGGGCGGGCTACCAGGACGCTTGGGCGCGGTTCTCCCACGCCTTGCCCAGCATCGGCTCCACGTTCATCAACAACGGCACCAACTGGTTGTGCTGCATCTACTGGGTGTTGCAACACCATGGGCACACCGGCGTGGGCCTGGTGGCGATCGGGCTGCAATGGGCGGCGATCATGCAACTGCCCGTCAACAGTTGGGGCGGCCGGATCGTGCATGCACTGGGCACGGCGGCCGAGCAGGGGCCAGCTGCCCTGAAGAAGGAAACCGCGCTTCAGGTGCGGCGCTGCGTCGGCGTGACGGTGCTGATGGGGCTCGGCGTGTCGGCCCTGTCCCCCTGGATCGCCGATCTCTACCAGGCCGATCGGCACATGCTCATCGCCCTGATCCTGATCAATGGGCTGGCCACTGTCGTGTCCAGTGTCAACTACGTGTTCGAGCGCGTGTTCTTCTGCCTGGACAGCCAGCGCGTGTGGTTGGCGGCATCGATGTTCACTTACGCCATACAGCTGGTCTTCACGGCTTTCGCGATCCCTCACTCCCTGCTCGCCGTCGCATGGGGCAACCTGCTGGCCGTCTCGCTGATCATGGTCATCGTCTTCCTGCACTTGCGCTGGCGATGGCGCCCGACCGCCACCGTCGGCCCAGCACACTCCTGACCGCCCACCCATCATGGTGAACCGATCTCTCCCCCCTGCTCTAGCACCAGACCGCCCGCGCGTGGCCCTGGTGACCAACAACCCACCGCCCTACCGGGTTCCGGTGTTCAACGCCATTGGCGACCACCCAGAGTGGGACGCTCATTTCATTTTCTCGGTGGCTCGCGAGCCGGACAGGGCCTGGGACTTCGACCCGATCCGCTTCAAGGCGCACTATCTGCGCGAGCGCTACGTACCGTCCAGCGACACGTACATCCACTTCAACATCGACATCTGGAAGCTGCTGCGCGAGCTGAAGCCGGACCTCGTGTTCCTCAACGGCTTCAATCCCACCAACGCATTGGCCTATCTGTACGCACGCACACACGGCGCAGCGATAGGCCTGATCATCGATGGCACCATCCTGACGGAACAGCGGCTGTCACGCTGGCACCGCCTGATGCGGGCCTGGATGTACCCCCATATCGACACCTTCGCCGGCCCCAGCGAGGCCACCCTGCAGTTGTACGAGCACCATGGCGCCCATCGCAGCGCGATGTTCAAATCCCATCTGTGCGCCAACAACGAGGCCTTCGGCAAAGAGCAGGTAGCACGCAGCGAACAGGACGATCTGATCTTCTGTGCGCGCTTCATCGCCGAGAAAAGCCCCTCCTTCGCACTGCAGGTGGCCGACGGTGTGGCCCAGAGGCTGGGGCGCAAGGTGTCCATCAAGATGGTGGGCTCCGGCCCGCTCGACGAGGCCTTGCGGGCAGAGGCCGCACGCTATCCCAACCTGAGCTTGAGCTTCCCCGGCTTTGCCAAACAGGCCCAGTTGCCCGGGCTTTACGCCCACGCACGCGTACTGCTGTTTCCCACCGTGCGAGATGCCTGGGGCGTGGTGGCCAACGAAGCGTGCGCCTCCGGCCTGCCCGTGGTCGTGACGCCCATGGCCGGGGTGGCCGGCGAGTTGGTGGTCGATGGCGACAACGGCTTCGTGCGCCCGCTGGACCTGCCCGCCTGGATCGATGCAGTGACGCAGCTATTGAGCGATGATGCGCTGTACGAGCGCATGTCCAGGCGCAGCCGAGAGTTGGTGGCGCCCTACACGTTCGACAACGCGACACGCGGACTGGCCGACGCCATCCGCCACGGACTGAACAAGCACAAACGCTGAAGGGGTTCGCCATGCGCCTGAAGACCTGGTTGTGGATCGGTGCCTGTGTGGTGGTGCTGTCGGCCGCGACACTGGCCATGTTGCAGAGGACATCCG
Organism: Aquabacterium sp.; assembly: GCF_049274795.1. Lineage (GTDB taxonomy): Bacteria > Pseudomonadota > Gammaproteobacteria > Burkholderiales > Burkholderiaceae_C > Aquabacterium. Next base: position 11,168 of record NZ_JBASTH010000069.1, read on the forward strand.
CCTCCTGGCTGGAGGCTGACATGGTGCGGGGCGTGCAGCCCGTGACCGATGCGTCCCAGCCCCCTTCCGGCTATTTCCATCAACTGATGGACGACGGCCAGGCAGACGGGCCGTTGACGGTGCGATACCGCAGCGAGACATCGGCACAGGGCAACGCCGTGCTGGTGATTGCGCTGGACAACAAATCCAGACGAGTCACCAACTACAACCTGTTCCTGGCATCCAGCCCTACCGATGTCGTGCAGGGCGGCCTGTACCGGATCTCGGCCCAGTTGTCTGCCACCGACAGTGTGCGGACACCCCTGATGCTGGGCCTGGGTTTTCAGCTTTACCAGTCCGGCGGTCAGTACCTGGGTGACACCTCACCGGCGAGCGCCATGTTCACGGGGGTGCTGGGCGCAGACCAGCCCGTGCAGGCTTCCTGGCTCGGAGGCACGCGCTATGAACAGCAGGACAAGGCGCCATCGTCGCTGTTGCCACGGCTGTCGCTCTACAACATCCCGCCAGGCTTCGTGGGCGAGATTCGCCTGACCAACGTGGGCTGGCAGACCCCGGCAGCCGCCCAGGCCAAGGTGGAGATGGCATCACGGCAGTCCGCCACGCCGCCCGCCAATGCCTGGGCAGTGGCTGCAGGCCAGATGCTGCCTCTGCGCTTTGCGTTGACACCACAGGAATGGACACCCGACGGGGCCTCCGCAGCCACGTTGACCTTGCGCGCGCCCTCCGGCCGCACCCAGGCCTACCCCTCTGACGCCCCCGTGATCATGGTGAGCGATGAAGGCCAGGCCCTCAGCACTTGGCAGGTCCGTGTGCCTGCGGACTGGCCTGCGGGAGCCTCCAAGCTGCTCTATGCGCAGACAGGCTCATCGCAGCGCGAGATCGGTGATGTCTCGGTGAGCGGTCAAACAGGCGTGTTCATCGGGCATGCTTTCCATCGATACCCGGGCGCCAGCGAAAAGCTCTTCGGCCCCTTGAGCATGCGCTATCAATTTGCCCGGAGTCTGGCGAACGATCTGACCTACCTGAATCAATGGTGGACCGGCGATGGTGACTACGACTGGCGCGGCATAGACCGCTGGGCCGACTTTCACGCCGGCACGGGGCAACGCCGCCTCCTGATCACCTTCTCCGGCTCACCACGCTGGGCCAGCCAGTCGCCCCAGCAGGCCGCTGCCATGGGCCAGCCTGGCAATGCCGCGCCCCCCCGGCGTGAACTCTTCGCAGCCTACGAGCGGATGGTGCGCGACACCGTGAGCCGGTACAAGGACCGACTGCTCGCGGTGGAATGCTGGAACGAACCCAACAGCCCAGACTTCTTCACGGGCACGCAGACCGATCTGGCAGACCTGTGCCAGCTGGTGCATGACGGGGCCAAGGCCGTGGCGCCTCAGTTGCCCGTGATATGCCCGCAGGCGGACAGCCCCGAAACCGCAGCCTTCGTGTACGAGGCGCGCACCAGCAAGGGAGATTCGATCCTCTCACGTTGCGACGTGGTTGGCGCCCACATCTACAACCGCCTTGGACACGACACCCAAGGCCGGTGGTACGCCGCACAGCGGCTCGATGATTCGCTGGAACTGCTGCGCAAGATCAACCAGCGCCATGGCGTTCTGGACAAACCGGTCGCCGTGACCGAATACGGCGTTTCAAGCTGCGTCACGCAACCGACCCGGCAACACCCGCAGCCCTTCGGCAGCATGCCATCGACCGAAGCAGGCGATGCGCTCTACCAGAGCTTGGGCAGTTTCCGTGAAAAGGGTGTGTGGATGGTGGCGCTGTACTCGTTCGACCACGAGAACAACGATCCGAAGTGCCGACCAGGTGGCAGCTTCACGCGCATGATGCGCATGGACGAGCAAGGCCGCCAGGTGGTGGACCAGGCCGTGGTGACACGGTTGAACGAGGCGGTCCGTGATTTCGGCCGCCCCGATGGCGTCAGTACTCGTTGAGGATCGTGCCGACGATCTGCGTGTCGCCCATGCCGACCGTGCGCACCAGGCTTTCCAGCGAGGGCACCGACGTGCGGTTGCGGCGGGCCAGCACCAGGGCAGCCCCGCACTTGGCCGCGGTCACGGCACCATCGGTACCGACCGATGAAGCCGGTGTGTCGACGATGATGCGGTCAAACTTGGTGCGCAGCTCACGGATGAGCATGCCGAAGGCTGGCCGCTCCAAGAGTTCGAGCGGGTTGGGGGGCGTCACTCCCACGGGCAGCACGAACAAGCTGGGCAGCTCACGCACGGACTGAATCACCTTGGAGGCCACCCGGCCCGACAGGATGCTCGACAAGCCCACGTCGCCACGCTCCAGGTTGAACAACTCGTGGATGCGCGGCGTGCGCATGTCTGCATCGATCAACAGGGTGCGGCCAGGCAGCTGCGAGAAGGCCACGGCCAGATTGGCCGCGAAGTAGGTCTTGCCATCGCCTGAATTGGGGCTCAGCACCGCCAGGGCATGGCGAGGGCCTTCCCCGCTGTACATCTTCATGATCAGATGGCTGCGGATCGTGCGGAAGGTTTCGGCCTGATCCGAGAACGGGCGCGCGCCCACCACCAGCTCAGCGTTGAGCCCGCCGCGCCCTTCGGCGGCGTAGGGGTAGTGGAACTGCTGGGCCAATGCCCACAGCACATCATCGCTGTTGGCAAAACCCAGCTGCACCGCGGCCTCGCCGAAGCGCACGCCGTTTTCGCGCTGGTAGTTCAGGATCTGCTCGATCTGCTCCGGCGACAGCTTGTTGGCCTGGCTGATGATCTCGCCGATGGAGCGATCGGGCGCAGCGCCTTGCTCGGTATCTCGGAAGGCGGGGTCCTTGCGGTCATCGGGTGCACCGAAGGACGAGGGATAGGACGACGGCTGATACGAAGAGTTCATGACCACAACACCTCAGGCCGACGCCATGGGTTTGACTGGCACGACGGCATTGCCGCCACTGCCCTGGGACGGATCCGGCCCCTTCTTGAGGCGGCGGAACATGCCCTTCTTGCTGGCACTCGGGTCTGGCAGGATGCCGATGACCGGCAGATCCAGTGTCTGGATCAGGTCGAACGGGCTACGGACACGACGGTCGAACAGCTCGACACCGAAGGCGGCCATGAGGCCAAGCAAGGCCCCCATCACCGAGGCAACCGCCATGTTGAGGAGCATGCGGGGCGACGAGTGCTTGGCCGGCTCGGTGGCGGCATTGAGCAGCACCACACCGGCCTGGCCGGCATTGCTCTCGAGGCTGGACTGGCTCTGGCGCAGCTGGATGGTGTCGTAAATGCGTTGAGCGCTCAGCACCTCGGTCTCCAGCAGGGTCAACTCGGTGCGTTGATCCTTCATGGAGAGCACCTTCGCGCGCTGATCGTCGTAGGCCTTGAGGGCTTCCGACAGGCGTGTGGAGGCGATGGTGTCGGTGATGCCGACACTGGCCGTGATCTTGCCGGTTTCGTTGCGCAGGCGAGCGTGCAACGCCTTCAGGTTGGCATTGGCCTCTTGGACCAGGGGATGGTTCTCGCCGTAACGCGCGTTGAGTTCCTCAAGGCGCGCTTCCTGACGGGAAATGTCGGACTTGATGCCGCCGATCAAGGGGTTGATCAGCACATCGTTGATCTGATCGGGGCTGCGCCGGGCCTGGTTGCTGCGGGTGCCTGCCTCGACCTGTACAGCCTTGAGCTGCAGCACCTGGTTGGACAGCTCCGCCAGGCGCGCCATTTCGACGTCAAGGCGCTCTTCGGTGGCGATGATGCCGCGCTGACGCTGCGCTTCGGCCAATTTGGTCTGCGCAGTTTCCAGCTTGGAGCGCGCTTGCCGAGCACGCTCTTCGAAGTATTCGGAGTACTGACGCGCGGGGGCGTTGCGCATCTGGACCGTGGTTTCGATGTAAGCCTGGGCAAACGCATTGGCGACCGTGGCCGCGAATGCCGGATCATTGCCGTCGTACTGGATCTCGATGACGTTGGATTCTCGGGCGGGACGGACTTCGAGGCCCTTGGAAATGATGCCGCCCATCCAGGCCTCGTAGCTTCCGCGGCTGTCGGTCTCGGATTCCCAGCGCTTGCGCATCGACGGGATGTCGCCCAGGCGCAGCATGCGCACCACCCGCTCTGCAACGTGCGAGCTCTGGATGATGTCGATCTGCGTGGCCAGAATGCTGCTGGGCAAGGCGCCGCCAAGGGCCGCCACGGTGGTGGAGATCGGGTCCGGCCGAGAGTCGATGACCACGGTGGCGGTGGCCTTGTAGCTCTTGGGCATGATCAGGCTGACCAGCAGGGTGCTGATCAACACAAGCACCAACACACCCACCACCAGCTTCCACCTGGCCCAGACGATTCTGAGAAACTGATCAAACGTCATCCGACGTACTCCCGGAGGTGCCCATGCATTCTTCCATCGGCCGATGGGGCACAAACTGAAAGGAACCTTTCATGGTGAAAGGCTCCTTCCTGATTACTACTTGGCTCTGACAAGATCAAGGCGCCCAGGCGCCTATCACTTCAGGCCGGAAAGCCCCTTGCTGAGCGCATCCGCGTCCAGGCCAGACGAGGCCGGTGCAGCGGTAGGCGCGGGCGCAGGCGCGGCAGGGGCCGGCGTGGCCGCCACGGCCGGAGCCGACGCGCCAGAAGCGGCATCGGCGGGCTTCTCGGCGAACTTGCCGATGTACTCCACCTTGGCTTCGGCACGCAGTTCCTTGCCGCGCTTTTGCAGCCATTCCTGGCGCTTGGTTTCAGTCAGGAAGCGCTCGATCAGCGGCTTGGATTGATCGAAGGTAAGCGGCTGCGGACGGCTGGCGACCACCAGTACGGCCTTCATGCCGCCATTGCCTTGTTCGTACAAGGCCTGGCCATCCTTGAGGGCACCGATGCGATCAACCAGGTTCAGCGGCAGCGATTCGGCCGGCTGGGTAACCTGATTCACGCCAAACTTCAGGCCGGAATCCTTCAGGGCTTGCGCGAAGGCAGGCACATCGGGTGCGGCGGCTTCGAGCTTGGCCTGCAGGGCCTTGGTCTCTTCAGCCGAGCCCTGGATGGTGAACTCCTGCAGCATGAAGATGCGACGGTTGCTGAACAGGGCCGGCTTGGTGTCGTAGTACTTCTTGACGTCGTCGGCCGACGGGGTGCCGATGGCCGCGGTGGAGGCCTTCTCGAGGTAGGCGCGGGCCAGGATGTTGCGACGCTGGGCATCGAGCAGTTGCACGATCTTGGGATCGCGGTCGAGCTTTTCTTCCTCGGCCTTCTGGACGGCGATTTCCTGGTCGATCAGGCCTTCGAGCACCTGACGGCTGGCGGCATCGACCTGCTCGGGCTTCAGGCCGGGCTGACGTTCGAGCACGAGGTTGATCTGGTGAACGGTGAGCTCTTGCCCGTTGACGCTGGCAGCAGCCTGGCTGGCCTTCGGGGCTTCCTTGCCATCCTTGCTGCAGGCGGCCGTCAGCAGGGCAGCGGCGACCACCACCGGCACGAGGGCCAGGCGCGGCATCGAGAGCGAGCGTTGCTTGTTGTACAGATCGAAGTGCATAGAACGTGGATCAAAAAGTTGAAGAACTGGGGGCCAGTGAATCGTGTTGTGTGAATCAGGGCGCCCGGATCTGGTTCCCGAGGGTGATCCCTTTGATGACAGAAATGTCGAGTGTACGTGTTGCGTCAACCGCATTTCAGTCGTTTTGAGGCCGGAGAGCCCCGAGGATTCCCGCAAAAAACAGGCCGGCCAGTGTGCCGGTCAGATGTGACAGGGGTGAAACATCGATGCCCAAGGTGGGGTGCGGATAGGTCGGCAGTCCGTGGCTGAGATCGAATCCCACCTTGATGAACAGGCCCACGAGCACGGCCATGCCCAGCGCTTTGCGGCCTTTGAGCAGCAGGTGCACCGCCAGCACGGCGATGCCCGCGTGCAGCACGCCGGAAGCCCCCATGAATGCGGGGAGTCTGGGGTCCAGCAACAACAGTCCGTTGGCCAGGGGCCACGCCAGCAGCCAGGCCAGCGCCTCACGCGCCCGCGTCTGGGCCAACCAGCCCAACACGGCCAGCAGGCCGCAACCAAGCAGATTGGCCTGCAGATGAGGGGGGCTGGCGTGAGCCCAGGCGGCCGACACCCAGCGGGTAGGCGGGTTGTGCGCCCAGCCCTGCGCCGGGTGCATGGCCAAGATGGAATCGAAGCCCACGACGCCGATCAGGCCGGCGGGCAAGGCCAATGCAGTGGCCACCGCGGCCCAGGCCAGCCCCTCGTAGCGCGCCAAATGCCGCGCAAACTGGCGTCGTGCGAAGTGCGCCGCGCTCACAAACCGGGGAAGACGTGCCCCCACAGGGCCAACACGGCCTGGCGATGCACATCCGCCGCCTGCAGGGCCTCGCCACTGAGCTTGGTGGGGGCCTCGTCGAGGCGCGCCCGGTGCTGCAAGCGCCGCAGTTCGCGGTAGGCCGTGCCGGCGCGCGCGCCCAGCCCATCAGGCAGCAGGCCGACATCTTCGGCACGCTGCAGCAAGGCGATGTTGCCCACGTTGTCCATCAGGGCGGGGTGCTCGCAGCTGTGGGCCAGCACCAGGTACTGCACGGCGAACTCCACATCGATCATGCCGCCACGGCTGTGCTTGAGGTCGAACTCGCCCTCGCCGGCCGGGTGGGCCTCGCGCAGGCGATCCCGCATGGAGACGACCTCGCCACGCAGCGCGACCGGATCGCGGTGGTTGGACAGCACGCCACGGCGCGTGTCCTCGAAACGCTCGGCCAGGGCCGCTTCGCCCGCGCACCAGCGGGCGCGCGTGAGGGCTTGGTGCTCCCAGGTCCAGGCGGTGTTGCTGCCGCGCTGACGTTGGTAATCGTCAAAGGAATGGAAGGAGGTGACCAGCAGCCCCGAGTTGCCATTGGGGCGCAGGGCCGTGTCGATGTCGAACAGCTCGCCGGCTGAGGTACGCAGCGTGAGCCAGCTCACCAGCTTGCGCGCGAAGGCCAGGTAGGCGTCGATGGGGCTGGGGCTGTCGGGGCCGGCGTTGGCGTCATCGGCATCGTCCAAGCTGTCGTCGTACAGGAAGACCAGGTCCAGGTCACTGCCATAGCCCAGCTCCTTGCCGCCCAGCTTGCCGTAGGCGATGACGGCGAAGTGCGGCTGGTGGCCCACGGCCCAGGCACCCTGCTTGCCGGGGCGCTGCTGCAGATGGGCCCAGGCCCAGCGCAGGGCCATGTCGAGCGTGACATCGGCCAGGGCGGACAGGTCATCGGCCACCTGCTCAACGGTGATCAGGCCTTCGACGTCACGCACCAGGGTGCGGAACACCTCGGCGTGGTGGGCCCGGCGCAGGGTGTCGAGCAGGGATTCTTCATCGGCCTGGCCGGCGCGGCCCCAGGCGCGGTGGCGCTCGGTGAGGTCCTTCACATAAGCCTGGCGCTCAAAGCGGCCGTCCATCAGGCGCGGATCGGCCAGTTCATCGATCACCCCCGGGTGCAGCATCAGGTAGCGCATGGACCAGCGCGCCAGACCCAGCAGGCGCAGCAGGCGGCGCAGCACCTCGGGGCGCTCGGCCAGCATCGACAGGTAGCTGTCGCGGCGCAGCAGCGGGTTGAGCCAGTCAATGAAGCGCAGCACGGCCTCTTCGCCCAGCGGCGATTCGCCCGGCGCGTCGGGCGGGGCCAGCGCCAGCCGCGTGGCCCGGCCGATCAGCTTGGCCAGACGCAGCTTGGCCGCATCGGACAGGATGGCCACGCGCGGCTGCTTGGAGAAGCTGACCACGCGCGCACCGATGCTGGCGGGCAGCATGGCGTGGAAATCCTCGCTGTCCACCGGCACGGGCGGGCCGCCGCAGACGCCCTGCTTGCAGTTGCCGGCAGCGGGCGCGCGGCCATCGTGCAGCAGCGCGTCGAACTCGGTGGCGACGAACTCGCGCACCTGGCACAGCGCGCCCATCAGTTCGCAGGGGCCGCTGCGCTCATCCGGCTTGCTGCCGCATTCGGCGATGCAATCCTCCAGGCCCAGGCTGGCGGCGATCCAGGCCAGGTCGGCGTCTTCCGTGGGCAGCAGGTGCGTCTGCTGATCGTCCAGGTACTGGATGCGGTGCTCGATGCGGCGCAGCAGGATGTAGCTGTTGGCCAGGCGCTGGGCGGTCTCGGCCGGGATCAGGTTGCGCGCGGCCAGGCGCTGCAGAGCCTTGAGCGTGGAGCGGGTGCGGATCTCGGGGAACTGGCCGCCGCGCACCACCTGCAGCAGTTGCACGGTGAACTCGATCTCGCGGATGCCGCCGCGAGAGAGCTTCACATCATTGGCGCGCTCCGGGCGGCCGGCGGCGCGGCGGTTGGCCTCGTCGCGGATCTTGCGGTGCAGCTGGCGCAGCGATTCGAAGATGCCGTAATCCAGGTAGCGCCGGAACACGAAGGGGATGACGACATCGCGCAGCGCCAGGGCGTGCTCGTGGCGATCGCCCTTGGGCATGGCAGCGCGGGGCGCCACGATGCGGCTCTTGAGCCAGGCAAAACGCTCCCACTCGCGCCCCTGCACCAGGAAGTAATCCTCCAGCATCGACAGGCTGACCACGGCGGGGCCGGAGTTGCCGTTGGGGCGCAGGGCCAGGTCCACCCGGAAGACGAAGCCGTCTTCGGTGGTGTCGCCGATGGTCATGCTCAGGCTGCGGGCCACCAGGCTGAAGAACTCGTGCACGGAGATCTGGCCGGACAGCCCGCCCCGGCCGTTGTCCACGCCGGTGGTCTGGCCGTCTTCTTCGTACACGTAGACCAGGTCGATGTCGGACGAGACATTGAGCTCGCGCCCGCCCAGCTTGCCCATGCCGACCACCCACAGGTCAATGCGGCGGCCCTGGGCGTTGAGCGGGGCGCCGTAACGCACTTCATGCTCGGCGAGCGCGGCAGTCAGCGCCAGGTCCAGCGTAACTTCGGCCAACTGGGTCATGGCGGAGGTGATGTCGCCCAGCACTGCATGCCGCTCCACATCGAGCACGACCAGGCGTTCGAGCACCAGTTGCCGCGCCACCCGCAGGGCCGACACCAGCGGCCGGCCATCGGCCATCAAACGCTCGATGAGCGCCAGGATGGACGGTGTTTGCGGGACGCCGGGCTCAATGGAGGCGAAAATGGCACGTTCGGCCTCGTAGCGGCGCCGGATCCGCTGCACATAGCGGGCATGATCTGCGCGAACGGGGCCTGCCTCGGCGCCTGGGGAACCTGAGGCAGCGGTAACAATGTCATTACGTAGATGCATAAGACAGCAACAGCTCTGTGCTAGGGTTATCGGCTGTCGAACCGACGGGCTGTAACCCGCATGGCCAGTGCCTTGTCTTGCATGCCGGCGTCCGGGCTTGACCGATGATGTCGCTGTTCCATGACCAATAACATTCCTGCGGCTGACCGCGAAATCTCCGTTGAACGGCCTGACCAGGCGCCCCGGCGCAACAGGTGGCTTCGAGCGCTTCGGTGGATCCTGATCGCATCGGCCGGCCTGGTGGCCCTGGCAGTGGCATCCTGGTGGATCCTGCTGACTCAAATTGTGCCCAAAATCGACCAGTGGCGTGAACCACTGGCACAACAGGCCACGTCGACGCTGGGGGTGCCCGTGAAGATTGGCAGCGTCTCCGGCCAGGCGCAGGGGTGGTGGCCCGAATTGACACTGGAAGACATCCGCCTCATAGACCCTCAAGGGCGGGATGCCTTGCGCCTGCCGCGCGTGATCGTACGGCTGTCACCCAGCAGCCTGTGGCCCAGCTCGCTGTGGCGGCGTGAACTGCATGTGGACCGCCTGGTGCTGAGCCAGCCGCAACTGGCGGTGCGCCGCGACGTCAAGGGCCTGCTGCACGTGGCGGGGCTCACGCTCGACCCGCAACGCACGGGGCCCGAAGGCAGCCAGGCCATCGACTGGCTGCTGGATCAGCGCCTGATCCGCATCGACCAGGGCAGCATCACCTGGACGGATGAACTGCTCCAGGCCGAGCCCCTGCAATTGAGCCAGGTGGACCTGAGCCTGCACAGCCGCCCCGGCCTGGCCCGCCGCGTGCACGAATGGCGCCTGTCAGCCACGCCGCCGCAGGCCTTCGGGCAGCGCTTCGAGGCCCGCGCCGACATCACCCAGCCCCGCTGGTCACGCCAGGTGGGCCAGCCCGGTGAGCCGGAGCCCCCCTGGTGGGTGCGCTGGTTCGGCCAGCCCACGCGTGCGGGCGACTGGCACAACTGGTCCGGCCTGGTGGCCGTGAGCCTGCCGCACGTGGACGTGCAAAGCCTCAAGCGCCACGCCACCCTGCCCTTCGATGTGCAAGGCGGCCGGGGCCGGCTGGCCGTCAAGGCGGCGTTCAAGCAAGGGCAGCCCCGCGAGGTCGCGATCGACGCGGAGCTGCAGGCCGTGGCCCTGCGCCTGGCCCGCGGGCTTGAACCCCTGGCGTTCAAGCAGATCGCCGGGCAGGTCACCGCCCTGCATGAGCCCACGCAGACCACACTGAGCTGGCAGGCACTGCGCTTCACGATGGACGATGGCCTAACCTGGCCGGCCAGCCAGGCCCGCCTGCAGTGGCAACATGCCGCGGCCGCAGCGGCCCGCCCCGGCACCCCGCAGCCTCTGTTGCCAGAACTGCAGGGCGAGGCCTGGAAGCGCACCCTGAAGGGCCAGTTCGACACCGACCGCATGGACCTGGCGCTGCTGGCCCGGCTGGCCGACCGGCTCCCGCTGGCCGCCTCGCTGCGCCAACAGCTTGACGAATGGGCGCCCCAGGGCATCGCCGAACAACTCACCCTGAGCTGGGACGGCCCGGCCGATGCACCCCTGCGCTACCAGGCCCAAGGGCGGATGCGCGACTTGAGCTGGCAGGCTTCGGGCCAGCACCCCGGTGTCGGCGGTGCGGATGTCGAGTTCAAAGCCACCGAAGGCGGTGGCGAAGCCAAGCTGGCCATCAAGGATGGCTGGTCCGAGTTCCCGGGCGCCTTCGAAGAGCCCCGCATCCCGCTGGACACCCTGCAGGCCGATGTGAGCTGGCGCATCACCCCCGGCAAGGCCGGCCAGCCCCCCGCCGTGGCACTGGAAGTGCCCCAGGCCAGCTTTGCCAATGCCGACGTGCGCGGCACCCTGCGCGCCACCTGGCGCACCGGTGCCGGTGACGACGTGGGCGATGGGGGGCGCTACCCAGGCAACCTCGACCTCAAGGGTACGTTGCAACAGGCCCAGGGCAACCGCGTGTGGCGCTACCTGCCAGCCAGCGTCAACACCGATGCGCGGCACTACGTGCGCGATGCCGTGAAAGGTGGCATCGGCGAGAACGTGCAGTTCGAAGTCCGCGGCGATCTGTGGCATTTCCCCTTCAAGGACAACCAGGGCGGCAAGTTCCGCATCGCCGTGCCCGTGAAGGACGCCACCCTGGATTACGTGCCTGGCAACAGGCCCGCGCCAGGCGCCACCGCGGCCGCCCCCTACTGGCCCGCCTTCCAGCAGCTCAACGGCACCCTGCTGTTCGAAGGCCACGGCATGCGCATCGAGAACGCCACCGCCACGCTCACCGACGTCGGCAGCGGCAGCTTCGCGCTGCACAAGGTCAGCGGCCGCATTGACGACCTGGGCAGCGATCACCCCAAGCTCAGCATCCAGGGCGAGGGCAAAGGCCCCATGGCCGATCTGCTGCGCTTCATGGCCGTGTCGCCGCTGGGCCAATGGACAGGGCAGATGCTCGAAGACGCGCAAAGCAGCGGGCGCGGCAGCCTGCGCCTGATGCTGGACATCCCGCTCAACGATGTCGACAAGACCATCGTGCAGGGCGATGTGCAGATGACCGAGCAGGACCAGACCTCGCTGCGCCTGGCCCCACAAGCGCCCTGGATGCACGGCGTGCGCGGGCGCGTGCAGTTCACGCAGGACACCCTCAAGGTGGACGGGCGCGCGAAGGTCTGGGGGCAGGAGATCCAGATCAACGGCTCGCGCGACGCCCAGGGCGTGCCACGCTTCGTGGCCAGCGGCCTGATCAGCGCCGAAGGCATGCGCGGCGCCACCGAATGGCCCGCGCTGGCCCGCGCGGCTCAGCGCATGTCCGGGCAGACACCGGTCACCGTGTCCATCGCCCTGAACCGCACCCGTACCGCCGGGGCAGGCTCCGCCAACAACGCATCGGGCTTCTCCGCTCGACCGGAACTGCAGGTCAGCAGCACCTTGCAGGGCCTGGCCCTGAACCTGCCCGCCCCGCTCACCAAGCCTGCCGACGCCGCCTGGCCGCTCAAGCTGGTGCACCGCTCCGACGACCCCGACGGCAAGACCGACACCCTGCTGCTGGACCTGGCCGGCCCCGTGACCGCCAAGGCCGAGTTGCGACGCGCCCTGGATGGCCAAGCCATCCCGACAGTACAGCGCGGGCTGATCAGCGTGACGCAAGGCGCATCACCGCCCAACCTGCCCATACCGGCATCCGGCATCACTGCCCGCGTGGCCCTGCCGCAACTGGACCTGGACGCCTGGCAGGCCGTGGGCGAACAGTTGCGCAGAGATCCTGCCACTGGCGCATCGAGCCCGCCGGTGCGCGGCAGCGACCCGATGGACAGCTACCTGCCCGACACTCTCACCCTCAAGACTGGCGCCCTTCAGTGGCGCAAGCGCACCCTCAAGGATGTCTCCCTGGTGCTGAGCCATCCGGCACCCGCCGTGTGGCGCGCGCAGATCGATGCACCCCAAGTGGCCGGCCAGGTCGAGATCAGGCCTGATGCGCCCGGCACGGCCGCGGGCCCGGTGACAAGCAACCGCATCGTCGCCCGCTTGAGCCGGCTGCAGATACCCGAATCGGAAGCCGACGCCATCGAAGTCCAGGCCGGCAACGACCTGCTGGACAGCGACACCACCAGCGTGCCCGCGCTGGACATCGTCATCGACCAATTCGACTGGCGCGGCATGGCGCTGGGCAAGCTGGAGGTCGATGCCGTCAACCGCATGATCAGCACGCCGGGATCACCCTCCCTGCCCGAGTGGCGCATGACCAAGTTCCGCCTGGGCAATGCCGATGCGCAGTTCAACGCCACGGGCAACTGGACGGCCCTGGGCGCACAGCAGCAACAGCAGCAGCCAGACGCCAGAAGCGCGCGCAAGACGCGCCAGCGGGCCGCCTTCAACTTCACGCTGGAGCTGAACAACGCCGGTGCGCTGCTCAACCGGCTGGACATGCCGCAGACCCTGCGCGGCGGCAAGGGCCGGCTGACAGGGCAGGTTTCCTGGTTGGGCTCGCCCCTCGAACCGCATGCAGCCACGATGAACGGCGACATCAACCTGACCATCAATGAAGGCCAGTTCCTGAAAGCCGAACCGGGCGTGGCCAAGCTGCTGGGCGTGCTGAGCCTGCAATCGCTGCCCCGGCGCCTGGCGCTGGATTTCCGCGACGTGTTCCAGTCGGGCTTCGCTTTTGACCGCATCGACGGCGACGCCAAGATCACCAATGGCGTGGCCCAGACACGCAACCTGCGCATGCGCGGCGTGCAGGCCCTGGTGCTGATGGAAGGCCAGGCTGATCTGGCCCACGAGACCCAGAACCTGCGCGTGTTCGTGGTGCCGGAGCTCAACGCAGGCGCGGCCTCGCTGGCCTACGCCGCGATCAACCCCGCCATCGGCCTGGGCACCTTCATCGCGCAGGTGCTACTGCGCAAGACGGTGGTGGAAGCCACCACGCGCGAGTTCACCGTGACCGGCACCTGGGCTGATCCGCAGGTCGAGCGCGTGCCCCGCACTACCGTGCCCGCCCTGGCCACGGAAGATCCCCCTGCCGCGCCCCGCCAGGGGGCCGGCACGGGCGAGGACGTCAAAGCGAGCCGAACACCTTCTTGAGGATGGCGCTGCCGGTACCCACCGGATCCTGGCGGATCTTCTTTTCCTGCTCGCCGATCATCAGGAACAGGCCGTCGAGCGCCTTGCCCGTGACGTACTGCTGCACATTGGCCTGATCGCCCTTGAGCAGCCCCATGCCCGCCGCCTTGCCGGCCAGCTCGTTGTAGCGCTTGGTGAGCGACAGGCGCTCCGTGGCCTTGCTCACGATGGGCAGGAACTGCACGGACAGCGGCTCGCGCGTCTTGCCCGCGAAGAACTCGGTCACGGAGGTATCGCCCCCGGACAGGATCTGCTGCGCATCGGACACCGACATGGACTTGATCGCCGACTTGAGCAGCGGCAGGGCCAGCGGCACGGCCTGCTCGGCGGCGCGGTTCATGGTGGTCTGCAGTTCTTCGAGCTGCTTGCCTCGCCCCAGCGTCTTGAGCAGGGGGGCGGCGTTTTCCAGCACTGACGGCAGCGGAATGCGAACTTTGTCGTTGCCCAGGAATCCATCGACCCGGCCCAACTCACTCACGGCGACCTGGGCGCCCTTCTCGAGCGCCACCCGCAGGGCCTGCGTGCCCTCACTGGATGTGAACCCGACTGCCGCCCTGGCCCATGGTGCGAGGCCTGCGCCCCCCAGGACCACGACCGACGACAATACGATACGACGCTGCATGTTTGATCTCCGCTTTATGGACCACGACCCAGCCATGACCCCTGACCTTGCCACCCCGCTCTCCCGCCGGCAACTGCTGCTGACCACGGCCACGGCAGGCCTGGGCTGGGCCTTGGCGGGGTGCTCCGAGGGGGGGCAGGCCAGTGTACCGGACGTGTCTTTCACGCAGCTCGACGGCAGCCAACACCGCTTCACCGACTTCAAGGGCAAGGTGGCGCTGATCAACTTCTGGGCCACCAGCTGCACCACCTGCGTCAAGGAAATGCCCGAGATCGTGGCCACGCACCAGCGCTACAAGGGCCAGGGCCTGGAGACCGTGGCCGTGGCCATGCAGTACGACCCACCCGCCTACGTGATGCAGTTCGCCCAGAGCCGCGAACTGCCCTTCCGCGTGGCCATGGACCACACCGGCGAGATCGCCAACGCCTTCGGCCCCGTGCAGCTCACGCCCACCACCTTCGTGGTGGACAAGAATGGCCAGGTGGTCAAGCGCTACATCGGCGAGCCCGATTTCAAGGCCCTGCACGCCCTGATCGAGAAGCTGCTGGCGGCCTGAACGCCACCGCAGCCCTGGATCACCCTGGGTGATCCCCCCTGAGGATCACATCACCCGCGCCAACTCATAAACCAGCGCCGACGGCAGCGAGGTCAGGATGGCCTCGCGACCTACACGCGCCACCCCGGTGGGGCTGATGGTGGAGATGTCGAAGGCGCTGCCTTCATCGAGCACTTCCAGCAGCACGAAATCAGGCACTTCCTGGCGGATGCCGGCCACCAGTTGATCCAGCCGCTGCCCGCGCAGCGACGATTCGAAGATGATGGCGTGCGGCAACGCCTCACGGCAGAACTGCGTGGCCTCGCCCACCGACGACACGAAGTCGACGATCAGGCCCATGGACTTGACGGCCTCGCGCACCAGCAGGCGCAGATCGCGCCGCGCAGCCACCACCAGGATGTGGCTGCCCGCCAGCGGCTTGGAGTTGAGCGACGTGGCGAAACCCTGGTCCGGCTCATCGACCGGGTCAGGCGCCAGCAAGGGGTTGATCGTGTGCGGGAACTCCAGCGACAAGCTCAGGCTGACCGCCTCCACCTGCCGCTCCAGCTTGAGCCCCATGGACTGGGCGATCTGGTCAATCAGGTGCCACGTGAGGCCATTGACCGCCGACGGCACCTCGCCGCCCTGCAGGCCATCGGACAGATCGGCAGGACGGTGGTTCAACCGGATATCAAGCTGGCCATGTGCCGGCCAGGGCTTGATGTCTACGCGCAACTCGATCGTGCCGTGCGCACAGGCGAGCCACCAATCCACCAGGCCGTTGAGCAGCGAGAACAGCATCGGCGCATCGGCCAGCACCTCCACCGGCGCCATGGTCTGCACCACCTGCACGCCGCGGCCCTGCAGCTCGCGCGCGCGGTGCGCCAGCACGCTCTGCACGGTGTTGGTCAGGTGCACGCGTTCGTGCGATTGCCGGGCCCGGCCCGACGACAAGCGCGAGATCTGCTGACACCAGATACCGGCCTGGCGGGCGCGGTCCATCTCGGACAGCAGGGATTTCAGCCCGGCCCGGTCGATGCGGCCCGTGCTCATGAGGGCGTTGACGCGCTCCAGCGCAGCGGTGAGCGGCTCGGCCAGTTCCCGCCCCACCTGGGCCACCAGTTCCTGAAAGCGCATCAGATCGGCCTGGGTGCGCTGCCAGGTGACGACGTCGACCATGCCCTCTGCCGGCGCGGATGATGCCTGCGCGAACGCGGGCCCCTCTGCCGACGATGGCAAAGTGACATAGTTCATTGAATACCCCTAACCTTTGCATGTGATATTACGGGTTTTACCCTGCGTGTCCATCCCACGGCCGGGTGAAATCCCTTGGAGCGATCCACCGTCCTGCCCCGCACCCACCACCTGCCCCCGACCATGCCCGATGTCCTGATACGCCGCAGGTGGAACGCCCTGCTCTTGGGCCTGCCTGGGCTGCTGGGGCTGCTGGGGCTGCTGGCGTGCACCCCTTCGCTGAACTGGCGCGAGATCAAACCGGCCGACGCCCAGGGCCTGGTCGCCCTGTTCCCCTGCAAGCCCGATGAAAGCACACGCCAGCTGGCCGTGCCCGGCCTGCCTGGTGGCCCGGTGCGCATGCACGTGCTCTCGTGCGAAGCCGGGGGCCTGCGCTGGGCCCTGAGCCACATGGACGCCGGCTCCCCCCAGCGCCTCACCCAGGCCCTGCCCGCGCTGGACGAGGCGCTGTGGCGCAATCTGTCGACGGCCCAGCCTGCCCAGGCACGCCAGGAAGCCCTCGGCGCAGCCCGCATCCAGGGGGCGGACAGCCATGCCGGCGCCCGCCAATGGCTGCTGGCCGGTGCGCGCCCCACCCCCTTGAACCAGGTGCAGAGCGTGCAGGTGATGAGTTGGTCCTTCGCCCGCGGATTGACAGCCTTCCAGGCCAGTGTCTGGAAAGACAAAGCACAAGGGGCGTTGCAAGTTCACGACCCCGCCATTGAGGCCTTTGAACAGGGCTTCAACTTTCCGCGCTGACAGGCAGATAATCCGCCCGGTATGCCTGGTTTGTTGATCATCGCCCACGCGCCGCTGGCGTCCGCCCTGAAACTGGCGGCACGGCACACCTTTGCCGAAGCGGCCGAGCGCATCGAAACCCTGGATGTGCTGCCCGGCCTGACACTGGAAGAGATCGAAGCCCAGGCCCGCGTGCTGCTGGCCCGCGCCCAGGACACCGACCCCCGCCACGAAGCCCTGGTGCTGACCGACGTGTTCGGCGCCACGCCCTGCAATGTGGTGCAGCGCCTGGCCGATGGCGTGCAGGTCAAGGTGATCACTGGCGCCAACGTGCCCATGCTGTGGCGCGCCATGAACTACGCCCACGAACCCCTTGAAACCCTGATCACGCGGGCGCTGGCGGGCGGCACCCAGGGTGTGATGCAGATCGCGTCCTCGCGCCCCCAGAACCAGGCCATCCATCCGACCCATGATCAAGACCACCGTCACCATCAGCAATAAGCTGGGCCTGCATGCCCGCGCCTCGGCCAAGCTCACCAAGCTGGCCAGCAGCTTTCCCTGCGAGGTGCACCTCAGCCGCAATGACCGCCGCGTCAATGCCAAGAGCATCATGGGCGTGATGATGCTGGCCGCCGGCGTGGGCACCGCCATCGAACTCGAATGCGAAGGTGATCGCGAGGAAGACGCCTCCAAGGCCATCCTGGCCCTGATCAACGACAAGTTCGGCGAAGGCGAATAAACCACGTCGTCTATTTGACGGCCTGCATCCGGTCGTTGCACGGCTGCCACAAAACGCCCCCTGCTATCCCTCGGGTGGCTGATTTCCCATGGTTTTCCATGAATTTACGGGCGCAAACTAGCGTTTCGCTTCAATTCAGTGCGCCATCTGCCGATGTCGCCTTATCTACGTCCACGCAGAGGAAACCCATGAAGTCGAAGTCCGCCCGTCTCCAGAGCATGCCCCTCACGCTGCTGGTCGCTGCCGCCGTCATGGCCGCCGCCTCATCGTCCGCCATCGCCGCCGAAGGCCGCGGGCAGCGCTATTCGCCGGGCGTGGGTGGCAGCGACATGACCTCGCTGCTGGTGCCGGGCTGGTATGGGCAAGTGGCCATCATTAATTACCACGCCACCAAGCTCAAGGGCAACGATGGCAAGGATGCCGCCCTGGCAGGCACCACCGCCACCCCCGTGGGCAACGTGCCTTACACGGCCAAGTTCGACCACGTGCGTGCCGATGTGTACGCCGCGCTGAACCGGATCACCTACCTCAGCACCACCCAGGTCTTTGGCGCCAACCTCGGCTTCACGGCCATGCTGCCCGTCATCAAGCGGCAGAACTCCTTCGACCCGCGCGTAGCGCTTGGCGTACCCGTGTCCGAGCCGACGGCCACGGGCATTCGCAATACCGTGAGTGATCGCATCAAGTCGCAGACCAACGACGACGCCTTCGGCTTCGGTGACCTCGAACTCTCTCCTGTGCTGCACTGGGAACTGGGTGATAACCAGTCCATCAGTTTCGCCCCCACGGTGGTGTTCCCCACCGGCAACTACAACAAGGCTGAACCCGTCAATGCGGGCTTCGGCAACTTCTACACCTTCCGCCCCTCGGTGCAGTACGGCTACATCGGTGACGGCTGGGACGTGGGCGCGCGTGCCGTGCTGTCCTTCAACACGCGCAACAAGGACACCGACTACAAGAGCGGCAACATGTTCAACCTGGACTTCCAGCTGATGAAGTTCGTCACCGAAGACGTGCGCCTGGGGCTGCAGGGCTACGTGGTGCGACAGATCTCGGATGACTCCAGCGACAATGCCGCAGCCCAAGCCGCCATCGATGCCGCAGACGGCAGCCGCATGCGCACCTACGCCCTGGGCCCCGCCCTGGCCTGGATCAAGAACGGCGGCGAGATGATGATCGAGGGCAAGCTGCTGCGCGAGTTCGGTTCGCGCAACCGCACCGAGGGCACGGCCTACTGGCTGACCATCTCCAAGCCTTTTGGGCTGTGAGCACGGAGGTGCCTCATGTCGGATCCTCTCAACAGGGTCGATACGGCCCTCACCAACAGCAGCCTGGATGCTGCTGAGCAGTTGCTGATCTCACGGCGCGCCTTCGTGGCCGGCACGGCGGCCAGCGCCTTCGTGCTGTGGACGCCGGAGGTCAAGGCCGCCGTCGAGCTCGAGGGCATCGAGATCGAAGAATCCATCACCGCCTACGGCAAGAAGCTGGTGCTCAATGGCATTGGCCTGCGCAAGCGGGGCTACTTCAAGGCCGACGTGACGGCCCTGTACCTGCCCGAAAAGCGCACCACGGCCGAAGCGGTGATGAAGCTCGACGGGCTGCGCCGCATCCAGCTCAACATCCTGCGCGAGTTCACATCGTCAACCATCTCGCGCATATTCATCGCCGACTTCAAGCAGGTGGCCACCGACGAAGAGTTCAAGAAGCTCATCGACGTGATCGGCCAGATCGGCTCGGCCTACGCGAACGTCAAGCGCGTGGTCAAGGGCGATGTGGTCAACCTGGACTGGGTGCCTGGACGCGGCTGGATGGCCACGCACAACGGCAAGCAGCTCACCGGCGACCATGCCAATGACCCGATGGCCATCAACAACGAGCTGGCCTACCAGATCTATTTGCGCATGTACATCGGCCAGCACGCACCGGCCGAACTGCGCAATGGCCTGCTGGGCCTGACCAAGATGAACCGCGTGGGTGGCGGCACCGTCAACCCAAGCCCTGAGCCCTGAGCCCTGAGCGCCCTTCTCAAGGCACTTTGGGATAGTGGGCCGCCAGCGCTGGCGGCAAGGGGGTGTCCAGCAACCCCGCAGCCAGGCGCAAGGCATCGGCCGTGTCCATGCTCATCAGCCCTCCGGGACTGTGGTTCAGGGCCTCTTCCACCCAGGCACGCACCAGTTGCGGGCGCATCACCCACGACAGCTCCTGCACCCCAGCCAGGGCGTGCATGAGCGCATCCGCATCGGGCGGCTCGCACGGCGGCCAGGGTGTGCCCGGCAGATGGCAACGCGCCATCACGCTGCGGTACCAGGCCAGACCTGCTGCAGTGGGCTCACCTCCCTCGGACTGCACGGGCAGCATCCGCGCCAGGTAGGCGCTGAAGCGGGCCACGTGATCACGCTCATCGGCTTCGAGCTGGGTCAGGTCACGCCCCTGCCCTGTGACCGGCCGCATGAAGGCCCCGGTGGTGCTGCTGACCTCACCCATGCGGTGCCGCAAGGCCAGCCACCACAGACGATCACGGGGTGACACCTTGCCATCAGCGCGCAGGAGCTCGCGGCAGGCCACCACCAGTTCACGCCGACGGGCCAACGGCTCATAGGCCATCTGCGCCAGCATGCGCTCGAACTCGGGCAGGCGGTAGGCCACGGGCAAGGCCTGCACATCGGCCAGGATCTGGGCCGCGCCATGCAAATCCCGCGTGGATTGGCCCCAGAAACGTTGCTCGGCCTCGTTGTCGGGCCGCATCAGCAAGGCCAGGATGGCCACCCGCTGCTGCGTGGGCCCGGCCAGCAGGCGCATGCGCGCCAGGATGTCCCGCGTGGCCACGTCGGGCAACAAGCGCGGCGTTGTCGAGGCGGTCGGGGGCGGCAAGGTGCTTGGCGGCAGACTGTAGGGCAAGGAGCCCGGTGCGGTATGGGGTGACAGCGCACCACCGCCATGTGCCGCCAAGGCCCCGGCCGGCACGTGCCGGGGCTCGGTGGACAAGCCCTGGTGCCCCGCATCCCGCATCGATGGCAGCGAGGCGCGCACCGTGCCGTAGATGCGCCGGATGCGCTCGGGCAGCGGCGGGTGCGATGCCAGCCGGGCCGCCCACCCGGGCGCACTCAGCCACAGAAAAGCCAGTGCATCGGCCTGTGGGTGGATGAGCCGATCGGCATGGGTCTGCTGCTCATGCAGCACCTTGCGCAACACCTGTCCCAATCCGTCCTTGGCGCGCGTGAACTGAACCGCCCGGGCATCGGCCAAAAACTCACGTTGGCGCGACACCGCAGCCTGCAGCAGGCGCCCGCAGAGCCAGCCCAGCCAGCCCACGGCGGCCACCACCGAGCCCACCAGCCAGGGCAAGGCGTGCACACGGCCGTTCTCATCGGCGCTCATGAGGTGGCGCCCCCAGCCATGCACCAACGACAGGCCCCAGACCAGCGCCAGCAGGCGCATGCTCAGGCGGCCATCGCCTTCGGCCAGGTGCCCGAACTCGTGCGCGACCAGGCCCTGCAGCTCGGCCCGGGTCAGGCGGTCCAGCGCGCCCTGCGTCACGCACAGCGCCGACGTATCAGGTGACCAACCGGCAACAAAGGCGTTGATGGCGCTCTCCCGCGGCAGGATGAACACGCGTGGCAAAGGCTGGCCGGAGGCCAGCGCCATCTCGTCGATCACGTTGAGCAGGCGGCGCTTGAGGGCATCGCCATCATCCTGCACCTCGACACCCCCCATCCAGTGCGCCACGCGCACACCGCCCCCATCGCGCAGGCGCCAGGCCTCCATCCAGGCACCGCCGACCACGAACATCAGCACCACGGCGGTGTTGGTCTCGAAGAACAGCTGTGGCCAGCCGGTGCTGAAAGGCATCACCAGGCGGTAGACCAGCGCCAGCACCGCGTTGACAGCCACCACCAGCACCAGCACCAGCAAGGTGAACCACAGCAGCAGACGCCAGGTCTGGTCACGGGCCTGGGCCTGTTGTTGCCAAAAGCGCATGGAGGGCCTGCGTCAGGGCAAGGGCATCAGCAGGTCAGAGGCTGACCTTGACCGGCGCACGCTCGGCCTCGCTGGCCGTGGCCTGCAGCATCGGCAGCTCACGAAACCCGAACACGCCCGCCACCACATTGGCGGGGAACTGCTGGGCCGCGTTGTTGTAGTCCAGCGTGGCATCGTTGAACAACTGGCGCGCGAAGGCCACCTTGTTCTCGGTGTGCGTGAGCTCTTCGCTCAGGCGCTGCAGGGTTTCGTCGGCCTTGATCTCGGGGTAGGACTCGACCACGGCGTTGAAGCCCCTCATGGCCGTGGCCAGCACCTCTTCGGCCAGGCCCAGGCTCTTGACCGGCCCGGGCTGGCCCGGGCGGGCGCGCACCAGATCCGCTGCCGCGATGGCCTGGTTGCGGGCAGCGGTGACGCGCTCCAGCGTCTCGCGCTCATGCTCGAGGTACTTGCGGGCCACATCCACCAGGTTGGGGATCAGGTCGTGCCGGCGCTTGAGCTGCACATCGATCTGCGCGAAGGCATTGGTGATGGCATTGCGCAGGCGCACCAGCCGGTTGTAGGCGCCGACCGCCCAGAAGATCAACAGGCCCAGCACCGCCAGCGTGATGATCTGCGTGAGGCTCATGGCCGCATCCCCTTGTGGTGTCGAGAGGGCTCCATCATGCCCCAATGCGCGACGCCTCCCAGGCATCGAAGCCTTCGCGCCGCAACACGCAGGCGGGGCACTGGCCGCAGCCATAACCCCAGGCATGCCGCACGCTACGGTCACCCAGGTAGCAGGTGTGGGTGTGCTCCTTGACGATCCAGGTCAAGGCCTCGCCGCCCAGCTCATCGGACAGGGCCCAGGTCTGCGCCTTGGTCAGCCACATCAGCGGCGTCTCGATGGTCATGGGCGTGTCCATGCCCAGGCTGATGGCGACCTGCAAGGCCTTGAGCGTGTTGTCGCGGCAATCCGGGTAGCCGGAGTAGTCGGTCTCGCACATGCCGCCCACCAGCACCGAAGCGCCCCGGCGGTAGGCCAGCGCAGCAGCGAAGTTCAGGAACAGCAGGTTACGCCCAGGCACGAAGGTGTTGGGCAGGCCGTTGGCCTGCATGGAGATGGCGCGGGCCTCGGTCAGGGCCGTGTCGGACAACTGACCCAGCAGGCGCAGGTCAAGTAGATGATCACTGCCCAGGCGCGGCGCCCAGTGGGGAAACTCGCGCGAGATCTCGGAGCGCACACGGCCGCGGCAATGCAGCTCGACGCGGTGGCGCTGGCCATAGTCGAAGCCAACCGTCTCCACATGCGTGTAGCGCTCGAGCGCCCAGGCCAGGCAAGCGGTGGAATCCTGCCCACCGGAAAACACCACCAGGGCGGTGCGCGGGTCAAGATCAGTCAGTTGCGCGGCATCGGCGGCGGGCGACGCAGACGAGGGGCCGGCGGAGGGAGCAACAGGGGAGGTCATGGACAAACATCATGGGCCGGCAGCAGATGCGGCCCTTATTCGAATTTCAACATACCTTATGCCGGGCAAAGCCCCGAAAACACGGGGTCGGCAGCTTGAGCATTTTGAATAGTTCGCGTTCTGAGCGAGAATCTAGGGTTTTCGTCAGGATTAGCTGAGGTACCGCCAACATGGCCGCGTTCAATCACGAAACCGTCACCCACGTGCACCACTGGAACGACACACTGTTCAGTTTCAAGACGACGCGCGACCCTGCCCTGCGCTTCGCCAGCGGCCACTTCGTGATGATCGGCCTGGAGGTCAACGGCAAGCCGCTGATGCGCGCCTACTCCGTGGCCAGCGCCAACTACGAAGAGAACCTCGAGTTCCTGAGCATCAAGGTGCAGGACGGCCCCCTCACCTCGCGCCTGCAGCACCTGCAGGTGGGCGACAAGATCCTGGTCAGCCGCAAGGCCGTGGGCACGCTGGTGGTCGACGACCTCAAGCCCGCCGTCAACCTGTACCTGTTCGGCACGGGCACCGGCCTGGCGCCCTTCATGAGCATCATCCAGGATCCGTACACCTACGAGAAGTTCGACAAGGTGGTGATGGTGCACGGCGTGCGCTACAAGAGCGAGCTGGCCTATCACGACTTCATCAGCCAGGATCTGCCCGACCACGAGCTGCTGGGCGAGCTGGTGCGCGACAAGCTGATCTACTACCCGCTGGTCACCCGCGAAGAGTTCCGCAACCAGGGCCGCCTGACCGATCTGATCGAGAACGGCAAGATGGCTGAAGACATCGGCCTGCCCCCGCTGAACCCCGCCACCGACCGCGCCATGATGTGCGGCAGCCCGTCCATGCTGACGGACCTGTGCAAGATCCTGGACGCACGCGGCTTCCACATCTCCCCCTCGCAGGGCGAGCCGGGCGACTACGTGATCGAACGCGCCTTCGTCGAGAAGTAAGCGCATGAACGACGGGGCCTGCGCCCCGTCGCTGCCGGTGGCCGCGCCTGGGAAGGCGCTCAGGCCACCTGGCTGGCCGACTCGGCAACCACCGGCGCGCGACGCGCCACCAAATCAGCCACCATGCCGCGCAGGGTTTTCACCCTGGGGTGATCCCAGTACTTGTCGAAGAAGTAGTGCATCACCGTGTTGACCAGCGGTTCGACAAAGGTCACGATGCCCGCGATGCTGACACTGCCCGTCAAGGCATAGGTGACAGAGAACGCCGTGATCACGTGCATGACGCCGAAGGTTGCTGTTTTGGCCATGATCCGACTCCTTGTTCTGGGTTGCCGCAGGGAGAATGGTTCTCATTGTGGAGTTTCAGCATCTATTGAGCAATGCAATTAGAAAAATAGATGCAATATAAAAATCCTATGAACAACCCTCGGCGGCGGCAACGGGGCGTGTCCCGCCTGCTCGGCCGCTTCGTGCTGACCTGGCTGACACCGCTGGTGGCCGTGCTGGCCTACCTGTTCTTCTGGCCTATTTCGGTCCAGCCGGTGCCCTGGAGCACCCCGGCCGACCAGGGCCACACCGGCGCCCATGCCAGCAACACCCGCCTGGCGGGCCTGCAGCAATGGCCGCTGGGGCCGGGCCAGGAAGGGCCTGAACACATCCTGGCCTACAACGGCCAGATCTACACCGCCACCAAGAACGGCGACATCGTGCGCATGTCGCCCGAGGGGCAGGCCACCGTGCTGGCCAACACCGGCGGGCGCCCCCTGGGCCTGGATGTCTCGCTCGACGGGCAGACGCTCTACATCGCGGATGCCGTCAACGGCCTGCAGTCGATCACCCTGGGCGGCGAGGCCAAGCCCCCCGTCAAGACGCTGCTGAGCACGATCGACATGCCCATGCCCAATGACCCCGTCCGCTATGCCGACGGGGTGGCCGTGGACATCCGTGGCGCCGTGTGGGTGACGGACGCCTCGCGGCGCTTCAGCGCCAAGGCCGATGGCGGCACCCTGGAGGCCAGCGTACTGGACATCCTGGAGCACAGCTGCACCGGCCGCCTGCTGGTCTATGACCCGGTGTCCACCCGTGCCCGGGTGGCGCTCAGCGGCCTGTGCTTCCCCAACGGTCTGGCCTTCTCCAAGGATGGCAAATCGCTGTTCCTGGCCGAGACAGGCAGCTACCGCATCCTCAAGATCGACCTGGCGCGCCTGTCGGTGGCCCGCTCGTCAGACGGCATGACCAACGTGCCCACGCTCAAGAACGCGCTGGACCAGAGTGCGGCCAAGGTGCTGATCGACAACCTGCCGGGCTTCCCTGACAACCTCACGCGTGGCGAGAACGGCCGCATCTGGACCGGCCTGACCAAGCCGCGCAGCCTCATCGTGGACATGGCAGCCGACAAGCCCTGGATCCGCTCGTTCACGCTGCGGCTGCCGCGCTTTCTGTGGCCCGTGCCCAAGGCCTATGGCCACATCGTCGCCTTCGATGAAGAAGGCCGCATCGTGGACGATCTGCAGGATCCGGCCGGCGGCTACCCCGAGACCACGGCGGCCACCGAGCTGCACGGCAAGCTCTACGTGCAGAGCCTGCACGCCAATGGCATCGGGTGGATGCCCTACAAGGGGCCTGCAGCGCCCTGAGCCCTGTCCAGCCTGGGGGCTAAGCGCCCCAGGCATCCCACGCGGTCTTGAGGATCAAGGCCCCCACCACGACCAAGAACACCACCCGCACGAAACCCGAGCCATGGCAGGGCCAGCCGGGTGCCCAGCGTGCTGCCCAGCACATTGGCCACGGCCATGGGCAGCGCCAGCGCCCAGACTACGTGCCCGTTCGGGATAAACATGGCCAGTGCGGCCCCCAGCAGCGCCGCCACCATGGCACCCATCAGGCGCCGTGAGGGCAACTGCGCCCTGCGGGCGTATTGCCAGGCCGACGTTGCCGGCCGTGAGATCAAGCATGAGAGCTCAGCCGAAGGGAGTCAGCCGCGAACCTCGCCCTGGCCCAGCACCACGAACTTCAGCGAGGTCAGGCCCTCCAGGCCCACCGGGCCACGCGCATGGAACTTGTCCGTGCTGATGCCGATCTCGGCGCCCAGGCCGTACTCGAAGCCATCGGCGAAACGCGTGGACGCGTTGATCATCACGCTGGCCGAATCCACCTCGCGGATGAAGCGCATGCCGTTGGGGTGGTTGGTGGTCAGGATCGAATCCGTGTGGTGCGAGCCGTACTTGTTGATGTGCGCGATGGCCTCGTCCAGCGAATCGACCACCTTCACGGCGATCACGGGGGCCAGGTACTCCTCGTACCAATCCTGCTCGGTGGCCTCGACTACCTGGGCGCCCGGCACATCGGCCAGGATGGCCTTGGCGCGGGCATCGGCGCGCATCTCCACGCCTTTGCCTGCGAACACTTTGCCGATCAGCGGCAGGAAGGCAGCCGCCTGGGCCACGTGCACCAGCAGCGATTCGGTGGCGTTGCAGGGGCTGTACTTCTGCGTCTTGGCGTTGTCCGCCACCTTCACGGCCAGCGCCAGATCGACCTCGGCATCGACATAGGTGTGGCAGTTGCCATCGAGGTGCTTGATCACGGGCACGCGAGCCTCGTTGCTGATGCGCTCGATCAGGCCCTTGCCGCCGCGCGGGATGATCACGTCCACGTACTCGGGCATGGCGATCAGGCGGCCGACGGCGGCGCGGTCGGTGGTGGGCACCAGTTGCACGCCGTCGCTGGGCAGGCCCACATCCGCCAGGGCAGCCTGCACCAGCGCCCACAGTGCCTTGTTCGATTCGATGGCCTCGGAGCCGCCGCGCAAGATGCAGCCGTTGCCGCTCTTGATGGCCAGCGAGGCCGCCTCGATGGTGACGTTGGGGCGGCTCTCAAAGATCATGCCGAACACGCCGATGGGCACGCGCATCTGGCCCACGGTGATGCCGGTTGGGCGGCGGCGCAGGTTGATCATCTCGCCGACGGGATCCGGCAAAGCCGCCACCTGCTCGCAGCTTTGGGCCATGGTCTCGATGACCTTGTCAGTCAGGCGCAGACGGTCCACCATGGGGGCCGACAGGCCATTGGCCTCGGTCGCCTGGATGTCGATGGCGTTGCGCGCCTTGAGCGTGTCAGCCTCGGATCGGATGCGCGCCGCCAGCGCCAGCAGGGCATCGTTGCGAGCCGCCGTGGACGATGCCGCCATCACGGTGGCGGCCGCGCGCGCGGCCTGGCCCAGGCGGTTCATCACGGACTCGACGCCTTCGGCCGTGTTTTCAGGGGATTGGGTGGCGGTGTTCATGCCCATCATTGTCTCAAACCGCAAGCGCTCATGCACCAGGTCATCCACATTCACCACGAGGCACCGGCCAAGCCGGCCGCCGGCCAGCCCTGCAATGGCTGCGGGGTGTGCTGCCTGGTCGAGCCCTGCCCGGTGGGCATGCTGGTGAGCCGCAAGCGGCACGGCGCTTGCAAAGCCCTGGTGTGGGTGGAGGCAGACCACCGCTACCGCTGCGGGTTGATGCTGGCCGGCCAGCGGGGCGCGGGGCTGTGGCGCAAGGCCTGGCACCGCTGGGCCGCGCGCTGGATCTCGGCGGGCAGCGGTTGCGACGCCAGCCTGGAAATCGAGGCCGCCCCGAACCAGAACCAACAGTTCATGCCCTGAACCGTTGAGAAATCGCCACGACAGAGGGTTTTTCAGACCATGCAATCCAGGCACTTGCCTACGATGGACCACACAAACGGCGAAAGAGGAGACCGTGATGCGCAAGCTGCTCCAGAACACCCTGTTTGCCGCGATGACGGCCTGGGCCCTGTATGGCGTGCAAGCCCACCTGGCGGACATACCCTCCCCCTCTCACCCCTACGGTGCCCAAGGCACGCTGACCGCGCTGGCGCACTGAACTGAGCCCCAGCGCACCGCCCGGTGCGCCAACTTCAGCGGTGCCCGAACATCATCAGACGGGCCAGCCCATTGCGGGCCGGTGTCGCCATCTGCATCAGCCCCAAGCCCAGCCCGCGCAGGGTGGCCAGCACCGGCGCCGAGTAGGTGAAGCTGCGCGCCAGGAAATCCGTGCCTGCGATCAGCGCCAGGCGATCAGGCTGGCGGCGGCGCTCAAAACGGCCCAGCGCACGCTTGACCAGGGCCCGCCGCTCCACCAGCGAGGCTGATGCGAGAGCAGGCAAGGTATCGCGCAAGGCCTCCAGCAAGGAATGCACATCACGCAGGCCCAGGTTCAGGCCCTGCCCGGCCACGGGGTGCAGCGTCTGGGCCGCATTGCCGATGCGGGCGACCACGCCATCGCTCACCAGGCGCCGATGGGCGTTGAGCCCCAGCGGGAAGGCTTTGAGCGGCGAAACCTGGCGGATGCGTCCCACCTTCTCCGGAAAGATCGTGTTGAGCAGGGCCAGGCGCTGCGCCGGGTCCAGCGCCTGCACCGGATCATCCGCACGCTGCACGCACCACACCAGGGCAGCGCGGCGCCCCGAGGGGCCATCCGCGCTCACCGCGCCATCCGGCAGGGGCAGCAAGGCCGCCGGCCCGGAGGGCGTGAAGCGCTCATAGGCCACACCGGCGGGCGATTGCGGATCCAGCAACACCTGCCCCACCCAGGCGGTCTGCTCGTAGTCGCGGCTCAATCCTTCGGGCCAATTCAGCGAGGGCTGGTCGGCGAAGACCCCGCCCTCGGCCACCACGGCCAGGTCGAACACGTCGGCGATGTCGGCATCCACCTCCACACCGCCCTCCACGGGCTTGAGCCCCTTCACAGGGGTGCCGAAACGCATGGTCAGGCGCGCGGGGTGGGCTGCCACGGCGGCTTCCCACGCAGCTTGCAAGGGGGCCACCAGGGTGCCGTAGCTCAATACCGCGCCCAGTTGCGCCACGCCCTGCTCCCGCGAGGTGATGCCCACGCGGGGCTGCTCGCGCCCCGGCCACAGCACCGTGGGCTGCTGCTGCGACACGTGCACCTCATGGATGGGGGCCACCTTGCCGGTGGCCTCGATGCGGCCCCACAGCCCCAGTTGCGACAGGAACTGCACGCTGCCCAAAGACAGCGCCAGCGTGCGAGGGTCACCCGACACGTCCCGCTCCGCCGGGCGGGCATCGAACACGGTGATGGCCGCCTCCGGCAGCAGGCGCGCCGCCTGCAAGGCCAGCGCCAGGCCGGCAGGCCCCGCACCGATCACGGCCAGGCGCAGCAGCGGCCCGGCCACGCGGGGGGAAGATGAGGGGCTCGTCTGGTCTGCGGCGTGGTCGTTCATGGGCAAAAGATCCGGTCTTGAGCGCGGAGGGCCATTGTCCCCCGATACTGATGTCGGCTGCCCCATGCGCTGTGTCAACCAGCCCTGGCGTCGGGAACAGCCCCCTGGTCACCAAGGCTTTCTATAATCCGCCGCGTCATTGCCCTCTTTCTGCCCTCTTTCCCTGGGATCGCTGAGTGTCTTCATCCGCCACCGCCACCACCGTCGACTACCGCAGCCTGATGGCCCCAGAAATGGCCGAGGTGGACGCGGTCATCCACCGCCGGTTGAGCTCGCAGGTCGCTCTGGTCAACCAAATCTCGCACTACATCGTCAACGCTGGCGGCAAGCGCGTGCGCCCGCTGCTGCTGCTGCTGGTGGCCCGCGCGCTGGGTTGCGATAGCAACCAGCGCCACGAACTCGCAGCAGTGGTGGAGTTCATCCACACCTCCACGCTGCTGCACGACGACGTGGTCGATGAATCGTCGCTGCGGCGCGGACGCAAGACGGCCAACGCGATGTTCGGCAACGCCGCCAGCGTGCTGGTGGGCGATTTCCTGTACTCGCGCTCCTTCCAGATGATGGTGTCGACCGGCCGCTACAAGGTGATGGAAGTGCTGGCCGATGCCACCAACATCATCGCCGAGGGCGAGGTGCTGCAACTCATGAACATGCACGCCCCCGACATCACGGTGGACGACTACATGCGCGTGATCGAGTACAAGACCGGCAAGCTGTTCGAAGCCAGCGCGCGCCTGGGCGCCGTGGTGTCCGATGCCCCGGCCGACATCGAAAACGCCTGCGCGGCATTTGGCCGTGCGGTGGGCAGCGCCTTCCAGTTGATCGACGATCTGCTGGACTACGAAGGCACGACCGCCGAGCTGGGCAAAAACATCGGCGACGACCTGCGCGAAGGCAAGCCCACCCTGCCCCTGCTGCTGGCCATGCAGCGCGGCACGCCCGAACAGCGCGAAATGATCCGCCACGCCATCGAGCACGGCGAGGTCGAGCGCATGCCCGAGATCGTGGAGGTGGTGCGGGCCACCGGCGCGCTGGACGCCACGCGCGAGGCCGCCGAAGCCCAAGCCGCACAGGCACAGGCACTGATCGCCTGTCTGCCAGAGTCGATCTACAAGGATTCCCTGCTACAATTGTCGATTCATTCGGTGCGGCGCTCGACCTGAGCCAGCAGCACAGAACGGGGTGTAGCTTAGCCTGGTAGAGCGCTACGTTCGGGACGTAGAGGCCGGAGGTTCGAATCCTCTCACCCCGACCAGGAATTCCCCAGGCGTCGGCCCTAGATACCGATGCCTAATGGGTTCTCTCCCATTGACCTTCCCACAATCCTTCCCACATGGGCTCCTCTCAATCGGGCCTGTGGGACAATCGGGACGTGTCTACGGTGCCAAAGAGAACCCCCTATCTGGTCATCAAGAACGGACGGCATTACTTCCGCCTCCGCATCCCTGACGACCTTCAGCAGACCTTCGGGAAGAAGGAACACACGGAAGCCCTCGGGGACATCAACCGAGCGCAAGCCGATGTCCGCGTCGCCCAGCTTGGAGCGCACTGGCAGGCCAAGTTTCTGGAGGAGCGGCACCGCCAAGGCCGAGCCCTGAGTCCACCAGCGCCCTCCCCCGAGACCGCAAGGACCTACCGCACCGCCACCCTGGACGAAGTCAAGGCCGTAGCCTCCGCAGTCGCCCACCGCATGCTGGACGAAGACGAGGAGCTGCGGATAGAGGGTCTGCCATGGTGGCGTGACCTGGAGGAGTCCCCTGAGTTCGGCATGGGTCAGCCCTTTGGCACCGTGGTTGCCGATGCAGTGGCAGGCAGGAACCTCGCGGGCCTCAAGGAACGCATAGAGGAGAACCTAAGCGTTCACGGCCTGGACTTGCCCGAGGATGAAGCAGAACAGCGCCGGGCCTTGTATGCCTGGGGACAGGCCATGGCAAAGACACTGGCAGGCCGCAAGAAGCGTGACCAGGGCGAAGTGGTAGAGACCCCGGCCAAGCCCGAGCTACCCGACTCAATCACGCAAAGCGCTGGCGCTAACCTGAGCCCCGCCGAGAAGCCCGCGCACCTCCTCAAGCTGCGGGACGTGCTGGAGCTTTGGAAGGTCAAGGGCAAGCGCCCCACCCCCAAGACCATCGACACCGCCGAGCGCATCGTGGGCCAGTTTGAAACGGTCTGCGGGGACCCTCCCCTATTGAAGCTAACGCGCCTGGACGGCTTGAAGTTCCGTGACTGGCTACTGGCTCAAGGCCAATCACCGAAGACTGCAGCCGACCGACTGGGCTACGTGTCCCGCCTCATCCGCTTCGAGATGCAGGAGCAGCAGCGGATCACGGTCAACCCATGGGCCAGCATCAAGATTGAAGGCTCAAGGGAGCGCGTCAACGTGCGCAAGCCCATCAAGGCCGACAAGCTGAACGCGCTGTTCGCTGCCCCGCTGTTCCAGGCCTACGAACTGCCCAACGTGCGGACAGCGGGCCTTGACGCCGCGTACTGGATTCCCATCCTCGGGGCATACACAGGTGCCCGGGTTACCGAACTGGCTCAACTCCTGGTCTCCGACATCCGCAAGGATGGGAACCTGTGGTGCATCTCGATCATGGATGAGCACGACTGGCAGTCCGTAAAGAACAGCCCGTCCAAGCGTGTCATTCCCATGCATCAAGAGCTGGTCCGCCTGGGCTTGTCCGAGTACGCCGAGAGGATGCAGCAGGCAGGCCATCAACGGCTATTCCCGATGGCGCCTGTGTCCGCGCTGAACAATGCGGGCGGGCCCTTCGCTACTTGGTTCTCCAAGCTCAAGGCCGCCCACAAGTGGGGACCAGAGAACACCTTCCACTCGTTCCGCCACACCATCGAGACGATGCTGAAGCGCAAGAAGGTCTACCCCTTCAACATCAATGCCTACACTGGCCACAAACAAACAGGCGGGGATGCGGATACGACCTATAGCCATCCCGAACCCGCCGACCTCCTGGACGTGGCTGAAGCAGTCCACCATGAAGGACTAACGCTGCCGCGCGTGTTTCCGCCTGAGGGCTGGGCGCCGCCGCCTGTTGTGGCTGGCGTTCTGACTACGAAGCCCCGAGAACAGAAGCGAGCAGCGTAGGCACACCGATGCTGCTACCGCAAGAAGCTGTACTGGTGAGCCATGCAGGCCATCCTGGGGCTCTGTTATCGCCCGTCAGTGAACCCGCTGAATCAAGCCACTGCGCTCCAACTCATCGGCGATTAGCTGCGCCTGAGGGGAGAACTCCCCAGCTCTTTCCACAAGGAACTCGGTGGGTGTGAACCCATTGAAGAGCCGCAGCAGTCTGGCGTGTTCAACGTCCAGTTCGGGCGACTGCATCGCAGCAGCCCTTTGACCCTTCAGTGTGCGTTGATGGACAGCTTGATCCGTCGTGTGCGCAGTGACCATGGCTAGCTCCTTCAGTCCAGGTTCACAGCATTGGACACTGCTGGCCCACTTTGCAGAAGCTGCTTTGGTCTTGT
>NZ_JBASTH010000070.1:0-166656 GCF_049274795.1 Aquabacterium sp.
AGCGTGAGCCTGACCCTGCGCAGGCGCCCATCGGCTCGGCCCACATGCGCCCCGACGGCACCCTGGAACTGCGCCTGAGCGCCGAAGGCCCCGGTGGCATCCGTGGTGAAGCCTTCTTCACCGTCGCGCCAGGCGATCCCCGCTATCCTGGGCTGGTCGACCACCTGGGCGGCATCGGGCCCGGTGCCTACGCGGCCGTGCCGCCGATGACCTCGGGCCTGCTCTGATCTGGCCGGAAAACCCGCAAGGGTGTCCCATTTTCATGGGAAATCGGCCGTCATAGGGCTTTCTCATGACAGGGGCATAGCGATTCCCAATCAGGCGAATTTGTTCAATCAATTCGCCATATGGCATGCGCTGGCCTAAGATTCATCCATCACTTCTTCACACCACCAACTGGATACAAGCCATGAGCCTGATCAACACACAAGTGCAGCCCTTCAAGACCGAAGCCTTCGTGAACCGCGGCGGCAAGGGTGAGTTCATTACCGTGACCAACGAAAGCCTGAAGGGCAAGTGGTCCGTCCTGATCTTCATGCCGGCTGCCTTCACCTTCAACTGCCCGACCGAGATCGAAGACGCCGCCAACAGCTACGAAGAGTTCCAGAAGGCCGGTGCCGAGGTCTACATCGTGACCACCGACACCCACTTCTCGCACAAGGTGTGGCACGAGACCTCCGACGCCGTCGGCAAGGCCAAGTTCCCCCTGGTCGGCGATCCCACGCACCAACTGACCAACGCCTTCGGCGTGCACATCCCCGAAGAAGGCCTGGCCCTGCGCGGCACCTTCGTGATCAACCCCGATGGCGTGATCAAGACCGCTGAAATCCACAGCAACGAAATCGCCCGTGACGTGGCCGAAACCGTGCGCAAGCTCAAGGCTGCTCAGTTCACCGCCGCCAACCCCGGCCAGGTGTGCCCTGCCAAGTGGAAGGAAGGCGCCAAGACCCTGACGCCTTCGCTGGACCTGGTCGGCAAGATCTGATCGAGCCTTCGATCCGTTGAAACTCCGGTGCTGAGGCTTCACCTCGACATCACGAACCCCCAGGGGTTGTCCCTGCAGGCCCACAAGGCCTGCCGGGGAGCCCCGCCTCAGCCCTTCGCAGGCCTCCCATCACACCCCGGGAGGCCAGCTGCCAAAGTCGCTTGAACCGCGCACCATCATCTAGAAGAAAGGATGCACACCATGCTGGACGACACCCTCAAGGCCCAACTCGGCGCCTATTTGGAGCGGGTAACGCAACCCTTCGAGATCGTGGCCTCGCTGAGCGACTCTGAGAGCTCCCGCGACACCCTTGAGCTGCTGCAGACCATCGTGGGCCTGCGCAGCGACAAGATCACCCTGCGCACCGACGGGCAGGACGCGCGCAAGCCGTCCTTCACGCTGCAGCGCACGGGCACCGACACGCAACTGCGCTTCGCCGGCCTGCCGCTGGGCCACGAGTTCACCTCGCTGGTGCTGGCGCTGCTGTGGACCGGCGGCCACCCGCCCAAGGTCGAGCAGCCCATCATCGACCAGATCAAGGCCCTGGACCGCGACCTCGACTTCGAGGTCTACATGTCCCTGACCTGCCACAACTGCCCGGACGTGGTGCAGGCGCTCAGCCTGATGGCTGTGCTCAACCCGCGCATCAAGACCACCGTCATCGAAGGCGGCACCTTCCAGGAAGAGGTCGAACGGCGCGAAGTCATGGCCGTGCCCATGGTCTACCTGGACGCCCAGGTGTTCGGCTCGGGCCGCATGACCATCGAAGAGATCCTGGCCAAGGTGGACACCGGGGCTTCCGATCGCCTGGCGACCGAGTTGTCGGCCAAGGCCCCCTATGACGTGCTGATCGTCGGTGGTGGCCCGGCTGGCGCTGCCGCCGCCGTGTACGCCGCCCGCAAGGGCATCCGCACCGGCGTGGCCGCCGAGCGCTTCGGCGGGCAGGTCAACGACACGCTGGCCATCGAGAACTACATTTCGGTGCTCGAAACCGACGGTCCCAAGTTCGCCATGGGCCTGGAAGCCCACGCCCGTGCCTACGACGTGGACATCATGAATCTGCAGCGCGCCGAGAAGATCATCCCGGCCGCTGAGCCGGGTGGCCTGATCGACGTGCAGCTGGCCAATGGCGCCACGCTCCAGGGCAAGACGGTGATCCTGTCCACCGGCGCGCGGTGGCGCAACGTGAACGTGCCCGGCGAGCAGGAGTACAAGAACAAGGGTGTGGCCTACTGCCCGCACTGTGATGGCCCGCTGTTCAAGGGCAAGCGCACGGCCGTGATCGGCGGCGGCAACTCGGGTGTCGAGGCCGCCATCGACCTGGCCGGCATCGTGGCCCACGTGACGCTGATCGAGTTCGCCGACCAGCTCAAGGCCGACGCCGTGCTGGTCAAGAAGCTGCAGAGCCTGCCCAACGTGACCATCCACACCAACGCCCAGACCACTGAGATCACGGGCGAAGGTGGCAAGGTCAACGGCCTGAAGTACAAGGATCGCGCCACGAATGTGGAGCACCTGGTGCCGCTGGAAGGCGTCTTCGTGCAGATCGGCCTGGTGCCCAACACCGAGTTCCTCAAGGGCACGGTCGAGCTTTCTCGCTTCGGCGAGATCATCGTCGACGCCAAGGGCGCGACCAACGTGCCGGGCGTGTTCGCCGCCGGCGACGCGACCACGGTGCCCTACAAGCAGATCGTGATCGCGGCGGGTGACGGGGCCAAGGCGGCGCTGTCGGCCTTCGACCACCTGATCCGCCACAGTTGAGGCCTCAGGGTCTGTACGCAGGCCCTGCATGAAAAGAGCCCGGTCGCAAGCCGGGCTTTTTTCACTTTGGAGGCCCTGAAGCACATTGTCTAGGGTTATCCCGAATAACGATGTCCGTTATTTGGTGATCGAAAACATCCAAAGCGGACAATCCGTGCAGAAAACACAGTGCTTTCCCTGAACTGAGGGGGAGGCACGCCCCCGGCCCTGTTCCGATAATTGAATCATTCACCTGAATTGCCGAGAGGAGGCATCCGTGTTCAAGAACTCCAAGTCGATCGCGCTGGCCCTGACCCTGGCTGGCTCCCTGGCGGTGTCGGGCGCGCAGGCTGCCTCGGCCAGCTTTGATTTCTACAAGAACGGTGGCGGGCTGGGGGATTCCAGCTCCACGTTGCTGAGCTTCACCTCCAATGGCGTCGGTGTGACGATCACGCCCGTGTCCACCAGCGACAGCGCCAAGGTCACCTACCGCTGGGACGGCATCGGCGTGAGCACGGGCTTTCTGGAAGCTGGCGAACTCAACAGCTCGCTGCTGAACTCGCCCGGCGATGCCCTGCTGCTGTCGTTCAGCGAAGCCGTCACGCTGGACAAGATCGCCTTCTCGCAATGGGAGAACGGCCTGTTCGGCGCACTGGACAAGGCGACCATCACCACCGGTGGCCAGACCTACGCCCTGAGCAACTCCCTCAATGACAACGGCCTGCTGGTCAAGACCTTCTCGCTGGGTTCCGTGATCCCGGCCGGACAGTTCTTCCTGCTGCAGGCCACCGGGGATGTCTCGGCCTTCCGTCTGGCCGGTCTGAACGTCACGACCGTTGCCGCCGTGCCCGAAGCCAGCACCGTGGCCATGTTCGGCCTGGGCCTGCTGGGTGTGGCCACCGTGGCCCGCCGTCGCATCAAGGGTTAACCCTCAGCGTTGAACGTTCCTCGGGTTATGCCGGGGGGCGTTCAATGGAATGCAATAGAATTCTTTGGCTTATTCGGACATTTTTGTCCTGAAACGTGGGTTTTGCCCCCTGTCTGCGGGGGGCGCCGCAGACACCCCCTCGGCATAATTTTCCTCAAATCCCTTCAAGGCGCGAGGAGAAGCCCATGTCCCAGTTCATCAAGTCGAGCCTGCTGGCCACCGCCGCAGTGCTGAGCCTGGTCGCTTCCAGCGCCCATGCTGAATCCTTCAACTTTTACCAGTCCAAGACACTGAGCAATTTGGTGGATACCAACTCGAGCGTGATCAACGTCACCTCGGGCAACATCGGCTTGGCGCTCAGCGCCGTGTCGACCAGTTCGAGCGCCAAGGTGACGCGCCGCTGGGATGGTGTCGGCGTGAACTCGGGTCTGGGCGATCTCGGTGACCTCAACAGCACGCTGTTGAGTTCCAACACCCTGCAGCTGACCTTCAATCAGGTCGTGTCGCTCAACTCCCTCGGCTTCTCGTCGTGGGACAACGGCATTTTCGGTATCGGCGCGGACAAGGTGTCCATCACCACCGGCGGCAAGACCTACAACCTGAGCTCGAACGATGGCAAGTCGCCCATCACCACGTTCAGCCTGGGTAGCCTGGGCCTGCAAGGCAAGACTTTCCTGATCACCGCACAGGGCGTCACCTCGTCCTTCCGCCTGGCCAACGTGAACGCCACGCTGGCGGTTCCGGAAGCCGGCACCTCGGCCATGCTGGGCCTGGGCTTGGCTGGTATCGCCCTGGTGGCATATCGGAAATCCCGCAAGGCCTGATTCAAGGCCAAGTCCGTGCAGGGAGCGCCTGCCGTGCCAAAGAGCCCGCCACTGGCGGGCTTTTTTCATGGTTTTGCCACTCGGTGCGGTCATCCATAACTCAATCCGCCGCGTTGATCTCCGAAGACAGGGCCGTGTCCCTGTTGCTTGATGATTGACGGAGCTAGCGCGATGACCACCATTGCTTCTTCCCAGGATCTGCATGCCAAGCTGATGGCCCCCGAGGCCATGAAGCGTGTGCTGGCGCTGCACGCCGTGGAAGTCGAGGCCGACAAGGCCACTGCCACGGCCGTGGCCAAGGCTTTCAACGATTTCGCAGCCCGCGGCATCCCGTTCTACTCGCCGCAGGATCCCCACTACCAGGAATGGGTGGGCAAGGCCGTGGGTTACTGGGAGCAGCTGCACGGTGGCGCCAAGGCGCCCCGCCGTGCCGCCGCCAAGCGCCACGCCTGAGTGCTGACCCCCACCCTGCGGGCCCGCCCGGTGTGTGGCGGGCTTGGCATGCGCCGGGTGCCGGTCTGCCGTATGCTCCCAGTGAGCCCTGACGGTACCTACTGGCCATGCATGCATTTCTTCTTGCCCATATCCAGGTTCTGGAACGGGGCTGGCTCTCGTCCAACAACATCGTTTTCGCCCAGGCGGACGTGCCCACGGTGGTCGACACCGGCTATGTCTCCCACGGCGAGGCCACCGAGCGCCTGCTGGACGAGGCCCTGGGCGGGCGCCCCCTGGCCCGCATCGTCAACACCCACCTGCACTCTGACCACGCTGGCGGCAACGCGCGCCTGCAGCGCCGCCATGGCTGCCGGGTCGTCATCCCGCCGGGCCTGCGCGAGGCGGTCGATGCCTGGGACGAGGAGCGCCTGAGCTATACCCCGTCCGGGCAGGAGTGCGAGCGCTTCACCTACGACGAGGTGCTCGCCATTGGCCGGCGCATCGAACTGGGTGGCCAGGAGTGGGATGTGCTGCCCGCCGGCGGGCACGATGCCGACATGGTGATGCTGTGGAACCCGCACGAAGGCGTGCTGATCTCGGCGGACGCACTGTGGCGCAACGGTTTCGGGGTGATCTTTCCGGAACTGGCGGGCGAATCGGGTTTTGCCGAGCAGCAGGCCACGCTGGATTTGATCTCGCAGCTGGCGCCGCGCGTGGTGATCCCGGGCCATGGCGCGCCCTTCACCGAGGTTCAGGATGCGCTGTCGATCGCGCATGCCCGCATCCGCTGGCTGGCCGAGGACCCGAAACGCAATGTGGACAACGCCCTCAAGGGCCTGGTGGCCTTCAAGCTGCTGGACCGGGGGCGCATGCCGCGTGCGGAGGTGCAGACCTTGATCGAGCGCCACCTGTTGACGCAGCGGGGCATCCGGGCCGTGATCGGCGACGACACCGAACCGCTGACCGATTGGGTGATCAGCCAGTTGGTGCGGGTGGGCGCCGCGCGGTTGGAGGATGGCGCCTTGGTGGCGGGCTGAGGGCGCTTCCCGGGCAAGCACGCCGCCCGGCTGGCGGACAATGTCGGCCTGGCTCTTCTGTTGCCACCTTCATCACTTCTTCTGGCCGTTGTGTGCCGATTGTCTTGCCGTGACGTCTTCTCCCGCCTCTTCCGAATCAGCCGATCCTGCCCTGACCCGCTTCATGGGCCTGCTGTCGCGCGCATTGACTGAAGGGCGCTGCGAGAAGCTCATGCTGGCCAGCTACCACGGCGATGAGCCACAGCTCGAGCGCGTACTGGCCCGCCCGATCGAGCTGCGCGGCCAGCCCCACCTGAGCCTGGTGTGGCGCTACAAGACGCGCGACATCACCAAGAACCTGCCGCTGGACGAGGCCTTGGCCACCTTGCCAGGCCTGCTGGGCCCTGCGGGATTCCGCAACGCGCACCTGCACACACCCGGTGAAGAGGTGCAGCTGGCCTTCAGCAAGAAGGGCAAGGGCTCGGTGCGGGTGGGCAAGGTGGCGGGCGCCGCGGATGCCGAGGCCGACGAGGCCAAAGCTTTGCCGGGCGGACACAACCGCGAAAAGCACCGCTACCTCGAACTCTCGCGCCCCTTCCTGCGCGAGCTGGGCGTGACGGATGGGCAGGGCCGCCTGGTGCCGGCCATGTCGCGCAAGTGGAAGCAGATCAACAAGTTCGTGGAGGTGCTGGCCGGTGCGCTGGCCGCATCGCCTCTGGCTGAGGCCAGCGAGGTGAACGTGGTCGACTTCGGTTCCGGCAAGGGCTACCTGACCTTCGCAGTGCACGACTGGCTGCGCCACACCCGTGGTGTCGACGCCCGCGTGACGGGCGTGGAGCTGCGCCAGGATCTGGTCGCCCTGTGCGGCGGCGTGATCGAGCGCCTGGGCCTGCAAGGCATGGCCTACGAACAAGGCGATGTGCGCGATTACCACCCGGCCGCGCTCAACGTGATGATCGCGCTGCACGCCTGCGACATCGCCACGGACTACGCCATCCACCTGGGCATCCGCGCCGGGGCCGAGATCATCCTGTCCT
The DNA here is from genome assembly GCF_049274795.1 of Aquabacterium sp. Taxonomy (GTDB): domain Bacteria; phylum Pseudomonadota; class Gammaproteobacteria; order Burkholderiales; family Burkholderiaceae_C; genus Aquabacterium. The sequence goes on from NZ_JBASTH010000070.1 coordinate 6,966, forward strand.
CGCCGTGCTGCCACAAGCAGGTGCGCCCGCAGCTGCTGAGCCCGCATCCGCTGCGCCCCATCCTGCAGCATGGCATCCACCTGGGCCAGGAGGCCGAGATGCTGACCGACGGCCTGCGCGCCCTGCTGCTCGATGCGGCGGGCTACGACACGCAGGTGTTCGAGTTCATCTCGCTGGAGCACACCAACAAGAACAAGATGATCCTGGCCGTCAAGCGCGCCAAGCCGCGCGACAACGCCGAAGTGCTGGCGCAGATCCGCGAGATCAAGGCCTTCTACGGCATCCGCGAACAGGCGCTGGAAAGCCTGCTGGTCGCCGATGGGCGGCTGGCGGCATGATCTGCGCATGAGCGCCCAACGCCTGCTGCTGCTGGAAGACGATCCCGCCATCGCGCGGACGGTGGCCTATGCGCTGGAGCGCGAAGGCTTCGCCGTCGACCACGTGCTGCTGGTGCGCGAGGCCGCCGCCAGGCTGGCGCAGGCCCGCCATGGCTATGCCCTCGCGATCATGGACGTGGGCCTGCCCGATGGCAGCGGCCTGGACCTGTGCCGCGACCTGCGCCGTGGTGATGCCGCGCAGGCCAGCGCCGCCGCCGACAACCGCGCCCTGCCCATCGTGATGCTGACGGCGCGCGGCGAAGAGCTCGACCGCGTGCTGGGCCTGGAGCTGGGCGCCGACGACTACATCACCAAGCCCTTCAGCCCGCGCGAGCTGTGCGCCCGCGTGCGCTCGCTGCTGCGCCGGGCCGCGCTGTCGCCCGCACAGGCGGTTGCGGCGCCTGCCCATGGTTTCGACTGCGATGACGCTGCCCAGCGCGTGAGCTATGCCGGCATGCCCCTGCCGCTGACCCGCCGCGAGCTGGGCCTGCTCAACGCCCTGCTGCGCACGCCCGGTCGCATTTGGAGCCGTGAGGCCCTGCTGGACACCGTCTGGGGCCAGGATGCGGACAGCACCGACCGCACGGTGGACACGCACATCAAGACCCTGCGCGCCAAGCTGCGTGAGGCCTGTGGCGACGTGGAACTGATCGTCACGCACCGGGGCCTGGGCTACGCCATCGACCTGAGCCGGCTGCCTGCGCCATGAAGCTCGGTCTGCGGCTGCTGCTGGGCTTCTTCCTGATCACCGGCATCGCTGCCTTCTTCGTGCTGCGCGTGTTCTCGGCTGAGATCCGGCCCAGCGTGGCCCGGGTGGTGGAAGACATGCTGGTGGACACGGCCAACATCCTGGCCGAACTGGTCGAAGATGATCTGGCGGCCATGCCACCCGGCGGCACGCTCGAAGCCAGCCCCTTCGCCCAGCGCGTGCGCGATTACGCCGAGCGGCCCGTGGATGCGCGCATCTGGGGCATGAGCAAGCAGTCGCTGGATTACCGGGTGTACGTGACCGATGCGCAGGGCCGCGTGGTGCTGGACACCGGCGCGCGACCCGGTGGCGTGGCCGTGGGCCAGGATTATTCGCGCTGGCGCGACGTGGCGCTCACCCTCAAGGGCCAGTACGGCGCGCGCGCCACGCGCGAGGTCGAGATGGAAGGCCGGCCTTCGGTGCTCTACGTGGCCGCCCCCATCCGCCAGGGCACGCACACCATCGGCGTGCTGACCGTGGCCAAGCCCATGAGCACGGTGCAGAAGTTCATCGACCGGGCCGAGCGCGAGATCCTGGTCAAGGGCCTGTGGCTGATGGGGCTGTCGCTGGGCGTGGGCGTGCTGGTCACGGCGTGGATCGTGTGGTCCGTGCGGCGCCTGCGGCATTTCGCGCAGCATGTGGAGCTGGGCCAGCGCGGTGGTGAGCGTGTGCAGGCGCCGGTGCTGTCGGGCGAGCTGGGCGATCTGGCCCGCGCGATGGAGGCCATGCGTGATCGGCTGGAGGGCCATGAGCACGTGGAGGACATGGTGCGCGCGCTCACCCATGAGCTCAAAAGCCCGCTGGCCGCCATCGGTGGTGCGGCCGAGCTGCTGCATGATGATCTGCCCGCCGCTGATCGCCAGGCCTTCGCCACCCAGGTGCAGGAGCAGGCGGCCCGCATGCAGCGCCTGGTCGAGCGCTTGCTGGAGCTGTCCAAGCTGGAGCACCGCCAGCGTCTTGAACACCTGGCCGTGGTGGACGTGGCCGACAGCCTGGACACCGCTTTGGCACAGGCCAGGGGCCGCGCCGAACAACGCGGGCTGACCCTTCAGTGGCAGCAGCGTGACACCGCGCCCGTCCTGGGCGAGCCCGAGTTGATGGTGCTGGCCATGAGCAACCTGCTGGACAACGCCATCGAGTTCTCGGCCCCCGGCGGCCGCATCGACCTGACGGTGCGGTGCGATGGCCCACAGGCCCTGCTCACGGTGCGTGACCATGGCCCCGGCGTGCCTGACTACGCCCTGGCCCGGCTGGGCGAGCGCTTCTATTCCACACCCCGCCCTGCCGAGGCGGGCGAGCCGCCGCGCAAGGGCTCCGGCCTGGGCCTGGCCATCGTGCGGCAGGTGATGCAGCTGCACGGTGGCACGGTGGCCTGGGCACCGGCCGAGCCGGGCCTGGCCGTCATCCTGCGCTGGCCCCTGGCCCCGCCGGGCGGACCTTCCGCCAATCCCCGCTGAGCACTTCACCCTCGCTTCACACAGCTCATCAAGACCTCACCGTCGGTTCCGACACTGGCCGTGTTTCATGGGAACACACAGGAGAACACGATGAGATTTCCCTTGTTGAGCAAGTCGGTCGCGCTGGGGGCGGTGGTGGCCGGGCTGCTGGTGGCGCTGGGCTCGGTGCGCGGCGTGGTCGAGGAGCGCCAGGAACGCCGTGACGAGGCCGAACAGAATGTGGCCGACAGCCTGGCCGCCAGCCAGGTGCTGATGGGCCCGGTGCTGCTGCGCCGTTGTACGGAGACCTGGCCGGTCGAGCAACGCGAAGGCCCCGTGCTCAAGGTGCTGACCGAACGCCGTGACTTCCGCCTGGTGCAGGCGCCGCAGACCCTGAAGGTGGACAGCGGCGCCCGCATGGCACCCCGCTACCGTGGCCTGTTCAAGGTCAACGGTTATGAGATGACGGCCAAGGTCGACGCCCAGTGGGCCGATCTCAAGGGGCTGCAGGCCGTGCCCGAACACACGGGCGGGCAGGTCAGCTGCGATGCGCCGGTGGTGTCCATGGTGCTGGGCGATGCGCGCGGCATCCGCACCGTGCGCGTGAATGTGCAGGGGCAGACACTGGCCGTGAACCCGGGCTCGGGCAATCCGGTGCAGCGCAAGGGCTTTCACGCCCAGATGCCCGAGGCGATGCTGACGGCGCCAGGCCCCTTGCGGGTCTCGCTGGCGCTGGAGCTGGCCGGCACGCAGTCGCTGGCCTTCGCGCCGGTGGCCGACAGCACCGAGGTGACGCTCAAGTCCGAGTGGCCGCACCCCTCTTTCGGCGGGCGCTTCCTGCCGGCCGAGCGCGAGGTGGGCAGCCAGGGCTTCCAGGCCAGCTGGCGCATGACCTCGCTGGCCACCACGGCCCAGCAGGAGCTGATCAAGGGCGCGCCCCTGTGTCCCGTGGGCGTGGTGATCCCTGTGCGTGATGAGGACATCTCTGCGGCAGGCCAGCCGTCCACCGGCTGCATCGAGACCTTCAACGTGTCCTTCATGGACCCGGTGAACCCTTACGTGCTGTCGGACCGCGCCAGCAAGTACGGCCTGCTCTTCATCGCGCTGACCTTTTTGGGCGTGATCCTGGTGGAGGTGCTTAACCGCCTGCGCGTGCACCCCATCCAGTACCTGCTGGTGGGCTCGGCGCTGATCGTGTTCTTCCTGCTGCTGGTGAGCCTGTCCGAGCACCTGCCGTTCGCGGTGGCCTATACGGCCGCGAGCAGCGCCTGCACGGGGCTGCTGATGTTCTATGGCAGCCATGTGCTGGGCGGCTGGCGGCGGGGCCTGGTGTTCGGCGCGGCGCTGGCGCTGCTCTACGGCACGTTGTACCTGCTGCTGCAGATGGAGCAGACCTCGCTGGTGCTGGGCTCGGTGATGCTGTTCACGGTGCTGGCGGCCATCATGGTGGTGACGCGTCGCCTGGATTGGTATGCGCTGATCGAGGGTGTGCGGGGTGCGGCCAATGCGACCCGGCCGGAGCCTGTCACCCCAGCGGGCTGGCCGGGTGACAAGCCTGTGGCCCACAAGCCGCCTGGCGCTTGATGCCTGCTTGATGCATCAGGCTGAATGAAGGCAGGGCCACCCAGGTGGCCCTGTTGGCTTTGGCGCGTGCGCCAAGGCTGAGGCTCAGCCCGGCAGCCCCTGCAGGCACACGCGCCAAAACGCCTGCCCATAGCCCGAGGCCGGATCCTGCGGGAACACGCGCAGCCCGATGTGCAGGCCCAGCTGCCGGTAGCTTTCCCACTGGGCCTCGTCGAAGAACTGGTCACCCGTGGTCTGCTGCGGGAAGCCGTCGTGCGTGCTCTGGTAGTGGCTCAGGTCCACGGGGACGTCGCTGATCAGGACGGGCTTGAGCAGCACGATGCGCGCGACCACGCTGCCCGGCGGGCGCGGGGGCTGGGCCGCATCACGGCTGGTGGCCAGCACATCGAGCAGGATGGCGCAACGCGTGCCGGCCGGCGGCAGGCTGCCATCGGGGCGGCGGCGGAAATCGGCCGGGCGGCCGAAGCGCTCGGACAGCAGCGGATCGTCCGCGGCTTCTTCATTGACGCGGATCTCCAGCCCGTGGTCGATGCGGGCCAGGCGGATCAGGTTGGCCAGGTCGCGGAAATCGTTGTCCACGTCCTGTCCGCAGTCGCACAGCACGATCAGGCGCACGCCGCGGTCGCGCTCGGGCTTGAGCAGTTCGTAGATGCCGGTGTTGTCGAAGTGCCCGCCATCGGACAGGTACTGGTAGGCGCGGTGGCTGCCGTAGAACAGGCCGCGGATCTCGTCGATCAGATAGGTCTGCGTGGTGAACACGCGCCGCACCCAGTGGCTGCGCATGCCCTTGTGCTCGGGCACGCCGGGCCACCAGCGGCCCAGGCGCAGGTTGGCGAAGCCGATGATCAGCGAGAAGCCCAGCCCGCTGTTGCGCCCCAGCCCGGTGGAGATGGCTGCGCCTGACACGCCGATCCATTCACCGAAGTTCAGCGGGTAGCTCAGCTCGTTGCGGGGGCCGTGCATGCGCATGGCGTAGGCGCCCTGGTCCAGGTAGTAGCCCTTGGGCGCGATCACCAGCGGCTTGCCCTTGCGGTCGCGCTGCACCAGCTGTTCGCCGGGGCTCACCGTCTGGTTCACGCAGACGTTGACGAAGTGCACCGGCGCCAGCGGATTGGCGTAGGGTGCGATGGTGTCCAGGCTGTCGCCCTCAATGGGCTCGGCCACATCACGGTGGCGGCTGCGTGCATCGGCGCAAAAGCGGCGGTGGTTGGTGGCGCCCAGGTAGGCCCGCGTGAGCCGTGCGGCGTACAGGCTCTGGAAGGTCGACAGGTTCAGAAAGCCCGGAAAGCGCCCCACCACCAGGGCCAGGCCCATGGCCACCAGCAAGGTGCCCAGGGCGTAGCACAGCAGGGCGTGCACGGTAGTGGGATCGCTCAGGCTGGCCGCGACCGTGTAGGGCTCGAAGCCGAACCACACCACCTGCAGCAGCAGCATGCCGAAGGCCGAGGCCACGGCGATCCACAGGGCGATGCCCAGCAGGCCGGCGATCAGGTCCAGCGGCAGGCGCTCGACCAGGGCCACGGTGGACTTGTCGGCCAGTTTGAGCAGGCCTGTGCGCAGCAGCCACACCAGGCCGCCCAGCACCGCGCCGCCGATCACGCCGGATTGCACGTGCCAGCCCAGCCAGAGGGTCTGCGCCAGGGTCTCGATGGCGGCCAGCAGCCCGATCACGATCAGCACCATCAGCGACTGCGCCAGGCAGCGCGTGAGGATGACGCGCTGGCGCGCGATGCTGCTGTCGCGCAGCGCGATGGCACTGAGGCCGTAGATCACCACCGACCAGGCCGCGAACACCCCGCAGCCCGACACGATGAGGCCCAATGGCCAGCGCGGCCCTTCCGACCACCCCACGCCCAGCCCGCCGACCAGGATCAGGCCCACGGCGATCACCCCGCCCAGGAAGGAGGCCCAGGTCACGGGCAAAGGTTTCATGGCGATCGGATCGCCATCCTGCGCGGTGCGGCGGCCCTTGTCGCGCGCCGGGTGGCTGAACCAGAAGGCCATGCCCACCGGCCCCAGGGCCACGACCACCACCACGGCGCACAAGGCCCAGGTGGGGCTCCACCAGATGCCGCGGCCCTGCGAACCGGCGGCGGCGCACAGCTCGGCCTCCCATTGGGCATAAGCAGGAAAGGTCAATGCCAGGGCCAGCCGGATCGACAGCAGCAGGGCCAGGCCCATCAGGATCACGGTGCCGGTGGCATAGTGGGTGGCCATCCAGTTGCGCAGCGCCACGCCCATGCCGTAGAGCACGTCGCCCGTACCGTGAGGGGCCAGGTAGCGGCCGTTGTCGCGCAGCCAGGCCAGCGCGGCGCGGCCGGGGTGGGCCGGATCGTACCGGGTGGTGGTGTGGATGCGGGCTGGCGGTTCGTCCTGCAGGGCGCGGTAGGCGCGCCAGGTGACGGCGGCCGGGTCTTCGCCGGGGCCCTGGCCGGACAGACGCCCGGGCACGAACAGGCTGGTGAAGAAGCTGCCGATGTAGCCTCCGCCGCTGACGGTGGACAGGTAATCGAACTGGGCGATCAATGGGTCGATCGTGCCGGCGCGCAGGGGCTTGGTGGTCGATGTACCTGGCGCAGCCTGCGGGCCGCTGGTCGTTTGTGCGGGCGATGGCGTGGCAGGAGGTGTGGAGGGCAGCGTGGGTGAGGCCGCAGGGGCCGCCGTGCCACCGCTGGACGCCAAGGGCCCCGGGTTGTGCGCCAGCGCCTGCAGCGCGCCCAGGCAGAAGGTGGCGCTGCGAATGCCGCCGCCCGACAGCGCGATGCCCCATTGCGCCTGGTCCTGTCCGTGAGGTCGGACGATGTTCAGGGTCTGCCGGCGCTGGAGGGCGCGCTCGCGTTCCTGCTGCGGGCTGGGCGGTGTCTCGGGTGCTGCCATGTCATCTCCGGTGATCCCTGATGCTAGGCGGGGAGCGGGCCTGGCCTTATCCCTAGATTGAGGTCGCCGACAGCCGGAAGCGAAGGGCGTGGCCAGCCCGGGGCTCTGTTAGTGTGGTGCGGCCATAACCCGCTCCTAGGAAATCACCATGTCAGATGGAATCACCAGCCAGGACGTGGTCCTGCTCGTCAAGGTCCTGACCAAGATCGAGGAGAACTTCCTCGAGCGCCTGAGCCCCGAGGAGCTCAAGGGCTTCAAGAAGCTGCAGACGGTGTCCGATGCCTTGCTCACCGATGTCGAGAAGGCCGGCAAGGGCGGCAAGGCCCCCAACCGCACGGCCTACGACGCGGCCTTGAAGACGGCCTCGGCCTTGCTCAAGGAGGTGAGCGCCCGCAAGACCAAGCCGGAGGTCAAGCAGGAGGCCAAGCCGGGCAAGGTTGAATGGGAGGTGACGGGCTTCGACGATGAGGGCGACTGCGAGGCCGCCGCCAAGGCCAGCGGGGCCTCGGTCAAGAAGGGCTTCGACCGGGACAAGGCCAAGTACCTCAAGCGCGACATCAAGGAAGGCGACCTGGGTGTGCTCTACGAGACCAACCTGACCACCGAGGGCGACAAGTACTCGCTGTTCTTCAAGTACGTTCGCCAATCCGAGGGCAAGGCCTCGATGGTAGGCGTGGCGATCGGCAGCCACAGCGGGACAGGCAACAAGTACTACGTCGTCAAGAAGGACGGCGGCAAGTCCAAGAACCAGGTGTCCGCCATGAAGAAGCTCTGAGCCAGGTGCCCGGGGGCGGTCAGCCCGCCAGCCGCCGCTGCAGGTGGAAGGGCCGTTCGCTGATGCCGCAGCAGAAGGCGCCGATCCAGGGGCGCAGGGCCTGGGCCAGGGTCCTGCCTTCGGCATTGAGCGCATCCAGCCGTTCGGCGGCGGCCTGAGCCTTGCGGCGCAGCGCGGCCTCATCGACCGTGAGCAGGCGGCCGTGCTCGACCACCAGCCGGCCGCCCACCAGCACGTGCGTCACGGCCGCACCGTTCTCGCCATGCACCAGTTGGCGCAGCGCATGGCGCAGCGGCACGTAGATGGGCTGGGCCAGGTCCAGCAGCACGATGTCGGCCTGGTAGCCTGGGGCCAGCTTGCCCAGGCGATCACCCCAGCCCAGCGCATGCGCGCTGTTGACGGTGCCCATGTGCAGCGCCTCGCCGGCGTTGACCCAGCGGGTTTCGTCAGAGCCCACGATGCGTGACAGGTAAGCTGCCAGGCGCGCCACCTCGAACAGGTTCTGCGTGTCCGAGGTGTTGGCGCCGTCGCTGCCCAGGCCCACGCGCAGGCCGCGCTCCAGCATGCGGCGCACGGGCGCCACGCCCGAGCCCAGGCGCAGGTTGCTCAAGGGGTTGTGGATGGCGGTGACGCCGGCGGCGGCCAATTGGTCGATGTCGTCGTCGCTGATCCAGATCGAATGCGCCACGCTCAGGCGCTCGCTGAGCATGCCCAGGCGCTTGAGGTGCGAGACCAGGCTCATGCCGTAGCGCTGCTCGCCGAACACGGCCTGCTGCTTGCTCTCGGCCAGGTGGATCTGCATGGGCAGGCCGAACTCGGCAGACAGCTGCTCGCAGTTCTGCATGAAGGCATCTGAGCAATGCAGCGGGATGGTGGGCGCGATGCCCAGGCGCACGCGTGTGGGGTCGAAAGGCCAGCCTTGCGCGGCAGTGCGCACATTGGCCAGGCAGGCCTCAGGGTCGGCGGCGCGGGCTTGGGCGGCCTGGGCCTTGAGCGACGCGGGCAGGCTGTCGAGTAGCTCGGGGTAGGCCTGGTAGAGCGAGCGGTCGGCCATCATGGGCGCGACCACGGCGCGAATGCCCACGGTGTCGTAGGCATGGGCCACGGCGTGCAGGCCGGCCACGGTGGGCAGCGGGAACTCGCTGGTCATGTCGAACAGCGCGGTGCAGCCCTTCTTGAGCAGTTCGGCGGCAGTGAGCGTGGCGCTCAGGGCCAGGTCATCCAGGCCGCGCTGGCCGTTGATGGAGGGCGAGGCGGCGAGGAAGCCTTCCAGGCCCGTGTCGGCCACGGCACCACGGCCCAGGCCGCCGTGGGCGTGCGTGTGGCCGTTGACCCAGGCGGGCATCACCAGGCGGTCGCTGGCATCCAGGCGTTGCAGGCCTTCAAATGCATCGAACTGGCCAGGCGCGCCGATCTCGGCGATGGCGCCGTCGATGATCAGCAGGTCGGCGGGGCGGGCCTGGGTCTCTCCATCAGGCAGCACGAGGCCGCCGTGGATCAGCAATCGTGGGGTGGTCATGGTGGGGCGTGGGCTGTTCGCGAGCAGGGCTGATGTGGTGGCTATGCGGTGATGCGGTGCTGATCAGGCCAGCTCGAACACCACGTCCTGTGCGCCTTCCCACAGCGTCTTCACGCCCAGGGCGCGCAGGTTCTCCTTGCTTTCGGTGATGGTGAGGAAGTGATTGCCGGCCAGTTGGCCCATCTTGCTGGCGAAGCTGCAGCTGCCGTAGGCCAGGATGATCTCGGTCTCGCTGTAGCCACCGGGGTAGAACAGGATGTCGCCCACCGAGGGGTGGCTGGTGTGGTTCTCGAAGCCCACCTTGCGGCCATCGTTTTCTAGCACGAACTCGCCTAGCGGCACCCAGCAGCCTTCACCGCTCCAGCGCACGTGGATGAGCTTCTGGTGATAAGGCAGCAGCTTGAGGAAGGCGGCGACGGTGTCGGGCGCGTCGGGGTGGGTCTCGGCCAGGAAGCTGTGGCCACCGGCGGTGATGCGGATCTTGGGCATGAGGAAGCTTGTAGAAAAAGAGAGGATCAGGAACCGGGCTGGCCGATCCATTTGGTGACGGTGGGCGCGCGCCAGGCGGCCAGGCCGTCGAGCAGCGCATCCGGCCGGCCTTCGACCACGATCATGTCGCGGTGCTCGGGCTTCAAGAAGCCCTCGTCGGTGGCGGTGGTCAGCATGGCGCGCATGGGCTCGTAGAAGCCGCGCGTGTTGAGCACGCCGCAGGCTTTCACGTGGTCGCCCAGCTGCGTGAGCGTGGCCACCTCGAACAGCTCTTCGAGCGTGCCCAGGCCGCCGGGCAGCGCGATGAAGGCATCGGCCAGTTCGGCCATGCGGGCCTTGCGTTCGCGCATGTGCGGCGCCACCTCGTGGCGGCTCAGGCCCGGGTGCAGGTGGCCGCGGTCGTGCAGGCGCTGGTTGATCACGCCGACCACGGTGCCGCCCGCGGCCAGGGCTGCATCGGCCACCACGCCCATCAGGCCTTTGCTGGTGCCGCCGTAGACCAGGGTGATGCCACGTGCGGCGATGGCCGTGCCCAAGGCCTTGGCGGCCTCGGCGTAGTCGGGCGAGACGCCGAAGTTGGAGCTGCAGAAGACGGCGACGTTGCGCAGCGGGGGGAGGGTGTTGTTGTCGAGTTCGCTCATCGGTGGTGTGGTGGAACTAGGAGGCCATGCCCAGATCGGTCTTGCGCTGGGCCCAGCCCGTCATGCGGCGCTCGACCAGCGAGGACAGAGCGTACAGCGCCACGCCCAGCACCGCCAGGATCAGCAAGCCCGCGAACACCATGGGCACGTCGAAGTTGCCGCTGGCCAGCATCATCACGGTGCCGATGCCCTTGTTGGCGGCCACCGTCTCGGCCAGCACCGTGCCCACGAAGGCCAGGGTGATGGCGATCTTGAGCGAGGCGAACAGGTAGGGCAGCGCGCGCGGCAGAGCCACGTTCCACAGGATGTCGCGCTTCTTGGCGCCCAGCACGCGCAGCACGTCTTCCAGCTCGGGTTCGGTGCTGGCCAGGCCCGTGGCCACGTTCACCACCACCGGGAAGATGCTGATGACCAGCGAGGTGAGGATGGCCGGTACCGTGCCCGCGCCGAACCACACCACGAAGATCGGCACCACGGCCACCTTGGGGATGCTGGAAAAGCCCACCAGCAGCGGGTAGGCCACGTCATAGGCTGTGCGTGAGGAGCCGATCAGCAAGCCCAGCACGATGCCCACCGCGACGCCCAGGGCAAAGCCCACGAGGGTGGTGTAGAGCGTCTGCACGGTGTGCGGCCACAGCAGCGGCATCTTCTCGAACAGCACGTGCAGGATCTGGCTGGGGCGGGGCAGGATCAGGTCGGACACGCCGGTGGCCACGCAGGCCAGCTCCCACAGCAGGAAGAAGCCGATGAAGGCCGAGCCCGAGAGCAGGCGTTGTCGCAGCAGCGGCGAGATCATGGGGGTGGTGTTGCTCATGCGGCTTTCCTCGCGGGCGTGGATTCGTTGTCAGCGCTCGCTTGCACGGCATCACCGGCGGTGCGGGCCTCGGCGATGCGCATCCGCAGTTCCTGCACCAGGGTGGAGAAATCAGGCGCGTAGCTCATGGGCAGGGTGCGCGGGCGCTCGAAAGGCACTTCGCGGTCTTCAAGGATGCGGCCGGGGCGCGAGCTCATCACGCAGATGCGCGTGGCCAGATACGCCGCTTCGCGCAGGTCGTGCGTGACCAGCAACACCGTGGGCTTCTTGTCCATCCACAGTTGCTGCGTCAGTGACCACAGCTCTTCACGCGTGAAAGAGTCAAGCGCGCCGAAGGGCTCGTCGAGCAGCAGCAGTTGCGGTTCGTGGATCAGTGCGCGGCACAGCGAGGCGCGCTGCAGCATGCCGCCTGACAGTTGCCAGGGGCGCTTGTCGCCGAAGCCTTTCAAACCGACTTGCGCCAGCAGGGCTTCGGCGCGCTCGGCGTATTCACCGCGCTTCTTCTTCGCGTAGTCCTGCCGGAAGGGCTCGACGATCTTGAGCGGGATCATCACGTTGTCGCGAATGCTCAGCCACGGCAGCATGGTCGGGTTCTGGAAGGCCAGGCCGATGCGGATCTTGCCCGACTGCTGGCTGCTGGGGCTTTCGCGCCCGCCCACGATCAGTCCGCCCGAGCTGGGCTGCAGCAGCCCGGCCACGAGTTTCAGGATGGTGGACTTGCCGCAGCCGCTGGGGCCGACCAGCGCGACGAAATCGCCCTGCTCGATGCGCAGGTTGGTGCGGTCCAGCGCGATCGTGGCATTGGCCTGCGCGCCGTAGCGCACGGTCACGTCGGCCAGGTCGATGAAGGCTTGGGTCATACGGTGTCCTCTACATGCAAGATGGCGGCCACGGGGCCACCGCCGGCCGGGCCCTGGTGCTCGGCGCCGCCCGAGACGTACAGCGCGGTGTGGCCGGCAATGGAGGCCAGCACGCCGCCCACCACGGCGCGGGCGTGGCGCGTGGCGTTGATGTCGGAGTCGTTGAGCATGGTGTGGCGCTGGCCGCGCACCAGGCCGTCGGGGCTGGCCTCGGCCTTGGCCAGCAGATTGACCAAGCGGCCCGACAGGGCCTCGTCGTCCTCATCGGGGTCGATGGCGAAGCACTCGCGCAGCAGGCCGCGCACCGAGGCGGCATCGACCGCGTCGCGCATCACCGTGTGGGCGATGCGGTAGGGCGATGCAGCGCCGGGCGCCTCGCCCAGCACGATCACCACGTTGTGGTCCAGCTCGATGCCGGCCGAGGCCGAGGCGCGGCCGGAGTACAACGACCAGTCGCGTAGCACGGCGGCATCGTTCATCTTGGTGGCGGGCACTTCTTCGAGCGCCAAGGCCACGCCCAGGGCCGAGGCGCCGCGCGAATAGCCCATGGATTCGTAGGTGTCGCGCGTGGCGGGCTCGATCTTTTGTGAAAGTGCCTGCTGCACTTTGGTGGAGGTGAGCAGCGGGCATTTGACCTGCACGAAGTGCACATCCTCTACGCGCTGGATGCCGGCCTGCAGCATCGCCTCGCGCACGGCTTTGGCCGTGGCCTCGATCTGCGCCGTGCGGCCGATCTCGTGCGGTGCGAAATCACGCGTGTGCGCGGTGCCGATCACCAGGCGCGGTGCGTTGTGGCGCACGGGCGCGGCATCTTCAAGCCAGCGGCGCGTGAACACGGTGAAGTGCGGCGACAGCACGCCCTCGGTGCCGCCGGACATCACCAGTGCCACGCGCTGTGCAGCCTCCGCAGGCGTGCAACCCAGGTGCGGTGCCAGCAGGTGGCTCCAGGCCATGCTGGCGTACTCGCGCGTGTGGTCGTTGACGCAGCCATTGCCTTCGGTCTTGCCCATCACGGCGACGATGTCGGCCGGCACCAGCGTGCCCGCGTCGATCAGGGCCTGCACGCCCGAGAGGTCACCCGGGCCGCGGCAGTCGATGCGGTGCACGCCGACGAGCTGCGGGCGTGCGGCCGCGGGGGCCGGCTGATTCATGCGGCCTCCTTCGGCGCGGGCGGCACGTAGCCGCTGCCCTCGAAGGCGCTCAGGTCTGTCGGCACGGCCGTGCGCGGCACACCGGCCGGCGTCTTCAGCACGGCGCTGGTGTAGTGCTCGGTGTTGCGCGGCTTGGGCGTGGGCATGCGCTGCACGCCCTTGACCGACTGGCCCCAGCCCGAGGCATCCACCACCAGCTGGCCGTCGCGCATCACGAAGCGGCCGCGCACCAGCGTGTGGATGGGCGCGCCATGCACGGTGCGGCCGTTCCACGGCGAAATCTTGCTGATGGATTGCAGGCGCCCTTGCGACAGCACGGCGCGGCGGTCCATGTCCACCACGGCGATGTCGGCGTGTGCGCCCACGGCCAGCACGCCCTTGGTGCCGTACAGGCCCCAGGCCTTGGCGGGCGCAGCAGCGCTCCATTTCACGTAGTCCATCAAGGTGGCGCGCTGGCGGTTCACTTCGGTGAGCATCAGCGGCATCTGCGTTTCCACGCCGGGGAAGCCGCAGTCGCATTGCCAGATGCTTTCGCGTGTCTTCTCCTCGGGCGTGTGCGGCGCGTGGTCGGTGGCGATCATGTCGATCGTGCCGTCCATCAGCGCGTCCCACAGCGGCTGGTTGTGGCGCTCTTCGCGGATGGGCGGGTTCAGGCGCAGGATGCCACCCAGGCGCAGCATGTCGTTGGTGTTGAGCAGCAGGTACTGCGGGCAGGTTTCCACCGTCACGTCCACGCCGCGCAGCTTGGCCGCGCGCAGCACGAACAGCGAATCGGCCGCGCTGTGGTGGGCGATGTGCACGCGCGCACCTGTCCATTCGGCCAGGGCCAGCACGCGGCCGATGGCCTCGATCTCGGCCACGGCCGGGCGTGAGGCCAGGTGGGCCAGCGGGTCGGTGCGGCCAGCTTCTTGCAGCCGGTGCTGGCGACGCGCCATGATCGACGAGTTCTCGGCGTGCACCACGGTGCGGATGCCCAGGGGCGCGAGCTTCTCGAAACCTTCCAGCAGCGCGCCATCGGTGGGTGCGGGCAGGTTGCCGAAGGTGTTGCCCACGAAGGCCTTGAAGCTGGTCACGCCGGCGTCCAGCAGGTCTTCCAGCCGGTCGATGGTGTCGTCGCCCAGCAGGCCGTGGATGCCGTAGTCCACGTAGGAGGACTCGGCTGCCTTCTGCTTGAGCCGCAGCGCTTCGATCGTGCCCGTGGGCGGGTTGGTGTTGGGCATCTCGAACACCGTGGTCACGCCCCCGCAGGCGGCGGCAGCGGAGCCGGTCTTCCAGGTTTCCTTGTGGGGGTAGCCCGGGTCACGGAAGTGCACGTGGCTGTCGATGGCGCCGGGCAGCAGGTACTGGCCGTCGGCGCGCAGCTCTTCCCGCGCGGATGGCATCAGGTCGTCATGGCCGATGGCCACGATCTTGCCGTCAGCAATGGCGATGGAGGCGTCGATGATCTGCTCGGGCGAGACGATCTTGCCGCCGCGGATGACGAGGTCTGCGTTGCTCATGATGGATCGCTCCTTACAGCATGGCCCAGCCGCCATCGACGGGCAGGTCGACACCGGTGATCTGGCGTGACACGTCGCTGGCCATGAACAGGCAGGCGTTGGCGACGTCTTCATCGAGTGTCACGCGCTTGAGGGCGTAGTCGTCGGCATGGCGCTTCATCGCTTCTTCCAGCGTCATGCCCAGCTTGGCGGCCATGTTGGCGCACACCTTCTCGCGGAAACGCGGGCCATCGACCATGCCGGGCGCCACGCAGTTCACGTTGACGTTGTGCGGGCCGGCCTCCAGCGCGAAGCTCTTGGTGATGCCGCGCAGGCCCCACTTCGAGGCCGAGTAGGCCACGCGGCCCGCGCGTCCGCGCATGCCGAAGGTGCCGCCCACGTTGACGATCTTGCCGCCACCCTGCTCGATCATCGCGGGCAGCACGGCGTGCATGGTGTTGAAGCAGCCGGTCATGTTGAGCTCGACGATCTCGTTGAACTCGTCCATGCTGGTCTCCCAGCCGGTCTTGCCGATGGGGCCGGAGCCGCCGGCCACGTTGACCAGGATGTCGATGCGGCCGAAGTGTTCCAAAGCCTGTCGGGCCAGGGCCTCGGTCTGCTGGTCATCGACCAGGTTGCAGGGCACGACGATGGCGGGCACGCCCATCGCACGGGCCTCGTCGGCCACGGGCTCGATGGCGGCGGTGTCACGGCCAGCCAGCACCAGGCGGCAGCCTTCCTGCGCGAAGGCCAGCGTCACGGCGCGGCCCATGCCCTTGGCGGGACCGGTGATCACGGCCACCTTGTTGTTGAGTTTCAGATCCATGGTGTTTCCTTCAGAGCGGGGGCGGGATCGTGCGACTGTTCAGCAGCGGGGCTTAGAACAGCTTGCTGGGGCGCTGGTCGCGCGGGGGCAGGAAGCTGCGGTTGAACACCTCGCCAGGGGTGGGCGTGCGGGCCAGTTGGTTGGCATCGACCAGGATCTCGATGCTGCGCTCCAGGCGCTTGTCGTCCACGTCGCCCAGGCCGATGCGGGCCACCTCAGGGTGGCTCATGTCATTGCGCAGGGCCGACAGCAGGCGCTCCTTCTCGACCTCACGCTTGAGCAGGGGCTCGCGCTTCATCACGGCGTCCATCGCCATTTCCGGGTCGGCCAGCACGTCCTTGATGGCGCGGTTCAGGGCCTTCACGAAGCCGGCGACGGCCTTGGGGTTCTCCTGCACGAACTTGCGCGAGAAGAACACGGCGTTGGAGTACAGGTCCATGCCGTAATCACCGTAGCGGATGAAGCGCAGGTCCTTGGCGGCATCGATGCCCATGGCCTTGGCGCTGAAGGTCACCGTGTTCACATAGCCGAAGGTGGCATCGACCTGGCCGCGCATCAGCATCTGCTCGCGCAGGTTGGGCGCCATGTTGGTGATGTTGACCTTGCTGGTGTCGACCTTGGCGATCTTGGCCAGGGCGGGGAAGAGCTTGAGGGCGCCATCATTGGCCGGGCCGCCGATGGTCTTGCCTTCCAGGTCCTTCGGGGTCTTGATCGGGCTGTCCTTCTTGACGATCAGCGTGAAGGGCGGCGTGTTGTAGAGCATGTAGACGCCCACGGGTGCGTCGGCCGGGCGCTTGGCGGCCAGGTCGATCACGGCGTTCAGATCGCCGAAGCCGGCGTCATAGGCGCCCGAGGCCACCTTGGGGATGGAGGCGGCCGAGCCTTCGCCCTGGTCGATGCTCACGTCCAGGCCTTCGGCCTTGAAGTAGCCCTTGTCCTGCGCCACGAAGAACCAGGCCTGCGAGCCTTCGAACTTCCACTGCAGCACGAACTTGATCTTGGTCTGGGCCTGTGCGGCCAGCGGCATGGCCGTGAGGGCGAAGGCGGCGGCCAGCGCGGCGGCGGGGGCCGCCAGGGGGCGCAGGGCGGCACGAAGCGAGAAGGATGTCATGCGTGGAACTCCGTTGGGTGAGAGGCAGAAAGGGAAGGCGTGAGAGAAGTCGGTTGCAAGAGCACCGGCGGCTGCGGGGTGGTCAGCACGCCGTAGCTGCCGGGCAGGCGGTTGCGCAGCATGTCGACGCCGGGCTCCATGCACTTCTGGCGCGCGAGCGCGAGTTCGGCATACAGCGGCATCACGGCACCCCAGCGCGGGTTGGCGGGCGCGTTGACGTTGAGGTCCCAGTGGGGCAGGCCGCTGGGTGGCACGACGAACGAGCCGCCGGGGGCAGGTGCATCGGCGCGGTTGGCGCAGACCAGGTAGACACGGTTGTCGGCCGCCTTGGTGGCGGTGAGCAGGCGGCGCTCATCGGGGTGCGACCAGGCCGAGGCCCAGACCACGATGTCGGCGCCCTGCAGGGCCAGCACGCGGGTGCTTTCGGGGAACAGGCCGTCGGCGCCCAGCAGCATGCCGATGCGGCCGCGCGGCGTGTCGAACACCTGCAGGCCGGTGCTGGCAGGGGCGGCCCAGCTGCGTTCGTGCGCACCCAGGTGAACCTGGTGCTGGCGCCCGATCACGCCTTGCGAGCCGATCAGGAGGGCGCTGGAGTGCAGGCCGTGGGCATCGGCCTCGACGCTGGGCAGCACGACCAGCGCATCGTGCTCCGCGCACAGGGCATGCAGGGCATCGATCAGGGCCGGGGTGCGCTCGGCCAGGGCGCGGGCGGCAGTGGCATCCAGCACGGGGCGGTCGGCACCGGCGTACAGCGGCAGCGCCAGCAGCTTGGTGCCGAGCAGCGCGGCATGGCGGGCCATGGTCAGCAGGTCGTCCACGCTGTGCGTGCGGTCGGCATGGGCCTGCACCGCACCGACCTTCACGCAGCAGGCTTCGGGCCGCAGCGTCTTCGCCAGTGCGGGTGCCAAGGGTGTGTTCTCGAAAGGCTGGGTCAGCAGCGTGTAGGCCTGGGGCTGGCGGTCGGCCCACTTGCCGGTGCCATCGGCCCAGCAGGCGCCTGGCGTATCCAGCTCGATCTCCGCGCAGGCGATGCCTTCGGTGTCGTTGGCGATGCGGGCGCGCACCTCACCCGTGGGCGCCACGATCAGGCTGCCGCCCGGGTAGTAGATGCTGCGCTCCACGCCGGCCTTGGTGGCGGCCAGGAACCACACGCCGTTTTCCATCGCGCGGGCCGGCACCCACTGGTCGGCCTGGCCCATCACGAAGAAGTTGGCCATGTCCAGGATGACCTCGGCGCCGTTGGCGGCCAGGCAGCGCGAGACCTCGGGGATGCGCCCGTCGAAGCACACCAGCATGCCGATGCGGCCCAGGGCCGTGTCGAACACCGGCATGCCCGTGTCGCCCACCGAGAACCAGTTCTGGTCCTGCGCCGGCAGGAACTGCTTGCGATAGCAGCCGATCAGCTCGCCTTGCGGGCCGAACAGGATCGCGCTGTTGTAGATGAGGCCGTCATCGCCCAGCTCCGTCAGGCCGGCACCGATGTGGATGCCGTGCGTGCGTGCGAGCTCGGCCAGGGCCTGGCCGTAGGGGCCATCCACCGGCTCGGCCAGTGTGCGGGCGTGCTCCAGGGAATTGAACAGGTAGCCGCTGTTCATGCACTCGGGCAGCACCACGAGCTGGGCGCCTTGCCGCACGGCCTCGTCGACATGGCGGCGCGTGCGTTCGATGTTGGCGGGCAGGTCACCGAGGTCGGCGTAGGTCTGCACGACGGCAGCGCGGAAACGGCGGGGGCTCATGCGCGGGCTCCTCGTCGTGCAGGGGCCTTCTTGGCCGTGGAGGCGGCCAGGGCGCTGCCCACGGCCTTCGCGGTGGTGTTGAAGCCGTGCAGCTGCTGCACCAGGAAGTGGATGGCCCGGCTCACGTAGGCCGGCGACGGCGTGCCACAGGCGTCGGTGAGCAGCAGGTTGTCGTAGCCCAGGAAGCCTGCGTCCTGCAGCGAGGAGAACACGCAGCGGTCGGTGTTCACGCCGGCCCACAGCAGGGTCTGCACGCCGCCCAGGCGCAGCAGGCTGTCCAACTCGTTGTCCTGGAAGCCGCTCAGGCGGTGCTTGTAGACGATGATGTCGGTGGGCGCCACGGCCAGCTCGTCGATCACCTGGGCGCCCCAGTGGCCGGGCACCACGCTCGGGCCGTGGTCCAGCGGCGAGGCCTCGGCGTAGCCGACGGCGTCCAGGCTGCGCTTGCCCTTGTAGAGCACGGTGGGCGGCAGGTTCAGGCGGTCGGCCCGCACGCCCCAGTTCAGCCACACCACGCGGCCACCGGCGGCGCGCCAGACGGGCAACAACTGCGCGATCGCCGGGATGGGCTTGCGCATGGGGCCGACCTTGATGCCCTTCTGGCCGAACCAGCCCTGGGGGTGGCAGAAATCGTTCTGCATGTCGACGATGACCAGGGCCGCCCGTGCCAGGTCGATCTCGACCGGCTGGGGCTGGGCCTCCAGGCGCAGCGGGCGCGGGGCCAGCGGGGCGCGTACCAGGCTGAGGTGGTCGTCCTGCTGGGTCCAGGCGTTGTGCGGCACGGGGCCGAAGGCCGGGGCCTTCGCGGATGCCTTGGGCGTGGTCTTGCGGGTCATCGCCGTGGGCCCGTCACTTGAGCTTGAACTGGCGCTCGGCCAGCGGCGGCAGGAAGCGGCGGTCGAAGACCTCGCCGGGCGCGGGCTGCCTGCTCAGGTCGAAGGCCTGGGCCACCTGGCCGATGGCACGCTGCAGGCGTTCGTCCTGCACGTCGCCCACGCCGCTGCGCTGGGCTTCGGGCGTCAGCACCACCTGGCGCAGGGCGTAGAGCAGGCGCTGCTTTTCCAGGGCCTTGTTGACCAGGGGCTCGGCCTTGCTCAGGGCGGCGATGGCCGCGTCCGGATCGGCCACGGCGTCGCGCAGGCCCTTGTTGATGGCGCGCACCAGGCCGGCCACCACCTGTGGCTTGTCCTTGATCAGCGCGGGCGAGACCAGCACGCCGTTGCCGTACAGCGCGATGCCGTGGTCGGCGTAGTGGAACCAGCGGATGTCCTTGTCCGGGTCCACGCGCTGGCCCACCAGGTTCATGTAGCTGGTCACCGAGAACACGGCCGAAGCCTCGACCTGGTCGTTCAGCAGCATCTGCTCCTGCAGATTGGGCGCCATGTGGCTCCACTTCACCTTGCTCGCGTCGATGCCGTTCAGCTCGGCCAGGGCAGGGAACATCTTCATCGCGGCGCCGCCGGCCGGCGAGCCGATGGTGCGGCCCTCCAGGTCCTTGACCGTCTTGATGGGGCTGCCCGCCTTGGTCATGATCGCGAAGGGCGCGCGGTTGTAGATCATGTAGACCATGACCGGCACCGTGCCGGCCGGGCGCGTGGCGGCGTTCTGGATGATGGCGTTGATGTCGCCGAAGCCGGCCTGGTAGCTGCCGGCCATCACCTTGGTCACCGTGTTGGCCGAGCCGTCGCCGGTGTCGATCTGCAGGTCGATCTTTTCCTGGGCGAAGTAGCCGCGCTCCTGCGCCAGGTAGTACCAGCTGTGCACGCCCTGCAGCTTCCAGTCGAGCACGAACCTGATGGGGGTGGTCTGCGCCTGGGCGGCGGTGGCGCCCAGCAGGGCCAGGGCGGTGGCGGCCGCGAAGCGGTGCAGGGTGGCGCGCCGGGAAGGGGTGGACAGTGTGGTCTGGGCTGCTTGGGCAGAGGTGCGGGTCAGGGACACGGGTAAAGCTCCGTCATCGTCGATGAACGGGGTATTGCATTGGCCGTGCCGGATGCGGTGCCCGGGGCGTGCTTAAGTCATGCTTTTTCGGGCGTTCTGCGTTGCCGAAAGGGCAACGGTTGGCGGCAAGGCCTGTGTTCACGGGGCGTGCGGAGCCATCGGCCTTGCGGCAGCCCCTGCGGTTGCATCAGCAGAACCGTTCGATCTCAGGCCCGGTCTGTCCGAAAGCACCCCGTCGAGCCCTCCGGGCCGGCCGGTGCGATGCCCCAAATTGGTTCTTTTCTGTATCGGAGGCGGGCTGATCGTGGTGCATCGCCGTTGCCGTTTTGTGTGCACGGCGGCTTGTGCTGTTGCTGTTGCGGCAACGATGGCCGCGCGTGCCATGGCATCGAAACTGCTCGCTGACGTCCGCATGAACCACCTTCGATTCCTGCGCTACGTCGATGAAGTCGCGCGCGCCGGCTCCATCCGCCAGGCGGCCGAACGCCTGCACGTGGCGCCTTCCGCCGTCAACCGCCGCATCCTCGATCTGGAGGACGAGCTGGGCACGCCCATCTTCGAGCGCCTGCCGCGCGGCATGCGCCTGACGGCCGCGGGCGAGCTGTTCGTGCGCTACATCCGCGGCCGCACGGCCGAGCTGGATGAAGTGCGCTCGCAGATCGAGGAGCTGAGGGGCCTGCGGCGCGGGCGGGTCAGCCTGGTGGCCAGCCAGGCCCTGGCGCCCGTCTTTCTGCCCGGGGTGGTGGCGAGCTTCCGCGAGGCGCACCCCCTGGTCGTGCACCAGGTGCGCATCGGCGACCACCTGCAGGCGCTGGACGCCCTGCGCGCTTTCGAGGCCGATCTGGCCCTGGTGTTCAATCTCGCGCCCGAGGCCGACATCGAGGTGCTGGCCGAGTTCGAGCAGCGCCTGGTGGCCGTGATGCACCGCGACCACCCGCTGGCCGCCCGGCCCAGCGTGCGCGTGCGTGATTGCGCCGACTACCCGCTGATGCTGCCCAACCGCGACATCGGCGGGCGGCAGTTGCTGGAGAAGTTTCTGGTGCGCAGCTCCGTCAAGCTGCGGCCGGTGGTCGAGAGCAACTCCTTCGAGTTCCTGCGCGGCTGCCTGTACCACGGCCAGGCCGTGTCCTTCCAGATCGCCATCGGCACGGTGGAGGATGGCGGCGAGCTGGTGGCCCGGCCGCTGGAGGACCGCAACTTCCCGCACGGGCGCCTGGTGCTGGCCGGACTGCGCGGGCGGCAACTGCCGGTGATCGCGCATGCCTTTGCCGAGCACTTGAAGGTGGCCTTGCAAGGGCTGGGGCAGTTGGCGGCTTGATCTGCGCGTGCTGATGGCGCCGATGCCGTGCGACGCGCGTGGCGCAGCCTGGGGGCCCGTGGCGCGATACTCCTGCCATGCCCACGCTGCGCCCTCTTGCCTCTTCGTCGTCCACCGAGCCCCCGGCCGAGCCTGGGCATGACACCGCCGAAGCCAACAAAGACGCTGCTGCCGACACGCAAGCACCTGCCACTCCCCGCCCACGCGGCACGCCAGCGGATCCGCAGAAGTACGCCGTCATCGCCGCCCCCAGCGCCATCGACGGCCTGGGTGCCTTCGCGGCCGAGTTCATCCCCGCGCGCCGCAAGATCGGCGAGATCCGCGGCGAATCCATCCTCACCACCGAGGCCTATGCCCGCGCCCGGGCCGCAGCCCGTGAGGGCGGCCGCATCTACATGATCGCCCTGTCCGAGCGCCGCACGCTGGACGCCACCGCGGGCACCGACGTGCTGCGCCATGTCAACCATGCCTGCGAGCCCAACACCGTGCTCAAGGTGCAGCAGGGCCGCGTGGCCTTCTACGCGCTGCGCGACATCCAGCCCGGTGAGGAACTCACCGCGCGCTATGGCCCCACCCACCATGGCGGCAAGCTGGTGTGCCGCTGCGGCTCGCCGCGTTGCATCGGCCGGCTTTGACACGGATCAGCCGCTGGGGTGTCCGCCAAGGCCAGCCCTGTAACGCCTCTCCACGACTGTTGCATCCTCTTGTCCCAGGATCTAGGGGGCCTGGGTTGACGCTGGCCGCCGCCCTGCCTAGCCTCGTTGTTGGGTCGGCAACCCAAAAATCCCGCTGAGAGGCCATCCATCCTTCAACCGGAGAAGACACCATGCAGGAACTCGACAAGTCCCAGGCAGAACACGTGGGCGGCGCGCGCATCCGCCCGCCCGTCACCACCCTGGCCCTGGGTGAAGAAGGCGGTGGCGTGACCACCAAGGCCCTGGGCGAGGAAGGCCCGATCTATACCACGCTCGCCCTGGGCGAAGAGGGCGGTGGCGGCGCCACCACCAGCAGCACCGGCGGCGCCTTCGGCTCGTTCTGAGGCGCAGATGAGGGCGGCTGCCTCGATGCTGTTGATCGCCGGAGGCCAGGCCGATCCCAGCCTGCACGCGCTGGCCGAGGCGGCTCAGGCCCTGGGCTGCCCCTGGGTGGACCTGCGTGTGCCCACGGGCAGCAGCCCGCCCTTTCACTGGGATCTGGAGGCTGATCCTTCCCCGGATGCGCCTCAACCACCTTCACCGCCCTGGGGCGACGGACCGCCACCACGCGGCGCCTTCATCCGCCAGGACGTTTTCGCGCCGCTGGACGACCCGCGCCCCGAGGTGTCCACCCGGGCCCTGGGCTGGTACAGCGCCGTGCAAGGCTGGTTGCTGGCCCACCCCGAGGTGCGGCTGTTCAACCGCGACATCACCCCGGTGCCGTTCAACAAGCCGGCCGCCCTGCTGCGTGCCCGCGCCAACGGCCTGCGCGTGCCGCCCACCTGGGTCAGCAACGATGCCGCGCAACTGGCGCCGCGCCTGAGCGAGGCCTGCATCGCCAAGCCCGTGGCCGGTGGCGGCCTGTGCCAGACGCTGGACGAGGCCCTGCAGGCCGCGCCGCGTCCCGTACATGGCCAGCCCGCCTTCCTGGCCATGCCCGCGCTGGTGCAGCCCCGCCTGGTGGCGCCCGAGCTGCGCATCTTTGTCGTCGGGGCCCAGACCTTCGCCTTCGAGGTGCGCAGCCCCTCGCTCGATTACCGCGCCCTGCAGGATGCCGACGTGCAGCCTGTGCCCGTGCCCTCGCGCGCGGCCCAGCCGCTGCATGCGCTGATGCGCGAGTTCCGCATGGATTTCGGTGCCGCCGACTTCAAGACCGACCCTGACGACGGCGACCTCGTCTTCCTAGAGCTCAACACCTCGCCCATGTTCGCGCGCTTTGATGCCGCCTGCGGTGGTGCGCTGTGCCACGCCATGGCCGAGCACCTAAGCAGCGGCGCCTGAGCCCACGGTTCAGGGCCCGTGCGCAAGGCCCGTGGCCTCTGAAAGCACGCCAACCCCCGCATTCGAGGGGGTGCCTGACGCCATCTCCGCACGTCTTTGCACCCCATCTGGGCACAAACCCGAAGGGGCGATGTCGGGTCGTGTCCGGATACTGGTCCGCAGTGCCACGCAACAGTCCCAGAGACATTCCAAGATGCTGTCACTGCAAGAACAGGCCGGCCTGGAAGACCAGGTGCGCGCCGCCCGACTGCGCATGCTGCTTGACCATGTCGAAGTGGCCTTGCTGGCTTCGGGCGTGTTCGCGGCCATCGTGGCCTGGCTGATCCATCACCTGGTGCCCGAGGCGCGGCTGTGGCCCTGGCTGATCATCAAGCTGGCGTGCCTGCTGCCGCGTCTGGCGCAGGCCAAGTGGCTGATGCGCCGCATCGGCGAGCCCGGTGTCGATGTGGCGCGGGGGCGCCAACTGATGCTGGTTTTCATTGCGCTCGACAGCCTGGCCTGGGGCGCCGTCTGCTGGTGGCTCACCCCCCTGTATAACCTGGATCTGGCCGTGGTCACCATCAGCTCGCTGATGGGCCTGGCCGCCATCGGCGCCTTCATGAACTCGGTGGACACGCGCGCCGTGGCCTGCTTCACGCTGCCCATGCTGCTGCCCAACATCGCCTATGTGCTGTGGCGCCAAGATTCGCTGGGCCTGTTCGGCGCGGTCTCCATGCTCGGCTTCATGGCGGTGATCATGCTGGAGACGGTGCGCAGCCAGCGCCGCATCACCGAGCTGCTGCGTCTGCGTTTCATGCACGAGCATGTGGCCGGCGAGCGCGCCCGTGCGCTGGAGCAGGCCCGCCACCACAGCGATGCGCGCAGCCGCTTCCTGGCCACCGTGAGCCACGAGATGCGCACGCCGCTGCACGGCATCCTGGGCCTGGCCCGTGTGCTGCAGCAGGACAAGCCCCGTGCTGACCAGCGCCAGCGCCTGGCGCTGATGGAGCGCTCTGGCGAGCACCTGCTCACCGTGATCAACGACATCCTCGATTTCTCCAAGATCGAGGCCGGCCGCATGAGCATCGAGGCGCGGCCCTTCGAGCTGGGCGAGGTGCTGGACGATGTCACCGGCGTGTTCCAGGTGCTGGCCCAGCGCAAGCAGGTGCCGCTGCGCCAGTTGCGCCATTGGCACGGGCCCTGCCCGGTGGTGGGCGATGCCGCCCGCGTGCGTCAGGTGCTGCACAACCTGCTGGGCAATGCCGTCAAGTTCACCGATCACGGCAGCATCCAGCTGATTGCGCGCCGCCATGACGATGGCCTGGTCGAGCTGCAGGTGCGCGACACCGGCGTGGGCATCGCCGAGGCCGACCGCGAGCGCATCTTCGATGCCTTCACCCAGTCGCACGCGGCCTCCAGCGCGGTGCTCGACCGCCAGCATGGCGGCACCGGGCTGGGCCTGGCCATCGCGCGCCAACTCTGCCGCTCGATGGGCGGCGATCTGGTGTGCGACAGCGCCGTGGGCGTGGGCTCGATCTTCCGGGCCACGATGATGATGCCGGCGCAGTCCGACGTGGCCGGGCCCGAGCAGGATCTGCAGGCGGGCAGTGATGGCCAAGCCCCGGCCGAAGGCGGCCTGACCGGCCTGCGCGTGCTGCTGGCCGAGGACAACGCCGTCAACATCCTGGTGGCCGAAGCCGTGCTGGGCCACCTGGGCTGCGAGGTGCACACCGTCACCGACGGGCAGCAGGCCGTGGCCTGGCTGTCGCAGCACCGCTGCGACGTGGTGCTGATGGACTGTGCCATGCCGGTGATGAACGGGCTGGAGGCCACGCGCGAGATCCGCCGCATGGAGCAGGCCAAGGGCCAGGCCCGCGTGGCCATCGTGGCCCTCACGGCCAACTCCCTGCTCGATGAGCGTGCGCAATGCCTGGCGGCGGGCATGGACGAGCACCTGGCCAAGCCCTTCGGCCCCGACGACATCCGCGCCGTGCTGGAGCGTGTGTTGCTCCAGCGCGCCGTCCATGTGTCCTAATGGCATCCATGCGCCATGAGGCGCCCCACAAGAACGACCGAGGAGACCCCGCTTGAACGTGATGAAGACCGTGTGCGCAGCAGCCCTGCTGGCGCTGCTGGCCCCCCTGGCCCAGGCCAAACAACGCATCTGCATCTACGACCCGCTGGGCACCAGCGGTGAGGGCTACAGCGCCGCCCGTGACTACGTCATCGCCATGCAGCGCCATGGCGTGGACCTGGAGATCAAGGCTTTCATCGACGAGCGCGTG
The DNA here is from genome assembly GCF_049274795.1 of Aquabacterium sp. Lineage (GTDB taxonomy): Bacteria > Pseudomonadota > Gammaproteobacteria > Burkholderiales > Burkholderiaceae_C > Aquabacterium. Next base: position 32,884 of record NZ_JBASTH010000070.1, read on the forward strand.
GCGGTGGAGGATTTCCGCACCGGCCAGTGCGATGCCGTGAGCGCCACGGCCTTGCGCACGCGCCAGTTCATCTCCTTGCCCACCGCGCTCGATTCGGTGGGCGCCTCGTCCATCGTCAAGCAAGGCAAGCTGGACCTGACGGCCAGCTACGAGGTGGTGCGCCGCTTCATCCAGACGCTCAGCTCACCCAAGGCGGCCGAGCTGATGAACGCCGGCAACTACGAGGTCGGCGGCATCATCCCGCTGGGAGCGGCGTATGCCTTCGTCAATGACCGCAGCATCAGCACGCTGGAGGCCGCGGCCGGCAAGCGCGTGGCCGCGATGGATTACGACAAATCCCAGGCGGCGCTGATCCAGCGCGTGGGCGCGCGCCCCGTGGCGGCCGATGTCACCAACTTCGGCACCATGTTCAACAACGGCAATGTGGACGTGATCATCGCGCCGTCCATCGTCTACCGGCCGCTGGAGCTGCACAAGGGCATCGGCAGCAAGGGCGGGGTGTCCAGCTTCCCGCTGGCCATGCTCACCTACCAGATGGTCTTCAAGAAGGACAAGTTCCCGGCGGGCTTTGGCCAGAAATCGCGTGACTACTGGCTCGCCAACTACGACCGCGTCATGGAGATCGTGGCCCGCTCCGACAAGGAGGTGCCGGCCAAGCTGTGGATGGAGCCGACGCCGGCCGATGCCGAGCGCTATGTGGTGCTGATGCGCGAGGGCCGCATCGACATGGCCGAGAAAGGCCTGTACGACAAGCGCGGCCTCAAGCTGATCAAGAAGATCCGCTGCAGCGTCTACGCCGAGGCGGCCGAGTGCGCCCAGGCCACCGAGAACTGGTGAAGCACATGGGGCGGTCTGCCCCGGCCGCAAACAACAACGCCCGCATCATGCGGGCGTTTTTCCTGGGGCTGCAGCCGGCGGGTCAAGCCCAGGCCGGCGCGCCAGGCACCGGGATCAGGCCAGGGCCTTCAGGTCGGCGTCAACCTTCTGCAGCAGGTCGTCGGTGATCAGGCCACCGGAGAACTTGGCGACCATCGACAGGGCGAAACCCTTGCCCATGCCGATTTGCGGGTGGGTGGAGATGCCGGGCAGGTGCTTTTCCAGGATGGCCTTGGTTTGTTCGTTGTCCAGCAGATCGCCAAGCTTGGATTCGATCGAGAAGCTCATGGATTTGTCTCTCAGGTAATGGTGGATAAAACACGCGGACAGCCGGGAGCTTCCTGCGCAGGCTAAAGCATAACTCGCCTCGCTGGCATTTCAAACGAACGTTGGGCCCCACGCGGGCAGGGTATTCGGGCGTGCGGACGTTTGCGGAAAACGCCTGACGCACCTGCCGATCCACAACCCCCTGACGGTGCCCGAGAGGCCTGGGAAAACCCCTTGGGCCGACCCAATGCGGTGCACTTATCCCCACCGCGCGCAGAGCGAGCGTGATGGCGGACGCCTTGTCAAGAGGGCCTGGAAACACACGGAGATGTGTCGCAAGTGATTGATTTGAATCAATAAATTGAACACTGATGCCTGAGGGGTGTTTGGGGGAAACCCCAGGGACATCGTTGCACACGCACAGGTGTGCATATTTTTCCCACAAAGTTATCCACAGGCTGTGGGGCGATGTGCGGGCCAATCGAATCAAGCACTTAGAGGCCATAGCTGGGCCGTGACTTTGAGGCCGTCGGCTAACTGCCGCGGTGGGCGCCGGCGGGGCCCGTCGCGCTCATGAAACAATGCAGGCCCGGGCCCGGTGCGAGCCGACTCGGCGTCAGTCAGGGAGTTCGGCCATTTCGTGAAGGACTACACACCCTGTAAGGTAAATGGAAACTAGGGTAAATACTTAAAATTCAGAATCCAGACCTCGGTTATCCCCATCTTGGACATCCCATACCGCCCAGAGTCGGTGCGTACGTCCGGGATTGCAGAAACACCCGCAAAGTGTGCTAAGTAATTGATTTATATAGAGCGAACGGGCGTGCTCAAATCTGAGGCAATCTAGCCCAAACGACCACCTGACAAGCAGTTAGCGCGTGTTTGCAAGCCTTGCCCACAAAGTTATCCACAAACCCCGGGGATAAGGGGGAAGCTCCTTTGGATCAAGGACTTAGCGCATTCTTTTCATCGATTTGTAGGAATAACGGAGACAAAACGTAGGTGCCTGCCAAGCCCCGCTCCCCGGCCCCAGAGCCTGCCGCTGTACCGGACGCCGCGCCCGAGGTGCGGGTGCGCGTGCTGGTGGAGGCCCCGCAGCACAGTGGCCTGACCGGCCCGCTGAACTACCTGGCCCACCAGCTTCTGCTGCCGGGTACGGTGGTGCGCGTGCCGCTGGGGCGCCGCACTGTCACCGGTGTGGTGTGGGATGCGCTGGCCGATGAGGCCGCGCAGGCCTGGGACCTGGCACAGCTCAAACCGGTGATCGAGGTGCTGCCCGATCTGCCGCCTCTGCCCCTGGCCTGGCGGCAATTGATCAAGTTTGCGAGCGCTTACTACCAAAGAGGCCTCGGTGAAATGGCGATGATGGTGCTGCCACCGGAGCTGCGTCAGCTGGATGCCGTGCAGTGGGCGCGGCGCTTCAAGCGCCTGAACAAGGCCCTGGCCCAGCCGGCCGATGCCGTTGACGCGCCTGAGGCCCTGCCCGAGCTCACGCCGGAGCAGCAGGTGGTGCTGGACGCGCTGGCACCCCCCGCATCCCTGCTGCCGAGCCCAGGCGGCGGGGCGGCGGCGCCGTCATCGACCTTCCTGCTGTGGGGCAGCACCGGCAGCGGCAAGACCGAGGTCTACCTGCGCCAGGCCGACCGTGCCCTGCAGGCCGGCCGCCAGGTGCTGCTGATGGTGCCGGAGATCAACCTCACGCCCCAGTTGGAAGCCCGCGTGGCGGCGCGCTTCGCCGGCCGCCACATCGTGTCGCTGCACAGCGGCCTGACGCCGGCCCAGCGCCTGCGCAACTGGATGCTGGCCCACCTGGGCCTGGCCGACATCGTGCTGGGCACACGCCTGGCCGTGTTCACGCCCATGCCGCGCCTGGGGCTGGTGGTGGTCGATGAGGAGCATGACCCGTCCTACAAGCAGCAGGACGGCGCGCGCTATTCCGCCCGCGACCTGGCCGTGTACCGGGGCCTGCTGGAAAAGGTGCCCGTGATCCTGGGCTCGGCCACGCCCAGCCTGGAGACCTGGTTCAACGCCCTGCCCGTGGCCGACGGTGGCGCGGGCCGCTACCAGCGCCTGACCATGCCCTCGCGCGTGGGCCAGGGCAGCATGCCGCGCGTGCGCCGGCTGGACCTGTCACGCGAGCCCAAGCCCCGCCCCGGCCAGGAGGCGCCGCCGCTGGCCCAGGCCCTGCTGGACGCCATCGCCGAGCGCATCGAGCGTGGCGAGCAGAGCCTGGTGTTGCTCAACCGGCGTGGCTATGCCCCGGTGCTGCAATGCAGTGACTGCGGCTGGAAGAGCGAGTGCCCGCAGTGCAGTGCCTGGCGCGTCTTCCACAAGGTGGACCGCACTCTGCGTTGCCACCATTGCGGCCTGACCGACCGCGTGCCGCGTGCTTGCCCGAACTGTGGCAACCTGGACATCCACCCCGTGGGCCGAGGCACCGAGAAGCTCGAAGAGCAACTGGCTCAGGCCCTGCCCGCCGCCCGCGTGGGCCGCATCGACGCCGACGTGACCAAGCTCAAAGGGGCGCTGGAAGACAAGCTGGCCAGCGTGCACGCTGGCGAGGTGGACATCCTGGTGGGTACGCAGATGGTGGCCAAGGGGCACGATTTCCGCCGTATCACCCTGGTGGCGGCCGTGAACCCCGATGCGGCGCTGTTCGCCAGCGATTTCCGCGCGGCCGAGCGCCAGTTCGCGCTGCTGCTGCAGGCGGCCGGGCGCGCCGGGCGCGATGCCAGCGTGGCCCACAGCAGCGAGATGTGGGTGCAGACCTGGCACCCCGATCACCCGTTGTATGCAGCCCTGGCCCGCTATGACTACGAATCCTTTGCCAGGCAGCAGCTCAAGGAGCGCCAGTCGGCGGGCCTGCCGCCCTACGCTCACCTGGCCATGCTGCGCGCCGAGGGCAAGACGCAGGAGGCCGCGCAGGGCTTCCTGGAAGATGCCGCGAAACTGGTGGAGGAACTGGCGGCCGAGCTGGGCGGCATCCTGCTCTACCCGCCGGTGCCCACGGCCGTGCAGCGCGTGGCCAACATCGAGCGGGCGCAGATGCTGATCGAGGCCGATTCCCGCCCCGCCTTGCAGCGCCTGCTGTCACGCTCCACGGAAACTTGGCTGGCCCTGGCGCAACAACACCGCCCGCGCGGGTTGGTGCGCTGGGCGGTGGATGTGGACCCGCTGGCGATCTGAAAAGAGGTTCAGCCCAGCAGCGCTTCCATGCCCTCGCACAACTCGCTCATCGGCGGCATGTCGGCCAGGAACTTCTTGGGATCGAGCTTGAGCGCCGTGGCCACTTCGGCCGGCACCGTGGCGGCCAGCTCGCTCTCGCTCAGGCCGTTGTGCTCGGCACGGGCGCGCCAGGCGGCCAGGTGCAGCACGGCCGCGATCGGGTCCACGGGCTTGCTGGTCAGCGGCTCGGGGAACTTGGCGATGGCGTCGGAGAAGGCGGTGGGGAACTTCCACTGGCGGGCCAGCTCGGCGCCCACGGTGGCGAAGTTGTAGCCGAAGGAGGCCTTTTCCATGTCCAGGCGGCGCGGGTCCATCGGGCCGGCCTGCTTGTCCAGCTGCAGCATGGGCTCGGGCATGCCGGCGTGCATCACCAGCTGGCCGATGCCATGCATCATGCCCACGGTGAAGGCCAGGTCGGCGTTGTGGCCGGCGGTCTTGGCCAGCCAGCGCGACACCACGGCGGCGTGCAGGCTGTACTTCCAGAACTTGCCCAGATCCATGCCCGGCATGGCCTTGAAGCCGCTGGTCAGGCCCGAGCTGATCACCAGCGTGCGCACGGTGACGAAGCCCAGCATCATCACGGCGTCATCGACGGTGCCCACGGTGCGGGACACGTGGTAGTAGGCCGAGTTGGCCAGGCGCAGCAGGCGCGCGGAGAGCACCGGATCGGCCTGGATCTTCTTGGCGATCTCGTCGATCGAAATGTCCTCGGCATTGAAGCTGTCGATCAGCTCATGGACGATCTTGGGCACGGCCGGCAGGGCCTGGGGTTGCTTGAAAAGGGCTTCGAGCTGCATGAGTCAGCCTCCAAATTTGATGAAACCAATACGCCACCGATCCCCCGCAGGACGTGGCAGAGTTCACTGAATATCGACCCGCCGGGAGCACGACTTGAGCATCCCAGATCGTGGGAATTTCAAACAACGGAAATAAAGGGTGCGAAACCGCACAGTTTGTTCGCTAGGACGGACGGGGAAACCCCGGGTCAGCCGTCATGCTGAGGGATCCAACGAGGAGCGCACGATGAAGCAGCAAGCGGCCCTTGGGGCGACAGTGGGCGTGACCGGGGCGACAACCGGGACGTCCAGGCCGATGACTCGGCGCGGGTTGGGCCAGGTGGTCGGCCTGGCCATGGGGTGTGCGCTGGCGCTGGCCGATCTGGCGGCGGGCCTGCAGGTGGCCTCGGCCCAGGTGCCCGCGCGCAACCTGCTGGTGTCGTGGCGGGTGGTGTCCTCGGTGGATGCGCAGCAGTCGCGCGCCGGGGTGCGCCAGGGGGGCCTGGTGATCGATAGCCGCCGCGGGGTGATTGGCCAGGGCGGGGTGGAGTTGTCCACCCGCCAGCTTGAGCGCGATCAGCAGACGCACCAGCAGATACTGGTGCTCAACGGCCGCAAGGCGCGGCTGGATCTGCGCCAGCAGCGCCCGATCACGCAGTGGCAGTGGGTGGCCCAGTTGGGCTCCAGCGGCCAAGGTGGCGCCGGCGGCTGGGGCAACGGCCAGCAAGGTGGCCAGGGCGTGCAGCCCCAGGTCGGCCTGGTGGCGCAGACCCTGTGGGTGGACGCTGGCCAGGGTCTCACGGCCACGCCGCGCTGGTCTGGCGGCAAATCTGCCACCGTCGAGCTGGAGGCCGAAGCGCCAGCCCACCCCGATCGCCCCTTCACGCAGGACGCCCAGGGCACGCCCCCGGCGCGCCTGGTGGTGCAGACCGCGCTGAGCGTGCCGCTGGGCGAATGGGTGCCCGTGGCCCAGACCAACCGCCAGGAAGAGGTGCAGCGCCGCGGCATGCTGAGTACACAGAGCGTCAGCAGCGACGAGCAGGCTGTGCTGGAGATCCGCGTCAGCCTGCCGTGAGGGTGTTGCAAGGGGCTTGAGGCTTCTTGCTACAGTCAAAGGCGCATCAGTTCAAACGGAGACACATCCTCATGCCCACCCCCCTGGACCAGCTGAACCAGGCCACCCGTGCCCTGATCGAGAACGTCAAGCGCGCGGGCTTCCCGCCCATGAGTTCCCTGCCGGTCGACCAGGCCCGGCAGGCCTACCGCATGGGCGTGGGCGTGAGCACGATCCAGCCGGTGGCGCTGCCCCGGGTGGAGGACTTCACCATCCCCACCCCGGATGGCTACGCGATCCGCGCGCGCCTGTGGGCGCCCGCCACGGAGGCCGGCCTGCCCGTGCTGCTCTATGTGCATGGCGGCGGCTTCGTCGTGGGCGGCATCGACACCTGCGAAGCCATGTGCCGTTCGGTGGCGGCGCAAAGCGGCGTGGCCGTGGTCGCCATCGAGTACCGCCTGGCGCCCGAGCACAAATACCCCGCCTGCCTGGACGACACCTGGACAGCGCTGCAGTGGCTGGCCAACCAGGGCCACACCCTGGGTCTGAACGGCAGCCGCCTGGCCGTGGCCGGTGACAGCGCGGGCGGCACCCTGTCGGCCGCCGTGTCACTGCTGGCACGCGATGCCGGCATCCCCGTGGCGCTGCAGGGCCTGATCTACCCCTCGGTGCAGGTGGGCGTGGCCACGCAATCGTTCAAGACCTACGCCTCGGCCGGCCTGATGCTGGACCAGGCCCTGATGAACTGGTTCGAGGCCCAGGCCACCGGCGGCGACCTGAAGGAGCCCTGGCACCGCCAGCCCCTGATCGCGCCCAGCCATGCCGGCGTGGCCCCGGCCTGGATCGCCCTGGCCGAATGCGACCCGCTGGCCGACGACGGCCGCCTCTATGCCCAGGCGCTGGAGCAAGCCGGCGTGCCGGTGCAGCTCACGGTGTACGCGGGCACGGTGCATGACTTCATCAACATGGGGCGCTTCCTGCCCCAGGCGGCCGAGATGCACACCGCCTTGGCGCAGGCCGTGCAACGCGCCCTGTTGCCGGGCTGAGCCAACCCGGGGAAATCACCGGCCCTGTGACGACATTTCGTTGCACAGGGCCCGGCTGATCCGGCACGGGGCTTGCAAGGCAGGCGTCAACCGACGCTGTCATGAGTGCCCTGCCTTCACCCGCCCTGCTGGCCAACGGCCAGCCCCTCAGTGGTTCCAAGCCACCCCTGGTCGCGCCCGAGCGCGTGGCCGAGGTGTGGCGCGACCGCCTGAACCTCCTGCTGGAATCCACCGGCGAGGGGGTGTTCGGCATCGACATGGACGGGCGCTGTACCTTCATCAACCGCGCCGGGGCCCAGATGCTGGGCCACGACCCCGAGGAGGTGCTGGGCCGCGACATGCACGCCCTGGCCCACCACACCCACCCGGACGGCCAGCACTACCCGGCCGAACAGTGTCCGATCTTCAATGCCTTCCGTGCCGGCGTGCACTGCCGCATCGACAGCGAGGTGCTGTGGCGGCGTGATGGCACGGCCTTTCCGGCCGAGTACTCGTCCTACCCCATCCTGGACGAAGGCGTGGTGCACGGGGCGGTCGTCACCTTCGTGGACATCACCAAGCGCAAGCTCCACGAGGAGCAACTGCGCGCCGCGCACGAACTGCTCGAACGCCGCGTGGCCGAGCGCACCCGCATCGCCCGCGAGATCCATGACGAGCTTGGCAGCCTGCTCGTCGGGTTGAAGATGGACGTGAGCTGGCTGGAGAAACGCCTGGACGACAGGCTCAACCTGCGCTGCAAGTGCCAAGACATGCGCGGCCTGATCGACATGGCGGTGGACAACGTGGGACGCATCATCACGGACCTCAGACCTTCCATCCTGGACCACCAGGGCCTGTGGGCCACGCTGGAGTGGCAGGCCCAGGATTTCGCCGACAGCGGCGAGCTGCGCTGCCTGTGGTCCATGGACATCGCGCCCAACCTGACAGCGCCCGAAGGCCCGCTGGCCACCGCCGTGTTCCGAATCTTCCAGGAGCTGCTGAGCAACGTGGCGCGCCACGCCAATGCCACCCAGGTGGAGATGCGCATCAGCGCCACGCCCAGCGACATCACCCTGCTGGTCAAAGACAACGGCCGGGGCGCCCCGCCCAGCGCCTTCGACAGCACCGATGCCTACGGCGTGATGGGCATGCGCGAGCGCGCCGGCCACTTCGGCGGCTGGCTGCACATCGACAGCCAGCTGGGCAGCGGCACCACCGTGATCCTGACCATGCCGCTGTACCAGCAGGGGCAGGCCGTGCCGCTGGAGGGGGCTGTCTCATGATCCGCGTGCTGCTGGTCGACGACCACCACATCGTGCGCCAGGGCCTGGGTGGTCAAGACGGCCGGCTGGGCGCTGATCCGCGACAAGATGCTCAACAAGGAGTTCGACGCCACGCACTTCCTGTCGCCGATGCCGCTGTCGATCAGCATGGGCCTGGGCTCCACGGCCAAGCCCATGCACGTGGCCACCATCCTCAACACCCTGTCGGGGCTGGAGCAGGCCAGCGAGGGCCATGTGTTCATGGATGGGCACGAGGTGAACGCCCCGGGCCTGGAGCGCAGCGAGTTCTTCACGGGCTGCGAGGCCATCAAGGCGTTCCTGGCGCGCAAGTGGGCCAGGGAGCACCAGTACAAGCTCAAGAAGCGCCTGTTCGCCTTCAGCGGCAACCGTATCGGCGTGTGCTTCGAGTACGAGGACCACGACGACCAGGGCCAGTGGTGGCGGGCCTATGGCAACGAGAACTGGACCTTCGATGAGCGCGGCCTGATGGCCCGCCGCGAGGCTTCCATCAACGACGTGCCCATCGATGCCTCCGAACGGCAACTCTGACCCCTCTCTTTTTTGAAACAGGAGCAACAAACATGAACCGCGAAGACGTGACCGACCTGATCGTGCAGGCCAAGGTGAAGAAGGGCCTGAAGTGGGCCGACGTGGCCACCAAGGTGGGCCTGAGCAAGGAGTGGGTGACCGCCGCCTGCCTGGGCCAGATGACGCTGACCTCTGAGCAGGCTGGCGTGCTGGCCGAGGTGTTCGACCTGCCCGACGAGGCCAAGCTGTGGCTGCAGGAAGTGCCCTACAAGGGCGCGCTGCCCACCAGCGTGCCCACCGACCCGCTGATCTACCGCTTCTACGAACTGGTCAGCGTGTACGGCACCACCTTCAAGGCGCTGATCCACGAAGAGTTCGGCGACGGCATCATGAGCGCCATCGACTTCAAGATGGACCTGCAGCGCGAGCCCAACCCTGCTGGCGACCGGGTCAGCATCGTGATGTCCGGAAAATTCCTGCCGTATAAAACGTACTGAAGCAGGGCTTGCGTGGTCCGGGGACCGCGCAAGGTCCGCGCCATGGCCGGTAAGCCCTTTTGTTGGTGAAACCTTAAAAGGAGCACATGCATGGCCCGTGGTCTGTCCCTCTCTTCTTCCGTCATCCGCCGCCGACGACGTCATCTGCCTTTGACGAAGGCGCCGTGGCGGCCGAGTGGCGTGATGCTGGCCTGCGTGGCCGGCCTTGCTGCCGTGTCGGCGCAGCCATTGGTGCACGCGCAAACATCTGCAGTTGCAGCCGCACCAGCGGCATCCTCAGCCACGCCCGATGACAAGCCCCGTTGGCGCGGGCAGGTCGGTGCGTCGATGGCCGCCACCTCGGGCAACACCGACAGCACGACGCTGTTGCTCAACATGGACCTGAACCTCAAGCGGCCTGACGACAAGACGACGCTGACGGGGTATGTCAACGAGGGGCGCACACGGACGGGGGATGGTGATCGCCAGACCAGTGCGGCACGCTGGGGTCTGAGCGGCCAGTACGACCATGACCTCACGCCCGACTGGTTCGGCTTCACGCGCCTGGGCTTCGAGCGTGACCGTGTCACCGAGCTGTCGCTGCGCACGCTGGTGGGCGCTGGTCTGGGTTACCACGTGCTCAAGGGGCCGAAGCACACCTTCGACGTCTCAGCCGGTCTGAGCTACACCGACAGCCGCTGGAATGTGGATACGACGATCGACGACAAGACGGGGCGGCATTTCACGAGCGTGGGCCTGTTGCTGGCGGAGGAGTCATCCCACGAGCTGACGGACACGGTGACCTTCAAGCAGCGGCTGGAGGCCTATCCCGGTCTGACGGGGGCGAAGTCGCGGTTGTTGCGGTTCAATGCTTCGTTGAACGTGGCGATGACCAAGGCTTTGTCGCTGTCGGTGGGGCTGGTGCACAACTACGATGGCAATGCGGCTGAGGGGCGGGAAAAGAATGACACGGCCTTGTTCACAGGGGTGAACTTGAAGGTGGGGGGCTAGGCTCTTGTCCTTGGCTTGCGTCCTTTCCGGGCGCTCCCTCGACAAAGCGCTCAAACCATCGCAAGACACGGAAATGCAGCCGTTACTTCACAGCCGCCCGCTCATCCCCCATCCCCAGGATCCGTGCCGGATCACTCGGCGTGCTGGCGGTATCGCGAGGCCACAAGGCCCACACCCGCAGTGGCTGCTTGGTCCGCCCCGCCTGCGTCAACGCCTCATCCCCCCAGCCCCAGAAATAGTCGGCCCGCACGGCCCCCACGATCGCTCCGCCCGTGTCCTGCGCCACCACCAGCCGCTGCAGCGGGCGTGAGGGCGCTGCCGTCGCGCTCCAGGCCTGTGGCTCCGTGCTGTCCAGCCACACCGGCGTGCCATAGGGCACCGCATCACGGTCCACGGCGATCGAACGACCGGGCGTCAACGGAATGCCCTGCGCCCCCACCGGCCCCTGATCAGGCTGTGTCAAGGGCTCTTCCCGGAAGAACACCACACGCGGGTTCGCGCGCAGCATCTCTGCCACGCGCTGCGGGTTCGCTGCCGCCCAGCCCCGGATCGATCCCCAGGAGGCCTGGTCCAGCGTCACCGCGCCTTGGTCCACCAGCCAGCGGGCCACCGATTGATAGGGCTGGCTGTTGTGCCCCGCGAAGGCCAGCCGGATCTGCCTGGGCTGCCCGTCGGGCGTCAGGTCATCCAGCACGCGGATGCGGGTCGAGCCCTGCACCTGGATCATCAACGCGTCCAAGGGATCGGCCACATACATCAGTTCGCGCCCGATCAGGGAGGCACGGGCCTCGGGCAGGATGTCCAGCTCGGCGCGGGTGTAGTGGGGCTTGCGGGTGGCCAGATCCACCGGCGGGCGGAACAGTGGCGTCTGGAAGGCGCCCACCGGCTTGCGCATGCCGTCCACCTGCGGCTCGAAATAACCCGTCAGCAAGCCCGTGGTCTGCCCTTCGTAGTTCTGCACCTGCCAGGGGCGCAGGTTGGCTTCCAGCCAGCGGCGCACGGCCTCGTCGCCGGCCTCTCGGCCCCAGCCTGCGCCCAGCGTGCGCGCTCGTGTGCATACCGGCAGCCAGTCGCCCGTGGCGCGCTGGCAGCTGCGCCACAGCGCGCTCCAGGCTTCGCCCACGCGGTCCTGCGTCCAGCCGGGCACCGAGGCCCAGTCGGTGGCCACCCAGCGTGCGCGTGCGCGGTCCCAGGCCAGGCTGCCATCGGGCTGGATCTCCGGCGAAGCTGAGGGTTTGTGCAAGCCAGGCACGGGGGGCTGTGGCTGCGTGGGCGGGATGGGCGTGGCCGGCTGGTGCGTGGGCAACTGGCCGCAGGCGGCCAGGAATGCTGCGATGATGAGGGCCAGAGAGGCGCGCACCCGGGGGTGCGGCTGGTGATTGCTGCGGAGACGACGACCGATCATGTGGCTGATTCTGCTCGAAGCGCTGGCGGCGCTGGCGCTCTTGGTGTTCTTCGTGTGGTGGACGATGTTCTCGGGGCGCCGCAAAGGCGAGCCGCCTGCCCAGGTGGCCTCGCCGCCCCCGTCACCCCCGCGTGATGAGTCGGGGGGCGACACGCCGTCCTAGACAGGGTGGCGGGGTGGCTTGCGTCATCAGGCGCGGGGGGGCTTGCCCTCCGGTGTTGATGAGGGTGCGGCCTCCGCGGCGTTTTCCAGCTGCACCAGGGCCTGGGCCCGCTCGGCGGCCTCGCGTGCCTCCTGGCGCTTGCTGGGCGGCAGCACGAAGCTGAAGGGATGGCGCAGGAAGCGCCGGCCCATGGCCTTCCACAGACGCGAGCGGTCTTTGACTCGCACGCCGCGCGAGCGCAGCGCCACGCGCAGGGCCAGCGCGAAGCTCACGCCCACGTTGAACAGGCCCGTCAGCGGGATGGCGGCCATGCACCACCAGAACAGCGGATCGTTCAGCGCCGGCAGGCCCAGGGTGCCCAGTGCCGCGGCGATCTGCCCGGTGGACAGCGTCACGTGGCGCACCTCCAGCGGCAGCCCGAAGAAGGCGGCGATGGGGGGCACCAGCCCCAGCGTCAGGCCCAGCGACACGTTGGCTGCCAGCCCGGACACATTGCGCCGCCACCAGGCCGCCCAGCGCGCCGCGCGTTCGGGGCCCAGCAGGGCCTGGCTGCGCGGGTGCCATTGCATCGCGCTGTCGATGCGGTGCCAGACGAACCAGTTCTCGAACCACCCCGCGAAGATGCTGGAGGTGAACAGCAGGATGCCGGTGAAGGCGGCGAAGAACACCGAGGGGCCCAGCAGTGTCAGGCTTTCCAGCGTGTGGTGGGCCTTCTCGTCGCCGATCAGGGGGTGGCCCAGCAGCCACCAGGCCAGGGCCTGGATCGCCAGCACCGCCGGGAACACCAGGGCCAGGTTGCCGATGATCCCCGCCATCTGCGAGCGGATCAGGTGGACGACCTCGTCGGTGAACCCGGCCGCGCCTTCCTCAGTGTGGGCATCGCCCAGCTTGGCCGCCATCGCGGGCGCCGTCATCGCAGGCTGCTTGGTGGCCACGCGCCAATGCAACAGGTAGATGATGACGAAGCTGGTGGCGTAGTTGATGCCCGCGGCAAAACCACCCCAGAAGGCGGAACCGGCCAGGGCCAGCAAGAAGAACTTCAGGAAGGTGGTGCCGGCCAGCACGATGCCGCCGCCGGCCGCGCGGCGCAGCATGTCGAAATAGGCGGCGCGGGTGCGGGTGATGTAGTGCTCGCCGGTTTCGGCGTTGCGCTCGGCCACCAGCCGCGCCAGCAGCGAGTAGTGGCGGGTGAACAGCGCACGCAGGCTGCGGCGCTCGGCGCTGTCCTGGATCAGGCCCAGCACCAGGGCGCGCATTTCGCGGTGCGGCTTGGGCGCCAGCAGGCAATCCAGCACCTGTTCGATGCGACGGCCACGTGCACGCAGCTGGTCGATGTGGAACACCACGTCCACCGAGACGCCGTAAGCCTCCAGGTGGTTGTGCACACCCATGGCCAGTTGCATGCAGTGGTCCAGCAGGCCGCGCACGTACTGGGCCTGCTGCAGCACGGCCGCACGGCGTTTTTCATCCGGCTTGGCGGGGAGCTGCGGGCGTGACAGGTCCGCCGTGGAGGGAATGGTGTCGTCCGCATGGGCGGGCAGCGCGGGGGCTTCCGCTTCAGCGACGTCTTCCAGCAGGTCGTGCAGATCTTCCGCGGCGCGGGCCAGTTGGCCGAAGGTCTGCGTGACCTCGCGGCTGGGGCCATCACCCATGCGCAGCCGCAGCTCGGGCGATACACCGGCGGCACGTACCTGGCTGGCCAGGATGCTCAGCGCCTCCATGAAGGGCTGGCGCCAGCCCAGGGGGCTGTCCTCGGCATAGTGCCAGGCCTGGCTGAACAGGTCGCCCAGGCGCTCCATGGTGGCGTCGTCGAGCTTGGAGATCCAGATCGGGTCACGGTCGACATCGAACAGCAGCCCGAACAGGGTGGACAGCTCGCGCGTCTCCGGGCTGGAGGGCAGCATGCGCCGGCGCAGGCGCTCGCTGAACTCGCTCATGAAGGCGGCGCGCGGGGCGAAGCCGTGGTCGGCCAGCAGGCTGCTGAAGTGCAGATCCCGCAGGCAGGCGGCCAGCAGGGCCACCACGCGGCGTCGGGCCTTGGGGTGGTCGCCCACATGGCGCACCACGTACTGCAGGCCGGAGACGGATTCGCCCTGGCGCACCCAGCGCAGCACTTCGATCAGCCACAGGTGGCGTTGCGCGGCGGATCCTTGATGGGGGGCGTTTTCCAGCAGCTGATCGATGCTGACGGGTGGGTTGGCGTGTGAAAACAGTCGAAATGCCATGTAGGGGCCCGCTCAGTGCAGCGACTGCGCGCGGGACAGCACGAAGGCCGGGATGGGCGCGTCGAACCAGCGGGCATCCTCGGACATGCAGAAGTAGGTGCCTTGCATCGTGCCCTGGGGCGTGTTCAGCCGTGTCCAGCTGGTGTATTCGAACTGCTCGCCGGGCTGCAGCAGGGGCTGCTGGCCGATCACGGCCAGGCCACGCACCTCTTCGATGTGGCCGGTGGCGTCGGTGATGACCCAGTGGCGGCCGACGAGCTGCGCCGGCACATCGCCCGTGTTGGCGATGGTGACGGTGTAGGACCAGGCGTACTCGTGCCGGGTCGGGTCGCTGTGCTCTTCAAGGTAGTTGGGGACCACGGAGCAGGTGAATTGGGCTTGGCTCATGGGTTGGGATTCTAGGCAGGCCCGCCAGGCGGGATCTGAACAATACCCCACGGGGTCATAGGGCTGTCATCCAGGCTTGGCACGCTGGCGTCCGTCACACATGTCACGAAGGGGAGCGTTGATCATGGACCGTCGTCGTTGGCTGGCGTCGCTGGGCGCTGCGGGTGCGGGTTTGTCGTTGACCTGGTGGTCGCCCATGGTGCGGGCGGTGCAGTGGCTGTCCACGGGCGAATGGCCCATCGATGCCAACGCGCTGCGCACCGATTCGGCGCGGGTGTTCGACCTGTCCGTGGCCTCCGCGGACCCGAGCCCCACCGGCGTGGTGCTGTGGACGCACATTGCCGACATGGCCGTGCGCCCGGGCGAGCCCTTGTACCTGCAGGTGGCGCTGGACGAGCGCTTCCAGACCCTGCTGCTGCAGGCCCGCATCGACGCCCAGGAGATCACCCCCGAGCGTGACCACACCGTCAAGATCGACCTGGACGGCCAACTGCCCACAACGCAGGGTGGCGGCCCCTTTTTCTACCGCTTCATCTACGACGCCACCGTGAGCCGCACGGGGCGTTGCCGCACCCTGCCGGCCAGCAGCAACCTCAAGCGTTTGAAACTGGGCCTGCTGACCTGCCAGGACTACACCAACGGCTACTACGGCGCCCTGACTCACGTGGCGCAGGACGACACCATCGACTTCGTGCTGCACCTGGGCGATTTCATCTACGAGACGGCCGGCGATCCCCGCTTCCAGAGTCTGCCCTATGCCGACCGTACCCTGGTGCTGCCCTCCGGCGGCCTGGTGGCGCTGGACCTGGCCGACTACCGCTTCATCTACCGCACCTACCGCTCCGACCTGCAACTGCAGGCCGCGATGGAGCGCCACACCTTCATCTGCGTGCCCGACGACCACGAGACGGCCAACGACTGCTACTGGGACTACGCCCGCGACACCCTGGGCGCGCCCGACCACCCCTACACCACCGACCCGCAGTACGGCAACGATGCACGCCTGCTGCGCCAGCTCAAGCTCGATTCGCAGCGCGCCTGGGCCGAGTACGTGCCCGCCCGCGTGGCCCACAACCCGCAGGCCACCCACCCGCACGAGGCGCTCAAGGTCTACCGCCGTTTCACCTTCGGCCGCTTCCTCGACCTGTTCATGATCGAGAACCGCAGCTACCGCAGCCCGCACCCTTGCGGCGAGGGCGATGTGCTGCAGCGTTATGTGCCGCTGGGCTGCACCAAGCTCAACAGCCCCGAGCAGACCCTGCTGGGCGCCACCCAGCGCCAGTGGCTGATCGATGGCCTGACGGGCTCGCGCGCGCAGTGGAAGCTGATGGGCAACCAGACCTTCTTCGGCCGCCTGGCGCTGACTTTCCTGGGCGCGCAGATCGTGCCGCTGAACGTGGACGCCTGGGACGGCTTCGCGGCCGAACGCCGCGCCATCACCGGGGCCGTGCGCGAGGCCGGCGTGCGCAATTTCCTGATCGTCACGGGTGATCTGCACACGCACATTGCCAGCAACGTCAAGCACAACTACGGCAACCTCAACCCGCTGGATGTGGACAACCTGGTGGGTGCCGAGTTCATGACGCCCTCCGTCACCTCGTCCAACCTGGGCGAGATGCTGGGCGCCAAGCTCACCGCGCAGCAGCGCCAGTTGCTGTTCCAGGGCCTGGCCACGCCGGCCGTGCGTCTGAACAACCCGCACATCCAGTTCTTCGACAGCACGCGCCAGGGCTACTCCACCCTGGAGCTGACCGACAGCTTCGCCGAGTGGGTGGCCTACGCTGTCGACAAGGGCGTGAGCCAGGGCCTGCCGGCGCGCACCTGCATCGCCCGGCAGCGCAAGTACACATCCATCCCCTGGCTGATCGGGCAGACGACCTGGGGCTACTGACGGGGCAGGAGCGGGGCGGCCCCAAGTTTTCTACAATGGGCACTCTCGCCCCACCCAGCCCCCAAGAGCCCCGCCATGGCCACCTACCGCATCGCCCCCAGCATCCTGTCCGCCGATTTCGCCCGCTTGGGCGAGGAAGTGCGCAACGTCATCGACGCCGGCGCCGACTGGATCCACTTCGACGTGATGGACAACCACTACGTGCCCAACCTCACGTTCGGGCCCATGGTGTGCCAGGCGTTGCGCAAGCACTCGGTCAAGGCCGACGGCACCAAGGTGCCCATCGACGTGCACCTGATGGTGCAGCCGGTCGATGCGCTGGCCACGGCCTTCGCCAAGTCGGGCGCCGACATCGTCACCTTCCACCCCGATGCCTCCACCCACGTGGACCGCACCCTGCAGCTGATCAAGGCCGAGGGCATCCAGGCCGGGCTGGTGTTCAACCCGGCCACGCCCGTGGACGTGCTGGAGTGGGTGATCGACAAGGTGGACGTGGTCCTCCTGATGAGCGTGAACCCCGGCTTCGGCGGCCAGAGCTTCATCGACAGCACGCTGCGCAAGGCCGAGAAGGTGCGCAAGATCATCGACGCCTCGGGCCGCGACATCCGCCTGGAAATCGATGGCGGCATCAAGGTGGACAACATCCGCCGCGTGGCCGATGCGGGCGCCGACACCTTCGTGGCGGGCAGCGCCATCTTCGGCCAGCCCAGCTACAAGGCCGTGATCGACGCGATGCGTGAGCAACTGGCACGCTGAACTGCCCCTGTTGCGCACAGCCCTGTCTGCTGGCCCCTTCGTGGTGCTGACGGGCGCGGGGCTGAGCACGGGCAGCGGCATCCCGGCCTACCGCGATGCCGAGGGCCGCTGGGCCCACCCCGCACCGGTGCAGCACCAGGCTTTCATGCGCGATGAGGCCGTGCGCCGCCGCTACTGGGCGCGCAGCTTCGTGGGCTGGCAGCGCTTCGGGCAGGCGCAGCCCAATGCCGGGCACCACGCGCTGGCCGAGCTGGAGCGCCAGGGCCATGTGCACACGGTGATCACGCAGAACGTGGATGGCTTGCACCTGGCGGCGGGCAGCCATGCCGTGATCGAACTGCACGGGGCCTTGCGGCAGGTGGTGTGCATGGCCTGTGGCCAGCGCCATGAACGCACGCAGGTGCAGACCTGGCTGCAGGCGCTGAACCCCGGTTTTGATCCGGGCCGCATGGACACCGTCCGCACCGCGCCTGATGGTGATGCGCACCTTGAAGAAGATGTCTATGGCGACTTCAAGGTGCCGGGCTGCCCCGCTTGCGGCGCGGGCCTGCTCAAGCCCGACGTCGTGTTCTATGGCGACAACGTGCCGCGCGAGCGCGTGGCCCAGGCCATGGCTTGTGTGGCGGACGCTGCGGGCCTGCTGGTGGTCGGCTCCTCGCTGATGGTGTATTCAGGCTACCGCTTCGCCGAGCAGGCGGACCGGCTGGGCAAGCCCGTGATCGCCATCAACCAGGGTGTGACGCGGGCCGATGGCCTGCTGGCCTTCAAGATCGAGGCCGATTGCGCGCAGGTGTTGCACATGCTGGCCAAGACTTGACCCTGGTGATGACGCTGGGGCAGCGCGCCGGTCTATGCTTGCCATGAGGAGACGCAGGAGACCCGCATGACACAGCCCAAGGAATACACCCCCGACGCCCCCACCCGCGACCAGATCGATGCCACGACAGGCGTGCAGGTGCTCGAGTTCGGCACCAACTGGTGCGGCATATGCGCCGCGGCGCAGCCCGTGATCACGCAGGCGCTGAGCAAGCAGCAGGAACTGACGCATCTGAAGATTGAAGACGGCCCTGGGAGGCCGCTGGGGCGCTCGTTCAAAGTGAAATTGTGGCCTACGCTGGTGTTTCTGGTGGATGGGCAGGAGGTTGCGCGGGTGGTGCGGCCGACGGATGTGAAGGCCATTGAGGACGCACTGTTACGCTTGGAGGCTGATTGACAAATATCTGGGGCGGCAATGACCGGGATGTTCGACTATTGGGGGAAAGCGAAACCGGTTGACGGAGGCTCTTCGGCCTGGCATCTGTTGCCCTTTCATAGCCTGGATGTTGCTGCTGCGGGCACTGTTTACATCGAGCGCAGCCCCCAAATTCGTGCGCTACTCCAGTACCGACTGGGCTTGCCTGAGGCGCAATTGCTGCCATGGATAGGGTTTTGGCTGGCTTTGCATGACCTGGGCAAGTTTGCGACCACCTTTCAAGGCCAGCGTGAAGACATCCTGCAGAGGGTGCAGCAGCGGATCTGTCGTCATCAATACAGTGAGCGACATGACACCCTGGGCATGCTGCTGTGGCTTGCATTGCAAGAGGATGCTGCTGCAGAAGCCTGGTTCGGGCCAGCCACCGATGATCTCCTTGAAGGGCTGTGCTTCTGGGCACGGGCCATGACGGGGCACCACGGACAACCCCCTAGAGAGTTTGCCAAGGCGCTGGATCCTCACTTTCAGTACCCGTTCGATCAGCGTGCTGCACTCGAATTCGTGCAAGCCATGCGCGGCATGTTCCTGTCTGACATCGACTTTGAACACCCCTGCTTTGCTGACCCGCGTCGATTCCTGAACGTCAGTCGCCAACTGTCCTGGTGGCTGGCTGGCGTGGCCGTGCTGGCAGACTGGATTGGGTCCAACCAGTCGCATTTCCCCTACCGCAGCCAAGCGCAGGATCTGGCCACTTACTGGCAGACAGCCCGGCAGGCTGCTGGGCGGGCCTTGAGCGAAGTGGGCGTGCTGCCCGTGCCTGCCCGGCCAGCCATGGCCTTTCATCAGTTGTTCCCGCATATCCAGCACCCCTCGCCGCTGCAGGCGTGGGCCAGCCAGGTAGCGTTGTCGACCGGGGGGCAAATCCATTTGCTGGAAGACGTCACGGGTGCTGGCAAGACCGAAGCCGCCATGATGCTCACCCACCGGCTGATGAGCCAGGGGCTGGCCGAGGGCTTCTACATGGGGCTGCCCACCATGGCCACGGCCAACGCCATGTATGGCCGGCTGAGCAGCTTCTATGAATGCCTGTTCGATGGCATGGCCAGCCTGTCCTTGGCCAATGGCCAGAGGGACTTGGTGGCAGCGTTCGCTGAATCGGTGCTGCAGCCAGGGCAGACCGAGCGCGATGGGCATCAACTTGATGACACCGCGACAGCGCGCTGCACCGCCTGGCTGGCCGACCACAACAAGCGTGCCCTGCTGGCGCCCGCCGGCGCTGGCACCATCGACCAGGCGCTGATGGCCGTACTGCAAGGCAAGCACCAGTCGTTGCGCCTGCTGGGGCTGTTTCGCAAGGTGCTCATCGTGGATGAAGTGCATGCTTGCGATGCCTACATGCAAGGCGTACTTGAACAGGTGCTGCGTGCCCATGCGTCGGTGGGCGGCAGCGCTATCTTGCTGTCCGCCACCTTGCCGCAGCGCATGAAGCAGGCGCTGCTGGATGCTTTCGCGGAGGGTGGCGGCCAGCTTGTGCCGGCTTCGTCCGAGACGCGCTACCCCCTTGTGACGAGTTGGTCGTTCGCTGAGCCTGGCCGACTTGACTCGCTGGCCATGCCCACGCGCGCCGATGTGCAGCGCACGGTGGATGTGCGCTATCTGGCCGACATTGATGAGGTGGTGGAGGGCATCCGTGCCGCGCTGGCCGAGGGGCGCTGTGTGTGCTGGATGCGCAACACGGTGGCCGAAGCGCTGGACGCCCATGCCCGGTTCGCCGCCGAGTTGACGCCAGACAGGCTGATGTTGTTTCATGCCCGTTTCAGCCTGGGTGACCGGCTCGACATGGAGGGGCGCATCCTGCAGCACTTCGGGTCGCAGAGCACGCCCTCGCTTCGACAAGGGCGATTGGTGATCGCCACCCAGGTTGCAGAGCAATCTCTCGATGCCGACTGGGATTTGGTCGTGAGTGATCTCGCACCCATTGATCGCCTGATCCAGCGTGCCGGCCGGCTGCAGCGGCATCGTCGGAGTGGGGCTGGAGAGCGCTTGGCAGATCCGTCTCAGCCCGATGGACGGGGGCGTGCGTGCCTGTGGGTGCACGGGCCACGCTGGCAGGAATTGCCATCCGCCACCTGGGTCAAGGATGCTTTTCCGAAATCGGCAAAGGTCTACCCACACCACGGGCAACTGTGGTTGACGGCTCGCCTGTTGCAGGAAGGCCAGTTGCGCATGCCCGAAGACGCCAGGCGTCTCATTGAGAGCGTGTTCGGCCAGGACGCGGAACTGCCTGCCTCGTTGATGCAGAACGCGGTGCAGGTCGAAGGCAAAGCCATGAGCGAGGCCTCCGAGTCGCAGAGCAACACGATCAAGCTTGCCAGTGGTTATCAGCGCGGCATCACGGACTGGTGGGACGATGCCCGCACCCCCTCGCGCCTGGGCGAGCCCAGTGTGGATGTCGTGCTGGCCTGCTGGGAGGGTGGGCGTCTGCGGCCGTGGGATGCCTCACGGCCTGAGCACGCCTGGGCCTACAGCACAGTGCGCGTGCCTCAGCGGCTGATCGCCGAAGCCGCAGAACCTGAAGACGAAGAGGCACTGGCGGCCTGGCGACAGGCGCAGTTCAGCCTGCCTGATCAGGGCAAGTGGTCCATCCTGCTGGCCTTGCGGTCAGGCGACTTCGGCTGGCAGGGGGCGGCCCTGATGAAACAAGGGGATCGCCAGATCCGTCGCGACTGGGTCTATGACCCGCTCTCCGGCCTGAAGCCGTTGTCGTCCTGACGCCAGGACCGTAGCGCTCAAGTCGATTGGATCTCTGCCAGCAGTTCGGGGTGTCTGTCGAGCACCTTCAACAATTGCAGCAAGGCCAGTGGCGGCGTGGTCTTGCCTGTTTCATAGCGAGAGAAGGCGTTGACACCCCCCCCGAACAGCTCTGCGGCTTGTCGTTGGTCCAGGGCCAGTTTCTTGCGAACGCGGGCGATCTCGGATGGATCAAAGTGCTGTTCATTGACCTGCTTTTGAAAGGCCCCGATCCATGTGCTGAAGCGGTCGCCTTGCGCCGCATCGAGGATGGCCTCGCCGCAGGCTGGGCAGAAATCACCCGTGATCTGCGGCACGAGGCCTTGCTGACCCTTGTAGTTGTAAGGCAGATCGCGGGTGTCGCGCACCAGTTCGGCGCCACCACAGCTTGGGCATTTCATGGTCACAGCTCCTTGAACGACACGATCAGCAGGTCATCCACCACGGTGAGTTTCAAATAAACGGCCAAACCTGTGGTGGTGTGGGTTCGGTAGACGTCCTGCCAGATCCGGTGATCCGCGTGGGTGGTCATGCTCTTGTGGAAATGGGCGGATGTCAGGGCCATCACCACCTCGCACATGCCGGCCACAGTGTCGATGCCGAGTGCGCGAGCGCCGATCAGGGCGCTGGTGGTGGTGCGCACCTGACCGGCCTGCACCAGCGCTTTCACGACATGCAGCTTGCAATGAGGTGTGCTTTTTTCCACGCTGAAAACCCCTACATTTTTAACCAAATTGGTTATTTTTTCAAGCCGACCCCGATGCGACTCCGCGGTAGCGGCATCCCCAAGGATTTGGGGAACGGTTGGGTCCCGACACCAACCACGGGGCATCCCAAACTTTGATTCGGGAAGCAGACATTGTCCTGCAAAATGAGTTGACAGACACTAACCACTTATGTAATAAATAGCGTACTAAAAATCGCATCGAAAATGGGGAGCCGGTATGTCGCTGTTGACTGAACCATGGATGCCCGTGCGCACCCGCGCAGGCGAACGGCGCTGGATCTCGCCGGAGCAGTTGTCCGATCCGGAGGTACTGGCCTTTGACGCTGACCGTGCCGATTTCAATGGCGCACTGGCCCAGTTCGCCATCGGCCTACTGGCTACGTTCGTGCCGGTGCAAGACACATTTGCCTGGCGGGCCTTGTTCAAAACGCCGCCTCCGCGCACTGACCTGCAGGCCTGGTTTCAACCGGGCGTTGACGCGTTTGTGTACGACGGCGACGGAGCGCGGTTCATGCAGGACAGGGTGCTGGGCGAGTCGGGCGATGTTGGGGTGGCCGCATTGCTCGTCGACTCGCCGGGTGAGAACACCATCAAGAACAACAGCGATCATTTCGTCAAACGCGGTCGCGTCGAGCGGCTATGCCCGCATTGTGCGGTGATTGCCCTGCTGACACTACAGATCAACGCACCCGCCGGCGGTGCCGGTCATCGCACGGGCTTGCGCGGCGGTGGGCCCTTGACGACGCTGCTGGCCTGTCAGCCACCGAAGTCGCTGTGGCATGACCTCTGGCTCAACGTCATCGAGCCGCCTTATCACCACGACCATGGCGGCGATGCGAAGAAGGTGGATGATCACTTCACCTTTCCATGGCTAGCCGACATCACAACCATCCAGCCTGACAAGGGCGAAACCGCGCCCAAGCAAACCCACCCTTTGCACATCTTCTGGGCCATGCCTCGCCGCATCCGGCTTGATTTTCAGGCCACGAGCAGCGGAACCTGCGACCTGTGCCATCGTGCCAGCGACAGGCTGCTCAGTCAGTACAGCACCAAGGCCTATGGCTTGAACTACAAAGGGCCATGGGACCATGTGCTCTCCCCCTACTACCAGACCAAGGAGGGATGGCTGCCCCTGCATCCTCAACCCGGAGGCTTTGGCTATCGCCACTGGCTACCGTGGGTGCTGGGCTCCGGTGACGACAAACAAAAGCAGCGGCCGGCGCGCGTTGTGGAGCGCCATGCGCTGTCCCGGCGACAGAGCACCGTGGGGGGGCAATTCCAGATCTGGGCCTTCGGTTTCGACATGGACAACATGAAGGCCCGCTGCTGGTACGAGGCCCGCTTGCCTCTGTACAACCTGGATGACTGTGCCGCATCGGACTTGCGGCGCCTTGAGGTGGTGATCAATCGCTGGCTGGAGGGCGCACGCTTTGCCCGCTATGCCCTGAGCAGCGCCGTCAAGTCGGCGTGGTTCAAGCTGGATGCACGGGGTGACTTCAGCCTGGTCGATGCCCGGTTTTGGGCACAAACGGAAGAGGCCTTCTACCGCAACCTGCGGGATGTGATCGATGAAGTGCGGGGCGGTGCCGTGCAAGACCACGAAGCCCTTGACGAGCGGTGGTTGCAGACCTTGAGTCAAGTATGCCGCGACCTGTTTGACAAAGAGTTCGTCGGATCGGGCCTGATCGACCGGCAGAATCCGCGCCGCGTGGCCGATGCCCATAAGCTGCTGCTCAACACCTTGAACGGCAGCAAGCTCAGGCAACTGCTGGCCCTGCCCACACTGGATGTCGGCAAGCCTGTTAAAGCACGCCCCGCCAAGGCAGCCAAGACCAAGAACAAGGAGGAAGCATGAAACTGAACGAAGAAGCCGGCGTGGGCCAAGCCATCATCGATTGGTGGACAAAACTGGAAGAGCACGACCGCGGCGGGCGAGCCCAGCTACGTCGCGCCGCCACCGTGCTCGATGCCCTGATGTGCCCCGCCTTCCAGCGTTTGCAACGGCGCCTGGTGGCCATCCAACCCGAGTTGCTCAGCTCACCGCGGAAGCTGGATCGCCTGGCCATGGCCTGCGCCCTCATGAGCCACGTCAAGCGTCCTGGCGCGGATTCTTTGCCAAAGGCCATGAGTCACCCCAAACCAGGGCAAGACCGCAATCCGGTGAGCGAATTACGCTTTCGTCGCTTGCTCGATGCGCCCGATGACGATGCTTTGTTCACGGGTCTGCGCCGGGCCTTGCCCCTGATCGGTGACGGGCAAGTGAACTTGCTGTGCCTGACGGAAGACGTTCTCTTCTGGGGCGACACCGTCAAGCGCAATTGGGCCTATGCCTATGTCTGGCCGACCAAGTGATGCACGCGCCTGCCCGCTGCTTTCGAACTTTGAACCAGGGAGACCACCTCATGTCTGATTTCATCCAGCTGCACATCCTCACCAGCCATGCCCCCGCCAACCTCAACCGAGACGACACCGGCCGCCCCAAGACGGCGCTCATGGGCGGCACCAATCGTCTGCGCATTTCTTCTCAAAGCCAGAAGCGGGCTTGGCGCACTTCTGATGTATTCGAGTCCGCCTTGGGTGAGCACTTGGGGGTACGTACCAAGTCTTTTGGCCGTGACCTCTATCAGGTCATGAAGGATGGTGGGGCAGATGAAAAGAAGGCGCGCGAATGGGCCCGCCAGATTGCGGCCACCTTCGGTAAGCCCAAGGCTGACAAGAAGCAGGACAACGATGAAGACCTGCAGATCGAACAACTGGCGCACATCTTGCCGGCCGAACGTGAAGCGGCCATCGCGCTGGCCAAGGTTTGTGCAGAACGCAAGGCCGGGCCCGAAGAAGCCGAACTCAAGTTGCTGACCCGGGATGCACATGCGGTGGACGTGGCCATGTTTGGCCGCATGCTGGCCGATGAACCCGATTTCAATGTAGAGGCCGCTGTGCAGGTGTCTCACGCCTTCACGGTGCACCGCGCGGAAGTCGAAGACGACTACTTCAGTGCCGTCGATGACCTCAACCCGCGTGGTGCCGGGCACATCGGCGAACGTGGCTACGGCGCCGGCCTGTTCTACCTGTACCTGTGCATCAACCGGACATTGCTCGAGCAGAACCTGCATGGCGACAAGGCTCTGGCCGACAAGGCTTTGAGCGCCCTGCTGCAGGCCGTCACGAAGGTCACGCCTACAGGCATGCAGAACAGCTTTGCCTCGCGGGCTTACGCTGGCTATGTGATGGCCGAAAAAGGCCCCCAGCAACCGCGCAGCCTGTCTCAGGCCTTCATCAAACCTGTGCAGGCATGGGGTGATCGCTCCATGCTGACCGCGGCCATTGAGGCGCTGGAGGCGCAACAGAAGAACTTCGATACCGTGTACGGAGACTGCGCCGACGATCGCTGCGTCATGAATGCAGAGGCTGGCGCCGGCTCGCTCAAGGCACTGACGGCATTCGTGCAGGGCTGAAGCCATGCCCCAGTACCTTATCTTTCAGATCAAGGGGGCGATGGCCTCCTGGGGGGAAGCCGCTGTCGGTGAGTACCGCGGCAGCGATGACCGTCCGACCGCCTCTGCATTGGGTGGGTTGCTGGCGGCGGCGCTGGGTTTGCGCAGGGACCAGGAGGCCGATCTGCAGGCGCTGCACGCAGGCTATCTGTTTGGCGTGGAGGTGTGGGAGAGTGGCGCCCTCCTGCGGGACTATCACACCATCCAGGTACCAGGCCGCAGCACCCTCAAGGGGCAGAAGCACGTGACGCGCAAGGATGAACTGGCTTTTCGGCGCACAGACCTCAACACGATCCTGTCCACACGCGACCACCGGCTGAACGTGCATCACCTGGTGGCTGTTCAGGCCCATGCGCACGCACCCCACACGCTGGCGCGATTGCGCGAGGCTTTGTTGAAGCCTGCCTTCGTGCTTTACCTGGGGCGCAAGTCTTGCCCGCTGTCGGCGCCGCTGCATCCCTGCGTGATCGATGCAGAGCATCTCATGGCGGCCTTCGCGCAGTACCGCCATGGCTTGGCGGGCAATGCCGACGCAGGCCTGCCCCGGGCTCTGGCTTGGGCCGATGGTATGGAGGCAGGCATGCCTTCCCATCTGTCCGTGACCCGCAAGGACCGCCTGATCCACCGAGGCGCCTGGCAGCATGGCGAACGGGTTGAACACCTGGCCATGTTGCAGGCACCAGCAGAAAGGGCATGACATGCACTTCAGTGTGATCACCCCTCAGCCCGGACGTGAGCGTGAGGCCGTGCATCAGATGCTCCGCGGGCCTTACCGAGAACACCAATGGTTGTGGCGCCTGTTTCCATCAGAGCCTGGCACCCAGCGTGACCACATCTATCGCCGGATGGATCAGGGCCATGTGCCCCGCTATTGCGTCGTGTCGGCCCGTGAGCCCGTGGCCGATAGCGACGTGTGGCTGATTCGCTCGCGGCCCTATCAGCCCAGCCTGGCTGTAGGCGACGTTCTGGAGTTCGAGTTGTGCGCCAACCCGGTCGTGACACGGTCTGATGGGGGCAAGTCGCGCCGACATGACGTGGTGATGGATGCCAAGAAAAAGTTGGCACAACGAGCCATCGGACATGACGCGTACCAATTGATGCACGATGCCTGCGAAGCCTGGTTGGTCAAACAAGGCAAGCACCATGGCTTTGTGCCGCATGAAGGCAGCCTGTCTGTCGAGGGGTATGCCCAGCACGTTGTCAAGGATGGCAAGCTGCGCTTTTCCACGGTTGATTTCCGAGGTGCCTTGACGGTGGAGGACCCCGCACTGTTTGCTCGGATGCTGGGGCGAGGGCTGGGCCATGCCAAGGCCTTTGGCTGTGGCTTGATGCTGGTTCGCAGACCGATCTGAGCATGCCCAGCAACCTGCTTCCGCCGCTCAAGCCCATTCCCATCAAGGAGCGGTTGTCGGTCATCTTCATTGAGCGAGGTGAAATCGACGTGGTCGATGGCGCCTTCGTCGTGGTGGATTGCCAGGGCGAGCGTGTGCGGCCGGTGCTCACCCATGTGCCGGTGGGGGGTGTGGCCTGCATCATGCTGGAGCCTGGCACGCGCGTGTCCCATCGGGCCGCGGCATTGGCGGCACGCGTAGGCACTTTGCTGGTTTGGGTAGGCGAAGCGGGGGTGCGGCTTTACTCCGCGGGCCAGCCTGGAGGGGCCAGATCGGACCGCCTGTTGTATCAGGCCCGGCTGGCGTTGGACGACGACTTGCGGTTGAAGGTGGTGCGTAAGATGTACGCCGTCCGTTTCGGAGAAGAGCCGCCCCAGCGTCGCAGCGTTGATCAGTTGCGTGGCATTGAGGGCGCTCGGGTCAGGCGCACTTACCAGTTGCTGGCGCAGAAGTTCGGGGTACCCTGGAAGGGGCGTGATTACAACCCGGAAACTTGGGATGCCTCCGATCTGCCCAACCGATGCCTGTCTGCCGCCACCGCATGCCTGTACGGCGTGACCGAAGCGGCGGTGTTGGCTGCGGGCTATGCGCCGGCGGTGGGTTTCATCCACACGGGCAAACCGCTCTCATTCGTGTATGACATCGCTGATCTCTACAAGTTCGAGACTGTGGTGCCGGTGGCGTTCAAGATTGCGGCTTCGCATCCTGCGCAAGCTGACCGGGCCGTGCGGTTGGCATGCCGGGATGTGTTCCGGCAGACGAAGCTGCTGGAGCGCATCATTCCTGACATTGAGACGGTACTGTCTGCTGGAGAAATCCAGCCGCCCGATCCATCGCCGGATGCGGTAGGCCCCGCTCTGCCCAACCCTGAAGGCATTGGTGATGCTGGTCATCGTGCTTGAGAACGCACCACCGCGTTTGCGGGGGCGTCTGGCCGTGTGGATGCTGGAGGTGCGTGCTGGCGTGTATGTCGGTAACTATTCGCGCAAGGTGCGCGAGAACATCTGGGATCAGGTGGTTGAGGGCATTGATGAGGGCAATGCGGTGATGGCATGGCAGGCGCGTAATGAACTAGGCTTTGAAGTCAAGACCACGGGCAAAAACAGGCGGATTCCTGTGGAGTTTGACGGTGTCCAGTTGGTGAGCTTTTTCCCGTCTGTGGACGGGTGATGTCGTTGCTCTTTAACAAGTAGATTTGCGTGCTAAAAAACTGGTAGAAAATTGATGGTGAGAATTTCTCTTTGAAATCAAAGAGATAGAGGAAGAGTGTTCCCCACGCATGTGGGGATGAACCGTTCTCGGCGTAGGACTGACAGATGCGCAGTACGTGTTCCCCACGCATGTGGGGATGAACCGCTGACGTTGCGGCCCGGCTTCATCACCCGACGGTGTTCCCCACGCATGTGGGGATGAACCGCGCCCACACAGATCACCGCGTATTCCTTGATCGTGTTCCCCACGCATGTGGGGATGAACCGGACTAGAGCTGTAGGCCATGCCTCCCGGCACTGTGTTCCCCACGCATGTGGGGATGAACCGCCAGGCCGGCGGCAGCTACTCGCTGGACTACGGTGTTCCCCACGCATGTGGGGATGAACCGCGATGGCCACAGACGAGCGCACAGCCCCCGCTGTGTTCCCCACGCATGTGGGGATGAACCGGTGGCGCCGACGTCCGCGCTGGCGATCTCGTCGTGTTCCCCACGCATGTGGGGATGAACCGTCCGATCCAGATCATCCCGAGCGCTACGAGTTCGTGTTCCCCACGCATGTGGGGATGAACCGTACCCGTTGGCCATCACCCCCTCCTGGATGATCGTGTTCCCCACGCATGTGGGGATGAACCGCAGTACGGCCTGAAGGACCCGAACGACCTCAACGTGTTCCCCACGCATGTGGGGATGAACCGTTTCGCGCCATGGTGGAGGCCGTGACGTCATGCGTGTTCCCCACGCATGTGGGGATGAACCGACTGGGAGATGCCGGAACACGGGCGTCAGACGGTGTTCCCCACGCATGTGGGGATGAACCGAACTCGACCGGCGTCGATGTTGACGTGCGGGTGTGTTCCCCACGCATGTGGGGATGAACCAGGCGGTGCGCTGTAGCGGCGCCGTAGTTCGCCGGTGTTCCCCACGCATGTGGGGATGAACCGCACGTGATCGATGCCCCTGAGATTGAGCCACCTGTGTTCCCCACGCATGTGGGGATGAACCGATCGGCGGCGACAATCGCCTGTTTTTGTCCGTGTGTTCCCCACGCATGTGGGGATGAACCGTAGGCGGGATTGAGCTCGGAGCCACCACCGCGGTGTTCCCCACGCATGTGGGGATGAACCGCACCCGCGCACGGGCCTGTGGCAGTGTGCGCCGTGTTCCCCACGCATGTGGGGATGAACCGTGTTCCATCGGCGTTCACTCCGGCGTTGTAGTCGTGTTCCCCACGCATGTGGGGATGAACCGGTCGCCCAAGACGGCATCGACAAGAAGAACAGGTGTTCCCCACGCATGTGGGGATGAACCGTCCGCACTGAACCGGCCGACCTCGCGAACACGGTGTTCCCCACGCATGTGGGGATGAACCGCCATCGCCCAATCCCGCAACGTTGGTCTTACCCGTGTTCCCCACGCATGTGGGGATGAACCGTGGATCCGCTCCACAAGTTGGGGTGCGCAGCGGTGTTCCCCACGCATGTGGGGATGAACCGCCACTAGCTTGGATGCTCGCAATTGGGTGATGGTGTTCCCCACGCATGTGGGGATGAACCGATGCTGCAGGGCCTGGACTACAGCGCGGGCGAGTGTTCCCCACGCATGTGGGGATGAACCGCGAACGGCCTTGAGGCTGTCCCGGTCGAAGTCGTGTTCCCCACGCATGTGGGGATGAACCGGCGGCATAGAGGCAGCCCTGGCAACCGCCAGCGTGTTCCCCACGCATGTGGGGATGAACCGGCTACAACCCCCACCTGGCCGATGCTGATGCCGTGTTCCCCACGCATGTGGGGATGAACCGTCATCGAAACGGATGGCGGGTGGATCGCTTTCGTGTTCCCCACGCATGTGGGGATGAACCGCCCTGGTCACGCAGCACCTGGTTCTGCGCTTCGTGTTCCCCACGCATGTGGGGATGAACCGTGAACGCACTGCGCAGGGCCTGCGGCCCGGTGGTGTTCCCCACGCATGTGGGGATGAACCGCTCGACTCGGCGGTTGATCCGGATCTTGCGGCGTGTTCCCCACGCATGTGGGGATGAACCGCGCTGCCGTAGGTCTTGCCCGTGATCTCCACCGTGTTCCCCACGCATGTGGGGATGAACCGTGGCTCTTCCAGTTCGAGGATCTGGCCGGTGAGTGTTCCCCACGCATGTGGGGATGAACCGGTGCGCAATGGTGAGTTGCAGGGGGCCGATCTGTGTTCCCCACGCATGTGGGGATGAACCGCGCCAGCCATCTTACCCACTGCTTGAAAGGAGCGTGTTCCCCACGCATGTGGGGATGAACCGTCGAAGTCCTCACCGTCATCGGCGGCCGGTGCGTGTTCCCCACGCATGTGGGGATGAACCGACAGTCCTGCAGCAGGCCGAGTTGATAAAGGCGTGTTCCCCACGCATGTGGGGATGAACCGAATTTCCAGCGCGTCAGGCCCGTCGTCGTGATGTGTTCCCCACGCATGTGGGGATGAACCGCGCGATGCGCTGATTCAGATCGGCCCCACAGAGTGTTCCCCACGCATGTGGGGATGAACCGTTGTGGGCGAAACGGGGGGCGGCAACGCGTTAGTGTTCCCCACGCATGTGGGGATGAACCGCCCGCGCCTGAGCTGGGCGACACGATCTGGTGGTGTTCCCCACGCATGTGGGGATGAACCGCTGCAGGCGATGACACCGCAGACCTGGCCGGCGTGTTCCCCACGCATGTGGGGATGAACCGTGGGTGCGGGCGGCTTCCTGTCCGTCACCGGCGTGTTCCCCAACGCATGTGGGGATGAACCGAACTGCGAGCTGAGGTTGCCGATAGGCAGACCGTGTTCCCTGCACATGCGATGAATCTACCTTGCAGTATCCACAGGAACGTCTGGATACACGCGCGCCGTGTTCGTGCACTTTCGCCCGCTATCCTTGCACGCATGCCCAGCAAGCCCCTGACCATCAATTCCCGTCTGCCCGAAGTCGGCACCACCATCTTCACCGTGATGTCGGCCCTGGCGCAGGAGCATGGGGCGCTCAACCTCTCGCAGGGCTTCCCGGATTTCGAGCCACCGTCGGAACTGATCGGCCTGCTGGACAAGCACGCCCGCGCCGGCCACAACCAGTACCCGCCCATGGCGGGTGTGCCCGCGCTGCGCGAGGCCATCGCGGCCAAGGTGCACGCCCTGTACGGCGCCGCGTATGACCCGGGCACCGAGGTCACCGTCACGGCCGGTGCCACGCAGGCCATCTTCACCGCCGTGGCCGCGCTGGTGCGCCCGGGCGACGAGGTGATCGTGTTCGCGCCGGTGTACGACAGCTATGGCCCGGCCATCCGCCTCAACGGCGGCACGCCCGTGGTGTCCACGCTCAAGCAGCCTGACTATCGCCCTGACTGGGACGAGGTGCGCCGCCTGATCGGCCCGCACACGCGCATGATCATCTTCAACACGCCGCACAACCCCACCGGCACGGTATGGACGGCAGAAGATCTGCAGGCCTTGCAGGCCCTGGTCGAAGGCACCGACATCGTCATCGTCAGTGACGAGGTCTACGAGCACATGGTGTTCGACGGCGTGCGCCATGAAAGCGTGATGCGCTACTCCGCTTTGGCTGAGCGCAGCTTCGTGGTCTCCAGCTTCGGCAAGACTTATCACATCACCGGCTGGAAGGTGGCCTACTGCCTGGCCCCGCGTGCGCTGATGGCGGAGTTCCGCAAGGCGCACCAGTTCATCGTGTTCACGGTGCATGCGCCGTCGCAGCATGCGCTGGCCGAGTTCATGGTCAAGCCCGGCTGGTATGAACAACTGCGTGCGCTCTACCAGGGCAAGCGCGATATCTTCCGCCAGGCGCTGAGCGGTTCGCGCTTCGAGCTGCTGCCCTGCCAGGGCACCTACTTCCAGTGCGTGAAGTACGGCGCCATCAGCGACGAGGGCGATGTGGCCTTCGTGCAGCGGCTCACGCGCGAGCATGGCGTGGCGGCTATTCCGGTCTCAGCCTTCTACCCCGGTGGCGATGACCATGGAGTGATCCGATTCTGTTTCGCCAAATCGGCGGCCACCCTGGGCCGTGCGCTGGAGACGCTGGTCAAGCTGTAAGCCGGCGCGCTCACGTCCCTCACATCCACAAGGCGCGGCATGGACCGCGCTTTTTTGTTGTCTGGCCGGGCTGTGCCCTGCGGTGTCCGTTAATCCGTGGCTTGCACCAGGCGCGCGCTCAGGGTTATCCAGCGTCACGCTCGGCTTTGTGCATCCATGCACCAGCTTCGGGGCTTTTGCCTGCCTGGTGAAACATCTGGCGCGCCAAACGCGTGAACTGCATCGCGGTCGGTCTGGCACATCGTTTGCACTAACTTGATCTGTAAACAATACAGACTTAAAGTGATTTGACTTCACCCCCTGGCGTCCACGCCGTCCATGAAAGAGGTTTCTCATGACAGCTTCCACGCAGAGTTCCTACTTCGCGCCCCGCCGTCTCGGCCATGTGAATCTTTGGGTCGATGACATCCCCACCTCCGAACGCTTCTACAGCGAGGTCTGCGGCCTGACCGTCGAGTTCACCGAACCCGAACTGGTCGCCACCTTCCTGGGCACGGGCCACACCCCGCATGACCTGGGCATGATCCAGAAGACCAATGGCGTGGACCGCTACGGCAAGGACGGCCTGCTGCAGCTGCCCGGCACCATCGGCCTGCATGCCGGCCTGAACCACCTGGCCTGGGAGCTGGAGAACGAGGCCGAACTGGTCGATGCCTTCCGCCGCCTCAAGGCCGACAACGTGGACACCGACATCACCGTGGACCACCAGGTGGCGCACAGCGTGTACGTGTTCGACCCGGACGGCAACTACAACGAGTTCTACTGCGACACCGTGAAGGATTGGCGCAGCGTGCTGCACGGCCCGATGGAGCTGATCACCAGCTACTGGGATCCGCTCACGGCCGAAGGCTTCACCGAAGGCCGCTACGACACCGAGCCCGTGCTGCGCACGCACCCCTCGGCGCCGCTGCAACCGCGCCGCATCACGCACGCCGTGCTCAAGACCGCGAAGATCGACGAGATGGAGCGCTTCTACACGCACATCGGCGGCCTGCGCGTGGTGGCCCGCCGCGAAGGCGTGGTCTACCTGGGCGGTACCGAGGACGCGCAATACGAACACAACCTGGTGCTGGTGCCGGCCGATGCGCCCAGCTACGACCATGCCAGCTTCCAGCTCGACAGCGATGCCACGCTGGACAAGGCCATTGCCGGCCTGCAAAAGCAAGGCGTGACCATCGCCCGCAAGGTGGATCTGCCCTGGAAGCGGTCCATCTTCCTGATCGATCCCGATGGCCTGGGCAGCGAGTGGTACGTGCGGCGCGACGCGCCCATCGACCTGGCGGCCCGTGGCGATGTGGCCTTGTCCGACGCGGCCTGATCCCCGGGGCGCCTGACGCCCTTCACCCTTCCGACAGATCTGTTGGCTGCCCCTGCGCGGGGCCGGCCTGGAGCAACTCACCATGACAAGAAGCGCAATCATCTCTGGCGGCGGCATCGGCGGGCTGGCCACCGCGGTGGCCCTGGGCCAGCGCGGCTGGGACGTGACCGTCTACGAGCGCCAGCCCGAACTGCGGGCCGCGGGCTCGGGCATCTACATCTGGGAGAACGGCCTGCGCGTGCTCGAATCCCTGGGCGCCTATGAGGAAGCCACCGAAGGCGCCTTCCGCGGCACGCATTTCGAGCAGCGCGACAACCTCAACGGCATCATCGAATCAGCCCCCATCGGGGCCGACAAGCGCCTGCTCACGGTGTTGCGCAGCAGGCTGCTGAGTTCACTCAAGTCGTCTTGCGATCGGTTTGGCGTCAAGGTCGTCACCAACACCGAAACGATTGGCGCCACGGCGCGCGGCGAGCTGATCCTGTCCAACGGCAGCACCGTGCGCGCCGACCTGGCCGTGGGCGTGGATGGCGTGTGGTCACGTGTGCGCCAGAGCCTGGGCCTGGAGTTGCTGCACGAGCAGACCCGCGAAGGCGCGCTGCGCACCATGATCGAAGCCCGCCCCGGCGATTTCGCGCCGCAAGACCAGGGCAAGTACATCGAGAACTGGAACGGCATGCGCCGCTTCCTGATCACGCCCGTCAACGCCACGCAGATCTACCTGGCGCTGACCTGCCCGCACGATGACGAAGCCGCCCGCGGCATCCCCATCGACAAGCAGCTGTGGACCGAGTCCTTCCCGCAGTGGGCCCACCTGATCGACCGCATCGGTGGCCCGGCCAGCTGGGGCGTCTACAGCGTGACGCGTGCGCGCCAGTGGTCGGCTGGCCGCACCGCCATCGTCGGTGATGCGGCCCATGCCCAGCCGCCCAACCTGGGCCAGGGCGGCGGCATGGCCATGCAGAACGGCTTGGCCCTGGCCGTGGCGCTGGAGAAGGCGCAAGACGTGCGCGACATCCCCGCCGCACTCGAAGCCTGGGAGGCCGCCGAGCGCCCCTTGATCGAGCACTGCCAACGCTGGTCCATCTTGTACGGCGAAGTCACCTACCTGCCTGATGAAGTGCGCTCGCGCGTGATCCGTTCGGCCATGAGCGATCCCTACATCGCCGGCCAGGTCTTCAAGGCCGCCAACAGCGAGCCGACGGGCACCGTTGCACCACGCGGCTGAATGCTTCAACCCCTTTCCCCTCACCCACACCACCCCAGGATCCTCATGAACAAGCTTTCCCAGTTCTTCGGCGCCGCCAGTGTGGCGATCGCGGCCACGATGGCCGCCCCCCTCGCATCGGCGGCCGAGCCCGTGCGCATCGGCCTGAGCATGGCCAAGACGGGCGACTTCGCCCCGGCCGGCGTGGGCCAGCTCAACGCCTACCAGCTGTGGGCTGACCGCGTGAACGCGGCCGGTGGCCTGAACGTGGCCGGCACCAAGCGCCCCGTGCAGCTGGTGGTCTACGACGACCAGTCCGACCCCGGCAAGGCCGCGGCCATCTACGAGAAGCTGATCACCAGCGACAAGGTGGACCTGCTGTTGTCGCCCTGGGGATCGCCCGCGCACTTCGCGGTGGTGGGGGTGCTGGAGCGCTACAAGTTCCCGATGGTGGGCAGCTCGGCGGCCTCGCTGCAGATCCGCTCCATCAAGGCCAAGAACATCTGGTTCCCGACCTCGGCCATCCCCGACATGCTGGGCGCCGACCTGGCCAAGATGATGAAGGCGCAAGGCGTGAAGACGGCCGCCATCAGCACCATCCAGCTGCCGTTCCCGCAGGAGATCAAGCGCTTCCTGGTGCCCGCCGCCGAGAAGGAAGGCATCAAGATCGTCTACAACCAGGAGTACTCGCCCGGCATCAAGGACATGACCGGCAGCCTGGCGGCCATCAAGCGCGCTGCGCCCGATGCCGTGATCTCGCTGTCCTACCCGCAGGATTCGATCCTGTACCTCAAGCAGGCGCGTGAGCAGAACATCGTGGCGCCCTTCCAGTTCGTGGCGATCGGCCCGTCGACAGCCTTCTTCGGCAAGATGTTCGGCGCCAACATGGACAACATCGTCACGCTGGGCCACTGGTCGCCCTACCAGAAGGCCTGGCCCAAGGCCATGCCCTTCTTCGAGGCCTACTCGGCCAAGTACGGCGAAGCCCCTGACTACCTGGACGTGTCCCTGGCCTGGGTGTCCTGCGAGATCCTGGAGCAGGCCGTGGCCAAGGCCGGCCTGGACAAGGACAAGCTGCGCACCACGATCGCCAGCACCACCTTCGACACCATCAACGGCCCCGTGGCCTTCGACGGCGTGCAGAACAAGCTGACACCGGCCATGTTCCTGCAGTTCCAGGGCGGCAAGGGCCAGATCGTGTACCCGGCCAAGCAGCAGACCGCGCCCTTCCAGAAGAAGACCGGCTGGCAGAAGTAAGCCGAAAGCCGAGCCCCGCGACACCCCGCCCGAGAACGCCCCATGACCCAGATCCTGTCTCCCGAGCTGCTGCTGGCAGCCCTGATGCTCGCGTCCACCTACGCGCTGGTGGCCATGGGGCTCAACCTCATCTACGGCGCGATGCGGCTGCTCAACGTGGCCCACGGCGAGGTGATGATGGTGGGCGGCTATGCGGCCTACTGGGGCTTCACGGCGCTGGGCGTGAGCCCGCTGCTGGGCCTGTTCGGCGCGATGGCGCTGGCGGCCCTGCTGGGGGCCGCGTGCTACCAGCTCTTCTTCAAATCGCAGACGCGCAACAGCGCCGTGGCCGCGCGCCTGCAGGCCAACTCCCTGCTGATCTTCTTCGGCCTGTCCATCATCCTGCAGAACGTGGTGTCCATGGCCTTCACGGCCGATGCGCGCAGCTACGGCTACATGGACGAGCTGGTGCAGGTGGGCTCGGTGTCCGTGGCGGTCAACCGCCTGGTGATCCTGGGCATCAGCGTGGGCGCGACCGTGGCGGTGATGGCGTTCTTCCGCTTCAGCATCTACGGCCTGGCCATCCGCGCGCTGATCCAGCAGCGTGATGCGGCCTCGCTGGTCGGCATCAATGCCGAGCGCGTGAACCTGGCGGTGTTCTGCCTGGGCTTCGCGCTGGCGGGCCTGGCCGGCTCGCTGATCAGCATGACCGAAAGCGTCACGCCCTTCAGCGGCTTCCCGTACACCATCGCGGCCTTTGTGGTGGTGATCCTGGGCGGGCTGGGCTCGCTGGGCGGCACCCTGGTCGGCGGCTTGCTGCTGGCCCTGGTGGAGGTCTACGGCGTGGCGCTCACGTCGGCCGCCTACCGCTCCATCCTGGTCTATGGCCTCTTCATCCTCATCCTGTTCGTGCGGCCGCAGGGCCTGTTCGGACGCAAGGCAATCTGATGGCTCGAACCGCATCCTCTCCTGACAAGGGGCCCCGCGTCCTGGCCGGCCTGGGTGGCCTGCTGGTGGTGCTGGCCGCCTGTTCACCCCTGGCGCTCAGTGCCTATGGCGTGGGCGTGCTCACGCAGCTGTGCGCCTGGATCGCCCTGGCCGGCAGCTGGGTGGCTTTCTCCGGCATGACCGGCTACATGTCGCTGGGCCACGCCGTGTTCTACGGGCTGGGCGCCTACCTGATGGCGCTGGCCTGGCAAGGCGTGTCCATCTTTGTGATCGTGCCCATGGCGGGCGTGGCGGCGGCCGTGCTGGCCGTGGCCGTGGGCTACCCGGCGCTGCGCGTGCGGGGGCCCTATTTCGTGATCCTCACGCTGGGCATCTCCGAGTTCCTCAAGTACATCGTGGTGGCCATTGAGGCGGCCCTGGGCTCCAGCGGCCGGCTGCTGATCGACACGCCTGACACGGTCACCTTGTTCTACCCGATGCTGGTGCTGGCCGTGCTGGCCACGGGCATCAACTGGGTACTGACGCACTCGCGCTTCGGCGCGGGCCTGCGCGCCATCCGTGAAGATGAGGTGGCCGCGGCCACCGTGGGCGTGCCCACCTCCAAGCTCAAGATCCTGGCCTTCGCGCTGTCGGCCGTGATCCCGGGCATGGTGGGCGCGCTCAGCGTGCTGCGCACCACCTACTTCGAGCCCATGCAGCTGTTCAGCCCGGTCACCTCCTTCACCATCGTGACCATGGCCATCATCGGCGGCAGCGACCGGCCGGTCGGGCCCATCCTGGGCGCGGGCTTCATCATGCTGCTGGGCGAGCTGCTGTGGGCGCGCTGGCCGCAGACCTACATGATCATCCTGGGCGTGCTGCTGATCGGTTTCGTGCTGCTGGCCCCGGGTGGGCTGAGCGCGGCGGTCGACAAGCTGTTCTCGCGCAAGGTCGCTGCGGGCCCATCCGGCAAGTCGGGCAACGGCGGCACCGCAGCCAAGCTGCCCGCCACGGAGGGCGCACGATGAGCACGCCGCTGCTGTCCCTGCGCAACCTGACGCGCCGCTATGGCGGCAACATCGCCGTCAACGACGTGGGCTTCGACGTGACCGAGGGCGAGATCCTGGGCATCATGGGCGCCAACGGCGCGGGCAAGACCACGCTGTTCGCGATGATCGCCGGCAACGTGGTGCCCAGCTCGGGCGAGATCCTGCTCGACGGCCAGGCCGTGCAGGGCCTGCCGCCTGAGCGCATCAACGCCATGGGCGTGTCGCGCACCTTCCAGATCGTGCGGCCCTTCCCGTCGATGACGGTGCTGGAGAACGCCACGGTGGCCGTCATGTACGGCCGCCGGCAACTCAAGTCACCCGCTGAGGCGCGCGAGCAGGCCATGGCCGTGCTGGAAGAGACCGGCCTGGCCGACCGTGCCCACCTGCCGGCTTCGCAGCTCAACCTGGCTGGCCGCAAACGGCTGGAGATCGCCCGCGCCCTGGCCACGGGCCCGCGCGTGCTGCTGCTCGACGAGGTGCTGGCCGGCCTGAACGCCACCGAGGTGGAGGCCGCGCTGGAGCTGATCCGTGGGGTGCGTGAGCGTCACAAGCTCAGCATCATCATCATCGAGCACGTGATGAAGGCGCTGATGCGCCTGAGCGACCGCATCGTCGTGCTGCACGAGGGCCGCAAGGTCGTCGAAGGGCTGCCCGCCGAGGTCGCCAACGATCCCCGCGTCATCAAGGCCTATCTCGGAGAACAACGTCATGCCCACCCTGCTTGAAGCCCAAGGCGCCCGCTCGGGCTATGGCGAGATCGAGGTGCTCGGCGGGGTGGACGTGGCCATCGAGGCCGGCTCCATCACCGCCGTGATCGGCAGCAACGGCGCGGGCAAGTCCACCTTGATGCGCTCGCTGGCCGGGCTGCTGCCTTTGCGCGGCGGCAGCATCCGCTTCGATGGGCGCGACGTGACGGCCCGCCGTGCCGACCAGCGCGTGGATGACGGCATCGCGCTGGTGCCCGAAGGCCGGCTGGTGTTTCCCGACTTCACCGTGGCCGAGACCTTGCGCATGGGCGCCTTCACGGCCCGCTCGCGCAAGGGCTGGCAGCCGCGCGTGGAGAAGATGTACGAGCTGTTTCCGCGCCTGCGTGAACGGCGCAGCACGCAGGCCGGGTTGCTCTCCGGTGGCGAGCAGCAGATGCTGGCCCTGGCGCGCGGCCTGATGTCACTGCCCCGCGTGCTGCTGCTGGACGAGCCCAGCTTGGGCCTGGCCCCCGCCATGGCCGACGAGGTGTTCACCGCGCTGCGCGCCATCCGCGACCAGGGCATGACCATCGGCGTGGTGGAACAGAACGTGTATGCGGCGCTGTCGATCGCCGACACGGCCTACGTGATGGAAGATGGCCACGTGGTGCGACATGGCCCGGCCGCCGACCTGATCGGAGACCCCAGCATCCGCCAGGCCTACCTGGGCCTGTGAGCGGAAGGACACCCATGACCCAGGCCCCGCTTTACCGCAGCTTCCTCAACCAGGCGCAGATCGACGCCGAGTACAACCCGGTGATCGGCCTGGACGACCCGGCCCAGTACGGGCGCCACTATGCCGAGCAGAGCCGCCTGGCCCGTGAGCGCCTGCGCTGCGTGCTGGGCATCCCCTTCGGCCCCACGCTGGCCGAGACGCTGAACATCTTCCCGGCAGAGCAGCCCAACGCCCCCGTCTTCGTCTTCATCCATGGCGGCTACTGGCGGGCACTGTCGTCCAAGGATTTCAGCTGCGTGGCCCTGGGCCTGCAGGCGCGCGGCATCACCACCGTGGTGGTGAACTACGCGCTGGCCCCGAGCGTGAGCATCGACGAGATCACCCGCCAGGCCCGGGCCTCGCTGGCCTGGGTGCTGCGCCACATCGGCGAGTACGGCGGCGATCCTGAACGTGTGGCCATCGGGGGCCATTCCGCCGGAGGCCACCTGGCGGCCATGGCCCTGCAGACGCGCTGGGCCGAGGATTACGGCCTGCCGGCCGACCCCTTCAAGGCGGCCGTGCTGGTCAGCGGCCTGTTCGATCTGCAGCCCTTGCGCTACAGCTTCCTGCAGCCGCAGATCCAGCTCGACGATGGCGTGATCCGCCGCAACTCGCCGCTGTTCGGCGTGCGCCCCTGCAGCACACCCACCCTGATCACCTGGGGCGCCGACGAGACGGCCGAATTCGCGCGCCAGTCCAGCACCTTCCATGAGGCCTGGGCCGCACAGGGCAACACCGCCACGCTGCAGGCTCTGCCGGGGGCGAACCACTATTCAGCCATCTACGGCTTCGAGCAGGCCGACAGCCCCTTGTGTGAGTGGGTGGCCAGGCAACTGGGGCTTGACCCCTGATCGGACCCGTTACGCTTGCGCCTCAGACAGAACATCGTCTTTTTTGTGCAGGGGAGTCAACACGATGAAAGCCGATCCGAGCCACAAGCTCCTGATCCAGGCCGATGAACTGGGCCACGAGGCCCGCCTGGTGCAGGATGACCACGCCGTGCTGCGCCTGTGGCTGCGCATGCTGTCGTGCACCACGCAGATCGAGGACGAGATCCGCCGCCGCCTGCGCGCGAACTTCGGCATCTCGCTGGCCCGCTTCGACTACATGGCCCAGCTCTACCGCAAGCCCGAGGGGCTGAAGATGAAGGAGCTGTCGAGCTACCTGATGGTGACCGGCGGCAACATCACCACCCTGACCGACGAGCTTGAGCGCGAGGCCCTGGTCACCCGCGAGGCCAGCCCCACCGACCGGCGTTCCTGGATCATCCGCCTGACCGACAGCGGCCGGAAGGTGTTCTCCCGCATGGCCGAGGCGCACGAGCAGTGGATCCTGGAACTGTTCGCCGAGCTGGACGCCAAGACGGTGCAATCCCTGCACACCCAGCTGGGCCAGTTGCGCGTGCAGGTGATGCACGCCTGTGCCGATCACGACGCGCAAGGCTGAGGCTGTCTGCCAAATTGTCGCTTTTGACTGCTTGAACCCTCCGGAAATCCCCTAGTGCCGCCCGCATTGTGTTGCAACAAAGCGCATAATCGGACAAAGGTTGTGCCCGGCCGGACACCATGTGGCGTCACACGATATGACGTCATGTGAAAAATGAGATGACGCCGGGTGCTCCCAATGAGCACGGACATGAATTCCGTGTATCAGTGGCCCGCCTTCAAGGGGCCGCATGAACTTCACGGGATCCCATGGACAGCAACGCCTCATCCGGCACGGTCGTCGATGCCTTCGACGGCCTGTCGCCCAGTCAGCGCATCGCACGGCTCGAAGCCCTGCTGCGCCAGTCGCGCGCCGAAACCCAGCGGTTTCGTGACTGCTTCGAGCTGGGCGACCATGGCCAGGCCCTGGTCGGCCTGGACGGCCGCTTCCTGGAGGTCAATCCCGCGCTGTGCGCCATGACGGGGCTGAGCCGTGAGCAGCTCTGCCAGCGCACCTGCCTGGAGATCACCCATCCCGATGACCTGGAGACCTGCCGTGCAGCGGTGCGTGCACTCGCGGGCGGCGCCCAGACGACGTTCCGCACCGAAAAGCGCTACCTGCATGTCGATGGCCATGCGGTGCATGTCCACGTGACCTTGACCCTGGCGCGCGACGCTCAGGGCGAGCCCTCGCATTTCGTGGCGCTGATGCAGGACGTCACCGCGCGCAAGGCCTCCGAGCGGGCCCTGGTCGAGCGCGAGGCCCTGCTCAGCAGCATGGGCAAGTTCGTGCCGGGCATCATCCACAAGATCGGCTTCGGGCCCGATGGCCGGGCGCGCTTCATGTACATCAGCGACAGGGCGCTGGAGATGTTCGAGCTGCCCTCCGAGGTGATGGCCAATGATTACTACGCCCACCACGTGCGCGTGCACCCGGAAGACCTGAAGTACGCCGAACGCCTGGGCCAGCCGCCCAAGCTGGGCCAGCCCCTGCACCCGGTCGATTTCGAATACCGCGTGCTGCTGCCCACCAAGGGCCTGCGCCACTACCGTGGCCGCGCGCTGCCGGTGATCGAGGCCGATGGCCAGGTGGTCTGGTACGGCCACACCGCCGACGTGACCGACCAGAAGCTGCTGCAGGAGGCCCGCGTGGCCACCCGTGCCGCCGAGGACGCCAACCGTGCCAAGAGCGAGTTCCTCTCGCGCATGAGCCACGAACTGCGCACGCCGCTCAATGCCGTGATTGGCTTTGCCCAGTTGCTGCGCCTGGACCGTGCCCAGCCCCTGGCCGACAGCCAGCGCAACAAGGTGGACCTGATCGAACGCGCCGGCGCCCACCTGCTGGACGTGATCAGCGATGTGCTGGACCTGTCGCGCATCGAGGTCGGCGGCCTGCCCCTGGCCATGGAAGACGTGCCCGCCCGCCAGGTGATGGACGAAGCACTCAACCTGGTCGAATCCATGGCCCGTGAGGCCGGCATCCGCCTGGTCTCCGAAGTGGGGCCGGCCAAGTGGCGTGTGCACGCGGACCGCCTGCGCCTGCGCCAGATACTGGTCAACCTGCTGAGCAATGCCGTCAAGTACAACAACCCGGGCGGCGAAGTGACGGTGCGCCTGCGCCAGCAACCCGCCCAGCCACCCGACGGCACAGCCCTGCTGGGGCTGGAGGTGCAGGATTCCGGCATCGGCATGACGCCCGACCAGCAGGCCCACCTGTTCGAATCCTTCAACCGCCTGGGGGCCGAGCGCACCGCCATCGAGGGCACGGGCATCGGCCTGGTGATCGTGCACCGCCTGGTCGAGCTGATGCAGGGCCACATCGATGTGCGCAGCGAGCCCGGCGTGGGCTCGTGCTTCACTGTGTGGCTGCCCACGGCCTGCGATGACGATGGTGGCGAGGCCTGTCCGCCGGCGGCCGGCGGCCCCATGCTGGAGGCGCCCCATGGCGGCCTCACCGTGCTCTACGCCGAGGACAACGAGGTCAACATCGACCTGATCCGCAGGGTGCTGGAGCTGCGCCCGGCCTGCCGCCTGCTGGTGGCGCGCAACGGCGCCGAGGCGGTGGCGCTGGCCACGGCCTCGCGGCCCGGCCTGCTGCTGCTCGACATGCACCTGGGCGACATGGATGGTTTCGAGCTGGTGAAGCGCCTGGCGGCGATCCCGGCGCTCAAAGGTGTGCCGCGCGTGGCCTTCTCGGCCGACGCGATGAGCGAGCAGATCGACAAGGCCAAGGCCAGCGGCTTCACGGCCTACCTGACCAAACCGCTGGACGTGGTGGCGCTGCTGCGCTGCGTGGACGAGCACACCGGCGTGGCCGGCATGGCCTGAAGCGTGGGCCGGGGCCCCGGCGGGGGGTGCGGGTGTTGGCCCACAATGGTGGGCATTCAACACCAAGCAGGAGACGCCCCGCCATGCCCGCCAACATCCTCAATCCGCTGGTCGCCATGATGGTGCTGACCTTCGTGGTCTGGGTCTTCATGTACGTGCGCCGGCTGGGCTACATGGTCCGCCACGGCGTCGACCCGCAGGAAGTGAATACGCCGCAGAAGATGGCGCTGCGCCTGCCCGAATCGGCCGAGGCGCCCTCGAACAACCTGAAGAACCTGTTCGAGTTGCCGGTGCTGTTCTACGTGATCTGCCTGACCCTGCTGCACCTGGGCTGGGTGTCGCCCATGGACGTGACGGCGGCCTGGCTCTTCGTGGGCCTGCGCGCGGCGCACAGCCTGGTGCACTGCACCGTCAACCTCGTGAAGGTGCGCTTCGTGTTCTACCTGCTGTCCAGCCTGGTGCTGTGGTTCATGCTGGCGACGTTGCTGCGCCG
Source organism: Aquabacterium sp. (assembly GCF_049274795.1). Taxonomy (GTDB): domain Bacteria; phylum Pseudomonadota; class Gammaproteobacteria; order Burkholderiales; family Burkholderiaceae_C; genus Aquabacterium. The sequence goes on from NZ_JBASTH010000070.1 coordinate 76,550, forward strand.
GGTGCTGGCGCTGGGCTGAAGCCGCGTCAGCGTGCCACCCCTTCGCATGAACTGGCGGAGGTTGGTGTCGCCATGGGGGCTGGCCCTGCCGTGGTCATGCAGAAACTCGCTGTGTAGCCTTGAGGCGCTGATGGCAAATCAGCCACAGGTGCCATGACGATGACTCTGTAGCGCTGGCCAACTGCCAGTGGCATGGCGGGCGTGGTTGTTGTCATGCTCTCGGTGCGTGATCCGTAGGTGATGCAGCTGGCAGAGGTGATCCTCGTGCCGTCACGAAACTGGGCATCCCAGGCCTGGTGACCGCTGGCATCGACGACTTGCACGTACGCGAGTTTCAGGGCCTTGTCGCGCGTGTCCAGCCGGTCCTCGACGGAGAAGCAGGGCAGGCCTTGATGCAGGGTGACGATGGCCGTTCCGCTGTCTGTTCTCTGGGGTGTGCAGGCCGACACGCCAAGCACGGCGGCCATCATGCAGGAAGCCCATCGTTCCCGGAGCGTGTGGACGATCACGGCAGGTTCTTCTTGTCGGACGGGTTGGCTATGAAGTCCTGCAGGACATGCTCGTAGTCAGCCAGTGTCGGAGTCTTGCCGTCGACGCGATGGTGGACGATGCCCGGTGCCTTGAGGTAGAGCAGCGCGAAATAGTCGGCGAGGATGTCTCCCTGCGCTTCCATGTTGTAGTCGCCCAGCCGCTTGTCCTTGGCCAGTACGTAGTCATAGTCCAAGCCAATGCGCACTGCGCCCCGCAGGCGCACGGGGTATCCGAGCTGGTATTGCCATACATGCGTCAACTCATGGATCAGCCAACGCTTGTCGTACACGGTGCCTGCAGAAAAATCGGCGAGGTAGTCTTCCGGCAGGAAATAGATGTTGCCGTTCGGCGCGACCGCCGTGCCTTTGCTTTGCAGTCCGAACGGGAAATAGCTGCCGCGGTGAATTTTCACCTTCCCGTAGGCGATGGCGCTCTTGAAGATGACTCGGGCCATCGCAATTTCGCCGGCCGTCAGTGCGCGTTCGTCTGACGAAGCGTATTGCGCAGCGGATGTCGGCCTTTCCATGGGCGACATCCGCTCCGTGCCGGAAGGAGCCGCATGCGGCATCTGGCGTGGCGCCGAGCTTGGCCGGTTGAAGGACATGACGGTGTTCCCCTGTGTGATCGGGACATTCTCCTGTTGACCAGGCAGGCTGGTCAACCGGTGGGAACCTTGGGTGATGGTGGCTCTAGGCGAACAGACGCCCTGCGTACAGACCCAGGCCGGTGGCCACCGAGGCCAGCCGGTCGCCGCGTGCTGCGCGTGCCGTCGGGAAGGCCGCGGCCAGGCCGTCGGTCAGCAGGCCCAGGCCGGTGGAGCCGCCGGTGAAGTACAGCGCGTCGATGTCTGCGGGCTGAAGGCCGGCACGGGCCACCGTGTCGCGCGCGCAGGCCACGATGCGGGCCAGGTCGTCACGCAGGGCCTGCTCCATGCCCGGTGCATCCAGGTGCGAGGCCAGGCCGGCTTCCACCACGCCCAGGTCGATGTCGGCGGTGCCGTGTTCGGCCACGGCGATCTTGGCCGATTCGGATCGGCCCAGCAGGGCATGGCCCAGGCGGTGGCGCACGGTGGACATCAGGCGCTGGTGGTGCACCGGCTCGCCATAGAAGTCGACCATGTTGGCCAGTTCCGCCACACGCTGCGGCGCGTACACGGTGTTGACCAGGTGCCAGGTGCTCAGGTCGAAGTAGACGCGGCTGGGCACGGGGCGTGCGGGCTGGCCCTTCACCTCGGGCCCGAAGGCGCCGAAACCCAGGGGCGGCATCACGCTGCCCAGCGAGACGCGGCGGTCGAAATCCGTGCCGGCGATGTGCACGCCGTGGTTGGCCAGGATGTCGTCGCGGCGGTCCAGGCGCTGGGCGCGCTCGGGGCCCACGCGCACCACGGAGAAGTCGGAGGTGCCGCCGCCGATGTCGGCCACCAGCACCAGTTCTTCGCGCTCGGCGCGCTGCTCGTGGTCCAGGGCGGCCGCGATGGGCTCGTACTGGAAGGCGATGTCGGCAAAGCCCACGGCGCGGGCGGCGGCCTCCAGCGAGGCCTGGGCCTGCGCATCACGCTCGGCGTCGTCATCGACGAAGAAGACGGGGCGGCCCATCACCACGCGGCTCAGGCTCTGGCCGCCATCGGCCTCGGCCAGGGTGCGCAGGTGGCGCAGGTAGCCGGTGACGATGTCCAGGTACTTCACGCCATGGCCGTGGCCCACCTCGGTGGTCTGGTCGATCAGCGCGGTGCCCAGCACGCTCTTCATGGAGCGCATCAGGCGGCCTTCGTAGCCATCGACATAGGCCTGCACGGCGGCGCGGCCGAAGGCGCGGGGCAACTCGGGCACGGGCGGGCGGTGCACGGCGGGGGGCAGGTCGTCCGCGTCGGTGCAGTAGAACACCGCCGTCGGCATGGTGGGCTGGCCGTTTTCCAGCGGCACCAGGCGCATGGCCTGGGCTCCGTTGGCCGGGATGGCGATGGCCGAGTTGGAGGTGCCGAAGTCGATGGCGCAGTAGCTCATGGGCGAAGCGGACGCCCTGAGGGCGCCGGGGAAAGGAAAAGCAAGGGGCGAAGGGGCGTTTATACCGCGTCTGTCCTGTCCCTGCCTTCAGCCGCCCCCGGCGAGCGCTTGCTTCAGGGGGAGGCGCTGCTGGCGCTGGGGCTGCTGCCAGCGCTGGAGCTGCCTCGTCCGATGACGAACTTCAGGGAGCCGGCCAGATCAGGCTTGAACTGCCACAGTGTGGTGGTGGTCCCGTCAGGATACTGGGTTGTGATCAAGGGATGCTGGGCGTAGATGTCCGCCAGGCGGGCTGAGTCCAGCACCGCCAAGGCATCGGTGGTCGTGATGTTCTGCCCCAGGGCGATCACGGTACCCGTCGCCATGTTGTAGCTCTTGAAGCGCGACGCGCTGCAATCGACTGGGGTTGAGGCGGTGCCCTTGTCGCACCACAGCAGGTACGTGGCGTCGGAGAACTGACCGACTGTTGCCGTGCGCTCGGCCTGAGCGCCGATATGAAACGCACGCCCCGCCAGAAGACGGGGGGCCGCGCTGGCGTTGTCGATGACATGCAGCGAGATGTCGTCGTCTTCATCCTCGGAGGGCTTGGTGTAGACCAGCCGGGTGCCATTCACGCCGGCAAGACGCATGACCAGATCGGCGGGCATGCCGTCTGGAACCTCATAGCGATCCACCTCGCGCGATGCTCCGGTGGTCTTGTTGAAGCCTGTCAGGGTGCTGGGTGCCGTGGCGAGCGTGGTGTCCTGCTGGACCACCCACATGGTGTCGCCGTTCACCATCAATTGGGTGGGATCACCTTTGCTGGTGTCCAGCGGCAGCATGGGCGGCGGTATGTTGCCCGATCCGTCGAAGGCGATGAGGGCCGGGCTGGGCAGTGCCCTGACGACATAGAGGCGGTTGTTGTCGGTCGCGATGAACGGGCCGTCTGGCACAACACCGGATATCAGCGTGGGTGACAAGGTGGCGCTGGTGCTGGTCCAGGACAGCATGCGCAAGGTGCCCTCGACCTGCACGATGCCCCGGTCACGGTGGCCAGGCACCAGGCCCAGCCAGCGGATGTCCGCAGAGGCAGGGAAGGGCAGGTCGTTGCTTTCAATGGTGGGATAGGGGCCGCTGCTGTCCAGGCGCCAATGCACGAAGCGCCCGACGCTGGGCTCGAAGGTGATCAGGCTCTGGAGATTGCCCGCGGCATCGCGTCCTGTCGTGATCAGCCCGGCCGGGTTGAAGGTCCCGGTGTTGGGGGCGGTGACGGCCGACATGCTGCTGTTGACCAGCACGAGCGCGTCGTCACTGGTGTCGCATAGATTGTCTGTGCCCTTCGTGGCGATGGCCAGCCAGCTGTTCTTGCCCGTCAGGTCACTGTCGATGTGCCACAGGATGCGGCATGCGTTGGTGATCGAGGACACCTGCCGCGGTGTTGTCGAACTGCCGCGCGCAAGGTCCACGGCCTGCACCTTGCCATCGAGGTAGTACAACATCGCCGCATGCCGGTAGGTCTGTGTGCTGCCATCGCTGCTCTGCGACATGCTGAGCGTGATGCGCCAACGCTCGAAGCCGCTCACCGGGACGCTGCTCAGCACATTGGCGGTGCTGGGATCGATGATGTCGAGGTAGTCCTCATCGTAGGACAGGGCCACCTCATAGGCGGCAGACAGCGAGCTGGGTGTCTCCGATTGCGGGTCCGGCTTCGGTTTCTTGCCCCCGCCACCCCCATCCCCACCGCCGCACGCGGCCAACAGGCTCAGGCACGCGGCCACCATCGTCCAGCGGATCGTGTTCATGTACTTCAACTCCCTTGTGGACGTGAGCGTCCTGGATTTTTGTGACAGCAGGGAGTATGAGCCTGTGCCAAGCAGCACTGAACCCCTTGCTCACGGGTGGCCGTTCAGGGCACGAAGCGGTAGCCGACGCCTGTTTCCGTGACCAGGTGCCGGGCCTGCGAGGGATCGTGCTCGATCTTCTTGCGCAGGTTGGCCATGTGCACGCGCAGGTAGTGCGTGTCCTCGGCGTGGGAGGGGCCCCACACGGCGTGCAGCAGCTGGCGGTGGGTGAGCACGCGGTCCGGGTGGGCGGCCAGATGGGCCAGCAGGCGGTACTCGATGGGGGTGAGGTGCACGGGCTGGCCGCCGCGCTCGACCACGCGGCGGGCCTGGTCCAGCACCACGTCGCCGAAGGTGGTGATGGCCGAGGCCTGCCCCCCGGCGCCCTGCGCACGGCGGCGCAACTGCGCGCGCACGCGGGCCAGCAACTCGCCGGTGCCGAAGGGCTTGGTGAGGTAATCATCCGCGCCGGCATCGAGCGCGGCGATCTTCTCTGCCTCGGCCGTGCGGGCCGACAGCACGATCACCGGCATCTGCGACCAACTGCGCAGGTCACGGATGAAAGCCACGCCGTCGCCATCGGGCAGGCCCAGGTCCAGCACGACCAGGTCGGGCCGGCGTGTGCCGGCATCGATCAGGCCGGCGCGCAGGGTGGGCGCTTCATGCACCTCCATCTGTTCGCCTTCAAGCGCCAGACGCACGAAGCGGCGGATGTGCGCGTCGTCTTCGACCAGCAGCAGGCGGGGTGTCGGGTCACTCATGAGGCAGCGGTTTGGTCGGTGGCCGCGTGGGTTAGGGCGTCATCAAGCGGGACTTCGGCGGGGGCCTCCAGGGCCGGCGGCTGGCCGCGCGGGATGCGCACCACGAAGCGCGCGCCGCCGCCTTCACGGTTCTGGCCCTGGATGGTGCCACCGTGCGCCGCCACGATGGCACGGCAGATGGCCAGGCCCAGGCCTACGCCGGGGGTGGCGCTTTCCTTCTGGCCGCGCTCGAACTTGTTGAACAGGGCCTCTTCGCGCCCCTTGGGCAGGCCGGGGCCGTGGTCGTCCACCCACAGGGTGATGTGCTCGGCCTCGGCGCCAGCGCCGATCTCGATGGCCGTGTGGGCGGGGGTGTACTTGGCGGCGTTCTCCAGCAGGTTGGCCAGCACGCGTTCGATCAGCACGGCGTCGATCAGCACGAAGGGCAGATCACCGGGCAGGTGTGCCTGGACAGGGCGATCACCCAGCGCGGGCCGCGCGGCCTTGATGGCGCCCCCGACCACTTCTTCCAGCGGCTGCCACTGGCGGTCGAGCTGCACGGCGCCGGCCTGCAGGCGGGCCATGTCCAGCAGGTTGGTGACCAGGGCGTTGATGCGCAGCGCGGCCTCGTGCAGGGCCACGGCCGTGCCGGCGGCGGGCTCGGGCAAGGGCGGGCGTGTGTGCAGCAGCGATTCGGCCAGGCCCTGCACCGAGGCCAGCGGCGTGCGCAGGTCATGCGAGACGGCGGCCAGCAGCGAATTGCGCAGGCGCTCGGATTCCATCTGCACGGTGCTGGCGCGGGCCACCTCGATGTAGTGGATGCGTTCGAGCGAGATGGCCAGCAGCGAGGCGCAGGTGTCCAGCAGGCGGCGCTGCTCGGGCACGGCCAGCCGGGTCGAGTCTTCCGGCTGCACGGCCAGTACGCCGCGCAGGCGCATGGGCGCGGCCAGCGGCAGGTAGAGCGTGGGGCTGGCGGTGAGGGTGTCGGTGCCGTGGCCGGCGGCTTCGGCCTTGGTGTAGCTCCATTGGGCGATGGCCGCGTCCAGCTCGGGCGCGGGGCTGGAGGCGATGGGCTCGCCCAGACGTTCGCTGCCCGTGGCGTTCAGCGCGTCATCGCCGGCCACCAGCAGGGCCGAGCGTGCGCCGAACTCGGCCTTCAGGAAGCGCGCGGCGATCTCGGCCACCTGCTCGGCCATCAGCGCGCCTGACAGATCGCGCGACATCTCGTAGAGCGAGCGCATGCGGTCCTCGCGCCGTTGGGCCACCTTGGCCTGGTAGGTCAGGCCGGCCGTCATCTGGCCGATCAGCAGGCCCACGATCAGCATCACGGCCAAGGTCAACAGGTACTGGAAATCGCCCACCGCGAAGGAAAAGCGCGGGTGCACGAACAGGAAGTCGAAGGCGCCCACGGCCAGGCAGGAGGCCAGTACCGCCGGGCCACGCCCGTGGCGCATGGCCACCACCACCACCGTCAGCAAAAAGAGCATGACGATGTTGGCCGGCTCGAACACGTCCATCAGCAGCACGGTGGACAGCAGCGCCGTGAGCAGGCACAGCACGGTGGCGATGGCGTAGCCGCGCCAGTTGATCGGCTCACTGGCCTCGGTGGTGGCGAGGGCCGGGGCACGCGCGGGCGCTGCCGAGAGGGCGATGTCCAGCACGTCCAGGTCCGGGCCCAGAGCGCCGATGCGCTCGGCCAGTGGGCGGCGCCAGGGGCGCAGTATGCGTGTCCAGGTGGGGCCGTCGCGGCCATCGTGGCGGCCGGTCACCACGCGCAGCAGGTTGTGCTGGCGGGCGTAGCGCACCAGGGCCTCGGCCTCGTCCTGGGCGGCCAGCGTGGCGGTGGTCGCGCCCAGGTCCTGCGCGAGCTTGAGGCTGCGCAGGGCGCGGTGGCGCGCGGCATCGGGCAGGCGCAGCAGGGCGGGCGTTTCCACATGCACGGCGTGCCAGGGCACGTCCAGGCGCGCGGCCAGCCGGGCCGTGGCGCGCACGGTCTTGTCGCCATGCTCGCCGGGGCCCACGCAGGCCAGCAGCGATTCGCGCACGCCCCACACGGGCTGCACCGCGCTCTGCTTTCGGTACTGCAGCATGTCGTCGTCGACACGATCAGCCGTGCGGCGCAGGGCCAGTTCGCGCAGCGCGATCAGGTTGCCCTTGCGGAAGAAGTTGCGCGCGGCGTGCTGGGCCTGCTGGGGCAGGTAGACCTTGCCTTCCTTCAAGCGCTGCAGCAGGTCGTCGGGCGACACATCGACCAGCACCACCTCGTCGGCCTCGTCGAAGACCTTGTCGGGCACGGTTTCCCACACGCGGATGCCGGTGATGCCGCCAACCACGTCGTTCAGGCTGTCGAGGTGTTGCACGTTCATTGTGGTCCACACGTCGATGCCGGCGTCCAGCAGTTCTTCGACATCCTGCCAGCGCTTGGGGTGGCGTGAACCGGGCACGTTGGAGTGGGCCAGCTCGTCCATCAGGATGAGGGCGGGGCGGCGGGCCAGTGCGGTGTCGAGGTCGAACTCGGGCAGGGCCTTGTCGCGGTAGGGTACCTGGCGCGGCGGCAGGATGGGCAGGCGTGATGTGGGGCTGTCAGACGCGGAGGGCTGGGCCTCGACAGAAGCGGCTTCCGGGCGATGGCCATTCGGGGGCGCGTCGAGCGGGTCCAGCAGCGCCTGGGTTTCGGCACGGCCATGCGTTTCGACCACGCCGATCAGCACGTCGGTGCCCTGGGCCAGTGCGGCGCGGGCAGCCGAGAGCATCGCATAGGTCTTGCCCACGCCTGCGTTGGCGCCGAAGAAGATCTTCAGGCGGCCACGCTGGGCGTCGGCTTCGTCCTGCTGCACCTGGGCAAGCAGGGCGTCAGGATCAGGGCGCTGGGTGTCGTTCACAGCCAGCCGGCGCGGCGGAAGCGCCAGTACAGCACGCCGCAGGTGGCACCGATCAGGCCCAGCGCGGCCAGGTAGCCCCAGCGCCAGTGCAGCTCGGGCATGTGGTCGAAGTTCATGCCCCAGATGCCCGCGAAGGCGGTGGCCGTGCCGAAGATGCCCGCCCACGCGGCCAGGCGCTTGGTGACCTCGGACTCTTCGATGGTGACCATCGACAAGTTCACCTGGATGGCCGTGCCGATGGAATCGCGCAGGGTTTCGAGCGAGCGCTGGATGCGCGTGAGGTGGTCGTTGACATCGCGGAAGTAGGCGCGCGAGTGCAGGCACACGCCGGGCGCACGTTCGCTGGCCAGCTTGGCGACGGCCTCGATCAGGGGCGCGACGGCATGGCGCACGGTGGTGATGCGCTGCTTGAGCAGGTACAGGCGCTCGATGTTGGCGCGGCCCAGGCCGGGCGCGAAGATCTGCGATTCGATGGCTTCAAGCTCGTCATCGAAGGATTCGATGATGGGGAAGTAGCGGTCCACCACGGCGTCCATCACGGCATAGAGCACGAAGCCCGGGCCCTGGCGCAGCAGGTGGGGCTCGCGTTCGGCCCGCTCGCGCACGCCCAACAGCCCATGCTTGCTGCCGGCACGCAGCGACAGCACGAAGCCGGGGCCGGCGAAGATGCTGACCTGGCCGATGCGCAGCTCGTTGGTGGCGTCCAGCTCGATGGTGTTGATCACCGCGAACAGGGTGTCGCCGTATTCCTCGACCTTGGGCTGCTGCTGGCCATGGCGCGCATCTTCCACGGCCAGTTCATGCAGGTTGAAGATCTTCTGCATGCGGGCCAGTTCGGCCTCGTCGGGGTCACGCAGGGCCACCCACACGAAGCTGTCGGGCTGCCCAAGGTAGGTCGGCAGTTCGTCCAGGCCGAAGTCCGACAGACGCTGGCCTTGCCGGTAGGCCACACAGTTGATCAGCATCGTGGGGGAGGGGCTGTCATGTTGAGGCCATGATAGCGCTGGGGCTCATGGCGTGTTGGTGCCTGCAGCCTTGTCCAGGGCCAGGTTCAGCTGCAGCACATTCACGCGGGCATCGCCCAGCACACCCAGCTGGGGCGGCTCGGTGCGGCGCTCGATGAGCTGCATGACCTGATCGACGGGCAGCTTGCGCGCATGGGCCACGCGTTCGGCCTGGTAGCGGGCCGCCGCGGGGCTGATGTGCGGGTCCAGCCCGCTGGCCGAGGCCGTGACCAGATCCTGCGGCACGGGCGCGGTGTTGCCGGGATCGGCCTGGCGCAGCGCGGCCACGCGGGCCTTGACGGCATCGACCAGTGCCGGGTTGAGCGGGCCCTGGTTGGAGCCGCCCGACAGGGCCGCGTTGTAGGGCAGGGTGCCGGTGGCCGAGGGGCGGCCCCAGAAGTGGCCAGGATCCGTGAAGTTCTGGCCGATCAGGCGCGAGCCGATGGGCTGGCCTTGCTGGTTGCGCAGCAGGCTGCCTTCGGCCTGCGCGGGGAACACGGCCTTGGCGATGGCCGTGGTCAGCAGCGGGTAGGCCAGGCCGGTCAGCAGCGACAGCAGCAGGAAGAGCACCAGGGCTGGGCGCAGCAGGCCGCCGTTGTCGGCGGGCGCTTCGGTGGCCGGGGTGGGAGTGATGGCGGTGTTCATGATGAGTCTCCTGAAAAGAAGCGGCTGGACATTCAGACCAGACCCAGCCCGGAGAGCACCAGGTCGATCACCTTGATGCCGATGAAGGGCACGATGACGCCGCCCAGGCCGTAGACCAGCAGGTTGCGCCGCAGCAGCATGGCCGCGCCCAGCGGCAGGTAGGTCACGCCGCGCAGGGCCAGCGGGATCAGGAAGACGATGATCAGTGCGTTGAAGATCACCGCTGACAGGATGGCCGAGGAGGGGCTGGCCAGTTGCATCACGTTCAGTGCGCCCAGGGCCGGGTAGGTGCTCACGAAGGCCGCCGGGATGATGGCGAAGTACTTGGCGATGTCGTTGGCAATGCTGAAGGTGGTCAGCGCGCCACGGGTCATCAGCATCTGCTTGCCGGTCTCGACGATCTCGATCAGCTTGGTCGGGTTGCTGTCCAGATCGACCATGTTGCCGGCCTCCTTGGCGGCCTGCGTGCCGGAGTTCATCGCCACGGCCACGTCGGCCTGGGCCAGGGCGGGCGCGTCGTTGGTGCCGTCGCCCGTCATGGCCACGAGGCGGCCTTCGGCCTGGTGGCTGCGGATCAGCTTGAGCTTGTCTTCCGGGGTGGCCTCAGCCAGGAAGTCGTCCACACCGGCTTCGGCGGCGATCGCGGCGGCGGTCAGGCGGTTGTCGCCCGTCACCATCACGGTCTTGATGCCCATGCGGCGCAGTTCGGCAAAGCGCTCCTTGATGCCGCCCTTGACGATGTCTTTCAGCTCGATGGCGCCCAGCACGCGCGTGCCGTGGGCCACCACCAGCGGCGTGCCGCCTCGGCGCGAGATCTCATCGACGGTCTGAGACACCTGGGCCGGGTAGTGCCCGCCCAGCGACTCCACGTGCTTGCGGATCGCTTCGGCCGCACCCTTGCGCACGGCCACGGTCTGGCCGTTCTCGCCGGGCAGGTCGACACCGCTCATGCGTGTCTGCGCCGAGAAGTGCACGAAGCTGGCGCCCAGGGCGGCGATGTCGCGCTCGCGCAGTTGGAACTGCTGCTTGGCCAGCACGACGATGCTGCGGCCTTCGGGCGTCTCGTCGGCCAGCGAGGCCAACTGGGCGCCATCGGCCAGCTCCTGCGGCGATACACCCGGTGCGGGCAGGAAGGCGGCGGCCTGGCGGTTGCCCAGGGTGATGGTGCCGGTCTTGTCCAGCAGCAGCACGTCCACGTCGCCAGCGGCTTCCACGGCCCGGCCCGAGGTGGCGATCACATTGGCCTGCAGCATGCGGCTCATGCCCGCCACGCCCACGGCCGACAGCAGCCCGGCGATGGTGGTGGGGATCAGGCACACCAGCAGCGCGACCAGCACCGTGATGGGCACGGGCGAGCCCGAGCCCGAGGCTTGCACACCGAACATCGAGAAGGGCAGCAGCGTCACGGTGACGACCAGGAACACGATGGTCAGCGCCACCAGCAGGATGGTCAGCGCGATCTCGTTGGGTGTCTTGTGGCGCTTGGCGTTTTCCACCATTGCGATCATGCGGTCCACGAAGGTCTCGCCCGGGTTGACGGTGACACGCACCACGATCCAGTCGGACAGCACGCGCGTGCCGCCCGTCACGGCCGAGAAGTCACCGCCGGATTCGCGGATCACGGGGGCTGATTCGCCGGTGATGGCGCTCTCGTCCACCGAGGCCACACCCTCGATCACTTCACCATCGGCCGGCACGGTGTCGCCGGCCTGGATCAGCACGACATCGCCCTTGCGGAGCTGGTCGGCCTCGATGGGGTGGAACTGCGATCCATGGTACGTGGTGCCCCCAGAGCTGCCGCTGTGCGGCAGCCCCCCCGAGGGGGCCAAGGGGTCTTGTGAGCGGCCCGGCGCCCCCTTGGGCTCATGCAGCTTCTTGGCCCAGGTCTGCCGTTTCAGGCCGCGCAGCGAGGCCGCCTGGGCCTTGCTGCGGCCTTCGGCCAGGGCCTCGGCGAAGTTGGCGAACAGCAGCGTGAACCACAGCCACAGCGCGATGGCCAGGATGAAGCCGGCGGGCGCCTCGCCCTGGCCGCCCAGCGCCTGCGCCCACAGGCCGGTGGTGACGATCGCGCCCACGTAGACGACGAACATCACCGGGTTGCGCCACTGGACCTGCGGGGCCAGCTTGCGGAAAGCATCGGCCACGGCGGGCTTGAGCAGCACCGGGTCGAACAAAGAGAAAGTCTTGCGCGTCATGATGGTCTCAGGGGTTCAGCACCAGGTGTTCGACGACGGGGCCGAGGGCCAGCGCGGGCACGTAGTTCAGCAGGCCGACGAGCAGCACCACGCCGATCAGCAGCACCACGAAGAGCGGGCCGTGCGTGGGCAGGGTGCCGGCCGTGACGGCCAGGCGCTTCTTGGCGGCCAGGCTGCCGGCAATCGCCAGCACGGGCACGATCACGCCGAAGCGGCCCAGCCACATGGCGATGCCCAGCAGCACGTTGTAGAAGGGCGTGTTGGCTGACAGGCCCGCGAAGGCGCTGCCGTTGTTGTTGGCGGCCGAGCTCAGGGCATAGAGGATCTCGGAGAAGCCGTGCGCCCCAGGGTTGGCCACACCGACCTGCCCGTCTGGCGACAGCACGGCCACGGCGGTACCCGCCAGCACCAGCACCGGAGTGACCAGGATGGCCACGGCCACCATCTTCATCTCGAAGGTTTCGATCTTCTTGCCCAGGTACTCGGGCGTGCGGCCGATCATCAGCCCGGCGATGAACACGGCCAGGATGGCGAACACCAGCATGCCGTACAGGCCCGAGCCCACGCCGCCGAAGACGACCTCGCCCAGCTGCATCAGGATCAGGGGCACGCCGCCGGCCAGGGGCATCAGCGAATCGTGCATGGTGTTGACGGCACCGCAGGAGGCGGCCGTGGTCACGGCAGCGAACAGGCTGGAGGCCTTCAGGCCGAAGCGCATCTCCTTGCCTTCGAGGTTGCCGCCGCTCACGTCCACGCCCAGCGCGGCCAGCAGCGGGTTGCCCTGGGCTTCGTAGTGGGTGAGCACGACCACGGCCACGATGAAGATCGCCGTCATCGCACCCAGCACGGCCCAGCCCTGGCGCACATCGCCCACCATGTGGCCGAAGACCAGGCACAGTGCCGCTGGGATCGCGAAGATCGCCAGCATCTGCACGAAGTTGCTCAGCGGCGTGGGGTTCTCGAAAGGGTGGGCCGAGTTGGCGTTGAAGAAACCGCCCCCATTGGTGCCCAGCATCTTGATGGACAGCTGCGAGGCCACGGGCCCCATGGCCAGGCTCTGGGTGGTGGCGCGCTGCTCCTGCATCACCGGCTGGCCTTGGGCGTCCTTCACAGGTTGTCCGGCTTCGTCCAGCTTGGGGGCCTGGTAGGTGGTGGCTTCCAGCGTGGCCACGTCCTGGTAGGGCGAGAAGTTCTGAATGGAGCCCTGGCTCACGAAGAACAACGCCAGTACCAGCGAGATCGGCAGCAGGATCCACAGCACCACGCGCGTCAGGTCGGCCCAGGCGTTGCCCAGGTTGCCCGCGCCGTGCTGCGCAAAACCGCGGATCAGCGCGATCACCACCACGATGCCCGTGGCCGCCGACAGGAAGTTCTGCACGGCCAGCGCGAGCATCTGCGTGAGATAGCTCATGGTGGCCTCGCCGGCGTAGCCCTGCCAGTTGGTGTTGGCCACGAAACTGATGGCGGTGTTGAAGGCCGAATCAGGGCTGACGGCCCCGAAGCCCTGCGGGTTCAGGGGCAACCAGCCTTGCAGGCGCTGCAGGCCATACACGGCGACCAGGCCCAGCACGTTGAAAAGCAGCACAGCCAGGGCATAGCGTTGCCAGCCCATGCCCTGCTCCGGGCGCACACCCGCCAGCTTGAAGAGCGGTGCTTCGATGATGGCGGCCCAGCGGGTGCGCCCTTGCATCACCGCGGTGATGGCGCCGGCCAGCGGCCAGGCCATGGCCAGCAGGATGGCGAGAAAGGCTGCCAGCAGCAGCCAGGCTTGCGAGCTCACGTGAAGTCCTCCGGGTTCAGCAGGGCCGCCACCAGGTAGACCAGCAGGGCCAGCGCCACCATGGCGCACAGGGCGTAGAGCGCGCTCATGAGCGGCCTCCCCGGGGGGGCATCAAGCGGGCGCAGCCAGCGGCCATCCCCCAGATGGCGGCCACCAGGGCGGCCGCCAGCACGATGTAAACGATGTCCATGTCGGGATCCTTCTTGATCTTGTGATCGACAGGGAGATCGTAGAAATCGGCCCCTCAAAACGCCGGCAAGTTTCGTGGGGGCGGTATCAAGATTCCATCAAGATGGCCTTGATGCGGTCTTGATGGCACATCTGTGCCGGAACTTGAGGCGTGGCTGCCTAGAGTGGCCTGGTCGCCACCGATGGCATGCCCGTGACGCATGCCTTGACCATGAGACCGATCGCCATCTTCCAGCACGATCCCAACCAGCGTGCCGGCCAACTGCAAACGCTCCTGAACGACTGGCACGTGTCGACCGTGCACATCCACCCCGAGGCCGGCGATGCCCTGCCACGGCAGGCGCGTGATTTCAGCGGCCTGGTGCTGCTGGGCAGCAACCGCAGCGTGACCGACCCGCTGCCCTGGATCGCGCAAGAGAAAGCCTTGCTCAAGCAGGCCCTGGCGATGGACATCCCGGTGCTGGGCCACTGCTTTGGCGGGCAGTTGCTGGCCCGAGCGCTGGGCGCGGAGGTTACGCGCAACCCCGTGCCCTGCATCGGCTGGGAGACGCTGCATGTGACACCACTTGCCCGCGCGCTGTTCGGCGGTGCGGCCGAGGCCAGCACCTTCAACTGGCACTACGAAACCTTCGCTCTGCCGAAGGGCGCCACCCGGGCCCTGTTCGGCACGCATTGCCGCAACAAGGGCTTCACGTTGGGTCTGCACATCGGCCTGCAGTGCCACCTGGAAGTCACCGAGGACATCGTGCAGGACTGGTGCCAGGCCGGCGCCCAGGAACTGCGCTTGCCCTGCGGCCAATCCGTGCAGCCGGGCGCCAGGCGAGCGCATCGGCTGACAGCCGAATCGGCATTGCCTGACACGGCAAGGGGGCGTGTCGCGTCACACTGCGGTGATCCAGACCACCGGGATGGCCCATGCCTGCATCGACGATCTTGCCCCTGTTTCATCCCTTCCGTTGGGGGGCGGCGGGATCGCTGGCCCTGGCCTCGCTGGTGATCCTGGCCGGAGGCGGTCTGCTGCCCTCGCCCGCTACGGCTCAGAAGGCCGAGGCCGGCAAGGCGGCAGGGGCATCGCAGCCCATCGGCTACGGCACCAACCCGCAGTTGCCCGCGCCCGAGAAATCACTCATCCCCACGGTACACATCGCCAAGGGCACGGGCTGGCCCGCCGGCGTCAAGCCCACGCCGGCCCAGGGCTTGCAAGTGCAAGCCTATGCCACACGGCTGGTGCACCCGCGCTGGTTGTACGTACTGCCCAATGGCGATGTGCTGGTGGCCGAAACCAACGCGCCGCCCAAGCCCGGCGGCGGCCTCAAGGGCCAGGTGATGAAGCTGGTGCAGAAGCGCGCAGGCGCAGGGGTTGAGAGCCCCAACCGGATCACCCTGCTGCGGGACACGGACCACGATGGCGTCGCCGAAACCCGGTACGAGTTCCTGACCGGCCTGAACTCACCTTTCGGCATGGCCCTGGTCGATGGCAGCCTGTACGTGGCCAATGCCGATGCCATCGTGCGCTTTCCCTACAAGGCGGGCCAGACGCGCATCACGGCACAGGCCGAGAAGGTGGTGGATTTGCCCGCGGGCATCAACCACCACTGGACCAAGAACATCATCGCCAGCAAGGATGGCAGCAAGCTCTACGCCACGGTGGGCTCCAACAGCAACGTGGGCGAAAACGGCATGGAGGCCGAAGAGGGCCGCGCCGCCATCTGGGAGGTCGACCTCAAGGCCAAGACCAAGCGCCTGTTCGCCAGCGGCCTGCGCAACCCCGTGGGCCTGGCCTGGGAGCCCGGCAGCGGCACCCTGTGGACGGTGGTCAACGAGCGTGACGAGCTGGGCAACGACCTGGTGCCCGACTACATGACCTCGGTGAAGGACGGCGCCTTCTACGGCTGGCCTTACAGCTACTTCGGTGGCCATGTGGATGAGCGCGTCAAGCCACAACGCCCCGACTTGGTCGCCAAGGCCGTGGTGCCTGATTACGCGCTGGGCTCGCACACCGCCTCGTTGGGCCTGGCCTATGCCGAAGGCAGCAACCTGCCGCTGGCCCTGCGCAACGGCATGTTCATCGGCCAGCACGGTTCGTGGAACCGCAAGCCGCGCAGCGGCTACAAGGTGGTGTTCGTGCCCTTTGCCAATGGCAAGCCCAATGGCATGCCGGTGGACGTGCTCACGGATTTCCTCAAGGATGACGAGGCACGCGGCCGCCCTGTCGGTGTGGCCTTCGACCGCAAGGGCGCGCTGCTGGTGGCCGACGACGTGGGCAATGCCATCTGGCGTGTCTCCGGTGTCACGGCGCCTGCCAGCACCACGGCATCCGCCAGCCCCGGTGCCAGCAAGCCAAGCCCCCCTACCTCAGCCAAGGATCGGCCATGACCCTCACCGCCCACCAGGAAGCTGCTTCCGCCGTCGATGTCCTGGCCCGCTGGTCGCAGGAACCGCTGGAGTTCCGCGCCGACATGGAGCACATCGAGGATGACGAAGCCGATGTGGCCATCGCCATCGGACGCATCATGCGCAGCATCGCCGAGGCGGTGCTGGAAGACGAAGGCAAGGCAGAGCGCGGCGTGCATGCCAAGTCGCACGGCATCGTGATCGGCGAGCTGCGTGTGCACGAGGGCCTGCCCCCGTCGCTGGCGCAAGGGCTGTTCGCACGGCCGGCCACCTACCCCGTGGTGATGCGCCTGTCCACCATCCCGGGGGATGTGCTGGATGATCGGGTGTCCGTGCCTCGAGGCATCGGCATCAAGGTGATCGGGGTGGACGGTGCGCGCCTGCCCGGCAGTGAAGACGACCTGACCCAGGACTTCCTGATGGTGGATGCGCCAACCTTCGGGCTGGCCACGCCGCGTGATTTCCTGCAGGGCCTCAAGGGCCTGGCCGCCACCACCGACACGGTGCCCATGCTCAAGCGCGGGCTGTCCACCTTCCTGCGCGGCGCGGAGAAGACGCTGGAGGCCATGGGCCTGGAAAGCTCGCTGCTCAGGACGCTGGGCGGCCACCCGCTCACCCACATCCTGGGCGAGACCTTCTATACCCAGCTGCCGCTGCTGTACGGCCGCCATGTGGCCAAGCTCAGCCTGGTGCCGGTGTCCGAGCACCTGCTGGCGCTCAAGGGGCTGCCGCTGGATTCGTTCGTGGCCAGTGGCTCGCCCAACCCGATCCGTGAAGCGGTGATCGATCACTTCGAGCACCACGGTGGCCGCTGGGAGCTGCGTGTGCAGCTATGCACCAGCTTGCAGAGCATGCCCATCGAGGACGGCTCTGTCACATGGCCCGAGCCGGAAAGCCCGTATGTGACGGTGGCCACGCTGGATGCAGGGGTGCAGGACGTGTGGAGCAGCGGCCGGGTGGCCCAGGTGGATCTGGGCATGGCCTTCTCGCCCTGGCGTGGCCTGGCGGCGCACCGCCCGCTGGGCGCACTCAACCGGGTGCGCAAGTCGGCCTACGGGGCGTCGGCCCGCTACCGGGCCCAGGCGAACGGCCAGGTGCTGCGCGAGCCGCGCTCACGTCACGATCTCCCCGCCTGAGCGCCAGGGAAGTGTCAGTCCTGTGAGGGCTGCTGCCGGTAACGCGCCGGCGTCATCCCCTGCCAACGCTGGAAGGCGCGGATGAAGGCGGCCGATTCCGCGTAGCCCAGTTGCTGCGCGATGGCCTCCACGGGCAAGGTGCTGTGGGCCAGCAGGTGCCGCGCGCGGGCATGGCGGGCATCGGCCAGCAGGTCGCGGAAGTTGTGGCCTTCGTCGGCCAACTGGCGGCGCAGGCTGCGCTCGGACAGGCCCAGCGCTCTGGCCACGTCCTCCGAGCCGGGGAACTCGCCGTTGAACAGGCCCAGGTGAGCCTTCACGCGCTCAGTCACGCCCTGCTGCGCCTCCTCGGCCTGTTGCGTTTGCAGTTGCTGGTCGCACATGGCACGGACCATCGCGTGCGCGGCCGCATCGGCGGTGGGAAAGCGCAGTTGCAGGTGCTCGTTGCGCAGCCAGAAGCGCGCTTCTGCTTCGCCGAAGCGCACGGGGGCGTTGAAGTAGGCCTCGTACTCGGCCGCCTGGGGCGGGCGCGGGTAGGGCATGTCGATGCGCTCGGCGTGGATGTCCAGGCCCATCGTGGCCTGCATGTCGCGCACCATCTTGTAGGTGCCGGACACCTCACCATCCACACGAAAGCGGAAGGCACTTGGCGCCATCGTCATGGGCGAGAGCACCAGCGCGCTCAGGCGCTCGCCCGGCTCTAGCCGCAAGGTGCCGAACAGGTAGGTCAGGCGCTGGTACCTCACGCCCATCTGGAAGGCCTCCCACGCGTTGGCGCAGGTCATGATCAGCATCACCAGCGGGCCGTAACCCGCCAGGCCGTAGAAGCCGCCCAGGCGCAGGCCCAGCATCGGGTCGTGCAGTTGCTCGGCCAGGTCGGCGTAGATGCGCAGCTCGCGCGCGCGCTCGATGCGGGTGCTCGGGTCCAGCTTGTCCGCGTCCAGCCCGTGCTTGCGCAGCACGGGGCCCGGGTCCTCGCCCAGTTGCTGGAGGCCCTGCACCATGTAGATCAGGCCGAGGATGGATCGCGTGCTCATGTGATCGAGGTCAAGGAAGGGGCGGGATGAACCCTTGAAACTGGCCGACACCAGGGGATCTGGCCGAAAAGATCAATTTGCCGGTCGAATCTAGCATGGCCCCCACGGGCCGGTTTGCGCACCATCAAGTCACTGATCCGAACCACCATCCACCACGAGACAAGGTGACGCCATGACCACGAACCCTCCCAAAGACGCACCGAATGCTGCGCCCGTCCGCCACGTCGAGGTGGCCATCGCCGGCGCTGGCTTCGGCGGCCTGTGCATGGCCATCAAGCTGAAGGAGGCGGGCATCCACGATTTCGTCGTGCTGGAAAAAGGCGCCGAGGTGGGCGGCACCTGGCGCGACAACCAGTACCCCGGCGCGGCCTGCGACGTGCAGTCGCACATGTACTCGTACTCCTTCGCGCCCAAGAACGACTGGTCCAAGCGCTACGCCCCCTGGAGCGAGATCCAGCAGTACATGCTGGACGTGACCGAGCGCTACCAGCTGCGCCCGCACATCCGCTTCGGCCAGGAGGTGACCAGCGCCGTGTTCGACGACCGCACCGGCCGCTGGACGATCAAGACGGCTGCCGGCGACACCATCAGCGCCCACCACTGGGTGCTGGCCTCGGGCCCGCTGCACGTGCCGGCCATCCCCAAGATCCCCGGCCTGGAGAACTTCAAGGGCAAGGTGATGCACTCGGCCCAGTGGGACCACGGCTACGACCTGCGCGGCAAGAACATCGTGTCCATCGGCACCGGTGGCAGCGCCATCCAGTACGTGCCCGAGATCGCGCCCTTCGCCAAGCAGTTGTACGTGTTCCAGCGCTCGGCCGCCTGGGTGATCCCGCGTGACGAGCGTGAGTACGGCCTGCTGCGCAAGAAGCTGTTCGCGGCCCTGCCCATCACGCGCACCCTGCACCGCTGGCGTTGCTACTGGACCAACGAATCGCGCGTGTGGCCTATCTTCAACCCGTGGATGGCCAAGATCGGCGAGATGGGCCTGCGCAAGCTGGTGCGCATGCAGGTGAAGGATCCGGCGCTGGCCAGGAAGCTCACGCCCGACTACACCCTGGGCTGCAAGCGCATCCTGATCTCCAACAAGTGGTTCCCGGCCTTCAACCGCCCCAACGTGTCGCTGGTGACGGAAGGCATCCAGGAACTGCGCGAGCACAGCATCGTCACGCGTGACGGCGTGGAGCGCCCGGCCGACTGCGTGATCCTGGGCACGGGCTTTGTGGTCGATCCGCGCATCTACATGAAGAGCTTCGAGCTGCGCGGACGCAAGGGCCACACCCTGCAGGAAGACTGGAAGACCAGCCCCACCAGCTACCTGGGCATCAGCACCGCCAATTACCCCAACATGTACCAGCTGGTGGGCCCGCACACGGGCTTGGGCCACAACTCCATCATCTTCATGATCGAGGCGCAGGCCGACTACATCGTCAAGTGCCTGAAGCTGGTGCAGGACCAGAAGGTGGACTACATCGACGTGCGGCCCCAGGCCCAGGCACGCTTCCTGGCCGAGGTCACGCAAGCCCTCAAGGGCACCGTGTGGCAGACCGGCTGCAAGAGCTGGTACCAGACCGCCGAGGGCATCAACTTCGCGATCTGGCCCAAGTCCACCTGGAAGTACTGGCTGGAGACCCGCCACGTGAACCTGGGCGATTACGACCTGGTGTGCTGCGGGGGCGTGCGGCCCGTGCAGGTGCAGCGCAGCGAGGTGGCGACGGCCTGAGGCTGCTCCCTCTGTGGGAGGGGAGATAGGGATGGACAGCCCGCCCCCGCCCACCTAGCCTGCGCCTTCGTTCAACAAGGAGGCAGGGATGGTGGGCATCAGGGAAGGCCGCATGCCGGGTGGGCGCGGCAGCACACGGGCGAGCCTGGTGCGGCGCATGGTGTGGGGCGTATGTGCCTTGGCCGGTGGCGGGCAGGCGTTGGCACAGCCCACCCTGCTGTGCGATGTGCGCCAGGCCGACGTCACACGCCGGGTCACCGCCCGACCCACCAGCGATCCCTATGGCGTGGTCTCGCACGACATCGACGAGCGCTTCCGGTTCAAGGCGGTGGTGGGGGCAGGCCCCACGGGTGATGCGGCCTACGTCAAGCTCTACATCTACGACATGGCCGTTCGGGGGGCGCCGGTGCTGCTGCACATGACCACGCACCTGCCGCCCTGGCCGGTGACGCACGAGCTGCCGGCCTTGACGGGCTGGAACCACGTGTACTCCAGCGTGCTGGGACGTGAGCTGGTCTATGGCTGTGCGTGGCAGGGGGATGCACCATGACGCCGTGTTCACGCCGCAGTACCTTGGCCCGCCTGGCCATGGTGCTTGTACCGGCTTTGCCATGGAGCGGGCTGGCCAGGGGGCAGGTCGATGCCGGGGCGTTGCTCTTGAAGGATGACCGACCGGTGTCGATCGCCATCGTGGGCGATGTGATGCTGGCCGATGGCCCGGGGCGTGTCATCGCGGCCGGCCATGATCCTTTCGCACCCTTCGCTGCCCATCTGGCAGCCGCGGATTTGCGCATCGCCAACCTGGAGTGCGTGGTGGCCCAGGGCGGCAAGGCGGAGGACAAGCCCTGGACCTTCCGGGCCCACCCGCGTGTGCTGCCCGTGCTGGCCCGCCATGTCGACGTGGTGTCGGTGGCCAACAACCATGCCGGTGACTACGGCCGGCAGGCCTTCGCGCAGATGTTGCGCCGCCTGAAAGCGGTCGGTGTGCCCTACTTCGGCGGTGGCCACAGCTTGCGGGAAGCGCATGAGCCGCTCATCGTGGCGCGCCACGGTCTGCGCATCGCGCTGCTGGGCTACAACGGCTTCCTGCCGCGCGCCTTCGAGGCCACGGAGGACCACCCAGGCATCGCCTGGATCGACGAACAGCATCTCATCGAGGACATCCGCCGCGCGCGCACGGCCCATCACGCCGACCTGGTCATCCCCTTCATGCACTGGGGGCAGGAGCACGAGCCCCTGGCCAGTGACCACCAGCGTGGCCTGGCCCGCCGCATGATCGATGCGGGGGCGGACATGGTGGTGGGCACCCATCCGCACGTGGTGCAGGACACGGAGACTTACCGGGGGCGGCCCATCGTCTACAGCCTGGGCAACTTCGTGTTCGATGGCTTCAGCCACATCGACAACAACACGGGTTGGCTGCTGTGGGTGCAGGCCGGGCGCGACGGGGTACGGCGCTGGCGTGTGGAGGTGGCCCGCATCGATCGCCGCGGCGTGCCGCACCCCGCCGGGCCGGGGCCCAGCTGGGAGCGGCCACCGCCCTGAGGTGGCCGGGTGGCCATGGGCTCAGAACAGATGGTCCAGCAGCTCCGGGCCGAACACCTCGCGGTGGATGCGCTCTGCCGGCACACCCTTGTGGCGCAGGCCATCCCATTGCGCGCGCATGAAGGGCAGCGGGCCGCACATCAGCACCTGGGCCTGGGCCAGGTCCACATCGGCCAGCACGGGCTCCAGGGTCATGCGGCCCCGGTAGGTGGTGTGCGCCAGGTCCTGAGGCGCGTCGTGCTCGCGCCCTTGCTCATGGAAGAGCACGGTGCGCAGCCGGGGCATCAGGCGGGCGGCCTCCTGCAGATCGGCCAGCAGCGCCTGGTGCGTGGCGTCGCGCGCGGCATGGGCGAACACCACGGGCCGCGCCGGGTTTTGCCGCGCCAGGGCCTTGAGCACCGACACCATGGGCGTGATGCCCACGCCGGCCGACAGCAGCACCAGGGGCGCATCACCTTCCAGCACGGGCGTGAAATCACCATAGGCGGCGCTCACGGGCAGCACGTCGCCGGCCTTGACCTGATCGTGCAGCCAGTTCGACACCTGGCCTGCCGGCGTGCCGGCCTCGCGCTTGATGGTCAGGCGCCACCAGGGCTGCCCGGGCGCGTCCGACAGGCTGTACTGGCGCAGCTGGCGGCGTGCGGCGCCATCAACGGCGATCCAGTCCACCGCTACGCTCACGTACTGGCCTGGCAGGAAGGTGCCGGGGCTGGTGCCCTGCGGGGTCTGCAGGTAGATCGACGCGGTGTCTGTGCCTTCACGCTCGGTGCGCAGCACTTGCAGGGCTTGCAACTGGCCCGGCTGGGTGCCGGTGCGCTGGTACAGGCGTGCCTCGGCCGCGATCAGCTCGCCGGCCAGCAGCCAGTAGGCCTCGTCCCAGGCGGCGATCAGTTCGGGCGTGGCGGCCTCGCCCAGCACCTCGCCGATGGCGCCCAGCAGGTGCCGGCCCACGATGGGGTAGTGCGAGGGCTTGATGCCCACGGCCGCGTGCTTGTGCACGATGCGGTCGAGCACGGGCGCGAGGGCCGCCGCGTTGTCGATGTTGGCCGCATAGGCGAACACGGCGGCCGCCAGCGATTGCTGCTGCGCGCCGCTGGCCTGGTTGCCCATGTTGAAGAGGTTGCGCAGTTCGGGGTGGGCCTCGAACATGCGGGCGTAAAAGCGCGTGGTGATGGCCAGGCCGTGCTCACGCAGCACGGGCACGCTGGCCTCGATGTAGGGGCGGGCGGTGGTCGAGATCATGGTGGGGCTCCTGTTGTCAAAAAGAGGTATTAAAAATGCATCTTTACGGGAAGGCGATGCACGAGAGGTGATCGTGTCAAAAAGCGTTTCAGTGGGAGGAAGAGGCAGGCAGGCTGCGCTGATCCAGGAACTGCCGGTGCAGCTGGATGATGGCCTCTCCCGTGCGCTTGGCGCAGACATCGGCCAGGGTGTGGCGGTTCAGCTCGTCGTAGAAGGCGCGCAGGGCGGCATTGAGTGCGGCTTGCAGCAGGCAGCGGCCCGTGAGCACGCAGTCCAGCCCGGCGCAATCGATCAGTTGCTCGTGCCCTTCCATCTGCTGCACCACGTCACCTACGCGGATCCGGGTGGCCGGCTGGGCCAGGCGCAGGCCGCCGTGGCGTCCGCGCAGGGTGCTGACCCACCCCAGGTGGCCCAGCTTGTTGACCACCTTGGTGAGGTGGTTGGTGGGCACCTGGAACTGCGTGGCGATCTCGGCGATGGTGACGGGCTCGGGCCGGTCCTGGTGGGCCAGGTACATCAGCACGCGAAGGCCGAGGTCGCTGAAGCGGGTGAGTTGCATGGTGGGGTACGGCGTCTTTAAGATGCATATTACATGCAACTTATTGCCCCTGCAAGCGACGTTTCTTGTGCTCGCGGATCAGTCGCTGGCTATGGCCGGGCTGTCGTCCTGCAGCAGGGCTGCACACTCGTCGATCAGCGCATGCAGCGCTACCACGCGCTCCGGCCCCAGCTGCGCATTGATCGACTGCTGAGCCTGCTTCCAGGCCCGTTGCCCCTGCTGCCGCTTGGCCCGACCGGCCTCGGTGGATGTGACCAGGCGGCTGCGCCCATCCTCGCCCGCACCGATCTCTACCCAGCCCTGGGCGACCAGCGGCTGCAGGTTGCGCGTGAGGGTGGAGGCATCCAGCGTCATCCGTGCGGCCAGATCGGAGGGCCGCACAGGTTCCATCAGGATCACATGCGACAGCAGCGAATACTGCGTGCCCTTGAGCCCTGTGGCTTCCATGGCCTCGTCGTACAAGCGGCTCACGCGGCGGCTGATCTGGCGCAACTTGAGGTTGGTGCAGCCTTGCGGCTTGAGGGATGAAGCGGTGTCGCTTGCCATGGTTTGAATATTGTACCTACAATCATTGTAGATGCAAGCATCAAGCACCTGTGATTTCTTGAAGGATAGCCGCATGACCCACCCCGCTGCCGCCCAGGCCCTGCTGACACCCGACACCGCTGCCGACACCCTCAAGGCCTGGCAGGCGCGTGGCGCCGAACTCACTGCCCTCAACCACCAGATCGGCCTGGGCAAGCCCGAGCAGTTCATCGGCCGCTCGGGCATCGAGGTGTTCCGCGCCATGCTGGCCGGTGAGATGCCGCGTGCGCCCATCTCCGACACGCTGGATTTCTTCCTGGTCGAGGCCGATGTGGGCCGTGTCGAGTTCCAGGGGCGCCCGCAGTTCGCGCACTACAACCCGCTGGGCACGGTGCATGGCGGCTGGATCGCCACCTTGCTCGACTCGGCCGTGGCCTGCTCGGTGCACACCGCCTTGCCGTCGGGCAAGACCTACACCACGCTGGAGCTCAAGCTCAACTACGTGCGCGCCTTGACGGAGAAGGTGCCCCTGGTGCGCGCCATCGCCCAGGTGATCCATGTGGGCGGGCGCACCGCCACGGCCGAAGGGCGTCTGGTGGGCCCGGACGGCAAGCTCTACGCACACGCCAGCACCACCTGCCTGGTGATGGACCTGGGCGGCTGAGGGCGCGGGTTCAGGCAGATGGCGCCACGCCTGTCGGTGCCCGCTGACGCCAGTTTCCGAGGCCGCCGACAAGCCTTCTGTCGGGCACTGGGGCACCCTTGGCGGTGATCCAGAACCCAGCCCGACCTCGATGAAAAAATCCTCCAAATGGGCGCCGGCGGAGGCCGGCAGCCCCTGCCACCTGGGCGCCGCCGCCGACGAGGACGGTGTCAACTTCGCGCTGTTCTCCGCGCATGCCACGCGCGTGGAGCTGTGCCTGTTCGACGAGACCGGTACCAAGGAGCTGCACCGCGTCGACCTGCCCGAGCACACCGACGAGGTCTGGCACGGCCGCCTGCCCGGCGCCAAGCCCGGCCTGGTCTACGGCTACCGCGTGCATGGCCCCTACAAGCCTGACAAGGGCCACCGCTTCAACCACCACAAGCTGGTGCTGGACCCCTACGCGCGTGCGCTGGTCGGGCAACTGCAATGGGGCCCCAGCCTGTTCGGCTACCAACTGGGCCATCCGGATGCCGACCTGTCCTTCTGCGAGCTGGACAGCGCCCAGGCCATGCCCAAGGCGCGCGTGCTGCCAGATGACCCGCGCGCCATTCCCGCACGCCCGGCCTGGCGCCGCCCCTGGGACCGCACCATCGTCTACGAGACCCACGCCAAGGGCTTCACGCAGCGCCACCCGGCTGTACCGGCAGACGCGCGGGGGCGCTTCAAGGGCCTGGCCCATCCGGAGGTGATCGCCTACATCCGTTCGCTGGGCGTGAGTTCGGTGGAGCTGCTGCCCATCCACGCCTTTGCTGATGAGCCCCACCTGCACGACCATGGCCTGTCCAACTTTTGGGGCTACAACACCATCGCCTTCTTCGCGCCGGATGCGCGTTATCTGAGCGGCGGCCAATTGGCCGACTTCACCGAAATGGTGGACCGCCTGCACGATGCCGGCCTGGAGGTGCTGCTGGACGTGGTCTACAACCACACGGCTGAGGGCAATGGCCTGGGGCCGACGATCAGCTTCAAGGGCATCGACAACGCCTCCTACTACCGGCTGGACCCGCAGCACCCGCGCCACTACATCAACGACACCGGCACAGGCAACACCATCAATGCCAACCACCCGCGCGTGCTGCAGATGATCATGGACAGCCTGCGCTACTGGGCCGGCCTGGGCGTGGACGGCTTCCGCTTTGACCTGGCCACGGTGCTGGGCCGCGAGCCCCAGGGCTTCGACCAGACCTGCGGCTTCTTCCAGGCCTGGCGGCAGGATCCGGTGCTCAGCCCGCTCAAGTTCATCGCCGAACCGTGGGACTGCGGCCCGGGTGGTTACCAGGTGGGCGGCTTCCCGCCCGGCTGGGCCGAATGGAATGACGCCTTCCGTGACCAACTGCGTGCCTTCTGGCGCGGCGACGAGAAACAGGTGCCCAGCCTGGCCTCGCGCCTGACCGCCTCGGCTGATCGCTTTCGGCACCGTGGCCGCAAGCCCTGGGCCAGCGTCAACTTCATCACCGCGCACGATGGCTTCACCCTGGCCGACCTGGTGGCCTACAACGACCGGCACAACGAGGCCAATGGCGAGAACAACCGAGACGGCAACAGCAACAACATCTCGTGGAACTGTGGTGCCGAAGGGCCGACAGACGATGAAGAGATCCTCAAGCTGCGCGCCCGCCAGCAGCGCAACCTGCTGCTGACCCTGCTGCTGGCCCACGGCACGCCGATGCTGCTGGCCGGTGACGAGGCCGGGCGCACCCAGCAGGGCAACAACAATGCCTATTGCCAGGACAACGAGATCTCCTGGATGGACTGGGATCGCACGGAGGATCAGGAAAGCCTGACCAACTTCGTGCGCAAGCTGCTGTGGCTGCGCGACACCCTGGCCGTGCTGCGGCCCAAGCGCCATGCGCGCGGTCGCCATCCCACGCGGGCGGGCATCCGTGATGTGGCCTGGGTGGATGCGGCCGGGCGCGAACTGCAGCCGGCCCAGTGGAACGATGCGGCCATGCGCAGCATCGGCATGCTGGCCGACGCGCGGGCCTTGCTCGACGGGCGCCCGCCTGCGGGGCAGCACGGTGTGACCACTTTGCTGGTGGTCAATGCCCACCATGATCTGGTGCTCTGGAGCATGCCGGCCCACCATGGCGTGGCACGCTGGACGCGCATCGTGGACACCAACGCGCCGCTGGAGCGCGAGATTCCGGAGTACGCGCCGGGCGATGTCTATGAGGTGACGGGGCGCTCGGCGCTGCTGTTCGTGTCCGGCACGGATGCGGCATCGACCGCGCTGGTCAAGGAGTTGGTGGACGGGCTGCGCCGGGGGGAGATCTCAGGGCCGGTGGGGCGCTGAGGGGCTGCCTTCCCGCGAGCGCTCACCAATCGCCGTGGGCCGACTCCAGTGCGCCGATTTCGTCAGCCTCCAGACCCATGGCACGGGCGGCAGAACTGCGCATGTGGTCGATGGCATTGAAGCTCATCGCGCGGCGGCGGCTGTCCATCGCCTCGACCGGGAAACTGTCGCCCTGGCCATCGGACACCAGGGCAGGCATCCAGGCGGACGAGGCGTTCATGGCGTGGGTGGGGGCATCGAGCATTGGCGTCATGGGCGGCCTCCTCTGGGCGTCTTTTGGGGTGGTTCGATGGCTTGAGTGTCCCGAAACCTGGCCTGGCCCACAGTCGGCCGACGCCCAAGATCCTGTAGGCATTGCACTACATGACGGCGAGCGTTTCACAGGCAGCGGTTTTGACGTAGGGCGCCACTGACGGCCCCCGTGCGCTTGCCTGACGATGCTTTGATCCTTCGACGACTGCTGCAACGCAGCATGCTTCTTAAAGTGCCTGAGCGGTGATTGATTCGCACCGTTCACGAGCAAAAGAGGCACGTCATGTTGATGGACGCATGGTCGGGATCGCAGGGCAGCACAGGTCACTACGCCGAAGCGCGTGGCGCGGCTGCACAAGGCCACCATGCCATGGGTGCCCACCTGCGGCTGGACCATGGCGTGGCCGGTGCGCGCTTCCGCGTATGGGCCCCCAATGCCAGAGCCGTCAGCGTGATCGGTGATGTCAATGGGTGGCAAGGCGGCCTGCACAAGCTGCATCCGCTCAGCGACGACTCCGGCGTGTGGGATGGCTTCGTGCCCGGTGCTCAGCATGGCCAGCGCTACAAGTACCGGATCGAGCCCAAGCAGGGCGAAGCCTTCGACAAGGCCGACCCCTACGCCTTTCTGGCGGAGGAGCCGCCGCGCACCGGCTCCGTGCTGTGGGATCTGGCCTATGACTGGCGCGATGGCGACTGGATGGCGCACCGCATGGCCCGCAACGCGCTGGGCGCGCCCATGGCCATCTACGAGCTGCACGCGGGCTCATGGCGCTCGGGCCGCGATGGCCGGCGCTTCCTGGGCTATGAGGAGCTGGCCGACGAGCTGATCCCCTACTTGATCGACATGGGCTTCACGCACGTGGAGCTGATGCCGCTGACCGAGCATCCCTTCTACGGCTCCTGGGGCTACCAGACCACCGGCTACTTCGCGGCCACCTCGCGCTACGGTACGCCGCAGCAGCTGATGCGCTTCGTCGATCGCCTGCACCAGGCCGGCATCGGCGTGATCCTGGATTGGGTGCCCTCGCACTTCCCGAACGACGCGCACGGCCTGGCCACTTTCGATGGCACGCACTTGTATGAGCACGCCGACCCGCGCCAGGGCTTCCACCCCGAGTGGAACAGCCTGATCTTCAACTACGGCCGCCACGAGGTGGCCGACTTCCTGATCGACAGTGCGCTGTTCTGGCTGGGCACCTACCACTTCGATGGTCTGCGTGTGGACGGCGTGGCCTCCATGCTCTACCTGGACTATGCCCGCAAGCCGGGCGAGTGGATCCCCAACAAGCACGGCGGGCATGAGAACCTGGAGGCCGTGGCCTTCCTGCGGCGCCTGAACGCCGAGGTCTATGCGCGCCACCCCGACGTGCAGATGATCGCGGAAGAGTCCACCGCCTGGCCCGGCGTGAGCCGCCCGGTGGGGCACCACGATGACCTGACTGGCCTGGGCTTTGGCCTGAAATGGAACCTGGGCTGGATGCACGACACGCTGCGCCACTTTGCGCGCGATCCGCTGTACCGGGGCTTTCACCTCGATGACCTGAGCTTCGGCCTGGTCTACGCCTTCAGCGAGAACTTCGTGCTCTCGCTCTCGCACGACGAGGTGGTGCACGGCAAGGGCTCGCTGCTGGGCCGCCAGTTCGGCGACAAGTGGCAGCGTTTCTCCAACCTGCGCACCCTGTACGGCCTGATGTGGGGACACCCCGGCAAGAAGCTGCTCTTCATGGGCGGCGAGTTGGGCGTGGAGCGCGAATGGCACCACGAGGCCACGCTGGACTGGAAGCTGCTGAACGATCCGCTCAACGCCGGCCTCAAGCGCTGGGTGGCCGATCTGAACCGCGTCTACCGCACGCACCCGGCCTTGTTCGAGATCGACTTCAGCGAACAGGGCTTTCGCTGGCTGGTGCGCGACGATGCGAACCACGGCGTGGTCGCCTTCCTGCGCCAGGGCCATGACGAGGCCCACCCCGTGCTGGTGGTGCTGAACCTGACGCCCGAAGTGCGTCACGGCTACCGCCTGGGCGTGCCTTTGCCCGGCCACTGGCGAGAGTTGCTCAACAGCGATGCATCGATCTACGGCGGCAGCGGCGTGGGCAACCTGGGTGGCGTCGATGCCCTGCAGGTGCCGCACCACCACCAGCCTGCCTCACTCACCCTCACGCTGCCCCCGTTGGCAGCGCTGTTCTTCGAGGCCCCGCGATGACCCGCGTCAACCTCGCCACCGACTTGACCGGGCCACGAGCCCGCACTGGAGACTGACATGATCGCAGGCAAAACCGTATTGGCCATCGTGATGGCCGGCGGCGAAGGCACTCGCCTCAGCCCTCTCACCGCCGAGCGGTCCAAGCCGGCCGTGCCCTTCAACGGCCGCCACCGCATCGTCGACTTCGTGCTGTCCAATCTGGTCAACAGCAAGATCTATTCGGTCTACCTGCTGGTGCAGTACAAATCACAGAGCCTGATCGAGCACGTGCGCCGCACCTGGGTGATGAGCCCGCTGATGCCCAACCAGTTCATCACCGTGGTGCCGCCGCAGATGCAGCGCGGCCCCGAGTGGTTCCAGGGCACGGCTGATTCGGTCTACCAGAACATGCACCTGATCCAGTCGATGAAGCCCGACCTGGTGGTGGTGTTCGGCGCCGACCACGTCTACCGCATGGACGTGCGCCAGATGATCCAGTACCACGTGGACAACCAGGCCGACGCCACCGTGGCCGCGCTGCCCGTGCCGCTCAGCCAGGTCTCGTCCTTCGGCATCGTCAAGACGGATGGCAGCGGCCGCATTCGCGATTTCCAGGAAAAGCCGAGCCATGCAGATCCGATGCCCGGCCGCGCCGACCGCGCCCTGGCCTCGATGGGCAACTACATCTTCGACACCGAGCTGCTGCTGGCCTCGCTGGAGAAGGCCCACGCCAACGGCCAGCACGATTTCGGCAAGCACGTGCTGCCCACGCTGACCGACAGCCACCGCGTGATGGCCTACGACTTTGCCACCAACAAGGTGCCGGGCGTGCATGATTTCGAAGAGGCCGGCTACTGGCGCGACGTGGGCACCATCGAGTCCTACTACGAGGCCAACTTCGACACCCTGGGCGAGCAGCCGCGCTTCTCGATGCACAACGCCTCGTGGCCCATCCAGGCCAGCCCCGACCACACCGAGGCCGCGCAGCTGTACGACGCCACCATCAAGGGCGCGTCCATCGGTGCCGGCGTGCAGGTGCGCCGCGCGCTGATCGAGCGCAGCCTGCTGCGCCGCAGCGTGCATGTGGAGAGCAACGCCGAGGTGGTGGGCTCCATCGTGATGGACCGCACCCGCATCGGCGAGGGCGCCCGCATCCGTCGCGCCATCATCGACTCGGACAACGTGATCCCGCCGGGCATGCGCATCGGCTACGACCTCGACGCTGACCGCCAGCGCTTCCACGTGAGCGACAGCGGCATCGTCGTCATCGGCAAAGGGCAGCTGCGCGCATGACAGCCGTCACCCTGAGCGCGATGGCTGGCGAGGATCTGGGTCAGGACCGCTGCCCGGTACCGGACACGCTGCCTTCCGATGTGGAGCCCATCGCGCCTGTGGTGCCTGGGCTGGGCCGATGCCTGCATGCCATGCCCTTCGGGCCCGTGCGCATCGATCCGGACGACACGCGTTCGGGTTATGCCTTTCGGCTGTGGGCGCCCGCGGCCCCCAAGGTGGACCTGGTGTTCCAACCCGCCTCGGGTGGCCGGCTGGAGCTGCCTTGTGAAAAAGCGGACGGTGGCTGGTGGCACGTGAAGGTGCCACAGGCCCGCGCCGGTGACCGCTACGGCTTCGCCGTGGGCACCGAGCACGGCATGCTGGACGTGCCCGACCCCGCCTCGCGCTACAACCCCGATGGCGTGCACCAGCCCAGCCAGGTGCTGGATCCGCGCTCCTTCGACTGGGGCGACGACATGGCCTGGCAGGGGCGCCCCTGGGCGGAGGCGGTGGTCTACGAACTGCACATGGGTACCTTCACCGCCGAAGGCACCTACAAGGCCGCCGAGCGCCGGCTGGACCACCTGGCCGCCCTGGGTGTCACCGCCATCGAGCTGATGCCGCTGGGCTCGGCACCCGGCCAGCGCGGCTGGGGCTACGACGTGGTGCTGCCCTATGCACCGCAGCCCAGCTACGGCCACCCGAACGACCTCAAGGCCTTCATCAGGGCGGCGCATGCGCGGGGCCTGATGGTGCTGCTGGACGTGGTCTACAACCACTTCGGGCCCGATGGCAACTACCTGCATGCCTACGCGCGCGAGTTCTTCAACCCCGCGCACCAGACGCCCTGGGGCGACGCGATCAACTTCGATGCGAAGCACGCCGCCACCGTGCGCGACTTCTACATCCACAACGCGCTGTATTGGCTGACCGAATACCGCTTCGACGGCCTGCGCATCGATGCGGCCCATGCGATGACGGACACCTCGGACGATCACTTCCTGACCGAGCTGTCGCGCCGTGCCCGTGAGGCCACCGGCAGCCGCCAGATCCACCTGGTGCTTGAGAACAACCGCAATGAGGCACACCATTTGGGTAAGCCCGGGATACCGGGCCTGTTCGAAGCGCAATGGAACGACGATTTCCATCAGGCCGCGCACGTGCTGCTCACGGGAGAGACCCACGGCTACTACCGCGACTTCGCCGAGCAGCCGCTGCAGCAATTGGTGCGCTGTCTGACCGAAGGGTTCGCTTTCCAGGGGGAGCCTTCAGCCCACGATGGCGGCCCGCGAGGCGAACCCAGCCGTGACCTGCCGGCGAGTTGCTTCGTGAACTTTCTGCAGAACCATGACCAGACCGGCAACCGCGCCTTTGGCGAACGCCTGACCGCGCTCAGCGCGCTCGCACCGCTCAAGGCGCTGGCCTGCATCCAGTTGCTGTCGCCCGGCATCCCCATGCTCTTCATGGGCGAGGAGTTCGGTACCACCGCGCCCTTCCACTACTTCTGTGATTTCCAGGGCGATCTCGCCCGCGCGGTGCGTGAAGGCCGCCGCCGGGAGCATGCCCAGGGCAACGATGGTGAAGACACACCCACCGTGCCCGATCCGAACGACCCCGCCGTGTTCGGCGCCAGCACCCTGGACTGGGACGAACTGCGCGCTGCGCCCCACCGCGACTGGCTGTCCTTCTACACCCAGGCCCTGGCCGTGCGCGCGCACATGGTGGCGCCACGCCTGCCCCTTATCCGCGCAGGTGCGGCCACGAGCCGCTTCCTGGGCCCGCGCACCGTCGAGATCAGCTGGCCCACCGAGGGGGCGGGTACCTTGGTGATGCGTCTCCACCTGGCCGACCAGCCCAGCGAGCCGCTGCCCCGTGTCGATGGCGCCCTGCTGTTCGGTGTGGGCGACGACCAGGGCGCGCTGCCCGGTGCGCTCGGCCCGTGGTCCGTGCGCCTGCACCTGGTGGAGGAGGTGCTGCCATGACCTCGCTGCTCACCCTGTTGTGCCATCAGCTTGGCATCTCCCTGGATTACCAGGACGCCTGGGGCCGTGTGATGACGGTCGAGGCCGCCACCCTGCGCCGCGTCTGCAAGGCCATGGGCTACCCGGCCGATGACGACGACGAGGCCAGCCGATCACTGACGGCCCTGCGTGAACAGGCCGAGCAAGAAGTCCTGCCGCCATCCCTGGTGGTCACGGCCTCGGCCGCGCCCCTGGCATGCCCCCTGCGCTTGCCGGCCGAGCAACTGGGCCGGCCGGTGACGTGGTTCATCGCGCTGGAAGGCGGCCAGGGCCTGCAGGGCACGTCCATCGCGGCGGCAGCCGAGGTCACGCCCCCCTTTCCCGCCGAACTTTTGCGTGAGGATGGCCCGCGCCTGGTGTCTGCCCTGGTCGAGCTGCCGCCCGGCCTGCCTGCGGGCTACCACCGCCTCACGCTGGAGGCCGGTGAGCCGCGCCAGGCCATTGCGGCCACCAACCTGATCGTGTGTCCGCCCCGGGCACATGAACTGGCCGGTCCGCTGGATCCGCATCCCCGTGTGTGGGGCCTGTCCGTGCAGCTCTATGCAGTGCGCAGCCGCGCCAACTGGGGCATGGGCGATTTTGGGGATCTGCGTGAGCTGGTGCAACTGGCCGCGCGCGCCGGGGCCGACTTCGTCGGCATCAACCCGCTGCATGCCTTGTTCCCGCACGCGCCTGAGCAGGCCTCGCCTTACAGCCCGTCTAGCCGGCAATGGACGCAGGCGCTCTACCTGGACGTGGAAGACATCCACGAGTACGCCGAGTGCGACGACTGCCAGCGTCTGGTGAGTTCGCCCGCCTGGCGTGCACGCCTGCAGACCCTGCGCGAAGTCACCATGGTGGATTACACCGGCGTGGCCGACCTCAAGTTCCAGGTGTTCGAACTGCTGTACGCGCGGTTCAGGTCACAGCACCTGGCGCGCGGCACGGCGCGTGCGCGGCGCTTCCGCCAGTTCCAGCGCACGCATGGCCGCAACCTGCGCCTGCAGGCCCTGTACGACGCGCTGCAGCGCTACTTCCATCGCAAGGATGCCGGCCTGTGGGGCTGGCCGGTATGGCCCGAGGCCTACCGTGACGTGCGCAGCAAGGCCGTGCGCGACTTCGCCAGCAGCCACGAGGCCGATGTCGAGTTCTTCGAGTACCTGCAATGGCAGGCGGAGTTGCAGCTCGAGGCCGTGCAGACCCTGGCGCGCGAATTGGGCATGCGTATTGGCCTGTACCGTGACCTGGCCATCGGCGTGAACCCCGGTGGTGCAGAGACCTGGGCCCAGCCTGCGCTGTATGCGCAAGGCGTGCAGGTGGGCGCACCGCCCGACGATCTCAACCCCAATGGCCAGGACTGGGGCTTCTCGCCGCCCACGCCGCAGCGCCTGCGCGAGGCCGGCTTCAAGCCCATGCTCGATGTGCTGCGCGCCAACATGCGTCACGCCGGCGCCCTGCGCATCGACCACGTGATGGGGTTGATGCGCCTGTTCTGGGTGGTGCCCGGGGCGGACCCGTTGCAGGGCACCTATGTGGCCAACTCGTTCG
Organism: Aquabacterium sp.; assembly: GCF_049274795.1. Classification (GTDB taxonomy): domain Bacteria; phylum Pseudomonadota; class Gammaproteobacteria; order Burkholderiales; family Burkholderiaceae_C; genus Aquabacterium. Next base: position 110,747 of record NZ_JBASTH010000070.1, read on the forward strand.
ACGAACTGCTGCGCCTGGTCTGCCTAGAGAGCCAGCGCCACCACTGTGTCGTCATCGGTGAGGATCTGGGCATCGTGCCGCCCGAGGTCATCGCTGCGATGGAGCGCCACGGCCTGCTGTCCTACCGGCCCTTCTACTTCGAGCAGCACTGGCACGAGGGCCGCTTCAAGCCCCCCGCCGAATGGCCGCGCCGCGCGATGGCCACGGTGGGCACGCATGACCTGCCCACCCTGCGCGCCTACTGGACGGGCGACGACCTGCGCCTGCGCGACGAACTGGGCGTGTACCGCGACCCGGAACTGCGCGAAGGCCACATCACCCGCCGTGGGCGCGAGCGCTCGGCTTTGCTGCAGGCGCTGGGCGAGCAGAACCTGCTGACCGATGGCCTGACCGACGCGCAAGACAGCGTCACGGATCCGGACCCGCGCCTGTCAGAGGCCGTTCACCGCTACGTGGCGCGTACCCCTGCCACCATGGTGGCCGTGCAGCTTGAAGACGTGCTGGGTGCGCTGGAGCAGGTCAACGTGCCGGGCACCAGCGAGGCGCAGTACCCCAACTGGCGGCGTAAGCTCACGTTGGACCTGGCCACGCTGGCGCGTGATCCGCGCTGGACCGCCCTGGCCCAGGCTCTGCGGGAAGAACGCCCCTCCCACCACCCGGCTGCGCCGCTTGAAGAAGGCGCTTGGAACCCCGACCTGGCCGACATCCCGCGCGCCACCTACCGCCTGCAGTTGCATGCCGGACTGCGGTTCAAGGATGCGCAGGCCCTGCTGCCCTACCTCAAGCGCCTGGGCATCAGCCATGTCTACACCTCGCCCTTCCTGAAGGCACGCACGGGCAGCACGCACGGCTACGATGTGGTCGATCCGCGCGAGGTCAACCCCGAGATCGGCACGCAGGCGGAGTTCGATGATTTCTGCGCGGCGCTGGCGCAGCATGGCTTGCACCTGCTGGTCGACATCGTGCCCAACCACATGGGCGTGCTGCAGGCCGACAACCCGCTGTGGCGTGAGGTGCTGGAAGACGGCCCGGCCTCGCGCTACGCCGGCCACTTCGACATCGACTGGGCGCAGGGCGGTGACGAGCACGGCGGCCGCGTGCTGCTGCCCGTGCTGGAAGACCAGTACGGCCTGGTGCTGGAGCAGGGCAAGCTGCGCCTGAACTGGTGGCCCGAGGGCAACGCCATCGTGCTGTCCTACTACGACCACCGCTGCCCCATCGATCCCAGCGATTGGCCCCTGCTGATGGACGGTGGCCCGCATGCAGGCCTGGATGCCGCGGCCGCGCAGGCGTGGCAGGCCCTGCGCCAGGGCTTCGAGGCGTTGCCCACGCGCCAGGAAAAGAACCCTGAACGGCAGGCCGAGCGCCTGCGCCTGAAGGATGAACTCAAGCAGCGCCTGGGCACCCTGCTGCGTGAGCACCCGGCCGCCCGCGCCATCCTGCAGACCCGGCTCGCAGCTTTCAATGGCCACGTGGGTGATCCGCGCAGCTTCGATGCGCTTGATGAGCTGTTGCTGCGCCAGGCCTGGCGCCTGGCCTCTTACCGCGTGGCCGATGGCGTCAACTACCGGCGCTTCTTCAACATCAATGACCTGGCCGGCATCCGCACCGAGCGCGACGAGGTCTTCGAGATGTCGCACGCGCTGCTGTGGGACTGGTTCGAGCAGGGCCGTGTGCACGGCGTGCGCGTGGACCACCCCGATGGCCTGGCCGATCCGCGCGCCTACCTGGAGCGCCTGCAGGCCAGCTTCAAGCGCATCCAGGGGCGTCGCCAGGCCGAGGGCCACAGCGCGCTCTACCTGATCGTCGAGAAGATCCTGGGCGAGGCCGAACACATGCCGCCCGAATGGCCCGTGCACGGTGGCAGCGGCTACCGCTTCTGCAACCTCAGCACGCGCCTGCTGGTCGATCCCTCGCAGGAGTCGCGTCTGAGCCGTGTCTACCGCGCCTTCACCGGCCAGAACGAAGAATTTGATGAGGTGTTGCTGCAGAGCAAGCGCCACGTGATGGAGCACGAGCTGGCCGCCGAGCTGCGCACCGTGACCCATCTGCTGCACGACATCACCCGTCGCGACCGCCGCACCCGCGACCACACGCCGCACACCCTGCGCCTGGGCCTGGCCGAACTGACCTTGGGCTTCCCGGTCTACCGCAGCTACATCAGTGCGCGCGGCATGTCCGCGCAGGACCGGGGCTGGATCGACATCGCCGTGCACGAAGCCATGCGCCGTCGTGGCCTGGAGGATGTCGGCGTGCTGCACCTGATCCGCGAGACCTTGCTGAGCGCCCCCACCGAGCCCGATGTCCAGTTGCGCGAACTCAAGCTGGCCTTTGCCACGCGCTATCAACAGTTCACCGCGCCGGTGATGGCCAAGTCGTTGGAGGACACAGCCTGCTACCGCTACAACCGATTGCTCGCGCTCAACGAGGTCGGGGGCGATCCGTCGGTGTTCGGCATGACGGTGGACGACTTCCACGAATCGCTCAAGCGCCTGGCTTTCACGCACCCGCACGGCATGCTGGCCACGTCCACGCACGACAGCAAGCGCAGCGAGGACGTGCGCGCACGCCTGGCCGTGCTCTCGGAGATGCCGGCCGCCTGGCGCCTGGCCCTGGCGCGCTGGCGCCGCCTGGCCGAGCCCTTCAAGCGCCGCGTCGATGGCGAGATGGTGCCCTCGGCCAATGATGAGTACATGATCTACCAAAGCCTGCTGGGCATCTGGCCGATGACACCGCCCGACGAAGCCGAGCGCCAGGCGCTGGCTCAGCGCCTGGGCGAGAACGCGCTCAAGGCCGTGCGCGAGGCCAAGGACCAGACCAGTTGGCGCCACCCGGACGCGCTGTACGAAGAATCGGTGGTGGATTTCGCCCGGCGCCTGGTGCTGGACGACGGCGCCGGGGCCTTCCGCCAGGATTTCGCGCGGCTGCAATCGCAGGTGGCGCGCTTCGGGGCCTGGAACAGCCTGTCGCTGCTGCTGCTCAAGATGGGCGGCCCGGGCGTGCCCGACATCTACCAGGGCTGCGAGGGCTGGAACCTCAGCCTGGTCGACCCTGACAACCGCCGCCCGGTGGATCACCTGGGCTTCGCGGCCCAGCTCGATGCCGTGGTGCGCGCCTGGCCCGAGGGCGCCAGCACCGAAGGTCTGTGCGAGATGCAGGCCAGCCTGCAGGACGGCCGCCTCAAGCTCTACCTGACCTGGCGCGCCCTGAGCCTGCGCCAGCGCTGGGAAGGTGTGTTCACCCACGGCGAGTACCTGCCGCTGGTGGTGGATGGCGAGGCGCGCCGGCACGTGGTGGCCTTCGCACGGCGCCATGGCGGGCAGACGGTGATCGTCGTCGTCTCGCGCCTGCTGTTCACCTTGTGCCATGGGGATGAATCCGTGCTGGCCGATGGCCGCGTGTGGGGCGACACCACGCTGGTGCTGCCGCCCGGCGCGCCCGATGCCTGGCAGGACATGCTGGGGGGCCGCGTGGCGGCCGTGGCCACGGGCACCGACGGCCCGCCGCGCCTGAACATCACCGACGTCTTCCACAGCCTGCCGATGGCGGTGCTGGTGCCGCACGAGGCCTTCTCCGATATCCCGCGGACATGAAAACGCTCAATATCCTTTTTGCCACGCCGGAATGCGCGCCCTGGGTCAAGACGGGGGGTTTGGGTGAAGTCAGCGCTGACCTGCCCAAGGCCCTGCGTGCCCAGGGCCTGGATGTACAGGTGCTGATGCCGGCCTATGACTCGGTGCTCAAGGCCGCGCATGCGGCAGGCGAGGTGGCGCCCGTGGCCGATCTGCCGGCCGCGCACGGCTTTCCGGCGGCGCGGCTGCTGCGCACGCACCTGCCCAGCGGCGTGCCGGCCCTGCTGGTCGATGTGCCCGCCCTGTACCGGCGTGATGGGGGCCCCTACGGTGACCCATCTGGCCGCGACCATGAGGACAACGCCATCCGCTTCGGCCTGCTTTCGCATGTGGCCGCACGCCTGGCCAGCAGCCTGAGCCCCCTGCCCTGGCAGCCCGACGTGCTGCATTGCAATGATTGGCCCACAGCGCTGGCGCCGGCCTACCTGGCCCATGGCCTGCAGCGCCGCGTCGCCACGGTGATGGGCCTGCACAACATGGCCTTCCAGGGCCTGTTTCCGCTGCACCTGGCCGGCGCGCTGGGCCTGCCGGACCACCTGCTGCACATGGAGGGCGTGGAGTTCTGGGGGCAGCTGTCCTTTCTGAAGGCGGGCATCCAGTACGCCGACCACATCGTCACCGTGAGCCCCACCTATGCGCGCGAGATCCTGAGCGAACCGCTGGGCTGCGGCCTGAGCGGTGTGCTGGGCAACCGGCGCGAGGTGCTGTCGGGCATCCTCAACGGCATCGACACCAGCGTGTGGGATCCCTCAACCGATGCGCACCTGCACCAGACCTACGATGCGGTGACGCTCCAGCGCAAGCGCAGCAACAAGCTGGCCCTGCAGCGCCGCATGGGCCTGCCCGAGAACCCGGAGGCCTTCCTGATGGGCATGGTCAGCCGCATGACCGACCAGAAGGGCGTGGACCTGGTGATCGCCGCGCTGCCGGAACTGCTCAAGGATGGCGCGCAGGTGGTGGCCCTGGGCGCGGGCACGCCTGCGATGGAAACCGCCTGGCGTGAGGCCACGCATGTGTGGCCCGAGCAGGCTGCGTCCTTCATCGGTTTTGACGAATCGCTGGCGCACTTGATCGAGGCAGGTTCGGACGTGTTCCTGATGCCCTCGCGCTTCGAGCCCTGTGGCCTGAACCAGATGTACAGCCAGCGCTACGGCACGCCGCCTGTCGTGCATGCCACCGGGGGGCTGGCCGATGCGGTGCTGGACGCGGTGAGCGAGCCGGGGCAGCCCAGCGTGTCCACCGGCTTCAAGATGAACGAGCCGACGGTGGAGGCGCTGATCCAGGCTGTTCGCAGGGCGCGTGAGCTATACGCCGATGCCGATACCTGGGGCACGTTGTGCCGCAATGGGATGGCGCAGGATTTCAGTTGGGCGGGCAGTGCGGCTGCCTATGCTGACTTGTACGCTGGGTTGGTGGCACGCCGTGGCGTTGTGCCTTGATTTGGTTACCGCTTGCTTTACTGCAACAGGTTGGGCGCTTTGTCGGGGCAGCGCGGGGCACGGGATGTGGTGGCAGCCGTCCGGGCTTCAATGTTGGCGGTCCCGCCTTCGGCAGGACTGCTCTGCGGTGCTCGTCCAGGACAGGTGGCTGCGCAACTCGCCCTTTCAGGGCTCAAACATGCTCCCCATCCCCTCGCTCTGCGAGTGGCAGACCTGCCCTTCCCTGCGCGCCTCCGACGCCAACAAGGCGCCCGGCCGCCCGCTCCCACATCCCATTTGTGCCCCGCTGGTGGCGTGCGTAGAAGGCCGAGCCGGGGCACCATTGGTGTGAAGAGCAAGGCTGCCCTGAGCGCCAGCCTTTGCAAAGGGCAAGGAGGCGACCTCCGCATGCTTCGTCACCGGCCGCGATGGCGGGCGCGACATCGACCTGCGCAAGTTCGCCGCCGAGGGCATGCAACTGCACGGCCTGCTGGCAGGGCTGGACCGCGCCGACCAGGTCTACAACGGCATCAACGCCAGCATCGACAAGTACATCGCATCGCAAGGCATCGACGCCCCGCCTTCATCGGTGTACGAGCCGGTGTGGCAACCCGATGGCGAACAACTCAGCCTGGACCTGCAGGCTGCCGGTATCACCAGCGTGATCTGGTGCATCGGCTTCAGGCCCGATTTCGAATGGCTGGATGCGCCCGTGTTCAACGGCTGGGGCCAGCCCGTGCACACGCGTGGCGTCACGCAGCAGAAGGGCCTGTACTTCCTGGGCCTGCCCTGGCAGTACACCTGGGGCTCGGGCCGCTTCTCGGGCGTCTCGCGTGATGTGGCCTTCCTGGCTGAGCGCATTGATGCGCAGCGCGAGCTGTGCCCGCCGTTGTCGTCGGCAACGACAGGGACCAAGCCCACGCATGTGCAGATGGCGATGGCGGCCTGAGCGGCGCCAAGCTGTCAACCCGTCTTGCTCAACCACTCGCGGTAGAACTCGACGAAGGCGCGCACCCGCGCCGGTGGCGCCTGCCGCCCCGGCGGGTAGACCGCGTGGATGCCGCCAAAGGGGGCCTGCCAGTCCGGCAACACACGCACCAGGCGGCGTTCGCGCAGTGCCTTGGCGGCCGCGAACTGCTCCGTCACCGAGAGGCCCATGCCGTGTTCGAGTAGCGCCATCAACGCCGCGCCAGAGTCCACGCGCAGGCGGCTGCTCATGCGCACCGTCTGCGCCTCGCGGCGGGCGTGGGTGAAGGTCCAGGTCAGGGGAGATGGCAGCAGGCTCAGCGCCACCCAGTCGTGCTCGGCCAGGTCGCTGGGCTGCTTCGGCATGCCGCGCTGGTGCAGGTAATCGGGGCTGGCCAGCACCCATTGTTCGAAGCCACCGAGCTTCAGGGCCCGCTGGGTGGCGTCGCGCAGCCAGCCAACGCGGATGGACAGGTCCAGCCCCTCGCGCACCAGGTCCACGCGCTGGTCGGTGGCGCGCAGGTCGATGTGCAGGGCCGGGTGCAGCACGGCGAAACGCGCCAGGGCGGGCGCCAGTGACTGCGCTGCATGGTCTACCGGTGCGGTGATGCGCAGGGTGCCGTTGAGCGGCCCGTCGTCACGGCCCAGGTGCGCCACCGTGTCCTGCACGGAACGCAGTGGCGGGATGCATTCGCCATACACCTGCTGCCCCAGCTCGGTCAGGGCCAGGCGGCGCGTGGTGCGCGTGAGCAGGGCGCCACCCAACTGGCCTTCCAGTTCGCGCAGCACCAGGCTCACGCGGGCCTTGGTCTGGCCCAGCCGGTCGGCCGCGGCCGTGAAGCTGCCGGCCTCCACCACGGCCGCGAAGACCAGCAGGTGGTTCAGGTTCAGGGTGTCGATGGTGGCCATGCACGATTGTCAATCATCTGGAAACAATGAATTGTCGGCCGGGCTCTTTATCGAATCAATTGGCGGGCGCAAGATCCGTCCATCACGAACCCATTCCCGACCCTGAAGGACACACCATCATGAAGATCGCGATCATCGGCGCCACCGGTTTCATCGGCACCCACCTGCTGGCGGAAGCCGCCTCCCGTGGCCACACCATCACCGCCCTGGTCTCGCGCCCCGAGCGCGTGGCCACCACCGACAAGGTCAGCGCCCAGGGCGTGGACGTGACCGACACAGCCGCCCTCACCGCCGCGCTGAAAGGCCAGGGCTTCGAGGCCGTGATCTCGGCCTTCAGCGGCCATGCCCAGGCCGACACGCTGGACTACTACGTCAAGGGCTTCAAGAGCATCCTGGCGGCGGTCAAGGCTGCCGGCGTGCCCCGTTTCCTGGTGGTGGGCGGCGCGGCCACGCTGGAAGTGGCGCCCGGCAAGATCCTGCTGGACAGCCCCGACTTCCCCGCCCAGTGGAAGGGCACGGCCCAAGGCGCCCGCCAGGCGCTGGAAGTGCTGCGCGCCGAGCCCACGCTGGATTGGACCTTCCTGAGCCCCTCGGCCATGATCGAGCCCGGCCAGCGCACCGGCCAGTTCCGCCTGGGGGGCGACCAGTTGCTGGTCGATGCCCAAGGCAACAGCCACATCTCGCTGCAGGACTACGCCGTGGCCCTGATCGACGAGCTGGACAAGCCGGCCCATTCGCGCCGCCGCTTCACCGTAGGCTACTGAACGCCCACGGGTTCCCCACAGTAAAAAAATGCTGCACCGTGGCGGTGCATGGCCGACAATGGCCCGATGCAAGGATCTCGACGCCGGATCGCCTGGGCTCTGGCTTGGTGCTGCGCTGTCGTGGCCCCAGCCGCCTTTTCCCAGCCTGCGGGTGGGCTCGCGCCACTGTCGGCGTCGCCCTTGCAGGACAGCATTGGCCAGCGCGTCGATGCCTGCACCACCTGCCACGGGGCAGATGGCCGCGCCGGCCCCGATGGCTACTACCCGCGCCTGGCGGGCAAGCCTGCCGGCTATCTGGCCAACCAACTGCTGAACTTTCGTGATGGGCGGCGCAGTTATGCGCCCATGGTCTATCTGCTCGACCACCTGAGCGATGCCTACCTGCACGAGATCGCCGGCTACTTCGCGACGCTGGATGTGCCTTACCCGGCGCCTGCCCGCCCCACTGAATCGCCCGCCGTGCTGGCCCGGGGCCAGCGGCTGGTCATGCAGGGCGATGCGGCCAAAGGCCTGCCGGCCTGCGTGCTTTGCCATGGCCAGACGCTGACGGGCGTGGCCCCGGCGATCCCAGGCCTGCTGGGTCTGCCGCGCCACTACCTGGCCGGGCAGATCGGTGCTTGGCACAACGGCCGACGGCGCGCACAGGCCCCCGACTGCATGGCCGACATCGCCCGGCGCCTGTCACCCGATGATGTCAGTGCGGTGGCGTCGTGGTTGTCCAGCCAGCCTTGGCCGGCGGGTGGCAAGCCGGCGGTGAGCCTGCCCCAGCCCTTGCCGATGCCTTGTGGCGGTGTGCCTCGGAGCCAACCATGAGCCTCAAGGCACGCCGACGCCGGCTGATCACCTTGGCCCTGCTGGCTGCATTGGCGGGCATCGCCACCGCCACGGTGTGGTCGCTCAACCGGCTGGACGAAGCGCCCGTGCCCGAAGCCCAAGGCGCCGCACCTTCGATCCCCACCACCGAGGCCCAGATCACGCGCGGCGCCTACCTGGCCCGCGCCGGCAACTGCGCCACCTGCCACACCGAACGGGGTGGTGCGCCCTATGCCGGCGGCCGCCCCCTGGCCACGCCCTTCGGCACGGTCTACAGCAGCAACCTCACGCCCGATGAAGCCACGGGCCTGGGGCGCTGGTCGGCCGACGCCTTCTGGCGCGCGCTCCACAACGGCCGGTCGATCGATGGGCGCCTGCTCTACCCCGCCTTCCCCTACCCCAACTACACGCAGGTCACTCGCGCCGACAGCGACGCGCTCTACGCCTACCTGCGCAGCCTGCCGCCGACCAAGGCGCCCAACCGCGCGCATGAGCTGGCCTTTCCCTTCAGCACGCAGCCGGCGCTGGCCGTGTGGCGCGCGCTGTACTTCCGCCCTGGCGTGCACCGTGACGAGCCCGCGCGCACGGCCGAGTGGAACCGCGGGGCCTACCTGGTGCGGGGGCTGGGCCATTGCGCGGCCTGCCACGAGGCGCGCAACCTGCTGGGCGCCTCGCAGGGGCTGGAGCTGGCCGGTGGGTTGATGCCGCTGCAGAACTGGTACGCGCCGTCGCTGCGTGATCCGCACGAGGCCGGCGTGAGCGACTGGTCCGAGCAGGAGATCGTGGCCCTGCTGCGCACCGGCATGACGCCCAAGGGCAGCGTGATGGGGCCGATGGCCGATGTGGTCTACCGCAGCACGCAGCATTTGAGCGAGCCCGACCTGCGCGCCATGGCGGTCTTCCTCAAGAGCCTGCCGCCGGCTGGATCGCGGCCACCTGAACCGGTGCGCGCCACCAGCACACGCCTGGCCCAGGGGGCGGCGCTCTATGCCCGGCATTGCGCCGCCTGCCATGGCGAGCAGGGTGAAGGCGTGCCGGGCGTCTACCCGCGCCTGGCTGGCAACCGGGCCGTGCGCATGGCGGAGCCTGCCAACGTGATCCGCGTGATCGCCAAGGGTGGCTTTTTGCCGGCCACGGCGGGCAACCCACGCCCCTTCGGCATGCCGCCCTTCGCGCACCTGCTGTCGGACGACGAGATCGCCGCGGTGGCCACCTATGTGCGCGACAGCTGGGGCAACCGCGCCGGCGTGGTCGAGCCGCACGTGGTGGGCCGTTTGCGGGCGGGGGGCGACGACTGAGTCAGCGCGGTGCGGCGCCCAGGCGCCACAGCGAGGTCACTTCGGCGGCGCGGGCGGCATGCAGCGGGTCGTCCGCATCGCTGGCCTTGGGGTGGCGCGGGCGGATGTCCAGCCGGTCGATCACCTGCAGGCCGCCAGCCTCGATCCAGCCCACCAGCTCGGCGCGTGTGCGCAGGCCCAGGTGCTCGGCCAGGTCGGAGATGATCAGCCAGCCCTCGCCGCCCGGGGCCAGGTGCGCGCGCAGACCGGCCAGGAAGCCGCGCAGCATGCGGCTGTCCGGGTCGTACACGGCCTGCTCGATGGTGGACACCGGCTTGGCGGGCAGCCACGGCGGGTTGCAGACCACCAGCGGCGCCTGCCCGGGTGGGAAAAGATCCGCCTGCAGCAGCTCGACCTGGGCGGTCAGGCCCAGGCGCTGCAGGTTCTCTCGGGCGCAATCCAGGGCTTGGGTCGAGAGGTCCGTGGCCATGATGCGCCGCACGCCCCGGCGGGCCAGCACCGCGGCCAGCACGGCGCTGCCGGTGCCGATGTCGAAAGCGATGTCAGTGGCGGGCAGGGGGGCCTTGGCCACCAGGTCCACGTATTCGCCCCGCACGGGTGAGAACACGCCGTGGTGCGTGTGGATGCGGTCCTTGAGCGCGGGGATCTCCACGCCCTTCTTGCGCCATTCGTGGGCGCCGATCAGGCCCAGCAGTTCGCGCAGCGGGGACACATAAGGCGCATCCACCGCGCCATGGGCTTCCAGGCAGGCCTGGCGCACATCCGGTGCGCGACGCAGCGGCACGCTGTGATCAGCCTCGAAGGGCAGCAGCAGCATCCCCAGGATGCGGGCGCGGTGGCCCTGCTGCTGGCGGTGCTGGTGGAAGGCCTCGCGGGCGGCCTCGGGTGTGAGTTGCTTCGCCGGTGCCTGGCGCGGCGCTCGTGCCGGCCCTCCGCGTGTGCCAGCCTTGGGGCGCCGCCCGTGCTGGTCCAGGCGCCGGTCCAGGGCCTGCAGCAGGTGCCGCGCGTTCTGGAAATCGCCTTGCCACAGCAAGGCCGTGCCCTCGCAGGCCAGCTTGTAGGCGGTGTCGGCCGGCATGCGGTCGTCGGCGGGCACAACCTTGTGCGGCGCGGGCTGCCCGCCGAGGGCGCCCCAGCGGGCCTCACGCGCGGTGCCGTCTGCGTTGGTCCAGTGGATCAGGGTGGGAGCGTTCATGGGCCCGGGCAGTGTAGCGGCAGGGGGCTTTCAGGGATTTCGGTCGCACACCGTCATGTTTGCGGACGGGATGGGCCGATCAGGCCCCCTCAAGCTGGGGGGCGGCAGCGCAGGTTCTGCACCTCGATTTGTTGGATTGCATTAATGTGTGTGTCCGAGAGTTACAGATCGCTCGCCATCGGCGGGTCAGGAGTTCACACACATGAAAAGCATCGTCGCTGGCGCCCTGGGTGCCTTGACCCTGCTGGCTGCGCCGCTGGCATCCGCCGAGAACCTTTTTTTCACCAAGAGCAATGTGGTGTCGCTGCCGTCGGACCGTGTCAACGGCACGGCCTCGTCGGCCAATGCCTGCGCCAAGGAAGGCGTGTGCAGCGAATCCCTGAGCTTCAACACCGCCACGGCTGGCGTGCTCAACGTCACCGCGGCCGATGGCGGCAAGGCCAAGTCGGCCCTGGTGTTCCAGAGCAAGGACGTCAACGCCGGCCTGGGCGTGGCTTCGGGCTATGACAAGGGCAAGCACGGCTCCAAGATCACCGACGGCAACTACTCGCTGGATTCCTACAGCGAGACCCTGACCCTGAGCTTCGGCACCCAGGTGTCGCTGTACTCGCTGTATTTCTTCCCTGATGACCGCTCGACCTATGCGGCCACGCACGAGCTGGACAAGTTCGACGGCTTCACGCTGTCCATCGACGGCGGCAAGGCGGTGGAGTACTCCTTCGGCACCCTGGGCGGCCAGGGCGTGAGCTTCTCCACCCCGCTCACCGGCACCACCTTCACGCTGGGCTATGCCAAGTGGAAGTCGCCTGAAGACTATTACCTGGCCGGCGTTTCCTTCCTGCCGACCACCCCCGTGCCCGAGGCAGGCACCTTCGGCCTGATGGCGCTGGGCCTGGGCGCCGTGGCGCTGGCAGCACGCCGCCGCCGCGCCTGATCAGCCTGAACGGCTGACGCACCGAGACAAGGCGGCCTGTGGGCCGCCTTTTTTCATGGCTGCATTCATGACGGGAAAAAGGCGGGTTCTTCCGTGCTCCGCCGTGGCGCCGGCCGCCACACAATCACACGGTGATGAGCGTGGCCGGAGGTCTGCCCATGGTTCGCCTTGAAATGCTTGCTGTGTGTGTGCTGCTGGGGGCTCATGCCTGGGCCTGCGCGACCAGTGATCCTGCCGCGGCCCCGCCCAAGGCCCAGGCCCGCCCCTCGGTCATCGCCTTTACCGGGGCCGATGAGCCGCCCGAGCGCCAGGCCGTGGCCAGCTACCTGGCCGATGTGCTGATGCCTGCGCAGGGCGCGCGGCGCACCCCCACCGGCTACGCCCTGCTCGATGTGTCCGGCGGCGTGGCCCGCACCATCGACCTCACGCTGACGCAGCACCAGTGCTGGAAGATCAAGGACGGCTACCAGTGCCAGAGCACGGTGCGCACGACCACCAAGGCCACCGGGGGCCGCGCCCGCACCGCCCTGCTCCAGATCGACAACGATTACCAATGGCGGGAAGGGCGCTTGTTCAGCGCCCGGCTGGAGGCGGCCCGCACGCGCCCTTGAGGTCCCTGCGGGGCATGCACCCCACGTATCATGAGGTCGCCCGCGGCCATGGCGCCGCGCCGGCGTCTACCTTGTGAGATCCCATGGACACCTTCTACTTCGCGCCGGGAAGCTGCTCCCTGGCCGTGCTCATCGCGCTGGAAGAAGCAGGCGCCCCTTTCCAGGCCGTGCGCGTGGACCTGGCCCAGGGCCAGCAGCGCACGCCTGATTACCTGAAGCTCAACCCCAAGGGCCGTGTGCCGATGCTGCTCACGGCGCAAGGTGCGCTCACGGAAACACCCGCGCTGCTCCTGTACGTGGCGCAAAGCTTTTCGCAGGCCGGCCTGGCACCCTTGAGCGATCCCTTTGCGCTGGCACGCGTGCAGGCCTTCAACAGCTACCTGTGTTCCACGGTGCACGTGGCGCATGCGCACGGCAAGCGGGGCTCGCGCTGGGTGGATGCGCAGGACAGTGCCGCGATCGAGGCCATGCGCCGCCATGTGCCGACCAGCTATGGCGATTGCTTCGAGCTGATCGAGCGCGAACTGCTGCAAGGCCCCTGGGTGATGGGCGAGGCCTACAGCATCGCCGATGCCTACCTGTTCACCCTGGCCGGCTGGCTGGAGAGCGATGGGGTCGACCCCGCCCGCTTCCCGAAGGTGCTGGCGCACCGCCAGCGCATGGCTGAGCGCCCCGCCGTGCAGCGGGCTTTGGCGCGTGTGCAGCAAGGGTGAGCAGGGCGCACCGCCACGGGGGGGCGCCTAGCCCCCTGATGGCGTGTCGAAGAACGCCGTGGGTGCGATGCCGAAGTGCCGCTTGAACATGGCCGCGAAGGCGCTCTGGCTGCGGTAGCCGGCCGCCAGGGCCACATGGGCGACCTTCTCGCCCTGGGCCAGTTGCTCCAACCCCGCCAGCAGCCGCGCCTGCTGGCGCCATTGCCCGAAGGTCATGCCCGTGTTGGCCGCGAACAGGCGGTGCACCGTGCGGGCCGTCAGGCCCAGGGGCTCGGCCCATTGCGCCACGGTGCGTTCGTCATCGGCCGTCATCGCGGCCACAGGCATGGGCGTGCGTTCGAAACGCAGATGGCGTGTGGCCGGATCACGCAGCGGTAGCCTGGGCATGCCATGTCATCCCTGTTGTCCTGTCTGTACCCGCTGATTGCCATCGCGGCGGTGTTGCTGGGCGAGGTGCCCCAGCGCCATCACTGGATCGGCGGCGGGCTGGCGCTGGCCGGCGTGGCCCTGGCGCAATGGTGGAGCCAGCCGTTGCGTTCACCCGGTGCGAAGGGCGCCAAGGGCATGGCACCGGTGCGGCCATCAGTGAGCCGGCCATGAAAAAGCCCGCGCGGCGCATCCGTCGATGCGGCGGCGGGCTGTGTGCGATCCAGCGGCACGCGGCTCAGCGAGCCGGCGTGCCGACAGGGGGATCACTTCTTCTTGGCCGCGGCCTTCTTGGCAGGCTTGGCAGCCTTCACCACGGGCTTGGCGGCAGCCTTCTTGGCCGGCTTGGCAGCGGGAGCCTTGGCAGCCTTGCGGGCAGCAGCCTTGGCATCCACGGCGGCCTTGAAGGTGGCGCCAGGGGTGAACTTGGGCAGCTTGGCAGCGGCGATCTTGATCTTGGCGCCGGTGCTGGGGTTCACGCCGTTGCGGGCAGCGCGGGCGTGCAGCTTGAAGGAACCGAAGCCGGGGATGGTCACGGCGTCGCCCTTCTTGACTTGGGCAACGATGGTGTCCAGCAGCGTTTCCAGGACGCGGCCAGCTTCAGCCTTGGACAGGGAGTGCTTCTCAGCCAGGCGTTCGATGAGATCGGTCTTGTTCATGAAGAATCAGGATGGTTGATGGAGGGGACCCGCCGGGCGGGTCACGATGCCCTGAAGACAGGGCGCCTTATTGTGAGGGCAGATTGAGGCGATTTGACGGGCACCGTGGCCTGATGTGCGTCTGAAGAGCCCGATTCATGGGCCTTTCGAGCCCATGCGTTGCATGAAAGCCCTGTTCAACGGCCAAACAGGCCCTTGATGACACTGCCGACGCCCTCCGCGATGCCGGACAGGCTCACGCCCAGCGCCTCGGCCAAACCCGCGGCGGTGCGCATGGCCAACTGTTCGTTGAGCGAGAAGGCGGGGTCGTCCAGGCGGCCTTCGAGCGTGAAGCTCAGATCGATGCGGCCCTTCTCGCTCATGGCGGCCAGCACGGCCCGGCGTGGCACACCTGCGATGTTGCCCAGCACGCCCTGGCCGCTGCCCAGTTCCAGATCGATCAGGGTCATGCGGCCTGGCGCCTTCAGGCGCTGGTCTTTCACGGTGGCGTCGAGCTGCATGTCCAGGGTGCCGCGCTTGACACCGCCCTCGTTGAGCTTGAGCAGGTAGGGCTGCAGCGCGACCAGATCGACACCTTCGAGCCGAGTGCTCACCTGCGCATCGCGCGTGGCGGGCGTGACATCACCCTTGATGGCGATGAGCCCGTTGCGATGCGGGCCTCGCAGGCGCGCCTGCAGATCGATGTTCACCGGGGTGGCGAGCGCGGGCAGCACCACGGGGCCGATGTCGGCATGGACCTGGTCGAGCAGCAGCTTGTGGGGCTGGCGGCGCACGGATGCGTCATAGAAGGCCACCTGCACGCTACGCAGCTGGATCGTCTCGATGTGGATGTCGGGCAGGCTGGTGTCGACGGGTGTCAGGCCTGAAACGGCAGAGGCGGCCGAGGATGCGGCACTGGCGGCGGGTGCGGCTACGGCTGAACCGAGCCAGCCGCGAGTGGCCGTGCTGGCGCTGGCATCGGGCGTGGCTTTGTCACTGTGCTCCAGCCATGCGGGCAGCACGCGCAGCTGACCTTGCCGCGTGCGCAGTACGGACACATGGGCATCCTCGATGGTGACGCTGCGCACGCGCCATTGACCGCGCAGCAGGCTGCGCAGATCCGGCACGGCCTGCACGCGCGTGGCGCGCAACTCGTCGTCATCGGGCCATCCGGGGCTGGAGGCGCGCACGCGCAGATCGCGCAGTTCCACCGCGCGCCAGCCCAGGTCCATCGTGCCCACGCTGGCATGGGGCCCCAGGGCCTGCAGGATGCCGGCCTGCAGCCGGTGCAGGGCCAGCTGGTAGCCGCCCAGGGCGATCAGCAACAGGGCCACCGGCACGCCGATGGCCCAACGGATCCAGCGCGGTGGCCGGCTCATTCAGGCGATGCCTGGCCGTTGCCGGGCGGCCAACTGATCAACAGGCGCAAGGGCTTGTCCTTCTCGATCTGCACGGGCTTTTGCTGGCTCTGGCTGGCCAGTGTGGCGTGCACGGTGTAGTGGCCGGGCGCGAGCTTGACCAGCAGGAAGGGGCCTTCCGAGCGGGCCTTGAGCACCTGCTGGCCGGCCGCGTTGCGGATCTGCACGTCCACATCGGCGGCGAACTGGGCCCGGCCTTGCGGGGCACGCACCGCGAATTCCAGCGCCAGGGGCCAGTGGCGCGATTCGGCCTTGATCACTTGCGATTCGTCCTGGCCGACGCCACCGGTGAGGTACTGCGTCTGGCCACTCGTACGCACCGCGGGCAGCAGGGCTGCGGATGCCGGTGCGGACGCCGGATCGGCAGGCTCTGCGGCTGCGGCCTTGGGCGGTTCTGCAGCAGGGGCGGGCACCTGCGTCTGTGCCAGGCTGCTGCCCAAGCCGCTGAGGGCCAAGGCAGTGCCCAGCGCCAAGTGGCGCCAGGTGATGATGTGTTCGACAGTACGCTTGTTCATGACAGGTCTCCTTCTCCATCAGCGGGGTCGAAGACATCATGGATGATGACATGCGCTGGCGCAGGGCCCGCCATCGCAAGCCCCTGGCGTGGCCAGGGGCCGTGCTCGTTGCGGCTGTAACGAGCTGTGTGGGCCCCTGTGGACGATGGGCTCAACCCAGGCGCACGGGCACGAAGATCTTCTGCCCATCGCGCTGGATCAGCAGCGCCACCGACTTGCTGGACTTGTCGATCAGGCCGCGCACCTGGTCCACCGATTTCACCGGCGTGCCATTGACGGCCACCAGCACATCGCCCGGGTGCAGGCCCGCCAGTTCGGCCGGGCCATCGGTGTCTTCGATCATCAGGCCCGTGTCCACCCCCGCGTCGCGCCGCTCCTGCGGCTGCAGCGGGCGCAGGGCCAGGCCCAGCCGGCCTTGCTCAGCACTTGTGTCGGCCGAGGCCAGCTTGGCCGCCTTCTCGTTGGCATCGCCCAGGCGTGCGCTCAGTTCCTGCTGCTTGCCATCGCGCCACACCTCCAGCGTGATCTTGTCGCCCGGGGTGGATTGGCCCACCAGTGCGGGCAGATCGCCCGAAGCCACGATGGCCTGGCCATTGAGCTTGCGGATCACATCGCCCACCTTCAGGCCGGCCTGATCAGCGGGGCCGCCCTTCTCGATGCTGGACACCAGGGCGCCTTCGGGCTTGTCGAGCTTGAAGGAATCGGCGAAGGCCTGGTTGACCTCCTGGATGACCACGCCCAGGCGCGCATGGCTGGCCTTGCCGTTCTTGAGGATCTGGTCGCGCACCTTGGTGGCCACCTCGATGGGGATGGCGAAGGACACGCCCTGGTAGCCACCCGTGCGGCTGTAGATCTGCGAGTTGATGCCGACCACCTCGCCGCGGGCGTTGAACAGCGGCCCGCCCGAGTTGCCGGGGTTCACGGCCACGTCGGTCTGGATGAAGGGCACGAAGCTGTCGTCTGGCAAGGAGCGGCCCTTGGCGCTGACCACACCCGCCGTCACGGTGTTCTCGAAGCCGAAAGGGGCGCCGATGGCCAGCACCCACTCGCCCACCTTCAGGTCACGCGTGTTGCCCAAGGGCAGGTAGGGCAGGTCCTTGGCGTCGATCTTGATCACGGCCACGTCGGTCTTGGGGTCGGTGCCGACCACCTTGGCTTTGTACTCGCGGCGGTCGGGCAGCTTGACGGTCACGTCCTTGGCATCCTGCACCACGTGGGCGTTGGTCAGGATCACGCCGTCGCTGCTCACGATGAAGCCCGAGCCCTGGCCGCGCACGGTCTGCTCGCGCGGGCCCTGCTGCTGCGGGATGCCGCCGAAGCGCTTGAAGAATTGGAAGACGGGATCGTCCGGGTCCATGCCGGGGAAGGGCGAACCGTTGCCCGAGGTCTTGACCGTGCCGGTGACGCTGATGTTGACCACGCCGGGGCCGCGCTGCTCGGTGATGCGGGAAAAATCGGGCAAGGTGATGGTGGCCGGGGTGGCGACACTGCCTGACGACGGCGCCGTGTTCAGGGGCGCTGCCGTGCCGTTGGGGCCGGTGGCGCTGGCGTTGGCCACGGTCTGGGCCCGATCCTGCAGCAGGGCGTGCGAGGTGATGGCGCCGGCGCCGGCCGCGCCGACCAGGGCTGCGGCGGCCAGCGCGATGATGGATTTCTTGCGCGAGGGGAAGACGTCGGTGGGCATGAAGGCTCCTGTGACCATGAGGCATGCGGTGCATGCGATGGACTCACTGTGCGCAGCCTGCCTTAGCCCTTCCTTAAGACTGAGCTGCCTGTGTGTGCTCGGGCAGGCGCAGGCTGGCGCGCAGGCCGCCTCGCGTGGGGGATGTCGCCAGAGAGAGCGCGGCGCCGTACAGCTCGGCCACGGCCTTGACGATGGCCAGGCCCAGCCCGCTGCCCGTGCTGGGCGTGCCGGGCACGCGGTAGAAGCGGTCGAGCACACGGGCCCGATCGGCCTCGGGGATGCCGGGGCCGCTGTCGTCCACGCTGAACACCACGCCCTGGCCGTCGCGGCGCACGGCCACGTCCACCGAGCCGCCGTCGGGGGTGTACTTCACGGCGTTGTCCAGCAGGTTGCGCACCAGGATGCGCAGCGCCTCTCGGTGGCCCCACACGGCCACCTCGTCGGCCTGCACCAGGCCCAGGTCGATGCCCCGGGCCTGTGCAGCGGGCACGGCCTCGGCCAGTTCCAGCCGCGCGATGTCGGCCAGTGACAAGGCCTCGGCCTTGGCGCCATGCGCATCGCTGGCTTGCTGGCGCGCCAGGATCAGCAACTGGTCGACCAGGCGGGTGGCGCGGTCGATGCCGCCCAGCAGGCGGGTGATGGCCAAGGTGCGAGCTTCGTCGTCGGGCGCGCGTTGCAGGCCCTGGGCCTGCAGCTTGAGCGCGGCCAGGGGGGAGCGCAGTTCATGCGCGGCATCGGCCACGAAGCTCTTCTGCGCGTCGAAGGCGCGGCGCACCCGGCCGAAGAGCAGGTTGGTCTCTCGCACCAGGGGCTGGATCTCTTCGGGCACGCCGGCCTCGTCCAGCTCGGTGAGCTCATCGGGCTGGCGCAGGGCCACCTGTCGGCGCAGGCGGGCCACGGGGGCGAGCGAGGCGCCCACGGCCCACCACACGATCAGCAGCAAGGCCGGCCCGATGATGGCGATGGGCAGCACCGCGCGCAGGGCCAGGTTGCCGGCCATGCGGCGGCGCACGGTCAGGTCCTGCGCGATCTGGATCACGTGCGTGCGCGAGGCCAGTGAAAAAACACGGTAGGAGGCACCTTCGGCGCGCATGGTGGCAAAGCCCAGCACCACGCGGGTGGGCAGGGGCACGCGCAGGTTGGATCGGAACACCAGCAGGCCGCCGGTGGTCCACACCTGCACGGCGAACTCCTCGCCGGGGCGCGCCTCACCAGGGCCGTCGAGCGGGCTGGTGACGGTCACTGGCAGGCCCGAGCGCAGCGACATGGCCATCTGCTGCATGTGGTAGTCAAAGATCTGGTCGGCCTCGGACAGGGCCGAGCGGTAGGCCAGGCCGCCCTGTAGCAGGGCCGCGAGCGTGATGGCCGCGATCAGCAGCCACAGCAGCCTGGCGCGCAGCGAATGGATGCCGGGCAGGGGGATCATGTGCCGCGGCCTTCCTGGCTGTGCTTGGGCACGCAGTAGCCCAGGCCGCGCACGGTCTGGATCAGCTCGGCGCCCAGCTTCTTGCGCAGGCCATGGATGTAGACCTCGACGGCGTTGCTGCTGATCTCGTCCTTCCAGCCGTAGAGCTTGTCTTCGAGCTGGCTGCGCGAGAGCACCCGGCCCGGCCGGGCGATCAGGGGTTCGAGCACGGACCACTCGCGCGCCGAGAGCTGCACGGGCTCGCCGTTCACGCTGGCTTCGCGGGTGCTGGGGTTCAGGCTCACGCCCTGGTGTTCGTACA
This sequence comes from Aquabacterium sp., assembly GCF_049274795.1. Lineage (GTDB taxonomy): Bacteria > Pseudomonadota > Gammaproteobacteria > Burkholderiales > Burkholderiaceae_C > Aquabacterium. The sequence goes on from NZ_JBASTH010000070.1 coordinate 130,408, forward strand.
CGGGCTCGGCGCGGCCGTCGGCACGGCGCAGCAGGGCGCGGATGCGGGCCAGCAACTCGTCGAGGTCATAGGGCTTGGGCACGTAGTCGTCGGCCCCGGCGTCCAGGCCGGCGATGCGATCGGGCACGGCATCACGCGCGGTGGCCACGAGCACGGGGGTGCGGTCCTTGCGGGCACGCAGGGCGCGCAGCACGTCCAGGCCATCGCGGCGGGGCAGGCCCAGGTCCAGCAGGACCAGGTCGTAGGCCTGCGTGCGCAGGGCGGTGTCGGCCATCTCGCCATCGCGCACCCAGTCGACCGCGTAGTGCTCGGCGCGCAGCAGGTCGAGCACGGCTTCGCCGATCATGGTGTCGTCTTCGACGAGCAGCAGGCGCATGGGCGTGGTGTTCTGTGTGTCGGGTGGGGCGTGGCCAGCCGCTGAGCTTAGCGCAGCACCGCCACTTTGCGCCACAGGGCGTGGTCGCGCCACTGTGCCGGCGCTGGCTTAGCCCTGGCTTAACGGTTGTGTTGGCTGCTGTCTTGGTGGTTGGCTGGCAGGCACACCGCGCAGCGCCTCGGCCATGCGCTGGTGCAGCAGGGCGGGGGACACGGGCTTGTGCAGCAGGGTCACGCTGCTGTCGATGGCCTCGCGCAGGCGTTCCGGGGCAGTGTCGCCGGTCACCAGCAGGGAGGGCAGGGCCCGGCCCAGGGCGGTGCGCAGCAGGTCGATGGCTTCGGCCCCGGTGCGCTGGTCACGCAGGCGGTAGTCGCTGATCACCAGATCGGGTGCCTGGGCGTGGGCCAGGTCCAGGGCCTGCTCGATGGACTCGGCCACATCGCATTGGCAACCCCAGCTGGCCAGGGTCTGGCGCATGCCGTCGCGCACGGCTTCGTCATCGTCGATGACCAGCACGCGCCGGCCGGCCAGCACCGTCTGGTGGGCTGGGCCGGTGGGCAGGTTGTCGTCCCACGGGGGCGTGGTCTGCGCGGCATCGGCCTGCGGCAGCGACAGGCGGAACACGCTGCCGCGCCCGGGCCGCGAGGCCAGCGACAGGGTGTGGCCCATCGCGCGTGCCAGGCCCTGGGCGATGGCCAGGCCCAGGCCCAGCCCCTTGCGCCGGTCGCGCTCGGCATTGCCCAGCTGGTGAAACTCCTGGAAGATGGCCTGGTGCTGCGATGCAGGGATGCCGATGCCGGTGTCCCACACTTCGACCACCCACTGCCCGCCCTGGTGACGACAGCCCAGCAGCACGCCGCCCTGCTCGGTGTAGCGGATGGCGTTGGACACCAGGTTGCGCAGTACCAAGGCGACAAGCGCGGGATCGGCGCACACCTCGGCAGGCGTCTCGCGGGTGCGGTAGACCAGGCCCTTGGCATCGGCCTGCGGTGCCAGTTCGGATTCGATCTTGTGCAGCAGGGGCTGCAGGGCGAACAGGCGCCGCTGGGGTTCGATGACACCAGCCTCGATGCGGGAGAAATCCAGCAGCGTGTCCAGCATCTCGGCCGAGGCCTGCCAGGTGGCGCGCGCGTTGTCCAAGGCTTCGGCCTGCGGCCGGTCCAGGGGCGCCGTGCCACTGCCAAGCACCTCCAGGAACATGCCCTGGGCATGGATGGGCTGGCGCAGATCGTGGCTGGCCGCGGCCAGGAAGCGCGACTTGGCCACGTTGGCCTGCTCAGCCGCCCGGCGCTGGGCCTGGGCGTTGGCCGTTTCCTGCCGCAGGCGCTCGATCAGCTCGATGTTCTCGAAGCGCAGGGTGATGGCTTGGCGTGCGGCCTGGGCGCTGTTGCGCGACTGGCCCAGCAGCGAGGCCGTGTAGAGCACGCCGGCCACGCCCAGGGCGTCGTAGGCCGGATCGCCCAGCGTCCACAGCTTGGTGGCCAGCCCTGTCAGCAGACAGACCACGAAGGCGACGAAGGCCGGAAACACTGGCGACAGCGATGACATCGAGCTGCCCGCGATGCCGCCGATCACGGCCACGACCAGGATGCTGCCGGCCAGGGTGCTGCTGCTCAGGGTCACCCAGGCCAGGGCGCCCCACAAGGCGCCATCCACGGCATTGAGCGCGATCAGCCACCAGGTGTTGCGGTGGGCGCGCTCGAGCGGCACGCCGCGGCGCAACTGCTGGCGGCCCACCCAGGCGCTGAACAACTTCCATCCGATGGTGGCCGCGCCCCACAGGCGCAGGGGCCACGGGTTGTGCGCATCGGCCAGGGTCCACACCAGCAGCAGCACCAGCAGCACACCGGGGATCACGGAGCTGATGATGTGCTGGTGCAGCAGGCGCTGCAGCTCGACCAGCAGGCGAGGGTTGGCCTGCGCAGGCCACGCCAGGCGCGTGAAGGGCATCAGGCGATCAGGCCGCGCCGGCGGGCCTCGAAGGCGGCCTGCGAGCGGCTGGCCGCGTTCAGCGCCACCAGCAGTGACTGCACGTAGCCACGCACGGTGTTTTCCGACAGGTTCAGGCGCCTCGCGATCAGCTTGTTGGACAGCCCCTGGCAGACCAGGTCGAGCACTTCGCACTGGCGTGCGGTGAGGCGCAGCTTATCAGCGGCCGCGGAGGCATCCTGGGCCTGCGGGGGCGCGCTGGGGGCCTCGCCCCGCAGCAGTTGCCGGATCACGCCCAGGATGTGCTCGGCGCCATCGGCCTTGGAGGCGAAGGCGCGTGCTCCGCGGTCCAGCGCGGAGCGCACCGTGCTGCCGGAGGTGTCGGACGACAGGATCAGCACCGGCACCTCGGCCCAGCGCCGCAGCACCAGCGCCATGCCATCCAGCCCGTTGACGCCCTGCAACTGGATGTCCAGCAGCACGATGTCGGGGGGCGGCATGTCGGCGCGCATGGCTTCTTCCAGGGAAGAGGCTTCGTTGAACTCGGCCTCGCCCAGGCCATTGGCCAGCACCATGCGCAGCCCGGTGCGGAACAGGGTGTGGTCGTCGATCAGGAGCAGGCGCGGTGGCGACATGGCAGGGTGTGGGCGTTGTGCGGACGGGGCATCCTGCAGGCCCGTGCTGTCCAGCGAAGTGGTGGATTCTGGCATGGTGCCCCATGGCGAGTCATGCCCCGGGATACAAGGCGCCGTAAAGCCCCGACGCACCCGCGAATTGTTGCACTGCAGCACAATGTGGCGCCAGGCCCTTGCCATTCACCTTTGCCCCTTGCGCCCCATGTCGTCCGCTTCCGCCCTGCCCCCGTCGCCCGATGCCTCGTCCACCTCTGCCAGGGCCGTGTCGCATGAAGGGGCCTTTGGCCCGGCCGTGCTGGCGTTGGGCGTGGGCGGCTTTGCCATCGGCACGGGCGAGTTCGTCATCATGGGCCTGCTGCCCGAGGTGGCGCGCGACCTGACCGTCACCATCCCGCAGGCCGGCCATGTGATCAGTGCGTATGCGCTGGGCGTGGTGATCGGGGCGCCCTTGCTGGCGGTGCTGGCCGCGCACTGGCCGCGCCGCCGGCTGCTGGTGGCCTTGATGGCCTTGTTCGCCATCGGCAACCTGGCCAGCGCGATGTCGCCTGACTATGCGTCGATGAACGTGCTTCGGCTTGTCGCCGGCCTGCCGCATGGTACCTATTTCGGCGTGGCCGCGCTGGTAGCCGCCTCGCTGGCACCACCCGCGCGGCGTGCGAGCGCGGTGGGGCTGGTGATGCTGGGGTTGACCAGCGCCACGCTGGTGGGGGTGCCGATTGCCACCTGGCTGGGCCAGCACCTGGGCTGGCGCGCCGCCTTCGTGATGGTGGGCCTGATCGCGGCCGTGACCTGTGTGCTGGTGCAGCGCTTTGTGCCGGATCTGCCGGCGCCGCAGGGCGCCAGCCCCTCGCGCGAACTCGGCGCGCTCACGCGCCCGCAGGTGTGGCTCACCCTGGGCATCGGCGCCATCGGCTTTGGCGGTATGTTCTCGGTGTTCAGCTACATCAAGCCGATCCTTACCGAGGTGACGGGCCTGTCCGTGAACACGGTGCCCATGGTCCTCAGCCTGTTCGGCCTGGGCATGGTCGCGGGCAACCTGGTGGGCTCGCGCTTGGCGGACAAATCCCTCACGCGCACCATCGCGGGCCTGCTGGTGTGGAACGCGCTGGTGTTGGTGGGGGTGGCGTTCACGGCGCCATACGCTGTGGCTATCTCCATCAATGTCTTCCTGGTGGGCACATTGGTGGCCATCGCTCCGGCGCTGCAGATCCGGCTGATGGACGTGGCTGGTGACGCGCAGACGCTGGCCGCCGCGCTCAACCACTCGGCCTTCAACCTGGCCAATGCGCTGGGGGCCTGGCTGGGCGGCATGGCCATTGCCGCCGGGCTGGGCTGGACATCGACCGGCTGGGTCGGGCTGGCGCTGGCCCTGGGGGGCATGGCGGTGTTCGGCCTGTCGGTGTGGCAGGACCGGCGCACGCTCAGGCGCGGGGCCTGAGCATCAAGCATCTGCCCGGGTTGGCTGCCGAGATTTTGATATTGTCGACAAAATAGAAGGCGCGGCAGCACACGCTCAACAGGCTCGCCTCGCGGCTATTTGGTGGCCGGATCGCGCCTCAACTGATCACTATTTAAGGGCGTAAAACCCAGAAGCGAGCCCCGCCGTCAAAGATTGCGCACCAGAGGTGTGCAATACCTGCCTTAGGGCAGTGTGTGCAATATTGCCCGTTCCTGCTGACACCCGGACATCACCCACAGCCTTGTGCTTTTTCTGGAGATGTCCGTGATGCCTGCCAAAACCGCATTGCACCGCCGCGCCCTGATCGCCGCCGCCCTCGCCTGTTCGCTGCTGCCCGCCCAAGGGCGTGATGGCTGCGCGCGAGCTGATCTGCAAGGAAAAGGTCACCGTGCTGTTCGGCGGCCTGGACACGCCCGTGTCGGTCGCCATCGTGCAGATGGCCAACCAGGATAAGGTGCCCTTCATGGGCTCGTGGGCCGCAGGCACGCCGATCGCCAAGAACGGCGGCAACCCCAACTTCGCCTTCCGTGTCTCGGCTGTGGACGAGATCGTGGACCGCGGCATGCTGGCCTACGCGCAGAAGAACTTCAAATCGGTCAAGCCGGGCATGATCCTGGTGAACAACCCCTGGGGCGAATCCAACGAGCGGGGCCTGACCGCTGCGCTCAACGCCAAGGGCATGAAGGCCGCGGGCGCCGACACCCTGTTCCTGGTAGGCAATGTGGGCCCGTCGGCCCAGGTGGTGAAGTCGCTGGACCGCATGGGCCGGAAGGTGCCGGTGGTCTCGCACTGGGGCCCGGCCGGTGGCCGTTTCACCGAGCTGGCCGGCCCGAACGCCAAGAACGTGCACTTCGTGCAGACCTACAGCTTCTTCGGCAAGCAGTCGCCCGTGGGCGAGAAGGTGATCGCCTCGCTCAAGGCCAAGTACCCTGCCGTCAAGGATATGGGTGACATCACCCCGACCGTGGGCGTGGCCAATGCCTACGACGCGCTCAACGAGAACGACTACGTGTGGGCGCAGTTCATCGGCGACGAGATCCTGCCGGTGGGCCTGGCCAAGTAAACGCTGAACGCACGGATCGGATCACACGATGCTTTTGCTATCCGCCTTGATCAGCGGCCTGGGCCTGGGCAGCATCGATGATGCCTGGCGCGGTGCTGGCCTTGCCGGCGCTGCGCGTGAAGGGGCCTTACCTGCCCATGATCACCATCGCTTTCGGCTTCGTGGTGGCGCACAGTGCGGTGGAGTTGCGCGGCCTCACGGGTGGGCAGAACGGGCTGATGGGCATCATGGGCCCGGCCTTCGGTGAAGTGCGTGGCGAGCGGGCCATGGCCACCATCGCCGTGGCGGCCGAATCCATCGGCCTGCAACCCCTGGCGCTCAAGACGGTGGCCTTTGCTGTGTCCGCCGCGCTGGCGGGGCTGGCTGGCGGCCTGTATGTGCCGCTCTCGGGCTTTGTCACGCCGCAGAGCCTCGGTTTTTCGCAGAGCCTGCTGTTCTTCGGGGCCTTGCTGTTGGTTGTGCTGTGGGCTGCGCCGCAAGGCCTGGTGGGCCTGGCGCAGTGTGCGTGGCGGCATCGCGCGCACCTACCAGACCTCGCTGCTGTTCGGCTCGCTCAGCGTGCTGGACAACGTGGCGCTGGCGCTGCCGCGTGGTCGTGATCGATGCCGGCAAGCCGCTGGCCGAATGCACACCCGCTGCCGTGTAGCAGGACGCCGTCGTGCGCCGCGCCTACCTGGGCGAGCCCGGCGCGTTGCAGGCCGTGCCCCGCGCCGCCGGTGTGGCCGACGATGCCCGCGAACTGCTGGGCGCCAACGGCGCGGGCAAGTCCACCTTGATACGCAGTCTGTGCGGCCTGCACCGCCCGCTGCAGCAAGGCGGCATCCATCTGGATGGGCAGGACTTGGCCTTGTTGCGTGCCGAGCAGATCGTGGGCCGTGGCCTGGTGCTGGTGCCCGAAGGGCGCGAGGCGAGTGTCGAGCAGATGCTGGCCATCGGCTGTGCCTTGATGGCGCGCCCGCGCGTGCTGCTGCTCGATGAGCCCTCATTGGGGCTGGCGCCGCAGGGGATCGCCGAGCTGTTCGCCGCGCTCGATGCGTTGCGCGCCGAATCGATGACGCTGGTGCTGGTCGACCAGATGGCACCGCTGGCCTACCTGGGCGGGCACTGAGCGAGGCAGCAATTTCGGTCAGGACCAGGCCGGCGCATGGACCTCAACGAACTGCTGGCATGGATCAAGGCGCGGCTCGACGAGCCACTGACACTCGATGCCATTGCCGCCCAGGCCGGGGTGGGCCACCTATGGCGTCGTCTGCAGCGCCGACCGCGACGAAGGAACCTTCGCCTACATGGCTGGCGTGCCGCCCTCAACGTGTCTTGCGCAGAAAGGCCTTGAAGGCCTGCCCGAAGCGTGGGTCGGCCGCGGCCCCGACATTGAAGCGGGACCCGGCGCACGGCTGTGTCGAGTCCACGTTGAAGATGCAACCCGGGGCCATCACGATCTTCTGTTTGAGCAGTTCCTTCGCCAGCGCCAAGGAGTCGTCCATCCGGGGCAGTGAGGCCCACAGGTACAGCGAAGAGCTGTTCTTCACGAACACCTCCGCCCCGATGGCATCGAGCGATTCGATGGCCGAGCTGCAGGCGGCTTCAAGCCGGCCGCGCAGCTTGTGCATGTGCCGCTGGTAGTGGCCTTCGTTGAGCATCACCTCCACGGTCCGTTCGCAGTACTCCGAGCTGCTGATGTGGATCAGGGCCTTGAGGTCGGCCAGGTCGCTCGCGAGGTCGTTGCCACAGGCGACGAAGCCCACGCGCAGCGCCGCGGAGAACGATTTCGAGAAGCTGCCGATGTAGATGGTTCTTTCGAGCTGGTCCAGTGCCGACAGCCGAGGCGCCGAGGTGGGCTTGAAGTCGGCCAGGGGATCGTTTTCCACCAGCAGCAGGTTGTACTTCTCCGCCAGTTGCAGCAGCCGGTAGGCCTTGGCCAGCGACAGGTCCGAACCGGTCGGGTTGTGGGCCAGCGACTGCGTGAAGAACAGGCGGGGCCGGTGTGCCTGGAGCGCGGCTTCCAGCGCATCGAGGTCCGGGCCGTCGTGCTGTCTGGGCACGCCGACCACGCTGGCGTCGGCCAGCTTCAGCTTGCCGAAGAGCGGGTAGTAGCCGGGCTCGTCCACCAGCACTTTGGCGCCGCGTGGCACGAAGTAGCGGATGACCATGTCCAGGGCTTCGTTGGCCCCGTGCGTCAGCACGATCTGGTTGGGCTCCGCGCCGATGCCGAAGTCGGCCAGCTTGCGCACCAGCTGATCGCGCAAGGGTGCATAGCCAAAGCGGCTGCCATACCGGAACAGGGCGCCCAGCCCCGTGCGCACGACCTTCTGCTGGTACTTGTCCAGGCGCACATCGGCCAGCCATTCGACAGGCGGGAAGCCGTCGCCCACCGCCAGGCCATCAGGGTGTGACTTGAGCTGCTCGCGCAGCAGCCAGACGGTGTCCATGGCGCGGCCGATCCTGCCGGACTCCTCGTCCGGGCGCTTGGTGCGCTTGTGCTCCACGACGAAGTAGCCTGCGCCGCGCTTGGGCTCGATCAGCCCGCGGGACACCAGGATCTCGAAGGCCGCCACCACCGTGTTCTTGGCGTACTTGTGCAGGGCCGCCAGTTCCCGCAAGGAGGGCAGCCTGTCGCCGGCCTTGTAGGCGCCATCTTTGATCTGGCGTTCGATGGAATCGGCCAGCGACACCGCCAGAGACGGGCGATCCGGGCGGTGAGGGGCGTCGAGAGGCGGATTCTTCATCGTGCGGCCGTCATGCAAGGTGGGTACACGGACAACTGTTCGTCTCAACTGTACCGACAAACTGTACCTTTTGCGACTGATACAGATTGCCTACATTGGGGCGCACTCGAACACAACCCTCCTGGATCCACGATGGCCCGCGACTCACGCCTTCCGAATTTCCGTGCGCTCTCACCGGCGCAGCGCCTTGAATACATCGCCGCGCAGGCGGGCTTGTCCGATGCCGAGCAGACGCTGATCAGCACCCCGGGCGCCCTGACCACGTCGCGGGCCGACGGCATGATCGAGAACGTGATCGGGACGTTCGAGCTGCCCTTCGGTGTGGCCGGCTACTTCCAGGTCAATGGCCGTGACGTGCTGGTGCCGATGGCTGTGGAGGAGCCCTCCGTGGTGGCCGCTGCCTCGTACATGGCCAAGCTGGTGCGCGAGTGCGGCGGCTTCGACACCTCCAGCACAGGGCCGCTGATGCGCGCCCAGGTGCAGGTGCTGGGCATCTCGGACCCATACGGCGCCCGCCTTGCCCTGCTGCAGAAGCGCGAAGAGATCATCGAGCTGGCCAACACGCGTGACAAAGTCCTCATCGGCCTGGGCGGTGGTTGCCGTGACATCGAGGTGCACGTGTTCCCGGACACGCCCCGCGGGCCGATGATCGTGATGCACCTCATCGTCGATGTGCGCGATGCCATGGGGGCCAACACGGTCAACACCATGGCCGAATCGGTGTCGCCCCTGGTCGAAAAGCTCACCGGTGGCACGGTGCGCCTTCGCATCCTGTCGAACCTGGCCGATCTGCGACTGGCGCGTGCCCGGCTGCGCGTGACACCCGAGGTGCTCAAGACCAAGGAGCGCAGTGGCGAGGAGATCATCGAAGGCATCATCGACGCCTACACCTTCGCCGCGATCGATCCCTACCGCGCCGCCACGCACAACAAGGGCATCATGAACGGCATCGACCCCGTCATCGTGGCCACCGGCAATGACTGGCGGGCCGTCGAGGCGGGAGCCCATGCCTACGCGTGCCGCAGCGGCACGTACACCTCGCTGACCACATGGGAGAAGGACACCAGCGGCGCCCTGGTCGGCACCATCGAGCTGCCGATGCCGGTCGGCCTGGTGGGGGGGGCCACGAAGACCCACCCGCTGGCCAAGCTCTCGCTCAAGATCATGGACGTGAAGTCCGCCCAGGAGCTCGGTGAGGTCGTCGCCGCGGTTGGCCTGGCCCAGAACCTGGGCGCCTGCCGTGCACTGGCCACGGAGGGCATCCAGCGTGGCCACATGGCGCTCCATGCACGCAATATCGCGCTGGTGGCCGGTGCGGTCGGTGATGAGATCGATGCCATTGCCAAGCGCATGGCGAGCGAGCACGATGTGCGCACGGACCGTGCCGTGGCGCTGCTCGCCGAGCTGCGCGGCCGCTGATCGCGAGCGCAGCACATCGGATTTGAATAAAGAGAGGCCGGCCCGATGTGGCGGTCCTCCCCGCTTGAGGAAGGAGACACTGCCATGTCCGCAGAATCTGAGGTACACCGCTGGCGCCTGCTGGAGGTGTGGGGTGACACCGTCGATCAACGCCATCTGGCCTTTGCCGCCCTGATCGGGGCGAGCATCAGCCTGGCGGGTTTCCTCGTGGCCGAGGTGATCCTGGCGAAGGTCGTCAGCCAGCCCGATCTGGCGCGCAGCTACGCGATGCTGGCCGGCTTGGTGTGCTGCCTGTTGTCCGGGCTGGTGTGCGCGCTGGCCTTTCCGCCCAAGCGGCAGGTGGTGGAAGACCGGCAGGCCGATGAGGCCTCCCGCTTGCAGGTGCTGGCCCAGCTCGACCAGGGGCAGGGATTGGGGCGCATCGAAGACCTGTCGCCCGATGTGCTGCGTGAACTGGAAGACATCCAGCTGCGCGCCTTGTTCGAGCGCTATGGCGCAGGCGGCAACACCGCCCGTGTCATCGATGTGACGGCCAAGCCCAGGGGCAATGCGAAGGAGTGTGCATGATGGATGCCGCACTGCTGAACGATCTGATGGTGGCCACGGGCATGGGGCTGCTCGGTGCTGCTGTCTTCGCGGCGATCGGACTGATCTCGGGCACGGACGAGACAACCACGCTGGCGCCGCTGACTTTGCTGGTGGTGCTGCTCGGCGTGCCGCCCGTGGGCGTGTTCACGTTCTTCCTGGCAGGGGCCGTGGCCAAGCACATGACGCATGCGATCCCCACGGCCTTGCTGGGCATTCCGGGCGACACGCTGGCCACGCCGCTGATGCGCGAGGCCAACATCATGCGCAACCTGGGGGTGCCGCACATCGCGCTGCGCAAGATGGTGTCGGGCGCCGTGGTCGCGGCCTTCGTCTCTGTGCCGCTGGCGGTGCTCTTCGCCGTTATCCTCGCGCCGTTCGGGCCCGTGATCGTCAAGGCCGCGCCCTGGATCTTCGTGGTGGCCGCCGTGCTGATCGCCTACTTCTCCGCCGGACGGTGGGCCGCGGTGGCCGCGCTGGTGCCCTTCGTGCTGCTGATCATCGCGCTGCAGGCGCTCACGGCCGCGCACAACGTCAAGCTGACGGTGAGCTATTTCCTGGGCATCGCCATCGGCCCGCTGATCGTGGACCTGGTCTCTTCGCTGGCACCGGGCGAACGCAAGAAGCAGGAGCGCGATACCGTGCGCACCTTCCAGTTGGCACCCGACGCCAAGGGATGGGCGGGCTACTTCCCGAACCCGCTCAAGGTGCTGGACCGTGTGCAGGTGAAGTGGACCCTGGCGACCGCAGGCATCTCCAGCGCGACCTTCGTCTTCAGCCCGGTCGCGATGACAGTGGTGCTCGGTGAGCTGGTCAGCTCACGCGTCAAGCACGCCTACCACCGGCTCACCACGACACTGGCGGCGAAGAATGGCGTCACGGAGGCCACCTACATCGCCGAGGCGCTGATCCCGCTGATCGCCTTCGGACTGCCGCTGAGCCCGGTGGCTGCAGGCCCGGCCGCACCGCTGTTCAATGCGCCGCCGCGTTTCACGGTCGATGGCCCCAACGGTACCGTCAACAACCTGCACAACATGCTGAGCCACTGGGAGTTCCTGGGCTATGGCCTGCTGGCGGTATTGCTGGCCACCATCGTGGCCTACCCGTTCGCCATGACCTACGCCCGGCGCGCGGCGCTGTTCGTGTCCCGCAAGGTGAGCCACGAAGCCATCATCGCGACCTTTGTAGGATTGATCATGGTGATCAGCATCTGGGAGGGGCAACTCCTGGGGCTGCTGGTCATCCTGACCGTGGGCCTGGTTGGCGGGATGCTGTCCCGTGCCATCGGGTTCAACTCTGGTGTCCAGTTCATGGGCTATTACACGGCTGTCCTGACCGTGCCCGCCATCCTGAAGCTCTTCGGCTGACCAGGCCTCATCGGCCCAACCCTGCTTTCTCACGTGCCCGGCGCCTGCGTGTGCCAGGTTCCTCTTGCCTGTCCATCCATTTGAAGGAGACGATATGACCTTGCGTGATTCCTGCCGTGACCAACGGATCTTGCCGGCATCCGCCACGAAGGCGCTGTCAATGGCTGCGGGGCTGCTGCTCGGCCTGACCGTGGCCGCACAGACGGCGCAGGCCGCCGCAAGCGGCTTGCGCTACACACCGGACACCCACGGCGTCGTGCCCATTCCGGCCGGTGAGCGCCAACTGCAGACCGTGGTCGCGGAACCCTACTTCAAGGTCTCTGACAAGGCGCTGCAGTTGGAAGGGCCCGCCTTCGACCGTGAGGGCAACCTCTACTTCGTGGAGGTGTTCGGTGGCAGCGTGATGAAGCTCACCAAGGACAAGAAACTCAGCACGGTGCTGCCCAAGAACGCGTACGGCTCTGCCGGCCTGGCCGTCCACAAGGATGGGCGCATCTTCATGGCGGGCCTGGGCAACTTCAAGGACACCGGTGTGGTGGTGGCCTTCAACCCGGATGGCGGCCAGCTGCAGACGATCATCCCCGCATCGGCGGGTTATCTGCCGGACGACCTGGTGTTCGATGCCGAGGGTGGCTTCTACTTCACCGACTTCAAGGGGACATCGACCCAGCCCACGGGCGGCGTGTACCACGTCTCGCCCGATTTCAAGACCATCACGCCGCTGATGCCGAACATGGCCGTGCCCAACGGCGTGGCCTTGAGTCCCAACGGCAAGGTGCTCTGGGCCGACGAGTTCAGCAATGGTCGCCTGCATCGTGTCGAACTGGCGAACGCCACCACGATCGCGCCGTTCGGCACCACCGTGACATACCAGTTCCAGGGCCATGCGCCCGATTCGATGCGCACGGACCGCGATGGCAATGTGTACGTGGCGATGTACCAGCAGGGCCGCGTGCTGGTTTTCAATGACAACGGCCTGCCCATTGGCCAGATCCTGCTGCCGGGCCGCGAGAAGGGACACAACCTGCGCTCCACCAGCCTGGCCTTCGTGCCCGGCACGAACGAGGTGCTGATCGTTACCAACGACGCGGACCGTGGACAAGGCTCCACCATCTACCGGGCCAAGGGCTTCGCGCCGGGCGTCCAGTTGTTCTCTCACCAGTGAGCCTTGCCAGGGAACACGCCATGAGCGACGCCGTCAAGATTGTCGAAGTGGGGCCGCGAGACGGCCTGCAGAACGAAGCCCGGCCCATCGAGACCAGCGAGAAGCTTCGGCTTGTCGAGTTGCTGATCGAGGCCGGGGTGGGGCATATCGAGGTGGCGTCGTTCGTGTCTCCGAAGTGGGTGCCCCAGATGGCGGGCAGCGCGGAGGTGATGCAGCGTGTGCCCAAGGTGCAGGGTGTGCACTACAGCGCGCTGGTGCCCAACATGATCGGCCTGGAGCAGGCCCTGGCGGCGGGATGCCGGGAGATCGCGGTCTTTGCCGCGGCCTCGGAGTCCTTCTCCCAGCGCAACATCAACTGCGGCATCCGCGAGAGCGTCGAGCGCTACCGCACCGTGGTCGAGAGCGCGCTCCAGAACGGCCTGCGCGTGCGCGGCTACGTGTCCTGCGTGCTGGGCTGCCCCTACGAGGGCCCGATCGCCCCGGACAAGGTGGCCGAGGTGGCGCACATGCTCCGCGAGATGGGGTGTTATGAAATCTCTCTTGGCGACACGATCGGCAAGGGAACGCCGCGCGGCACACGCCTGATGATCGAGGCGTGTGCCCAGCGTGTACCGCTCGGCGAACTGGCCGGGCACTTCCACGACACGTACGGCATGGCCATCGCCAATGTCTCTGCCGCACTGGACTGGGGGGTTCGTGTGTTCGACAGTTCCGTGGCCGGCCTGGGCGGATGTCCCTATGCCAAGGGCGCCACGGGCAATGTCGCGACAGAGGACGTTGTCTACCTTCTGCAATGCCTGGGGTTCGAGACCGGGATCAATCTCGAGCGCCTGGGCCGGGCAGCGTCATACATCAGTGGCGTGCTGGGTCGGCCGACCTCGTCCAAGGTCGGTCAGGCCATGGCATGCGCCACCTGACGAGGGTAGTGGCAACACGCTGCCCTCGTTAGTTTCTCCCGCCCATCAGGGCATCCGTCGCGCCGTCCCTGCGACAGGGGCTGGCCGCTGCATTTCCCACAACCGACGCACTGCACGGCACGTGCAGTGCGCGGATCAACTCAGCCTGAAGAATGGAGAAGCCATGAAGTTTCGAATCGGTTCCATCGGCTTGGCGGTATTTTCTGGCGTGGCCTGCATGGCTGCCAGCCCTGCCTTTGCCCAGTCCAATGTCACGGTCTATGGTCTCATCGACCTGGCCGTGGTGAAAGAGAGCAAGCGACCTACGGCCCTTGACCGGGGGTACCTCAACTGGCTCGGGGTCATGGGCTCCGAGGACCTGGGGGGCGGCCTGTCCGCGACCTTCAACTTGATGACGCGGTTCAACACGGACACGGGCTCCAATGAATCCAGCACCTTCTGGCACGGCGAGAGCACGGTGGGGCTCAAGAGCGCCACGCTGGGCCACCTGAGGCTGGGCCGGGCCATCACGCCGTTGTGGGGCCTGAAGTACCAGTTCGACCCCTGGGGTGACAGCTGGTTCGTCGGCTCGCTCGGCAAGTACCAGACGACCGGCCGCTTCTTCACCAACCCGACCTCCTGCATGACGGCTGCGGAGTGCCCAGGCTTCGCACGGCTGAACAACGCGGTCTTCTATGACTCGCCCACTTTCAGCGGTTTTGACTTTCACCTGACCACGCAGCTCGAGGTCGAGCCTGGTGCTGCCCGCAAGGGATCCGGGGCGTCGATCAACTATGCCTCGGGCCCCATCAAGGCCATGGTGAGCTGGGAGCGCAACACCGCGGACATGACGGCGCTGTACCTTGGCGGCTCTTATGACTTCGGTGCGGCGGTGGTGATGGGGTCGTTGGGCCAGAGCAAGCAGGACAACGTCTCCACCGAGAAGTCGTACATGGTGGCCGTGAGGGTGCCGCTGCCCAGCAGCAATGCGTTCCGGGCGGGCTATGGCCGCAATACCAGCACGAAGGACAACAAGATCAGCCTGGGCCTGCAGCACTTCTTCAGCAAGCGAACCCACGTGTATGTCGATCTCTACCGTGAGCGCATCGACTACACGCTCAATGGTTATGCCGTGGGCATCCAGCATTCCTTCTGACGCGCAAGGCGCGGCGTGGCCACCTGCCGGCCTGGCCGGCAGGTGGCCTGGCGCCGGTGCCGACTACTGGCTTGAACGATGACCAAGATCTACCCGAGCGCGCTGGACGCGCTCAAGGACATTGTCCATGACGGGCAACTTCTGGCCGTTGGGGGCTTCGGCCTGTGCGGCATCCCGGAAGCACTGATCGATGCGCTGCAGGCGACTGGGGCCAAGGCGCTCACCGTGATCTCCAACAACGCCGGGGTCGATGATTTCGGCCTGGGCAAGCTGCTCCAATCACGGCAGATCCGCAAGATGATCTCCAGCTATGTGGGCGAGAACAAGGAGTTTGAGCGGCAGTACCTCAGTGGTGAGCTGGCGCTCGAGTTCACACCGCAGGGAACGCTCGCCGAAAAGCTGCGGGCCGGGGGCGCCGGCATCCCGGCCTTCTTCACGAAGACCGGTGTGGGCACTGTGGTGGCCGAGGGTAAGGAGCTGCGTGAGTTTGGCGGCGACACCTATGTGCTGGAAGAGGCCCTGGTGCCTCACATCGCCCTGGTGAAGGCCTGGAAGGCCGATGCCAGCGGCAACCTGGTGTTTCGGCGCACGGCGCGCAACTTCAATCCGGCCGCCGCGATGGCCGGCCGGATCACCGTGGCCGAGGTCGAGGAGATCGTCGAGGTGGGTGCGATCGACCCCGATCACGTGCACTTGCCCGGCATCTATGTGAAGCGGCTGGTGCTCAATCCCACACCTGAGAAACGCATCGAGAAACTGACCCTGCGGACGGTGGAGAACTGAGATGGCATGGACGCATGAAGAGATGGCGCGCCGCGCCGCGAGCGAGCTGCAGGACGGGTTCTACGTGAACCTCGGGATCGGTCTGCCCACCCTGGTGGCCAACCACGTGTCACCCAACATCGATGTGTGGCTGCAGTCGGAGAACGGCATGCTGGGCATCGGCCCCTTCCCGCAGGCCCATGAGGTGGACCCCGACCTGATCAATGCGGGCAAGCAGACCGTCACCGTGCTGCCGGGCTCGTCGATCTTCGCGAGCCACGAGAGCTTCGCCATGATCCGTGGCGGCAAGATCGACCTGTCGGTCCTCGGGGCCATGCAGGTGTCGGAGCACGGGGATCTGGCCAACTGGATGATCCCCGGCAAGATGGTCAAGGGCATGGGCGGCGCCATGGACCTGGTGGCCGGCGTGGCCCGCGTGGTCGTGCTGATGGAGCACTGCGCCAAACATGGCGAACACAAGCTGCTGCGCCACTGCACGCTGCCTCTGACGGGCACACGCGTGGTGAACCGGATCATCACCGAACTGTGCGTGCTCGATGTACGGGCCGCAGGCTTTGTCTGCATCGAGCTGGCGCCCGGCGTGACGCCTGATGAGGTTCAACGTGCCACTGGCGCGACGGTGACGTTCGAGCTGGCCTGACTCCGCATTGTTTGTCTCCTCGGTACCCAGAGCGGTGCCTTTGGCCCGGTGTGTGCGAACCCAGCGGGCTTTTTTTCATCCGCCGGTCTTGCGCGGCCGGAACCTGAGCATGGATCGGGCAAAGCGCGGGTCGACGACATAGCCGACGTTGTACCGGCTCCAGGCGCTCACATGGCGTGCGTCCAGGCCGAAGAAGGCCCCGGGCGCGAGCGCGACGTGGTCTTCCAGCAGGGCCTTGGCGAGCGTGAGGGAGTCCGACGCCCAAGGGAACTCGGCCCACAGGTACAGCGTGTGCGAAGGCGTGCAAAAGAGCCGCGCACCCAGGCCCGTGAGCACCTTCGTGGCGTGCCTGGTCGAGCGCTCCACCTGATCCTGCAGGTGGGCCAGCTGCCGCGGATACTCGCGCGCACGCAGCACCGCATCGACGGTGCGCTCGGCATATTCCGAGGTGCTGACATGCATCAGCATCTTCACATTGGCCAGCCGCTCCGCCAGCCCTGCCTCTGCGGCAATGAAGCCAACCCGCAGGGCCGCGGCCACGGACTTGGTGAAGCTGCCCACGTACACCGTTCGACGCAGCTGATCCATCGTGCACAGGCGGGCCAGGGCATGCGGCTTGAGATCGGCGAGGGCATCGTTCTCGACGATGGTGACGTCGTACTTCTCCGCGATCTGCAGCAGACGGAAGGCCTTGGCGGGCGAGGTGTCCGATCCGGTCGGGTTCTGGCCCACGGACTGCGTGAAGAAGACCTTGGCCTTGGTGCTGATGAGCAGCCTTTCGAAGGCGGCGATGTTGGGCCCATCGGCTTCCCGGGGCACACCCACCACGGTCGTGCCATGCAACTGCAGCTTGCCGAACAGCGGGTAGTAGCCGGGCTCGTCGACCAGGGCCACGTCGCCCGGCCGCATCAGGCCGCGCACGATGATGTCCAGCGCGCCGTTCGCGCCGTTCGTCAGCACGATCTGATTGGCGCGGGCCTGGATGCTCAGGCTGGCCAGCTTGCCTTCCAGCAGATCCCGCAGCGGCCGGTGGCCATAGGGGTTGCCGTACTGGAACATCGAGGCCAGCGCCACGCGCGAGACCCGCTGCTGCACTTTCTCGAGGTGGTTGTCGGCCAGCCATTCACCGGGCGGGATGCCATGTCCGATGGCCAGGTGCTGCGGGTCGTTGTTGAGCTGCTCG
Source organism: Aquabacterium sp. (assembly GCF_049274795.1). Taxonomy (GTDB): domain Bacteria; phylum Pseudomonadota; class Gammaproteobacteria; order Burkholderiales; family Burkholderiaceae_C; genus Aquabacterium. The sequence continues at coordinate 147,790 of NZ_JBASTH010000070.1, forward strand.
CGCAGCATCCACACGGCATCCAGCGCCTTGTCCAGCGTGGTGGGCTGGTCTTCGGCTTCCGATGCGGTGGGCGCGAGCCTCACGAAATAGCCCGCACCGCGGCGTGCTTCCACTTCGCCGCTGGCCACCAGGCGATCGAAGGCCTCCACGATGCAGTTCTTCGAATGGCCATGCTGCGCGACCAAGGCGCGGATGGATGGCAGCCGTTGTCCCACGACATAGACGCCATCGTGGATCTGCTGGCGCAGGTCATTTGCGACTTGCTCGGATTTCGATGGATGTTGGGGCATTGGTGTTTTCCCTTTGCTGCGCCCAGCGCACGCGCAGTCTCCCCTGGGGGCTTGGGTGTGTGAACTGTTCTAGGACAGTTGCGGGTGTGTCTGTGAGAACTGTACCTTTTTTGTGGGTGACGGTTTCAATACAGTCTCGGCACACGATCTCCATCAGCCAATGCGCTGCGCAGTGGCTCCCGCAAGGACACGTCCATGAATCGCCTTCACCCTGCCGCGCTGCCTGTCAGCGAAGTCAAGGGCCCCTTGTCCGGTATCGTCGTGCTCGACCTCACACGCGTGGTCGCAGGGCCTTACTGCACGATGATGCTCGCCGACCTTGGCGCCACGGTCATCAAGCTCGAGAATCCGCTGGATCCCGACTACGTGCGGACCTTTCCGCCGATGGTGGCGGTGGAGGGCGAAGAGCGCAGCGGCTTCTTCGCACAGTACAACCGGCACAAACTCGGTGCTACGCTGGACCTGAAGTCTGCGCAGGGCCGCGAGCTGTTCCTGGCCATGGTGGCGAAAGCGGACATCCTCGTCGAAAACTTCCGGCCCGGCACGATGAAGAAGCTGGGGCTGGACCATGAGGCCCTGCATGCCGTCAATCCACGACTGGTGTACACCGCCATCAGTGGCTTTGGACAGACCGGTCCACATTCGTCACGCCCTGCGTTTGACAACAATGCCCAGGCGGCGGGCGGCCTGTGGTCGATGAACGGCATGCCTGGAGAGCCGCAGCGCGTGGGCACGATCATCGGTGATCTGGCCGCGTCGCTGTACGCGTCCTTCGGCACGCTGGCCGCGTTACGCCAGGCAGAAGCCACGGGCCTAGGGCAGTTGGTCGACATCTCGCAGCAGGACTCGGTGTTCACGCTGACCGAAAACGCGGTGGTCAACTACACCGTGGCCGGCAAGGTGGCGCAGCCATTGGGCAATGACCATCCCTTCGTGCGGCCTTACGGTCGTTATGCCTGCCGCGATGGCCACGTGTTCTTCGGCGCGTACACGGACAAGTTCTGGATGGAGGCCTGCCGGGCGTTCGGCACGCCGCAGTACGCGACGGATCCGGAGATCGACACCATGGACAAGCGCTTCGTGCCGGAGGTGTACGAGCGCCGGGTGCGTCCCATCGTGGAGGCCTGGTGCCAGCCGCGGACCAAGCAGGAGCTGGAAGCACTGGCCTCCGACAAGTTCCCCCTGTCGCCGATCAAGACCATCGCGGAAGCCGTGGTGGACCCGCACCTGGCGGCGCGCGCCATGTTGATGAACGTGCGTTATGGCGGCGCTCAGGCGCAGGTGTTTGCTTCCGCAGTGCATCTGTCGGCGCTCGAGTCGTCGCCGTCGGCCAGCGTGCCTCTGGTGGGCGAACACAACCAGGCGGTCTTCACCGACTGGCTCGGCGTTGAGCCCGTGCGGCTGGCGGCGCTGCGCGCGGAAGGGGTGATCTGAGCATGGCCATTGCCTACGAGTTGCGCGGTTCGACCGCGTTGATACGCTTCGACCGGCCGGCCAAGCTCAATGCGCTGACGCTGTCGATGTATTCGGACCTGGGCGAAGCCTTCAAGAAGGCCGGCGCAGACCCGGCGGTGCGTGTGATCGTGCTGACCGGTGCGGGCGAGCGCGCCTTCTGCGTCGGTGCCGATCTGACGGAATCGATCCCGGCGCTGGCGCGCAACGAGATCGACATCTCGGCCTGGGACGATGCCCATCTCAAGCACGTCGACATCGACAAGCCCATCATCGCCGCAGTGAATGGTCTGTGCATGGGCGGCGGCTTCGAGATCATGCTCGCCACCGACATCCGCCTGGCGGTGCCGCATGCGCAGTTCAGCCTGCCGGAGGTGTCGCTGGGCATCGTGCCCGCAGGGGGCACCCTGGCCCGGCTCAGCCGGCAGATCGGCCAGGCCCATGCGATGGAGCTGCTGCTGACGGCAGGCCGCTTCAGCAGCGAGCAACTGCTGCGCATGGGGGTGCTGAACCAGGTCGTGGCGCCTGATGAGTTGCTGCCATCGGCCCTGGCGCTGGCGGAGCGGATCGCGCAGCTCAGCCCGACGGCCATCGCCGTCACGAAGCGGGCGGTGCGCGAACTGGGCGAGCTGCCGCTGGGCGAGGCCTTCCGTCGTGAAGCCGTCCTGGGCCAGCAGGCCTTCACGAGTGACGATGCGAAGCGGGGGCTGGCGGCCTTCGCGCGCGGTGAACGTATGGATTACCGATCATGAACAAGCACGCGATGCATACCCAACCGATTCCTTCTGCCGCCGATGCGCCCAAAGCGCCTGCGAAAACAGCGGTGAAAGCGGCCGGCCATGACGTGGGCGCGTGGCGCAAGGCCAAGCGCTGGTTCACGCAGGAGCGCATCGTGCTGAGCCTGGCGTTCCTGCTCTTTGCCTTGTTCAGCGTGGTCCTGCCGGGGTTCGCGACCCACGAGAACATCCTGGCCCTGGTGCGCAGCGTGTCGGTGCTGGGGATCCTGGGCCTGGCGATGGCCGTGGTGGTGATCGGACGGGGCATCGACCTGTCCATGGTGGCCACGATGGCGATATCGGTGGCCTGGACGCTGGCCCTGGCGGGCTCGGGCCTGCCGCTGGAAACCGCGCTGCTCTACGGGCTCGGCTGCGCCGTGCTGATCGGCGTGGTGAACGGCATCCTGGTGGCCTATGCCGAGATCCCGGCCCTGTTCTCGACCTTGTCGATGGGCACCTTCATCTACGGCTTCGGCCGGCTCAAGCTGATCCCCTCGGATGTGGTGGCCGCGCCGGAGGACCAGCCCTGGTTCACGCAGATCGGCCAGGGCGAAGTGCTGGGCGTGCCCATGCCGGTGCTGCTGTTCGTGGTCCTGGCCGTGCTGACCGGGCTGTTCCTGCGCCATGCACGGGCCGGCCGCTTCGTCTACGCGATGGGCGACAACTACCAGGCCGCCCGCATCACGGGGATCCCTGTGCGGCCCATGATCGTGCTGCAGTACGGCGCCGCCGCGCTGATCGGCTTCCTGGCCGGCGTCATCACCGCGGCATCCGTGGCCAGCATGAACACGCGGATCGTGAACTCCACGCTCATCTACGACGTGATCCTGGTGGTCGTTCTGGGCGGCATCGGCCTGAGCGGCGGCAAGGGCGGCGTGCGCAACGTGATCGTCGGCACGCTGCTGATCGGCATCCTGCTCAATGGCATGACCATCATGGATGTCCAGTACACGGTTCAAAACGTGGTCAAGAGCTCGATCCTTCTCGCGGCCTTGATCTTTGACAGCCTGCTCAACCCGCGCGATGAGCAGACAGCCCAGCAGGGCGATATCTGAGGACAGCGCATTTTTTCTTGCACGTGCACTGCAAGAGGAGACCGATATGACCAGAATGATCAAACCCACGCTTTTCGCAACGGCCCTTCTGTCGGCAGCCCTGGCGGGCCCGGCGTTCGCGCAGGATGCTGCGCTGAAGGGCAAGACCGTGGCCTTCGTGCCCACCTCGCTGGGATACGACCTGACCGATGGCTGGAACGCCATGGTCGGCAAGCAGCTCCAGGCGCTGGGCATCAAGTGGGTCGTGCGTGACCCCAACTGGAGCACCGACGCTGGTGCGCAGGCCATCACCGCGCTCATCTCGGAGAAGCCCGATGTGCTGCTGGTGCAGAACCCCGACATCCAGTCCTATGCCCGCCTGCTCAAGCGTGCCGAGGACGCCGGCATCCGCGTGGTGCAGGTGAACATGCGCTCCGCCGCCAACACCAGTGCGTTCGTGGGCGCCGACTGGGTCGGCATCGGTGAAACCATGGCCAAGGCCGTGGTGGCCAAGTGCGGCAAGGGCACAGGCAAGTCCGGCAAGGTGAGCATCGTGCAGGGCGTGCTGACAGCAGCTGCCAGCACCTTCCAGATGAAGGGTGTCGAGAACGTCCTGGCGAAGTCGCCGGAGATCAAGGTGGTCTCCAAGCAGGCGGCCGACTGGGATGCCTCCAAGGCACGCGCCGTCACGGACACCACGCTCAAGCAGAACCCCGATCTGTGCGGCGTCATCGGCTTCTGGGATGGCCAGGACACCGGTGCGGCGGCCGCCATCCGTGAGGCCAAGCGCCAGGGCGATGTCTTCCTGGTCACCAACGGTGGCGCCGCCATGACGGGCTGCAACAACGTGGGCAACGGCAACTTCAGTGCCTACATGACCTACAACGTGAAGCAGCAGTCGGACGAGATCGTCGCCGTCGTCAAGGATCTGCTGACCAAGCCCAAGCCCGCGGCGATGGTCAACAAGGTCACCCCGGTGACCGTGATCGACAAGGCCTCGCTGCGCCCGGATTCCTGCTGGAACCTGGCCGACGTGCGCAAGTAAGTCTCACGACGTGGGCTGCCTGGCCGCCCACGTCCGTACTGGATGTTTCCGATGACCACTGACAACACCCTGGCGCGCTGGCGCTACAAGTACGTGCCGGATCACGTGCTTGGGGAGATCCTGTCGAAGAACTGGATCGACAACACCGTGCCCTTCCTCTCGCTGGTGGCGGTGCTCGCCATCTTCGGCAGCCTCATCCCCAACTTCTTCTCGCTGGGCAACCTGGGCGACAGCGCGCGCCAGCTCGGAGAGTTCGGCTTCGTCGTGTTCGCGATGATGCTGGTCATGGTGGCCGGGGGCATCGACCTGAGCGTGGGCTCCAACTTCGCGCTGGGCAACTTCGTGGCGCTGTGGCTCATGAACGTGCACGGCTGGCCCGTCGGGGCTGTGGTCCCGGTGGTGCTGATCGCCTGCGCGCTGGTGGGGCTTGTGAACGGCGTGCTCATCGGCTACCTGAGGTTGCGGGCCTTCCTGACCACGCTGGTGACGCTGATCATCGTGCGGGCGATCGTGGACATGCTGCTGCTCAAGCACGCCGTCGACATCGCCACCAACATGCCGGAATCGTCTGCATGGGAGTACCTGGGCGCTGGCTCGATCCTGGGCTTTCCCGTGAGCTTTTGCCTGCTCTTCGTGTTCGCGGTGGTCGCGCACATCTTCCTGAGCCGCACGCGGCCGGGCTGGCACATCATGGCCATTGGCGGCTCGCGCAAGTCGGCCTACAACGTGGGCATCTCCGTGCGGCGCTCCGTCTGCCTGACCTATGTGGCCTCGGGCGTGCTGTGTGGCGTGGCGGGGCTGCTGTACGCCTCGCGCCTGTCCAGCGCGGGCTCCGACACGGGCATGGGGCTGGAGATCATGGCCCTGACGGCGGCCGTGGTGGGCGGCAACAGCCTGGGCGGCGGGCGTGGCTCGGTGGCCAAGGCGGCCATGGGCGCGGTGATCGTGCTGATGATCGTCAATGGCCTGGTGCGCATCGGCTTTCAGAGCGGCGCGGGCTCCATGGCGCTGGGGCTCATCCTGATGGCGGCGATCTTCGTGGATGTGCGCTGGCTCAAGAACCGCCACAAGCTGCTGGCCAAGGTGTATGTGTCGCCGGCCTACCTTGATCTGCCGCCGGCACCGTCGACCGACAAGGACAGTGGCACGCCCTATGCCCTCAACGACAAGCTCAAGGCGGTCGAACTGATCGGCCTGGGGCAGGTGGAGGGGCCTGAAGACGTCATCTTCGATCGCGACGGCCACCTGTACACCGGCACGCGCCATGGCGACATCATGCGCTTCCTGGGGCCTGACCACACGGTGATGGAGCGCTTCGCCCACGTGGGTGGCCACCCGCTGGGCCTGGCCTTCGACCGCGAGGGCAACCTGCTGGTCTGCATCGCGGGCATGGGGCTGTACAGCGTGAGCCCGCAGCGCGAGGTCCGCAAGCTGACCGACGAGACCAACCGCACGGCCTGGTCCGTGATCGACGATTCGCGGCTGAAGCTGGCAGACGACCTCGATGTGGCGCCGGATGGCCGTGTTTTCTTCAGCGAGGCCACGGTGCGCTACGAGATGCACAACTGGGCCTACGACGCGCTGGAGAGCCGTGGCAACGGCCGCATCATCTGCTACGACCCGCGCGACCAATCGACCAGGACGGTGATCCGCAACCTGATCTTTCCGAACGGCATCTGCATGGCGCAGGATGGCGAATCGTTCTTCTTCGCGGAGACCTGGGCCTGCCGCATCAACCGCTACTGGTTCAGCGGCCCCAAGGCCGGCACGACGGAATGCGTGATCCGTGATCTGCCTGGCTACCCGGACAACATCAACCGCGCGTCCGATGGCAACTACTGGGTGGCCCTGGTGGGCATGCGCACACCGTCCATGGACTTGTCCCTGAGGATGCCGGGCTTCCGCCGCCGCATGGCCCGCCGGGTGTCGCCGCAAGAGTTGATCTTCCCGAACATCAACACCGGCTGCGTGCTCAAGTTCAACGACCGGGGCGACGTCCTGGAATCGCTGTGGGATCTGGGCGGCGAGAACCACCCGATGATCACATCGATGCGGGAGCACAAGGGCTATCTGTACCTGGGCGGCCTGTTGAACAACCGGATCGGCAAGTACCGTGTCGACGGGGCGGATGCCGACTGGACCGCCACACGCAACTACTGGGGAGGCCAGGCATGACGTCCTATGTATTGCAAGCCATCACCTCCATCGGAGACGCCCTGCTGGGGCGCGGCGATCACGCGGTGACGGTGCCCCCGATGGACGGGGCCCTGCAGCCGAACCAGGCGCTGGAGGCGGCCCGGGGTCTGCTCCACATCGAACAACCCGACAACCTGGTCGCGGTGGGCGATGCGGTCTACCTGTCCAGCGGTGCCTCCCTGTACCGGTGGCATCCTGCCGTGGGCGGCAGCGAGTGCGTGAAGACCTTCTCCGCGACGATCACCAGCATGGCGGCGTTCCCGGATGGCGCGCTCGCGGTGGGCACCGATACCGGCGAGATCCACCTGGTGGGTGGCGAGCAGGATGGCCGTACCCTGATCGCCGTGGGCGACTACCGCGCCTTCTGCCCCACGGCGCTGCTGGCCACGGGGCCGGGCCAGTTGGTCGTGGCGGAGGGCTCGTCCCGCCACCGCTGCAGTGCCTGGCGCCGCAGCCTGATGTCGCGTGACCACGCCGGTGCCGTGTGGCAGCTCGACCTGGCGCATGGCACGGCCAGGTGCCTGGCGCGGGAGCTGGCCTACCCCTCGGGCTTGTCGGCGCATCCCGCCGGTGGCCTGGTGGTCAGCGAGAGCTGGCGCCACCGCCTGCTGCGACTGCCGGCTGACGGCGGCCGGAGCACGGTGCTGGTGGCCGACCTGCCGGGCTATCCGGGGCGCTTGGCGCCGTCCTGGAACGGAGGGCACTGGCTGTGCATCTTCGCGCCTCGCAGCCAGCTCGTCGAGTTCGTGCTGCGCGAGCCCAAGTTCCTGGCCCGGATGATGAACGAGGTGCCGGAGAGCTTCTGGGTGGCGCCCTCGCTGGCGTCGGGCCGCGATTTCCGCGAGCCCCTGCAGGGCGGCGCCATCAAGTCGATGGGCATCCTCAAGCCCTGGGCGCCCACGCGCTCGTATGGCCTGGTGGTCCACCTGGACCGGAACTACCTGCCTGTCGACAGCCTGCACAGCCGGGCAGACGGCCGCCGGCATGGCATCACCAGCGCGCTGGAATGGCGCGGTGAGCTGTACGTGGCGAGCCGAGGAGGCGACGAAATCGTTGCCGTGGCCAGATAAGGAATCGAAGCAGGACCTACCCATGAGCACATTAGTCGAACTTCGCGGCATCACCAAGGAGTACTGGGGCGCGTACGCGGTCAAGAACATCAGCCTTAGCCTCAAGCAGGGCGAGATCCATGCCCTGCTGGGTGAAAACGGCGCGGGCAAATCCACCTTGACCAAGATGATCGCGGGTGCGGTCAAGCCCTCGCGCGGGCAGATGCTGATCGATGGCCAGGAGACCAGCTTCGACACGCCGAACGCGGCGCTGCGCAGCGGCATCGCCATGGTCTACCAGGAGACCAGCCTGGTGCCCTCCCTGACGGTGGCCCAGAACCTGTACCTGGGCGACGAGGACTTCTTCAACCGCCTGCGTGGCCTGTACATCTCGGCCCAGCAGTTCCTGCAGAAGCTGAACTTCAACGTCGATCCCACCAAGCTGGTGTCGCAGCTGGGCGCCGCGCAGCGGCAGATGGTGGAGATCGCACGCGCGGTGCACCACAAGGCGCGTCTCATCATTTTCGATGAACCCACCGCGACGCTGACACCCGAAGAAAAGCACCACTTCTTCGGCCTGATCGACCGACTCAAGAGCGAGGGCGTCTCGATCGTGTTCATCTCCCACGCGCTGGAAGAGGCCCTGGCCATTTCCGACCGGGTCACGGTGCTGCGCGATGGCGAGCACGTCATGACCGAGGACACCGCGAAGCTGGACCGCGACAAGATCGTGAAGGCCATGGTGGGGCGCGACCTGTCCGACAGCATCTACGCCAAGGACGGGCAGGCACGCACACGGCGCCCTCGAGGCGAGAAGCTGCTGAGCGTGCAGAACCTCTCGATGGGCACCATCGTGAAGAACAATGCGTTCTCGCTGTACGCCGGGCAGATTACGGGCTTCTTCGGCCTGATCGGCTCCGGGCGCACGGAGACGGCCAAGATCATCGCCGGCGTCGTCAAGCGCGACTTCCTGCATGGAGGCGAGATCTTCCTGGACAACCAGCCCGTGCGCTACCGGACGCCCCGGCACGCGGTGGCCGATGGCATCGTGTATGTCACCGAGGATCGCAAGATAGAGGGCTTCTTCGAGACGATGTCCATCGCCGAGAACATCCATGCCGGCCGCCTCGCGACCAGCGATCCGGGCGATGTGTTCGTCAGCTACCGCGAGATGGCGGAACTGGCCGAACACTGGCGCAAGTCCCTGAACATCCGCGCCATCAGTGGCGATGCCAAGGTGATCGAGCTGTCTGGCGGGAACCAGCAGAAGGTGGTCATCGCGAAGTCCCTGGTGCAAAAGCCCCGCCTGGTCATCTTTGACGAGCCGACCCGTGGCGTGGACGTCGGGGCGATCGCCGAGATCCACCAGTTGATCCACCGGCTGGCGGACGCGGGGCTGGCCGTCATGGTGATCTCGTCCTATCTGCCCGAAATCCTGGCACTGTCGGACCGCATCCTGGTGATGCGCCAGGGGCGGGTGGTCGAGGAGTTCACACCGGAGTCGGCCAAAGAAGAGCGGATCATGTATGCCGCCGTGCACTGAGGCCCGACAATAGGGCCCATGGATCCCAGCCGCATCGCCGCCATCTCCTTCGACCTCGACGACACCCTGTGGCCCTTCCTGCCTTGCCTGGTGCGGGCCGAAGGCGCCTTGATGAACTGGTTGATCGCGCAGGCCCCGGCGACCGCTTCCGTGCTGGATTCACCGGCGGCGCTCAGGCCCTACCGCGACAGGGCGGTCGACGGGCATCCGCACCTGCGGCATGACCTGAGCGAGTTGCGCCGCGTGGCCATCCGCACCTTGCTGCATGACGTCGGCGAGGACGTGGCGCTGGCAGAGCCCGCGTTCGATGTGTTCTTCGCCGAACGCCTGCGTGTGGAGTTGTATGCGGATGTGCTGCCCGCGCTGGCGCGGTTGAGCCGGCGCTATCCCCTGGTGGCCCTGACCAATGGCAATGCGTGCATCCACAAGGCCGGGTTGACCGAGCACTTCAAGGGTAGTCTGAGCGCAGGCATCCTGGGCGCCGCCAAGCCGGATGCGGCGGCATTCGAGGCGGCCGCATCACTGGCCGGAGTGGAGACCTCCCGGTTGTTGCATGTGGGTGATGACTGGGCGCTGGATGTGGAGGGGGCCCTGAAGGCCGGCGCGCAGGCGGCCTGGGTGGTGCGCCAAGGTGACGCGCCCGTCGTGCCACCGACCGAAGCGCCTGCGCCGGTGGTGGTGCGTGATCTGGCGGCGCTGTGTGAACTGCTGGCTTGTGACTGACCCGGGGCCCAGTGCATGGGCGATGTGGGCGGACTGATCGCGTCCGCGGACTTGTCGCGTATGCTTTCAGACCACGCTCAGCGCCCTGGGCGCCCATCACTCCCTAGCCTCACATGCCTCTCCAAGCCGCCATCATCGACCTCGACGGCACCATGGTCGATACCCTCGGTGATTTCGTCGTCGTGCTGCACCACACCCTGGCCGATCTGAACTGCCACCCGGTGGAGGTGGCCCGTGTCAGCCGCGAGTTCATCGAGCAAACCGTGGGCAAGGGCACGGAAGACCTGTTGCGCAAGACCCTGGCCCACGCCTGGGGCCTGCTCGATGATGACGCCGAGGTGCTGGCCCAGTTGCCCCAGGCCCTGGCCCGCTACAAGCACCATTACGAACGGCTCAACGGCCAGAACGCCCAGGTCTACCCCGGCGTGGCCACCGGCCTGGCCCGCCTGAGCGAGCTGGGTGTGCCCCTGGCCTGCCTGACCAACAAGCCCACAGCCTTTGCAGAGCAACTGCTCACGCTCAAGGGCCTGCGCGGCTACTTCCGGCATGTGTTCGGTGGCGATGCCTTCGAGCGCAAGAAGCCCGATCCGCTGCCGCTGCTCAAGACCTGCGAGGCGCTGGGCACCGAACCGGCCCGCACGCTGATGGTGGGTGACTCCAGCAACGATGCGCAGGCCGCGCGCGCGGCCGGCTGCCCGGTGGCGCTGGTGCGCTACGGCTACAACCATGGCCACCCGATCGAGGAGGTGCCGGCCCTGGTGCACGTGGACAGCCTGGACGCGCTGGATTGGCCGGCCCTGAGCCTGGCGGCCGACAGCGGCGCCTGACCCTGCCGGCAGCATCGGTTCGCGCACTGAACGCACAATCCGTCGAACGGGCCAACCCTGGCCATCGACCGATTGACCTGCACAGGAGCGAGAGACGATGCCCAGCAAGAACACAGTCTGCCTCTGGTACGACGGCACGGCCGAAGAGGCCGCGCGCTTCTATGCCGCCACCTTCCCTGGCAGCTCCGTCGGCGCGATCCACCGCGCGCCCGGTGACTACCCCTCTGGCAAGGAAGGCGACGTCTTGACGGTGGAGTTCACCGTGATGGGCATTCCCTGCCTGGGCCTGAACGGCGGCCCGGTGTTCAAGCCGGACGAGGCCTTCTCTTTCCAGGTCGCGACCGACGATCAGGCCGAGACGGATCGCCTGTGGAACGCCATCGTGGGCAACGGCGGGCAGGAAAGCGCCTGCGGCTGGTGCAAGGACAAGTGGGGCCTGTCGTGGCAGATCACGCCGCGTGCGCTCACCGAAGCCATCGCCGATCCGGATCGCGCCGCAGCCAAGCGGGCCTTCGACGCCATGATGCAGATGGGCAAGATCGACATCGCCACGATCGAGGCTGCGCGCAGGGGCTGACAGCCCCCAAGGGCGCCCAACCCAACCCGGGGCACTCAGTTCAAGGCATCAAGCAGCGGTGGCGCCTGGTAGTCGAGCAAGGCGTTCTTCAGATCCAGCGTGGTCGGCGCCTTGCCGATCCACACGCGCAGCACCGCGTTGAAGAACGCCGTCATCTGGATGGGCAGGCCCGAAGGCTGGCCGTTCACGAAGAAGATGGTGCCCCGCTGGGGCACGTACTCGATGGCGATGGTGTCGCCGGGCACCATGCGTTTCATGTGCGAGAAGATGCGGCCCATCTCCACCGTGGCGGGGATCAGCTCGCGAAACTCCTCGCGCGAGCTGTTGGCCTCGATGCCGCGGGCGATCAGCTTGCCCAGCTCGTCCACGCGCATGGGCACCAGCATTACGAAGCGCAGCTGCTTGGGGCCGGGGGTCTTGAGCAGGGTGTCGGCGTTGGAGTTCTTGGTGGTGACATACAGCCCCACCGTGTAGACCTTCTGCAGGGCCTTGTAGCTCAGGCCCGAGCCGTTGAGCTGCAGGGTCTGGCCCTCGACCTTGATGGTGGGCTCGTAGCGCACACCGGCAATCTCGGTGTTGACGGCCCAGGCGGGCGAGGGCGTGGCAACAACGGCGGCCAAGGCGGCCAGGCAGAGCACCATCCCCGTGCCGAGGCGGGTGGTGTGGCGGGCGGCCGCGGCGCTCAGCGCGCGTCGTCCCTGGCGTGCGGTCGAACAGTTCATGCGATGGCTCGTGTCGGCAATGCGTTGATGTTACTCCCGGGCGTCGGGGGGAGGGGTTCAGGGTCTGCCCCGGGGCATGGCCTGCCTGCTACACTGATCCGCATGTTCATGCCGCGCCGTTGGATCAAAGAAGCGAGCGAAGGTCCCCATGACCGGGGAGCCTGGCCCTGGCGTGGCGGCGCCCTGGTCACCCCCCTCGCCCGCCCCCGGTAAGCGCTGCGCGCCTCGCGCCGCAGCCTGCACTGCCGCGACACCTCCGCGCACGCGCCCACGCACCGCGAACACGAGCTGAACACCCATGATCTCCCAAGACGACTTCAACGCCCTGGCCGCGCAGGGCCACAACCGCATCCCCCTGGTGGCCCAGGCCCTGGCCGACCTCGACACCCCGCTGTCGCTCTACCTCAAGCTCACGCATGGCCAGCGGGACCACAGCTTCCTGCTCGAATCCGTGGTGGGCGGCGAGCGCTTCGGGCGCTATTCCTTCGTGGGGCTGCCTGCCCGCACGCTGCTGCGTGCCACCGGCCCGCACGTCGAGGTGCTGACGGATGGCCAGGTGGTCGAGACGTTTGATGGCAACCCGCTGGATTTCATCGCCCAGTACCAGGCGCGCTTCAAGGTGGCGGTGCCCGAGGGCCTGCCGCGCTTCATCGGCGGGCTGGCCGGCTACTTCGGCTACGAGACGGTGCGCTTCATCGAGCCGCGCCTGGCCGGTGTCACCAAGCCGCAGGGCATCGGCACGCCCGATATCCTGCTGCTGCAGTGTGAAGAACTCGCCGTCATCGACAACCTGGCCGACCGGCTCTACCTGATCGTCTACGCGGATCCGTCCGTGCCGGGCGCCTATGGCCAGGCCCGCGCGCGCCTGACCGAGCTGCAGGCCCGCCTGAACGAGACGGTGGCTGTGCCGCCCATCGGCGCCGGCCCTGCCTACCCGGTCGAACGCCACTTCGCCAAGGCCGATTTCGAGGCAGCGGTGCTGCGTTGCAAGGAGTACATCGCCGCGGGTGACTGCATGCAGGTCGTCATCGGCCAGCGCTTGCAGAAGCGCTACACCGCGTCGCCCCTGAGCCTGTACCGCGCGCTGCGTTCGCTCAACCCCAGCCCCTACATGTACTACTACGACATGGGGGACCACCACATCGTCGGCTCGTCGCCCGAGATCCTGGTGCGCCAGGAGCATGTCGAGGGCGGCCAGAACGTCACCATCCGCCCCATCGCCGGCACCCGCCCGCGAGGCGCCACCCCTGAGGCTGACCGCGCCAACGAGGCCGAACTGCTGGCCGACCCGAAGGAGCGCGCCGAGCACGTCATGCTGATCGACCTGGCCCGCAATGACATCGGCCGCATCGCCCAGACGGGCTCGGTCAAGGTGACGGAGGCGTTTGGCATCGAGCGTTATTCGCACGTCATGCACATCGTCAGCAACGTCGAGGGGCGCCTGAAGGAAGGCCTGTCGGGCCTGGACGTGCTGCGTGCCAGCTTCCCGGCCGGCACGCTCAGCGGTGCGCCCAAGATCCGCGCGATGGAGATCATCGACGAGCTCGAGCCCGTGCAGCGCGGCGTCTACGGCGGTGCCGTGGGCTACCTCAGCTTCGCGGGCGACATGGACGTGGCCATTGCCATCCGCACCGGCGTCATCAAGGACCAGACCCTGTACGTGCAGGCCGGTGCCGGCGTGGTCGCCGATTCGGTGCCCGAGCTGGAATGGAAGGAAACCGAGGCCAAGGCACGCGCCGTGATCCGCGCGGCCGAGCTGGTGGAGCAGGGCCTGTAAGCCTCCATGGATGCGGCTTGGCGGGCATCTTGCATGTGTCCGGCTTACCATATCAGGGTAAGCCATGGCTTCGGGTCATCCCTGAATGGCCGATAAAGTCAGGATCACCCCTTCCGACCCATCTCCAGCAGTGCAGCGGCCTCAATCGTGATCTACACCCTCGCGGTCTACACGACGGTGACTTTCGTCACAGGTGTGGCCCTCCTGCTGGTCTGGCGCAACGACCGTACCCAGGCCTTCACGCGCCTGCTGGGCCTGTCGCAGGTGGCGCTGGCCGCCAACCCGCTGGCCTACCTGGCCTGGAAGAGCCCCCACCCGCTGCTGCACATGGTGGGGCAGTTGGTGATGATCGGCCTGGGCACCGCCTACATCGTGATGCTGATCATGGGGGGCGCGCACCTGTCCCACCGCCGGATCTCGCAGCGCACCTGCTGGGGCCTGGTGGCCGGCTTCGGGCTGTTCTATACCCTGGTCGCGCTGACGATCAGCTCCGCCCATGGGCAGATGGCGCTGGCCACCTGCAACACCCTGGTCGGGCTGATGCTGATCTGGTGGCTGCGCCGGCTGGGCCGTGCCGAACTGCTCAGCGGCGTGTTCATCACCCTGTGCGGCCTGGACCAGTTCACCTTCGTGGTGCTGGGCGATGCCGGGGTCGAGCCGCAGACGGCCGTGGCCACGGTGCTGCGCGTGATGCTCTGCCTGAGCCTGATCTACGCGGCCTTCGAGCGCTCGACCAAGCAGATCCGCCGCCTGCACCAACGCTTCGAGGAACTGGTGAGCCGTTCCCACCAGGGCGTGACGGTGATGCGCAACGGCAAGGTGGTCTACGCCAACCCGGCCTTCCTGCGCATCTATGGCCTGGCTGACCCGGAGCAGGCGCGCCAGGCCCTGCTCAAGCCCTGGCTGGATGCCACCGTGCCCGAGGCGGACCGAGCCTCCGTGGTCGAGCGCACGCTCCGCATCATGGCCGGGCAGGTGGCGCAGGAGAGCTGGGAGGGCGAGCGCGTGTCCATGGACGGCCGCCGCCTGCAGCTGCGCTTCTCCGCCTGGCAGGTGGACTGGGACGGCCAGACCGCCATGCAGATGGTGGTGACGGACGACACCGAGCGCCACGATGCCATGCGCGCCCTGCTGCGCCGCGCCACCCGCGACGAACTCACCGGCCTGCCCAACCGCAGCGCCCTGCTGCAGCGCCTGCGCGAGCTGTTCTCCGATGGCGAGATCGCCGGCTTCGTGCTGGTGTCGCTCGATGTGGACCGCTTCAAGCTGTTCAACGACGCCCATGGCCACCGCGTGGGCGACCAGGTGCTGCAGGCCCTGGCGCAGTCGCTCAGCCAGCACTTGCATGAACACGCCGAGGTGATGCGCCTGGGCGAGGACGAGTTCGCGCTGCTGGCCCTGGCCAGCGATGGCCCCGCCATGGCCGAGCGCCTGACCCGCACCGTGCGCGAGATGCTGGCCCAGCCGCTGCAGTTGCCCGAGCACCAGTTCTTCCTGGATGTGTCCATGGGCGTGGCCGTGCACCCCTCGCAGGCGCAGGGCCCCGAAGGCCTGCTGCAGGCCGCCAACGCCGCCATGCACGAGGCCAAGCGCCTGCCGGGCACCTCGGTGCAGTTCGCGCAGGAGCAGGCCCAACGCGGCATGGGCGCGCTGCTCACGGCCGAACAGGCTCTGCGCGCCGGCCTGCGCAATGAAGAGTTCACGCTGCTCTACCAGCCCAAGGTGGATGCGCGCGATCACCGCTTGGTGGGCTTTGAGGCCCTGGTGCGCTGGGACCGCCCCGGCCAGGGCCGCATCAGCCCGCTGGATTTCATCCCCGCGGCTGAACGCACGGGCCTGATCGTGCCGCTGGGCGCGCTGATCCTCACGCAGGCCTGCCGGCAGCTGGCGCAATGGCAGGCCGAGGGCGGGCAGGCCGTGCCGGTGGCCGTGAACGTGTCGCCGCTGCAGTTGCTGGACGCGGGCTTCCCGGCTGCGGTCATGCGCACCCTGGCCGAGTTCAAGGTACCGCCCGCCCTGCTCACGCTGGAGATCACCGAAAGCGCCGCCGTGACCCACATGGCCCAGGCACGCGACCAGATCGGCCAGTTGCGCCAGCAGGGCGTGGAGGTGGCGCTGGACGACTTCGGCACGGGCTTCTCGTCGCTGAACATGCTGCGTGGCCTGCCGCTGTCCACCGTCAAGATCGACCGCAGCCTGATCGACCCGATGCCCGCGCCAGATGCTGCGGCCGTGGTCAAGTCCATCTGCGACCTGGCTGGCGTGCTGAACCTGGAAGTGGTGGCCGAAGGCGTCGAGACCACCGAGCACGCCACCGCAGCCCTGGCCGCCGGCTGCAATGTGCTGCAGGGCTATTTCTTCGCCAAGCCGCTGGAAGTGGCCGTGGCCACCGAGTGGCTGCAGAAGCCGCGTTGAACCGGCCCGGTCAGCGGGCAGCCACGGGCATCAGACGGGTGCGCAGCCTGTCCTGGGCGGGCAGTTCGATCCAGCGGTACACCAAGGCAGACAGCCCGAACACGATCACCAGATAGCCCAGTAGCCACAGGGGGCTGTCCAGCGGCAGGCGTTCGGCCAGGTGCGGCCCCAGCGTGGCGGCCAGCAGCAATTGCAGCGGGAAGTGGATCAGGTAGCTGGCGTAGGTGGTGTTGCCCAGCAGGGTGATCCAGCCGGCGGTGCCTGCAGATCGCGGCTGCACCCAGGCCAGCAGCGCCAGCACGGCGGCCGGGGTGGCCAGCGCCACATAGACCATGGGGCGCAGCATGTCGGCCAGTGCCATCGCAGAGCCTGCCATCAGCGCCAGCGTCGTCGCTCCCAGCACAGCCCGCCGCTGCGCGGCCGGCCGGCTGGCCAGTGCCTGGTGCGCCAGCTGGGTCAACCCGCCCAGATAGAAGAAGAACAGGCACAGCACCACTGGGTGCATCGTCAGCTTCAGTGCATAGATGATGCCGGACACGCCGATCACGGCCACCGCGTGCCACCAGCGCGTCAGCCCCAGGCGGCACAGCCCGAAGAAGATCGCGTAGACCAGGATCTCGATCGAGATGCTCCAGATCGGGCCGTTGAAGGACCATTCGAAGCCCGAGGCCCAGTCGCTCACCATGAACAGCTGCAGCACGAAGTGCAGCGCGTCGTTGTTGCCGTAGACAAAATCGGCGCCCGAACCCGCTCGTTGCCGGTAGAGCACCAGCAGCCCGGCCACCGCCAGCAGGGTGATCAGGTGCAGGGGGTACAGGCGCGAAAAGCGCAGCACCGCGAAGCGCCAGCCGCCCACCCGCCCTTGTGACACCGGCTGGGCGTACTTCCAGAAGAAGATGAAGCCCGACAGGCACCAGAAGGCCTGCACACCCAGGAAGCCGTGGTGGTACAGCGGCTGCAGCAGCGCGAACCAGGGTTGGGCCTCGCGGCTGAAGCCCACGGGCTGGCCGCCCACGTAATAGAAGTGCTGGTAGTGCCACACCAGCACCGACAGCGCGCAGGCAAAGCGCATCAGCTCCAGGCCAAGCAAGGTCTTGGGGGGTACGGCCGAGGTGCTGGAAAGAGGGGCGCTCATCGTTGCCGTGGATCATGTCACGGCGGGCATGTTTTCAGGCTGTGGGACGCCCCCCGATAACGGGGGCCCCACGGGGCTGGGCCCGCCCATGTAGAATGAGCTTCATGCAGCACCCCTCGGGCTTCAACACTCGCCTGTTCTTCGGCTGGTGGCGGTAACGCCAGCCAGACACTGCACGCCCCTGCGCGCCGCCTCCCCGATGGCGCGACACACACAGAGGGCTCACCACCGAGGGGGGAATCATCGAGGGCCGTGCCACGCACCTGACCCTGAACAGAATCCACGCACAGGATCGTTCCCATGCTGCTCATGATCGACCAGCCCCAAGGTCGTTTTCTGGCGTCCCATACAGGCTCAAAATCCGGCGTTCTCCTGGGGACCTTGGCTCTTGACGTCTCACCAAAGCCCCCTTCATCCCGGAAAAAAGCGGGTATCAAAGCGGGTATCGGTTTTGAGCCGTTGCCATGGTCAAAGCAGCCGTCTGACGGTGCCTTGTAAGCAGCATTGCACCCACTGATCTTGACGCGCCAGGCATGGCTGCAAAGATGAATTCAGGTCGGCTCGCCTGTGCGCGCCGGGGAATTCAGCGGAGCAGCCATGCCACTCACCGACATCAAGATCCGTCAGGCCAAGGCCAGCAAAAGGCCGCTGAAGCTCTCAGATGGCAATGGCCTGTACCTGGAGGTCAAGCCCAGCGGCTCGAAGCTCTGGCGCTACCGGTATCGCATCGATGGCAAGGAGAACCTCTATGCCATTGGCGACTACCCAACCATTACCCTTTCCCAGGCGCGCAAGGTCCGCGACGACGCACGCGAGCTGATTAAAAGGGGGCAGCACCCTGCGCATGATCGACAGAACGGGCGCCGCCAAACCATCGCGAGCAATCGCGACACCTTCAAGGCCATCGCACAGGAGTGGATTGAGAAAAAACGTGGTGGCTGGACGCCCTACTACCTGCTGCAAATCGAGCGGGGCATGAAGACGGACATCTACCCGCGCATCGGACGACTGCCCATCCGAGCTGTGACATCGGCAGACGTCCTGGCCATCCTGGACCGTGCGTCGAAGCGTGGCGCGGAAACCGTGGCGCTCAATTTGCGCCAGTGGTGTTCGGCTGTGTTTCGCTATGCCGTCGCAACTTTGCGCGCGGACCTTGACCCTGCGGCGCCTTTGCGTGGCGCCGTCATTCGGCCACCCGTTGAGCACAGCAAGCCGCTGTCACGAGAAGACATCGCAGACCTGCAAAATCGACTCGCTGTGTACGGCGGGCACCGCACCACCATCATTGCCGTGCGACTCTTGCTGC
>NZ_JBASTH010000071.1:0-16290 GCF_049274795.1 Aquabacterium sp.
CCCAGCCCCAGCCGCGCGCCACCGCCAAGGCCGCTGCCGCCTCGGCCGGCTGGACGGACGACGACCTGCGCATGGACAACATGGTCAAGCGCGGCACGCCCGCCAAGGCCGCTGCCCCCGTGGTGGACGAAACCACCCGCGAAGCCCTGGTCGCCGCGCAGAATGCCAACGCCTCCATGCTCACCGAGATCCGTGCGATGCGCGCCCTGATGAAGGAGCGCTTCGAGACCATGGCCTTCGTGGACAAGCTGCAGCGCACGCCCAGCCAGGCCCTGATGGCCCAGCGTCTGCTGGACGGCGGCTTCTCGCCCGTGCTGATCCGCAAGATGCTCGACGGCATGCCCCGCGATGTGGTGGCCGGCAAGGTCGACGAGATGAGCTGGACCACGCAAGTGCTGCAGCGCAACCTGAACACCGCCGACCACGAGCCCAACATCGAGGACCAGGGCGGCATCTTCGCCATGATCGGTTCCACCGGCGTCGGCAAGACCACCTCCACCGCCAAGCTGGCCGCGCTGTTCGCCGCCAAGCACGGCGCGCAGAACCTGGGCCTGATCACCCTGGACGCCTACCGGATGGGCGCCCACGAACAGCTGCGCGCCTACGGCCGCATCCTGGGTGTGCCCGTGCACATCGCCCATGACCGCGCCGCGCTGGAAGACCTGCTCGAACTGCTGTCGGGCAAGAAGCTGATCCTGATCGACACCGCCGGCATGCCCCAGCGCGATGCCCGCACCCGCGAGCTGCTCGAGATGATTTCGCATCCCAGCATCAAGAAGCTGCTGGTGATCAACGCCGCCGCCCAGGGCGACGCCATCGAAGATGTCATGGTTTCTTATCAGGCGGCATCCTGCGCAGGTATCGTCTTGTCCAAGCTGGACGAAGCCGTGAAGCTCGGTCCGGCCCTGGATGCGTTAATTCGTCACAAACTGAAAGTGCTGGGCGTCGCCAACGGACAACGCGTGCCGGAAGATTGGCACCGTCTGTCATCGGCTTCCCTGGTGCACCGCGCGCTGCGGGCCAGCCTCAACCCGGCATTCCGCCTGGATGCCAGCGAGGTGAGCCTGGTGTTCGCTGCGCCGGCCACCTTCGACGCCCAGTCGTCTTCGCAACCCATGGCGTGATCGAGCCTGCCACATGACCAGTTCTGCGCGCTCATCGTCCAGCAGCACCAGCCGGCCCGTCGACCAGGCCCATGGCCTGCGCCAGATGTTCCCCAGCCGTGTGGTTCGTTTCATTCCCATCGTCTCCAACCCGCAGGTCATGTTCGGCGGCGTGGTGCTGGAGCGCCTGTGCGCCGCCTTCGCCGGTTTCGGCCTCAAGACCCTGGTGGTGGACGCTGGTGAGCGCGCCCGCACCCCTTCAGAGCTGGCCGGTTTCGACCTGGCCGAAGGCATCGAGCACCTGACGGACGACGTGCACTACATGCCCGCCCGCGGCCTGCCATTGCGCCATGTGGATGCGCAGGGCAGCAGCGCCTCGCTGGTGTGCGCCCTGGCCGATGCAGCCCCCCAGATGGACGTGATCCTGCTGCATGCCTCGGCCAGCGAGCTGGTGCGCGTGCTGGGCCAGCGCAGCGTGGGCCTGAACGTGCGCCCGCTGGTGTTCACCGATGAAAACGCGGCCGGTTTGACGCACTCCTATGCGGCCGTGAAAACTTTCGTGCAGCGCGCGCGCTGGATGTCTTACGATCTGCTGGTGTGTGCCGGCCCTGGCTCCCGGGCAGGCGCGCAGATTGCCCAGCGTCTGGGGCAGTGCGCCGACAACTTCCTCGGTGCTGCCCAGCGTGACTGGCTGCAGATGAACCCGATGGAGCCGGCCGCCCAGGATCCCAGCGCTACGTTCCTGGACATGGCCGCCGACCTGCTGCGCTGCGCACTGCCACATACACTCGGAGATTCCGCTTTTGACCACCTGATGTCCCCCGGGGCTGCCTTGCCTTCCAGGTCCACACCGGTGTTCAATTGACAAGACGTTCATGGAGCAGAACATGTATACCGCCAAAGGCCGACTCGACATCGATGCCATGCTCCACCAGTACAGCCCGCTGGTGAGACGCCTGGCGCATCAGATGATCGCCAAGCTGCCGGCCAATGTGGAAATCGATGACCTGATCCAGGTCGGCATGATCGGCCTGACCGACGCCCTCAGCCGCTTCGACGCCGGCCAGGGCGTGCAGTTCGAAACCTTCGCCACTCAGCGCATCCGCGGCGCCATGCTTGATGAGCTGCGCGGCGCCGACTGGATGAGCCGCGGCACGCGCAAGCAGCAGCGCGACATCGAATCGGCCGTGCACCGCCTGGAGCAGAAGCTCGGCCGCCCGCCTGTCGAGAGCGAGATCGCCAAGGAGATGGGCATCAACCTGTCCGATTACCAGGAGATGCTGGGCAAGGTGCGCGGCACGCAGCTCATCTACCTGGAAGACATGAGCGGCGACGACGGCGACAGCGATTATCTTGACCGCCACGTGGCCGACGAGGGCAACGACCCCTTGAGCCTGCTGCAGGACCACCGCATGCGCGAGGCCCTGGTCGAAGCCATCAAGAACCTGCCGGAGCGCGAGCAGTACGTGATGAGCATGTACTACGAGCAGGACATGAACCTCAAGGAAATCGCCGCTGTGCTCGGCGTGACCGAATCTCGTGTGTGTCAGCTTCACAGCCAGTCCATCGCCCGGCTGCGTGTGAAGCTCAGGGCTTTCTGACCGGCACCGGTCACCCCATCGAACCGTTCCGGGCGAGGTCTGGCGGGAGGGGCGCTGCGGCCTGCTGAGGGCGCGCAGGCGCTGGCCTGCCTTGCTTGGGATGCCTCATGCCCTGGTCGTTGTTCAAGAAGAATGAGCCCGCCGCTGAACGGGCCGTGGTGCCATCTTCCGCGATGGTGCCTGCCCAGCCTGAGCTGTTGACCGCGGCCGCGTCGTCTGTCTCGCCTGTTTCGCGTGATGCGACCCAGCTGGCCGAACGCCTGCAGCGCGACACCGCCGGCCTGGGCCTGGAAGCCGCCCAGTTGCGCGGCATGCTCGAAGACACCACCGCCGTGGTCACCCGCCAGCAGGACGCGCTGGCCTCGCTGGTCAAGCAGTTGCAGGACATCCGCACCGCGCAGAACCTGATCCACCAGGTCACGGCCGACAGCCAGTCGTCCGTGGGGCAGGCACGCCAGGCGGTCGAATCCGTGGGTCAGGAAGTGGCCGGCGTGGTCGATACCCTGCGCGACGTGGCCAAGGCCGCCCAGCAGATCACGCAGATCGCCCTGCAGACCCGCCTGGTGGCCTTCAATGCCTCGGTCGAGGCCAAGCGCGCTGGCGAGGCAGGGCGGGGCTTCTCGGTGGTGGCCGATGCGGTGAAGGACCTGTCCACGCAGGTGGAGTCCACCTCCAAGGCCATCATGAGCACGGTGACCAGCCTGGACCAGCGCATCCAGTCCCTGGCGCACGACATCCGCTGGGACCACGAGGCGGGCAACGGCGCGCAAGGCCGCTTCCAGGCCGCGCTGTCGGCGGTGGAGGCGGGGGTGGCGCGCATCGGCGATGCGGCCAGCCAGAGCATGAACGTCTCCGGCGGCATCCATGAACAGGCCGCCACCATGGCCGGCGAGGTCACACGCACGCGCGATGCGCTGTCGCAGGCCATGCGCCGCAGCGAGGTGGTGCTGGGCGTGTCGGAAACGCTGATGGAGGTGATCGCCTCCTGCGGCGTCGAGACAGCCGAGACGCCCTACATCGACCTGGCGCAGCAGGTCGCCGGGCAGATCGCCGACGTGCTGTCACAGACCGTGGGCAGTGGCCAGATCACGCTGGCCGACCTGTTCGACGACCGCTACCAGCCGATCGCCGGCAGCAACCCGCAGCAGTTCCTGACCCGCTTCAATGCGGTAACCGATCGCCTGTTTCCAAGCATCCAGGAAGCAGCGCTCAAGGCCCTGCCCAACGTGGTGTTCTGCATCGGCGTGGACCGCAATGGCTACATCCCCATGCACAACCGCCAGTACTGCCAACCGCAGCGCCAGGGCGATGTCGTGTGGAACACGGCCAACTCGCGCTGGCGGCGCATCTTCAATGACCGCACGGGCCTCGCCTCGGCCCGCAACGAGCGGCCCTTCCTGCTGCAGACCTACCGGCGCGACATGGGCGGCGGCAACTTCGTGATGCTCAAGGAGGCCTCGGCGCCCATCACGGTGCAGGGGCGGCATTGGGGCGGGGTGAGGCTGGCCTATCGGTTCTGAATGATGGGTTCTGAACCCGCCCTGAAGGTTGCCTGTCCGAAGAGTTAAGGTTTTTCAGGTCGCTGACGATAAAAACGACCACTGGTCTTTTCGTGATCGTCCAAAGGCTCAGCGCATGACGCAACCTCACACTTCTCGCACCGGTGTGTTCCGCCGCAACGACACCGTGGTGCTGGCGGGTATCGCCACCGTGTTTCTGGGTGTGCTGGCCTATGGCGTGCGGTTCGACAACTTTGGTGTGGGGCTGGGTATCGGCGTGCTGCTGATGCTGGCCAGCCTGGGTGTGGCGGCCTGGTCGCAAGGGGGCACCGGCAGCATGATCGGCCTGCCCTTCCTGGGCATGGCCATGGTCGGCCTGACGATCCATGTGGCGCGCGGCCACAACGAGGCCCATTTCGCGGTCTTCGCCTTCATGGCCTGCCTGGTGGTGTATCGGCGTGCATTGCCTGTGATTGCGGGGGCAGCCACCATCGCTGTGCATCATCTGAGCTTCAACCAGTTCCAGGCCTGGGGCTGGGGCCCGATGTGTTTCGGAGAGGCCAGCTTCTTCCGTGTGATCGAGCATGCGCTGTTCGTGATCGCCGAGGCGGGCGTGCTGCTGTTCCTGGCGGCCCGTGCCAAAGGTGAATTCGACACCGCCGAAGAGCTGATGGAGATCGCCGAGCACCTGCAGTCGGAGGATGGCCGTATCGACCTGCGCCTGCCGCCGCAGCGCAGCCAGCGCCGCGTGGTGCGCAAGCTGCGCGAATCGCTCACCTTGATCTCCGAGGCGATGCAGCAGGTGCACCAGGCCACCGATGCCATCCGTGCGGCGTCCAGCGAGATCGCTTCGGGTAACGCGGCCTTGAGCGCGCGCACCGAGCAGGCCTCGGCCAGCCTGCAGGAGACGGCCTCGTCCGTCGACGAGATCGTGGCGACCATGCAGAACAGCGCGGATCATGCGCACCAGGCCAATGCCCTGGCGGGGCAGGCGTCCAACGTGGCGGTGGAGGGCGGCGCGGCCGTCAGCCGCGTGGTGGAGACCATGTCGGGCATCCAGCAGTCCAGCCGCAAGATCACCGACATCATCGGGGTGATCGATGGCATCGCCTTCCAGACCAACATCCTGGCGCTGAACGCGGCGGTGGAAGCCGCGCGGGCAGGTGAGCAGGGGCGTGGGTTTGCCGTGGTGGCCGGTGAGGTGCGGACCCTGGCACAGCGCAGTGCGGAAGCGGCCAAGGAGATCAAGCAGTTGATCACCAGCAGTGTGTCGCAGGTCGAGTCGGGCAGTGCGCTGGTCTACAGCACGGGATCGACCATCGATCAGGTGGTGCAGCAGGTGCGGCGTGTGACCGAGCTGGTGGGGCAGATCACCAATTCCAGCACCGAGCAGAACCATGGGATCGCGCAGATCAATACGGCGATCGGGGTGCTGGATGAATCGACGCAGCGCAATGCGGCGTTGGTGGAGGAAACGGCTGCGGCGGCCGATGGGCTGGCGCGTCAGGCGGATCAGTTGGCGCAGGCTGTGTCTGTGTTCAAGTTGGAAAGGGCTCTGGCTTGAGGCTGTTTGCCTTTGCCGTGCCTCGGGTTGGTCGATTTTTCGGGGCAGCGCGGGGCGGGGTCTGAGGGGGCCTCTGGCCGGGCTTCGATGTTGGCGGTCACGCCTGCGGCGTGACTGCTCTCCGGTGCTCGTACGGGCCAGGTGGCTGCGCAACTCGGCCCTGCGGGCCTCAAACATGCTCGCCATCCCCTGGCCACAGGCCAGGGGCAAACCTGTCCCTCCCTGTGCGCCTGCGACGCCAACAAGGCGCCCGGCCAGAGGCCCCCTCAGCCCTTTATGCCCCGCTCTCAGCATGCGGAGGGACTTGTCCTTTGACTGCGCGGGGCTGGCGCATGCCAACGTCCGCTTAGGCCGGTGGCTCGGGCATCCGTGGTTGTCGCCGCCTTGCTTTTACGCACGATCCTTCGCGTGCCTGGGCATTTGCGCATGCTTCGTCATCTGACTGGCCGCATCTGTTTGAACGCAGAGGCCGAAGGTCGCGTAGTGAGTTATGCGGCCCCACCTCGCCGTGAGCAGCGCAGGGAAGTCACGCCGCAGGCGTGACCGCCAACAAAGAAGCCTGGCCGGCTACCCCCACATCCCGCGCCCCGCGCTGCAACGACAAAGCGCTCAGACCGCCGCACGCAGCGGCCAACCAGCCAGCAGGATATGGATCAGCCGATCCGACCCAGCAAAAGGTACTCCATCAGCACCTTCTGCACATGCAGCCGATTCTCAGCCTCATCCCACACGACCGATTGAGGCCCATCGATCACCTCGGCTTCAACTTCTTCGCCACGATGCGCAGGCAGGCAATGCATGAACAGCGCATCCTTTGCTGCCACACCCATCATCTCTGCGTCCACGCACCAATCGGCAAACGCCTTCTTGCGCTCTTCGTTCTCGGCTTCGAAGCCCATGCTGGTCCACACGTCGGTGGTCACCAGGTGCGCGCCACGGCAGGCGTCCATCGGATCCTTGAAGACCTTGTAGCAGCCGGTGTCGCTGATGCCGGCCACCTCTGCATCGATCTCGTAGCCGCTGGGCGTGCTCACGTGCACCGTGAAGCCCAGCAGCTCGGCCGCCTGCAGCCAGGTGTTGGCCATGTTGTTGCCATCGCCCACCCAGGCCACCACCTTGCCCTCGATCGAGCCACGGTGCTCGATGAAGGTGAAGATGTCGGCCAGGATCTGGCAGGGGTGGTACTCGTTGGTCAGCCCGTTGATCACCGGCACGCGCGAATTGGCCGCGAACTTCACCAGCTTGGCCTGCTCGTAGGTGCGGATCATCACGATGTCGACCATGCGCGAGATCACCTTGGCGCTGTCCTCGATGGGCTCGCTGCGGCCCAGTTGGCTGCCGTCGGTGGTGAGGTGCACCACCGAGCCGCCCATTTGGTACATGCCGGCCTCGAAGCTCACACGCGTGCGCGTGCTGGCCTTCTCGAAGATCATGGCCAGCGTGCGGTCGGCCAGCGGCGTGTACTTCTCGTAGTTCTTGAAGCGCTTCTTGATCAGGGCGGCGCGCTCGAACAGGTAGTGGTACTCCTGGGCGCGCAGGTCCTTGAACTGCAGGTAGTGCTTGAGCAAGGTGTGGCCGGGCTTCATCGTTCAGGCCTTGCTGGTATCGCTCAGGAACTGCTTGACCAGCGGCACCAGGATGGCCACGATCTGGTCGGCCTCGGCCGTGGTCAGGATCAGCGGGGGCACCAGGCGGATCACCTTGTCGGCGGTCACGCTCAGCAGCAGGCCGGCCTCGGCCGCACGGCCCAGCAGCACGCCGCAGGGGCGGTCCAACTCGATGCCCAGCATCAGGCCGTCGCCGCGGATCTCGGTGAGGCCGGGCAGGGCGCCCAGTTCACGCTGCAGGGCGGCCTTGAGGTGCGCGCCCACCTTGGCGGCGTTGTCCAGCAGGCCATCGGCCTCCATGATCTTGAGCGTTTCGACACCGGCGCGCATGGCCAGCGGGTTGCCGCCGAAGGTGGTGCCGTGGTTGCCGGGCTTGAGCACGTTGGCGGCCTTGGGACCGCACACCACGGCGCCCACCGGCACGCCCGAGCCCAGGCCCTTGGCCAGGGGCATCACGTCCGGCTGGATGCCGGCCCACTGGTGCGCGAACCACTTGCCGGTGCGGCCGATACCGCACTGCACTTCGTCCAGCATCAGCAGCCAGCCCTTGTCGTCGCACAGCTTGCGCACGGCGCGCAGGTAGTCGTTGGTGGCGGGGTTGACGCCACCTTCGCCCTGGATCACCTCCAGGAACACGGCGACCACCTTGGGGCGCGTGGCGGCCACGTCTTCCAGCGCGGCGATGTCATTGAGCGGCACGCGCACGAAGCCCGGCACCAGCGGCGCGAAGCCTTCCTGCACCTTGGGGTTGCCCGTGGCCGACAGCGTGGCGATCGAGCGGCCATGGAAGGCCTTTTCATAGACAACGACCTCAGGCAGGTCGATGCCCTTGTCGTGGCCGTACTTCCGGGCGATCTTGAGGGCGGCCTCGTTGGCCTCCAGGCCCGAGTTGCAGAAGAAGGCGTTGGTCAGGCCGGACAGGTGCACAAGTTGGGCGGCCAGTTCTTCCTGCAGCGGCACTTGGTAGTAGTTGCAGCAGTGGATCAGCTTGCTGACCTGCTCCTGCAGCGCCGGCACCAGCTTGGGGTGGTTGTGGCCCAGGGTGTTCACGGCGATGCCGGCCAGACCGTCCAGGTACTCCTTGCCGTCGGTGTCCCAGACTCGGCAGCCCTGGCCGTGCGACAGGGCGAAGGGCAGGCGACCGTAGGTGGGCATCACATGGGGCATGGGCGCGGCGGCAGTCATGGGGGATCTCGCTGTGGTCTGACAATGAAAAAAGCGCAGTGCACGGTGACTGCGCCCGGACCATTGTAAGGAATGCGCATGACGGATGTCACCGATGGCTGTCATCAAGCCGGCATGGGGATTGCCGAAGATGCGGAGAGGCGGCCGGTGGTGTTGCGGGCTAGGGGTTGTCCCTTGATCTAGCCCGATGAAGGTGCAAGGCTACTGGCACCGATGTTGCGATTGTGTCCAACTCCAGGGACAATGGAAGGCGTTTCTGATGGCAACAGTTTCAGACCCTGTGACCTCAGACCCGGCGTTGGCGCAGGATCACCCTTCCGCGCAAGCGCCGAGCCACCGCGGCGAGCCGACACGACCGGCGGCCGTGCCTGTACAACCTGTCAATGCACCCATTGCACAGACCGTGGGATCTTCCAACGTGTCCAGCTCCACTCCGGCAGCGCCGGCGGCTGCGGCCATTGCCGCAGTCAAACCACGTGAAGTCTTCATCCAGGGCATCACGTCCAACGGACGGCAGTTCCGCCCCAGCGACTGGGCCGAGCGCCTGGCTGGTGCCATGTCGTGCTTCCGGCCCGGGGGCGCGAAGGGCGGGCCCGGCTCCCACATCGGCTACTCCCCGTATTGCTTCCCGACGACCCTGGGCGGCGTGAAATGCGTGGTGGTGAACGAATCCCTGCGCAAGATCGAACCGATGGCCTGGGATTTCGTCATGAATTTCGCCAAGGACAACGATCTGCAGGTCTTTGAGGGGTGCATCATTCCTGACTAAATCTCCCACCCCCTACCGGCTTCGCCGGCCCCCTCAAGGGGGCGCATCCCTTCGACCGGCAGAGCCGGATCGTCGGATGCCACTCGGGGCGGTCGCCTTCGGCGTACCTGGATGAGGTGGGCGGCGTGATTCGCTGTGTGGTTCGAAAAGCAAAAAGGCTCGCCATCGGCGAGCCTTTTTTGAGGGGCGCTGCTCGGGGCAGCGCGACCGGGCCTGAGATCAGGCGGCGGTGGCCAGGGCCTTGACCTTGGCGGCCAGGCGGCTCTTGTGGCGAGCGGCCTTGTTCTTGTGGAAGATGCCCTTGTCGGCGATGGAGTCGATCACGCTTTGAGCGGCCTTGAAGGCTTCGGAAGCCTGGGTCTTGTCGCCGGCCTTGACAGCCTTGAGCACGCTCTTGATGGCGGTGCGGAACTTCGAACGCAGGGCCGAGTTGGCGGCGTTCAGTTTGATGTCCTGGCGGACGCGCTTGCGGCCGGAGGCGATACGGACGGTCTTCTTGACCTTCGATGCAGATGCCATGATGTGTGGGCCTTGTCGATGCCTGCCTGGCTCACATCATCTGACGTGAGAGCAATTCGCACCTGGCAAAGCCAGAGTTGGTTGGAAAGCCGAACAGTATAACACCTGTTGGACCCCCTGGCCAGGGGTGGGCGGCGCGTTCAGGTGTCGGCCCCATAATCCGCGCCCATGAGTTTGCTCAAATCCGCCTCCATCGTGTCGCTGTTGACACTGGCATCGCGCATCACGGGACTGGTGCGCGAGTTGCTCATCGCGGCGGCCTTCGGTGCCAGCGCCACCACCGATGCCTTTCAGGTGGCATTTCGCATTCCGAATTTGCTGCGGCGCCTGTTCGCCGAAGGGGCGTTTTCGCAGGCCTTCGTGCCCATCCTGGCCGAAAGCCGCGCCCGCCAGGGTGACGAAGCCACGCACCGGCTGATCGATGCCGTGGGCTCGGTGCTGTTCTGGGTGCTGGTGCTGGTGTCGGTGCTGGGGGTGATCGGCGCGCCGGTGCTGGTGTGGCTGATGGCTTCCGGCCTGAAGGAATCCGGCGGATTCGATGCCGCCGTGCAGATGACGCGCTGGATGTTCCCCTACATCGCGTGCATGTCGCTGGTGGCGCTGAGCGCGGGCGTGCTCAACACCTGGGGGCATTTCGCGGTGCCCGCGGCTACGCCCGTGCTGCTCAATCTGGCCATGATCGTGGCGGCCTTGCTGCTGGCGCCGTGGTTCCGCCAGCAAGGCTGGGATCCGGTGCTGGCGCTGGCCGTGGGCGTGATGCTGGGG
The DNA here is from genome assembly GCF_049274795.1 of Aquabacterium sp. GTDB lineage: Bacteria > Pseudomonadota > Gammaproteobacteria > Burkholderiales > Burkholderiaceae_C > Aquabacterium. The sequence continues at coordinate 10,613 of NZ_JBASTH010000071.1, forward strand.
GGCGTGCTGCAGTTGGGCATCCAGTTGCCGGCCCTGGCGCGGCGTGGCGTGCTGCCGCGCATTGCCGTCACGTGGGCGGCTTTGTCGGCGGCCTGGCACCATGATGGCGTGCGCCGCATCCTGCGCCAGATGGGGCCGGCCTTGCTGGGCGTGTCGGTGGCGCAGTTGTCCCTGCTGATCAACACGCAGATCGCGTCCCACCTGGGGGCTGGCGCCGTCTCCTGGCTGACCTATGCCGACCGCCTGATGGAGTTCCCGACCGGCCTGCTGGGCGTGGCGCTGGGCGTGGTGCTGCTGCCGCAGTTGTCCAAGGCGCAGGCCAGCGGTGACCGTGCGCAGTTTTCCGGGCTGCTGGATTGGGGGCTGCGCCTGGTGCTGCTGCTGGCGCTGCCCAGTGCCGTGGGCCTGCTGCTCTTCGCCAAGCCGCTGGTGGCGACGCTCTACCACTACGGACACTTCAATGATGCGGACGTGCACCAGACGGTGCTGGCGCTGATGGGCTATGGCGTGGGCCTGATGGGCCTGATCGGCGTGAAGATCCTGGCGCCGGGCTTCTACGCCACGCAGGACATCCGCACGCCCGTGCGCATCGGCATCGGCGTGCTGGTGCTGACGCAGTTGCTCAACCTGGTCTTCGTGCCCTGGCTGTCGCAGGCCGGGCTGGCGCTGTCCATCGGGCTGGCCTCGCTGGTCAACTCGGGGCTGCTGCTGTGGGGCTTGCGCAAGGCGGGCCGCTACCAGGCCGCGCCGGGCTGGGGGCTGTTCGGTGCCCGCGTGGGGCTGGCCACGGCGCTGCTGGCCGGCGGTCTGTGGTGGGCCTCGCAGGCCTTCGACTGGCTGGCGCTGCGCCACCAGCCGCTGGAGCGGGTGGGGCTGCTGCTGGCCTGCCTGGTGGGGGCTGCGGTGATCTATTTCGGCACGCTGCTGGCCACGGGGTTGAACCTCAAGGCCACGCTCAAGCGCTGATCAGAGTCCGCGCACCAGGTCCACGGCCTGCTCGATGCGGTCCACGGCATGGATCGTCAGACCCTCGATCGGCTTCTTGGGCGCGTTGGCACGCGGCACGATGGCGGTGGAGAAGCCCAGCTTGGCGGCTTCCTTCAAACGCTCCTGACCACGCGGGGCAGGGCGCACCTCGCCGGCCAGACCCACTTCACCGAAGGCGATGAAGCCTTTGGGCAGCGGGCGCCCGCGCAGGCTGCTCTGGATCGCCAGCAGCACGGCCAGGTCGGCCGCCGGCTCGCTGATGCGCACACCGCCCACCGCGTTGACGAACACGTCCTGATCGCCACAGGCGATGCCGGCATGGCGGTGCAGCACGGCCAGCAGCATGGCCAGGCGGTCGCGCTCCAGGCCCACGCTCAGGCGGCGCGGGCTGGGGCCCCCCTCGTCGACCAGGGCCTGGATCTCGACCAGCATGGGGCGCGTGCCTTCCAGCGTGACCAGCACGCAGGAGCCCGGCACCGGCTCGCCGTGCGTGGACAGGAAGATGGCGCTGGGGTTGGTCACGCCCTTGAGGCCCTTGTCCGTCATCGCGAACACGCCGATCTCGTTGACGGCGCCGAAGCGGTTCTTGATGGCGCGCACCAGCCGGAAGCTGCTGTGCGTGTCACCCTCGAAATACAGCACCGTGTCGACGATGTGCTCCAGCACGCGCGGACCGGCCAGCGCGCCTTCCTTGGTCACATGGCCTACCAGCACCATGGTGCAGCCGGTGGATTTGGCCGTGCGCGTGAGGTGGGCGGCGCATTCGCGCACCTGGGCGACGGAGCCGGGCGCTGAGGTGAGCTGCTCGCTGTAGAGCGTCTGGATGGAGTCGATCACGCAGAAGCTGGGCTTTTCAGCCTCCAGCGTGGCCAGGATGTTCTCGAGCTGGATCTCGGCCTGCACGCGCACGGCCTTGCCTTCCAGGCCCAGGCGGTGGGCGCGCAGGGCCACCTGGGCGCCGCTTTCCTCGCCGGTCACGTAGAGCACGGGCATCTGGCGTGACAGCGCATCCAGCGCCTGCAGCAGCAGGGTGGATTTGCCGATGCCCGGATCGCCCCCGATCAGCACCACGCCGCCGGCCACGATGCCGCCGCCGAGCACGCGGTCCAGCTCATCGAGGCCGGTGGGCGTGCGGGCCACGTCACCTGCTTCGATGTCCGACAGCGTGGTGACGGGCTGGGGCGCGGCCAGGCCACGGGCCAGGGCCTGCATGCGGTGCCTGGGCGCGGTCTCGGCGCGGCCTTCTTCCAGCGTGTTCCAGGCGTTGCAGTGCGGGCACTTGCCCAGCCACTTGGGGCTGGTGCCGCCGCACTCGGTGCAGGTGTAGACGGTTTTTTCTTTGATCATGGCGTCAGGGGCTGCCGTCTGCGGGCGGGGCCGAGGGGGCGCTGGCCTGGATGGCCTTGAAGCGGCGCTCCAGTTCCTGGCGCAGTTCGCGGCGCAGCTTGGCGGCGGCGAAGCGGCGGTGCTCGTCCGGCGTTTCGGGTGTCAGCGCGGGCACGCTGGTCGGCTTGCCCTGGTCGTTCACGGCCACCATCGTGAAAAAGCAACTGTTGGCATGGCGCACCACCTGGTTGCGGATGTTCTCGGCCACCACCTTCACGCCGATCTCCATCGACGAGGTGCCGGTGTAGTTCACCGAGGCCAGGAAGGTCACCAGCTCGCCCACGTGGATGGGCTGACGAAAGGTGACCTGGTCCACCGACAGCGTGACGACGTAGGTGCCGGCGTAACGGCTGGCGCAGGCATAGGCCACCTGGTCGAGCAGTTTGAGGATGGTGCCGCCGTGCACATTGCCCGAGAAGTTGGCCATGTCGGGCGTCATCAGCACGGTCATGCGGAGGTGGTGGCGTTGGGCGTCGGTGTCCATGGTCGGGCGCGGGTGGGGTCAGAGGCTGTGGGGATGGATGACGTCGACGCGCACGCGGGGCGTGACCGCGCACATGAGCTCGTAGCCCAGGGTGCCGCAGTGCTGGGCCACTTCGTCGATGGACAGCAGGGTAGGGCGGCCGTCGAGCGCAGGGCCGTGCCCCCACAGCGTGACCTCACTGCCGATGCCGGCGTTGGGCGCGTGCGTCAGGTCCACGGAGAGCATGTCCATCGAGATGCGGCCGGCCAGGGGCACCTTCACGCCGTCAACCAGCACCGGCGTACCGTCTGGGGCGTGACGCGGGTAGCCGTCGGCATAACCGCAGGCCACGATGCCGACGCGCATGGGCGCCTGGGCCGTGTAGCGGCTGCCGTAGCCCACGGTGTCGCCGGTCTGGATGTGCTGGATGCCGATCAGGCGCGAGCGCAGGGTCATGGCGGGGCGCAGGCCCCAATCGGCGGCCTCGTGCTCAGGGTAGTCGGGCGACGAGCCGTACAGCATGATGCCCGGGCGCACCCAGTCGCCACGCACCTGCGGCGAGCCGGCATGGCGCAGGATGGCGGCGCTGTTGCACAGGCTGCGCTCACCGGGCAGGTCGGCGCAGGTGGCCTCGAACACGGCCAGTTGCTGGGCGATGCCTTTGGCCGCGTCCGCGTCGGAGAAGTGCGTCATCAGCGATACCTCGTCCACCTGGGGCAGGGCCGACAGGCGCACCCACGCGTTGCGGAAGGCCTCGGGCGTGAAGCCCAGGCGGTTCATGCCAGTGTTCATCTTGAGGAACACGCGGTGCGGCCATTCGGTCTTGTGGATGGCCAGCCAGTCGATCTGGGACTCGTGGTGCACGGCATGCCACAGGTTCAGGCGCGAGCACCATTCCAGATCCCGGGCGTCGAAGGTGCCTTCCAGCAACAGGATGGGGCCGCGCCAGTCGAGCTTGCGCAGGCGCTCGGCCTCGGCGATGTCGAGCAGCGCGAAGCCGTCGGCGGCGCGCAGGGCCTCGTAGACGCGCTCGATGCCGTGGCCGTAGGCGTTGGCCTTGACCACCGCCCAGACCTGTGCATCCGGCGCCGCTTCGCGGGCCCGCCGCAGGTTGTGTTCAAGGGCGTCGAGGTGGATCAGGGCTTCAAGCGGGCGGGGCATTTGGCTATTTTGCCAGCCCCCGCAAGCCAGGGCCGGGCGGGGCGCGCCGCCGGGATCGAAACGGGCGGCATGCTATAACCGGCCCCCGGTTGTCCAGAACATGAACGACACCTTTCGATATCGCATGGTCCCCACGTTGTCCCCGCCCCGTCCACGATGAAAAAAGGCTTCTACACCATCATGGCGGCGCAGTTCTGCAGTTCGCTTGCAGACAACGCGCTGTTCGTGGCGGCCGTCGAACTGCTCAAGACATCGGGCGCTCAGGAGTGGCAACGTGCCGCGCTGGTGCCGATGTTTGCGCTGTTCTACGTGGTGCTGGCGCCTTTCGTGGGGGCGTTCGCCGATGCCTACCCCAAAGGCAAGGTGATGTTTGTGTCCAACACCATCAAGGTGGTGGGCTGCCTGATGATGCTGTTCGGCACGCACCCGCTGATCGCCTATGCGATGGTGGGCCTGGGTGCCGCGGCCTACTCGCCGGCCAAGTACGGCATCCTCACGGAACTGCTGCCGCCTTCCCAGTTGGTCAAGGCCAATGGCTGGATCGAGGGCCTGACCATCACCTCCATCATCCTGGGCGTGGTGCTGGGCGGGCAACTGATGGGCGCACACATCGCGCCGCAATTGCTGGCGCTGGATCTGCCCTTTGTGGACACCGGCATCGATACGCCGGCCGAGGCGGCCATCGCCTGCATGGTGTTTCTGTACATCGCTGCGGCGATGTTCAATCTGCGCATCCCGCGCACCGAGGCGGCGCTGCAGCCGCTGCCGGCCAACCCGCTCTCGCTCACCACCGATTTCTGGCTGTGCAACCAGCGCCTGTGGCGCGACAAGCTGGGCCAGATTTCGCTGGCCACGACCACGCTGTTCTGGGGTGTGTCGGGCAACCTGCGCTACATCGTGCTGGCCTGGGCCGGCGTGGCCCTGGGCTACAGCACCACGCAGGCCTCGTCCCTGGTGGGGGTGGTGGCCATCGGCACGGCGGTGGGGGCGGTGATGGCCTCGATCTGGATGCGCCTGGACTGGGCCACACGGGTGATCCCGCTGGGCGTGGCCATGGGCGTGTTGGTGATCTTCATGAACGCCATCCGTGATCTGCATGTGGCCATCCCTTTCCTGGTGCTGCTGGGCGGGTTGGGGGGCTTCCTGGTGGTGCCGATGAACGCGTTGCTGCAGCATAGAGGCCACAACCTGATGGGGGCGGGGCGCTCGATCGCGGTGCAGAACTTCAACGAGCAGGCGTGCATCCTGCTGCTGGGTGCCATGTACGCGGGCACGACCAAGGCCGGCCTGTCGGCTTTTGGCGCTATCACCGCTTTCGGCGTGGTGGTGGCGGCCGTGATGGCCCTGATCGGCTGGTGGCACCGCCGCAACGTGCGCATGCACCGCGCCGAGGTGGAGCACCTGCTGGACATTGCCCGTTCGGACGGGCACTGAGTGCCTGAGCGCTGACCTCAGCGCTTGCGGCTGCGGCTGCCGCCCAGGATCGAGCCCAGCACGCCGCGGATGATCTCGCGCCCCACGGTGGAGCCGATGGTGCGCGCAGCCGACTTGGCCACCGTTTCCAGCACCGAATCCTTGCGCCCGCTGCCGCGCAACAGGCCGCCGGCCATGTCGCTCAGCCAGCCGCCGCCCAGGTCGCTGCCCGCGCTGTTGGCGGCATCGGTGGTGCTGTTGCGGATGG